>NZ_JAUSWV010000002.1:5411386-6022772 GCF_030815485.1 Streptomyces rishiriensis | reverse complement strand
CAGCAGGCCGTCGGCGGCGGGCTCGCGGGGCACGGCCGGGAGTTGGGCGTCGGCGTGGCGGCGGCGGGCGAGGGCGACCTGGAGCACGAACGCCTCGTCCCACTTCAGCCGGGAGCGGGCGTCGGCGATGTCCGCCTTGGTGTGGGGGCGGTGGATCTTCAGGAGCGCCTCGGGGAGCGAGACCAGGCCGCGGCCGTCCCGCAGCGCGTCCGGGAGCGGGTCGAGCGCCTCCTGCGCGGCGGGCAGGACGGTCTGGATCGCCTTGCCGATCTTCCAGGACTCCAGTTTCGCGGTGGCGGGGTAGAGCGGGATGAGGGCGCCGGCCCAGGTCTCGACCGATTCGTCGGTGTCGGCACGGAGCAGTTCGTAGGCCGGGTGGGCCAGCTGGAGGCGGTGGTTGAAGACCGACACCTTGCCCGAGAACATCGCGCGCGTGCCCGGCAGCAGATCCTTGTGGGGCTTGTGGACGCCGCTGCCGAAGAAGACCAGCTGGAGCCGGCCGCTGCCGTCGGTGATGGTCACCTCCAGGCGCTGGCCCTTGCCACGGGGGGCCCTGGCCGAGGCGAAGCTGTGCAGACGGGCGTCGGCGACCTGGGCGACCACGGTGACGTGCTCGTCCATGGGGAGGTCGGCGAGGTGGGTGAGCTGGCCGCGCTCCTCGTATCTGCGGGGGTAGTGGTGCAGGAGGTCGCCGACGGTGTGCAGACCGAGGTGCTCGGCCATCACCTTCGCGGTGGCGGGGCCGAGCACCGACTTCAGCGGCTGTTCCAGTGGTTCTTTCCGTGCGGGCACGAGATCCATTGCACACCACACCACTGACATTGCCGTATATGTGTCCCGAAACCCCTGGTCAGGCGGCTCGTTCGGGCTCTAGGATGACGCGCTCCGGCCATCATCCGCGGTCACCGCCCCACCGGGACCGCCCGACCCCGCGCCGTGCTCCTCCCTCAGCCCGCGGCGCAGCAGCGATGGACTCCCAGACCTCACCGTCATCCCAGCCGCCTCACACGTTCCAGGTCGACCTGCGTGGTCTGGTGGACCTGCTCTCCCATCACCTCTATTCCAGTCCCAAGGTCTACCTGCGCGAGCTGCTGCAGAACGCCGTGGACGCGATCACCGCCCGACGGGCGGAGGAGCCGGACGCCCCGGCGCGCGTGCGGCTGTTCGCGGAGGACGGCAGGCTGCGAGTGGAGGACTCGGGCGTCGGGCTCACCGAGGCCGACGTGCACCACCTGCTGGCGACGATCGGACGCAGCTCCAAGCGTGCCGAAGGGCTCCAGGACGTCCGTTCGGACTTCCTCGGGCAGTTCGGCATCGGGCTGCTGGCCTGTTTCGTGGTGGCCGAACAAATCCGCGTGGTCAGCCGCAGCGCCCGCACCCCGGACGCGCCGCCCGTGGAGTGGACGGCGCGCGACGACGGCTCCTACACCGTGCGGACACTGCCCCACGAGGAGCGTCCCGAGCCGGGTACGACCGTGCATCTGGTGGCGCGGGCCGGCGCCGCCGAGTGGCTCACGGAGCAGCGGGTGCTGGCGCTGGCCCGGGACTTCGGGTCGCTGCTGCCGTACGACGTCCGGGTCGGCGACGAGGCGGTCACCGACCTGCCGGCGCCCTGGAGCCGGTCCTACCCCTCCCCCGCCAACCGGCGGGTGGCGCTGGCCCGGCACTGTCGCGAGCTGTTCGGGTTCACGCCGTTGGACTCGGTGGAGCTGGACCTGCCCGTGGCGGGGATCCGCGGGGTGGCGTACGTACTGCCGGCGGCGGTCAGCCCGGCGCAGCGTGCCGGTCACCGGGTGCACCTCAAGGGGATGCTGCTGACCGAGCGGGGCGAACAGCTGCTGCCCGACTGGGCGTTCTTCGTGCGCTGCGTCCTGGACACCGACAGCCTGCGGCCGACGGCCTCGCGGGAGGCGCTGTACGAGGACGAGACGCTGGCTGCGGTCCGGGAGGCGCTGGGGGAACGGATCCGGTCGTGGCTGACGGGTCTGGCCGCCGGTGATCCCCAACGGCTGGCGGCCTTCCTCGACGTGCACCACCTGGGCGTGAAGTCCCTGGCGCGGCACGACGCGGAGATGCTGCGCACGATGCTGCCGTGGCTGCCCTTCGAGACGACCGACGGGCGGCTGTCGCTGGAGGAGTTCGCGCAGCGGCACCCGGTGGTGCACTTCACCCGCACCGTGGAGGAGTACCGGCAGGTCGCGCCGATCGCGTCCGCGCAGGGCGTCGGGGTCGTCAACGGCGGTTACACGTACGACAGCGAGCTGGTGGAGGCGCTGCCGTCGGTGCGGCCGGGGACGGTGGTCGCCGAGCTGGACGCGGACACCGTGACCGCCCACCTGGACACCGTCGCCGCGGCCGACGAGCTGGCGCTCGCGGGCTTTCTGGCGGCCGCGCGGGCGAAGCTCGACCCGCTGGGCTGTGACGTCGCCCTACGGGCCTTCCACCCGCTGTCGGTGCCCGCGCTGCACCTCGACGACCGGGGGGCCCGGCACGAGCAGGCCCGCGCGCAGGCCGAGTCGCAGGCCGACGACCTGTGGGCGGGCATCCTGGGCTCGCTGCGCGGGAGCGCCCCGCGCGCGCGTCTGGTGCTCAACCATCTCAACCCGCTGGTCCGGCGGATCAGTTCGTTGAACGATCCCGAGCTGATCGGCACCGCCACGGAGTCGCTGTACGGGCAGGCGCTGCTGATGGCGCAGCGCCCGCTGCGGCCCGCGGACTCGGCGCTGCTGAACCGGGCGTTCATAGGTCTCCTGGAATGGGCCACGCACGGGGAGTCGGCACACGGTGAGCCGACAGAGGAACAGGGCGGTCACTGATGAGTGAGATCACGGACTTCGACTCGCTCCGCCGGGCGATGGCGGAGAACGGCGAGCAGCCGGAGGGGCCTGCCCGCAACGCGCGCGCGGAGCAGCTGCTGGTGGAGGCCGAGAGGCTCGACATCCCGCTCGCGGTGATCGAGGCGCTCGGGCACCAGCTGAAGGTCTACAACTACAGCTCCGAGAAGGCGAAGATGTTCGTCCCGTTCGCGCGGCTGCTGCGCATGTGGGACGAGCGGCCCGGGGACTTCGACGAGTACGAGACGCACTCGCTGCACTGGGTCTTCAAGTGGATGTCGGCCGGCATGCTCGACCAGCCGCACGTGCCGCTGGCGTCGGTGGAGAAGTGGCTCGGCGAGATGGAGCACCGCTACCGGCTCGCCGGGCACTCCGCGCGGGCGGTGCGCAGCGCCGAGTTCAGCGTGGCCGCGCACGTGGGCGACGTGGAGCGGGCGGAGCGGGCGTTCGCCGCGTGGCTGGCGGCGGACCGGGACACCATGGCGGACTGTCACGCGTGCGAGCTGCACGGTCAGGGCTGGTGGCAGGCGGAGCGGGGCCGGGACGCGGAGGCGCTCGCGGTGTGGGCACCGGTCCTGGAGGGCGAGTACACTTGCGCGCACGAGCCGCACACGGTGCTCGCGTCGTCCCTGCTTCCGTTGCTGCGGCTGAGCCGCCTCGAGGAGGCACGCGCCCACCATCTGCGCGGCTTCCGGCTGGTGCGGTCCATGGAGAGCATGCGGGGCGCCTACGCCGACCACGTCGAGTTCTGCGCCCTGACCGGCAACGAGGCGCGGGGCCTGGAGCTGCTCGCGGAGCGGCCGGCGTACTTCACGGACGAGGGGCATCCGCACAGCAGGATGGAGTTCCTGAGCGTGGTGGTGCTGCTCATGGAGCGTCTGTCCGAGCTGGGTCTCGCCGGGCAACGGGTGCCGGGGCCGGCCGGGCGGGAGTGGACGGCCGAGGAGCTCGCGGACCACGCGCGTGCGCAGGCCCTGGCGCTGGCGGCGCGCTTCGACGAGCGCAACGGCACGTCGTACGTCAGCGAGCGGGCACGCGCGCGTATGGCACAGCGGCCCCTGGTGGAACGGCTGCCCCTGGGTGTACGGGCGACTCGTCCCGCCTCCACCGTGGCCGCTGCGGCTTCCGGGGACGCCGCTCCGGCTCCGGCCGCGGTCCGGCAGGTTGCCGAACCGGACCTGGCGGTCCTGCTCGCCGAGGCCCGGCGGCTGTCCGACACGCTCCAGCCACATGCCGTCGAGGCGTGGGCGCGGGTGGCACGGCTGGCCGAGGAGACGGAGGGCGTCGAGCTGGACGCCCGTGACCGCGCGGAGATCGCCGACCACGCGGCGATAGGTCTCGGCCCGGAGGGCGCCGAAACGTTCGAGCACGCCGCCGAGCTGTACGAGCGGGCGGGCGACCCCGGCGAGGCTCTGGCGGCACGCGCGCGTGCGGCGTACGTCCGTGCGCTGGCCGGCGAGATCGACGAGGCGCTCGCGGCGGTCGCGGACCCGTACGACCAGGTGCTCGCGCTGTACGCCGAGGGCGGTACGGGGGTGCCGCAGGCGGCGGGCGTACTGATGGGCCGGGCGCGGATCCTGATGCGGCGCGTCCACGAGGCCGAGGGAGAGGTGGTCGACGAGGCGGTCCTGGCGAAGGCGGAGGCGGCGGTACGGGAGCTGCTGGCGCTCGTCGACGGGCGGGCGGGGAACGACGTACGGCTCGCCGCCCGGGTCGCCGAGGGACACGCGATGCTCGCGGAGCTGGCGACGCACTCCGGGAACCCGGAGGCGGGCGCGGAGCTGTTCGCGCGGGCCGCGGCGGAGTTCGTCGAGACGGGTCTGCCGTGGTTCGCCGTGGAGTACGAGGCCCGGCTGGCCGGTCTCGCGCATCAGCTCGGCGACATGGGGGAGGCGGAGCGGGCACTGCGGGCGGCCCTGGAGCACGGTGGACCGTACCTGGAGGCGGTCGGGCGGGCCCAGCTGCACCTCCAGCTCGCCGAGGTCCTCGGGGGCCGCGGGGCGGCCGAGGAGGCCGCGGAGCACGCCTTGGAGGCGGCACACTGGGCGGACGAGGCGGGTGCGGGCCCCACGCTCGGCGCGTGGGCGCGGCACCAGCTCGGCGGGTTCCTGGTGCGGCAGGGCCACTGGGCCGAGGCGGCGGAGGTGCTGGAGTCGGCGCTGGCGGAGCTGACCGTCGAAACGCACGGCGACGGCGCGGTCGTCCAGACGCAGTGGTGGCTGGGCGACTGTCTGAGCGAGCTCGGGGAACACCGGGACGCCGCGGAACGCCGGCTCCAGGCCGCCGACATCGCCCGGCACTGGCCCGAGCAGCACGACCACGCGACCCTCGCCCATCTTGCCGCCGAGTCGCTCGGCCAGGCCGGTCTGCCCCTCGAGGCGGACCAGGGCTACGCGCGCGCGGGCGAGCTGTGGCGCGGTCTCGGCAACGTCCACGGGCTCGTCCGCTCGCTGCGTGCCCGCGCGTGGCTGGCGTTGCGCACCGAGAACGGGACGGCCGCGGCACGCGCTTTGATGACGAGTGCCGTGGAGGAGTGCGCGGACGCGTTCGACGCGGCGGACGACGACGAGGCGCGCCTGCGGCTCGTCTCCGAACTCGGGCACACCCACCGGCAGTTCGGGGACCTGCTCGCCCGTACCGCCGCCGAGGACGCCGACGACGACTCGATCCGGGCCACCCTGGACGAGGCGCTCTCCCAGATGGCCGAGGCCGTGGCGGTGTTCGCCGCCCTGGGCGAGGGCGCCGTGCACGCCCGGACCGGCGCGGAGCTGGCCGCGGGCTGGCTGGAGACCGACCTGGGACGCCCGGCGGCGGCGGCGGCACGCGCGCGTGCGGTGCTGCGGGCTTACGCCGACGCGGACGCGGACGCCGGAGACGATGCCGGCGCGGACGCCGCGGTCGGCAGCGGCGAGGAGGAGGGCGAAACGGTGCAGGCACGGCTGGCCGAGGCGGAGCAGCTGCTGCACGCGGCAGAGGAACAGCAGGATCGTTGAACGATCCCCGGCCGCCGTGGGTCTACCCGACCCGCCATCAGCGGCTTCTGGTCACCGGCCACCGGCCCCGGTCAACTGGCCAGGCCACCGGCGCCCCCTGGTCGCCGGACACCCGCGCCGGGATTGTTGAACGATCCCGGCGCGCCTCGCTCCTCACCTCTCCCTCCCTCACCCGTCACCTCTCACCCCTCAGCCATCACCCCTGGCTCCTTACTCCACTTACTCCACCCCGATCAACACCAACGCGCCCTGCTGTCCTCCCCGGTACACCACCGTGTCCACGGCGAGGTACGCCTCCCGTACCCGTGCCTCCAGGCGCTCGGCGACACCCTCGGGGGCCTCGTCACCCAGCACGAGGGTGACGAGTTCGCCGCCCGCCGCCAGCATGCGGTTCAGGACGGCCTCGGCGGCGGCGGTGACATCGGAGCCGATGACGGCCACGTCGCCGTCGATCAGCCCGAGGACGTCACCGGCCTGGCAGATGCCGGCCATGGTCCACGACTGCCGCTCGGCGACGGTGACCTCGGCGTAGCGCGTCGCGCCCGCCGCCGAGGTCATGGAGACGACGTCCTCGTCGAAGCGACGGTCCGGCTCGTGCACGGCCAGCGCCGCGATCCCCTGGACCGCGGACCGGGTGGGGATCAGCGCCACCCGGATGCCCTCGGTGCGGGCCTGCTCCGCGGCCGCTGCGGCGGTGTGCCGCAGATCGGCGTCGTTGGGCAGCAGCACGACCTCACGCGCGTGTGCCCGTCGTACGGCCTCGACGAGCTCTCCACTGGCGGGCGGCTCCCCGGGACGCGCGAGCACGGTGGTGGCGCCCGCCTCGGTGTACAGCCCGGCCAGGCCCGCACCGGGTACGACGGCGACGACCGCCCGCTGGACGCGCTCGCGCGGCGGACGCTCGCCCCCGCGCGTGTGCGCGTCGCCGACGCCGAAGTGGGTGATGCGGATCCGGTACGGCCTGCCGGCCTCGACGCCCGCCTCCACGGCGGCGCCCGCGTCGTCCACGTGCACGTGGACGTTCCACAGGCCGTCGCCGCCGACCACGACCAGCGAGTCTCCCAGGGCGTCCAGCCGCCGCCGCAGTCGCGCCACGGCCGTGTCCTCGGCCTCCAGCAGATAGATGACCTCGAAGGCGGGACCACCTTCGTCACCGTCGCCGCCCTCGTCCCTCGCGCCGCCCGGCCCGTCCGCGGCGCAGTCCGCCGCCTGCGCGGCCTTCACGCGCCCGTGGGCAGCGACAGCGGCCGCGGACACGGACATTGACACGGCGGCGCCGGAGAGCCCCGGCATCTCGCCCGTGAACGTCTCGACCAGCGCGGCGAGGACCGCGACCAGGCCCCGGCCACCCGCGTCCACCACTCCGGCGCGCTCCAGGACGGCCAGCTGGCCCGGGGTCGCCGCGAGCGCCGCGCACGCCCCCCGGTAGGCCGCCCTGGCGACCGTCCCGCAGTCCCCCTCGGCATCCTCCGCCGCGTCGGCGGCGGCCGAGGCGACCGACAGCACGGTGCCCTCGACGGGATGGGCGACGGCCTGACGGGCGGAGTCGGCCGCGTGCCGCAGGGCCAGGCTCAGCCCGTTCCCGTCGGTGTGAGGGGTCTCACCCTCGGCGGTGAGCACCTGGGCCATGCCGCGCAGCAGCTGCGCGAGGATCGTCCCCGAGTTCCCGCGCGCGCCGATGAGCGCGCCGTGCGCCATCGCGCGCGCGGCGTCGGCGAGCGAGGGCCTCCCGACGGACCCGGAGCCGGCGCCCGAACCGGCCTCGTACCCGGCGAACACCGCCTCGACGGCGGTCGCCGCGGACTCGACGGTCAGATACAGGTTGGTGCCGGTGTCCCCGTCCGCGACCGGATAGACGTTGATCGCGTCGATCTCCTCGCGAGCCCGGCCCAGCGCCGTGAGCGCCAGACCGCACCAGGTGCGCACCGCGAGAGCATCGAAGAATGTCTGCGGCACCTGCGCCACCTGCGCCTCCTTGGGCTGCTGGACTGGACGCAGCGTAGACCCCGGGCCGGTGTCCGCAGACAGGCGGGCCGGACGGGAGCGGGCGGAGGCGGACCGGGGCAGGGGGGCAGGCCCCTGAGCAGCCATGGTAGTTTCGTTGCACCGGCGCAGTCGTTGTATGCTGCTCCGGTTGCCCGATCCGCATCGGGCCATCCCCCTGGCAGCGCCACTCAGATCCTAGATCCTGATCCCGGCATGCCGGGATCATCCGTAAGTGCATCTGAAGTCTTTGGAGTGACCCGTGGCTGCCAACTGCGACGTCTGTGGCAAGGGGCCGAGCTTCGGCAACAACATCTCGCACTCGCACCGCCGTACGTCCCGTCGCTGGAACCCGAACATCCAGCGCGTCCGTACCGTGGTCGGCGGGACGCCGAAGCGCGTGAACGCTTGCACCTCGTGCATCAAGGCCGGCAAGGTCTCGCGCTGACGCACATCCCCCTGCTCTCGACTCCGTTCGAGCCGGGGGGACCCCCAACGCGCGCGGCCACTGCTGGTTCGCTGCATAGAGCCGGTCCATCCAGGTGGGCCGGCTTTCTGCTGCCTCCGGACACCCGCGGCCTGCCGGACTCCGGGGAACCCGCTTCGGCATCCCGGGCGCCCTCGGCCTCCGCAGCGACGACGGCACCCCCGTCACCCCCGGCGGGCCGTCCCCGTCCCGCACCCTGCTCGGCCTCCTGCCGCGGGAAGCCGGCCGCGGCATGCCCGTGTAGCGCCTGACGACGGCCTGCACGGCACCGGGCCGCCCACCGCAGCGGCCGACGCGCTCCCGTCCCAGGATCCCTCGGCGCCGCCAGGCCACGCACACCGAGATCGAGCAGGGTTCGGTCCTTCACCAAGGGCTGCCGGCGGATCCCGGCAACGCGGGCACGTTTCTTCTCCTCGCCGACCGAGCGGCGCATCCGCAGCCGGGACCGGCTGTACCGGCTGCTCGGCTCGCGGCCGTGGCCGGTGTCTTCCGGCGGCTCACCGAGAAGGCGGCGGCCGACGGCGGGACGGCGCCTGCCGCCCAGGTCCGGCCGCCCCTGCCGCGGCGCCCGCGCGGTGCCGCGGCCGGCCAGTGGGCCGAGGAGCCGCCGGGCCGCGGCCGGGCGGAGCCGACGTCACGCTCCGGTCGTGCCCCGGGCGAGATCCCAACCGTGGTCCACGGGGCCGATGCCGGCGCCGAGTGCGAAGCCGGCGGCGATCGCTCCGGTGACGTACCGCTTGGCCGCGGCCACGGCCTCGGGCACGGAACTGCCCTTCGCCAGCTGTGCGGCGATCGCGGACGCGAGGGTGCAGCCCGTGCCGTGTGTGTGCCGGTTGTCGTGCCTCGGGGCCCGCAGCCAGTGCTCCTCACGGCCGTCCGTCAGCAGGTCGACGGCGGCACCGGGGAGATGGCCGCCCTTGATGAGCGCCCAGCGCGGCCCGTACGCCAGCACGGCGGCTGCCGCGTCCCTCAGTTGCTCCTCCGACTCCACCCGCACACCGGACAGTTGTGCCACTTCGTCGAGGTTGGGAGTGGCGACGGTGGCGACCGGCAGCAGTTTCGTCCGCACGGAGTCCAGCGCGGAGGCGGCCAGCAGCGGGTCCCCGTGCTTGGAGACCCCGACCGGGTCGACGACGACGGGAGCCCCGGTGCCCGTGAGCAACTCGGCGACGGTCTCGACGAGTTCGGCGGAGGCGAGCATGCCCGTCTTCACCGCCTGGACGCCGATGTCGTCGACGACACTGCGGTACTGGGCGCGTACCGCCTCCACCGGCAGCTCCCAAGCCCCCTGCACACCCTGGGAGTTCTGCGCGGTGACCGCGGTGATCACGCTCATGCCGTGCACGCCGAGCGCGAGCATCGTCTTCAGGTCGGCCTGGATCCCGGCCCCGCCACCGGAGTCGGAGCCGGCGACGGTCAGCACCCGGGGCGGCGTCCCGAGCGCGCTCACGACTCCATGTCCCCGTCCCCGAAGTGGTCCCAGCCGCCCTTGCTGGTCCAGGGGGCCCCGTCGACCGTCACCTGGGGCAGGGCGGACGGGTTGAGTACCTCGCCGATCACCTTCCAGCGGGCGGGCAGCTTCACCTCCGGCGGGAAGGTCGCCACGATCGCGTGGTCCTCTCCCCCGGTGAGCACCCACTGGATCGGGTCGACGCCGACGGCCTGCCCGATGTCGTGCATCTGGGTCGGGATGTCGATGGCGCCGGAGCGGATGTCGATACGGACCTTGCTGGCCTCGGCGATGTGCCCGAGATCGGCGATGAGCCCGTCGCTGACGTCGCACATCGCCGTCGCGCCGAGCGAGGCCGCGGCCGGACCCGCGTGGTACGGCGGCTCGGGACGGCGGTGGGCCTCGACGAAGGCGCGGGGCGAGCGGAAGCCGCGGGAGAGGACCGCGTACCCGGCGGCGGACCAGCCCAGCCACCCGGTCACCGCGACGAGGTCACCGGGCTGGGCGCCGCCCCGGGTGACCGGTTCCTGGTTGCGCAGGTCGCCGAGCGCGGTGATCGACACCATGATCGTGTCGCCCCGTACGACGTCGCCGCCGACCACGGAGGCACCGGCGACCTGGCACTCGTCACGCAGGCCGTCCATCATCTCGGACGGCCAGGTGACCGGCAGTTCGGCGGGCACGACGAGACCGAGCAGCAGGGCCGTCGGCACCGCGCCCATGGCGGCGATGTCGGCGAGGTTCTGCGCGGCGGCCTTACGGCCCACGTCGTAGGCCGTGGACCAGTCACGGCGGAAGTGCCGGCCCTCCAGCAGGATGTCGGTGCTGGCCACGACCCGGCGGTCGGGCGCGGCTACCACCGCGGCGTCGTCGCCGGGGCCGACCCGGACCGCGGGGGTGGTGGTGAGACGGGAGGTGAGCTCCCTGATGAGCCCGAACTCCCCGAGCTCACCAACAGTGCCCTTCATTGCCCTTTCGCCCCTTCTGTACCTGTCCGTGCCCGGTCGCGCGTAACCAGTGTCCTCGATACGGTCGAGTCAGCCGTCAACTTCTGTCCTGTCCGTACCCCGGCGCGCGAGCTGTGGTTCCCGCAGGTCTCCCCGCGGCGAGCGACGACGCGATACCGTGGCGTTCCTTTTCCCCACATGATCCTCGTGGCCGCCCTGGAGGTTCCGTGGTACAGGCGTACATCCTGATCCAGACGGAGGTCGGCAAAGCGTCGACCGTCGCCGAGGAGATCGGCAAAATCCCTGGCGTCGTCCAGGCCGAGGACGTGACGGGACCCTATGACGTGATCGTGCGGGCCCAGGCCGACACGGTGGACGACCTCGGCCGCATGGTGGTCGCCAAGGTCCAGCAGGTGGACGGGATCACCCGCACACTGACCTGCCCGGTCGTGCATCTGTAGCCCCCGTCTAACCTTGGCCGGTGAACGTTTCCCGGCACCGGCACCGCACTGTCCTCGGGCTGCCCGCTCTCGTCCTGCTGATCGCGACCACGGGCTGCTCCTCAGCAGACGACAGCGCGTCGACGGCGGTTCCCAGCCCCGGCGCGAACGCGACGAAGCTGTGCCGGAACCTGGACAAGGTACTGCCGTCGAAGGTGGACGGTGAGAGCCGCCACGATCCCGAGCCCGCCTCCGCGCTTTCCGCGGGCTGGGGAGGCCCGGCGATCATACTGCGCTGCGGTGTCACACGGCCGCCGAAGATGATCGACCCGAAGGTCGCGGAGGGCACCGACCCGGACGCGGTGGCCGGCGGGGTGAACGGCGTCGACTGGCTGATGGAGGAGCGGGACGGCGGGGGCAGCCGCTTCACCACGGCCAATCGGAGCGCCTACGTCGAGGTGACGGTGCCCGGGAACGCGGACAGCTCCGGGGCTCTGGTCGATCTGGCACCGGCCATCAAGAAGGCGATCCCCGTGGGGATCGCCGACTAGATCGTCCGACCGGACCGGTCCCGGCCCGGTCCAACGTGGATCAGCGCAGGCCCGTCGACCTGCGCAGGGCCGCCTGCACCAGGCGGTCCACCAGCTCGGGGTAGCCGATGCCGGTCGCCTGCCACATCTGGGGGTACATCGAGATCGGGGTGAAGCCGGGCATCGTGTTGATCTCGTTGATGACGAACTCGCCCTCGTCCGTGAGGAAGAAGTCCGCCCGGACCAGGCCCTCGCAGGACGCCGCCTCGAAGGCGTCCACCGCCAGCCTGCGGACCTCGGCCGTCTCCTCGTCCGTCAGCGGTGCCGGGACGATCCCCGGGGTCGAGTCGATGTACTTGGCGTCGAAGTCGTAGTAGGCGTGCGCGTCCGGCGGCGGGATCTCGGCCGGGACGGAGGCGCGGGGGCCGTCCTCGAACTCCAGGACTCCGCACTCGATCTCGCGGCCCCGCAGCGCCGCCTCGACCAGGATCTTCGGGTCGTGGCGCTGGGCCTCGGCGATCGCCTCGTCGAGCCCGGACAGATCGTCGACCTTGGTGATGCCGATGGACGAGCCCGCGCGCGCGGGCTTCACGAAGAGCGGCCAGCCGTGTTCGCCGGCGAAGTCGACGATCTTCTTGCGGGCGGCCGCCCCGCCCTGTGCCCACTCGCGCGGCCGGATCACCACATACGGGCCGACCTTGAGCCCGAAGGAGGTGAACACCCGCTTCATGTACTCCTTGTCCTGGCCCACGGCCGAGGCGAGCACACCCGCGCCCACGTACGGGACGCCGGAGAGCTCCAGCAGACCCTGAAGGGTGCCGTCCTCGCCGTACGGGCCGTGCAGGACCGGGAAGACGACGTCGACCTCGCCGAGCGCCTTGGGCACCGATCCCGGCTCGTAGTAGACGACTTCGCGGTTGGCCGGGTCGACGGGGAGCACCACGCCGCCGTCCCGCGACTCGGCGAGTTCGTCCACGTCGGGCGTACGGCGGTCGGTGATCGCCATGCGCTCGGGCGCGTCGGCCGTGAGGAACCAGCGGCCCTCGCGCGTGATGCCGATCGGCAGGACCTCGTACTTGGTCCGGTCGATGGCCCGCAGGACCGCGCCGGCCGTGACCACGGAGATCCCGTGCTCGGAGCTGCGACCGCCGAAGACAACGGCCACCCGCGGCTTGCGGACGGGCTGCTGAGGGCTCTGGGGGAGGTTCTCGGTGCTCATATCGGCTTGAGAGTACCCGGTGGTAGGGCCGGGAGTCAGCGTCCGCCCACCGGTTCGCTCAGCGTCGCTCGGGCTTCGCGCTGCGCGACATCAGCTCCTTGAGGGCGACCACGGGAGGCTTGCCCTCGTGGACGATGCCGACGACCGTCTCGGTGATGGGCATGTCGACGCCGTGCCGGCGGGCCAGATCCAGCACCGATTCACAGGACTTGACGCCCTCGGCGGTCTGCCGGGTGACCGCGATGGTCTCCTGGAGGGTCATGCCCCTGCCGAGGTTGGTGCCGAAGGTGTGGTTGCGGGAGAGCGGCGAGGAGCAGGTCGCCACCAGGTCGCCGAGTCCGGCGAGTCCGGCGAAGGTCAGCGGGTCGGCGCCCATCGCCAGGCCCAGCCGGGTGGTCTCGGCGAGGCCGCGCGTGATCAGCGAGCCCTTGGCGTTGTCACCGAGGCCCATGCCGTCCGCGATGCCGACCGCGAGGCCGATCACGTTCTTGACCGCGCCGCCCAGCTCACAGCCCACCACGTCGGTGTTGGTGTAGGGGCGGAAGTACGGCGTGTGGGAGGCGGTCTGGAGCCGCTGGGCGACGGTCTCGTCGGTGCAGGCGACCACGGCCGCGGCGGGCATCCGGGAGGCGATCTCCTTCGCGAGGTTGGGTCCGGTGACGACGGCGATCCGGTCCCGGCCCACCTTGGCGACGTCGTCGATGACCTCGCTCATCCGCATGGTCGTACCGAGCTCGACGCCCTTCATCAGCGACACCAGGACGGTGTTCGGGGCGAGCAGCGGCGTCCAGTCGGCGAGGTTGGCGCGCAGGGTCTGCGACGGGACGGCGAGGACGGTGAAGTCGGCGTCCCGGGCCGCCTCGGCCGCGTCGGCGGTGGCGCGCAGGTTGCGCGGGAGTTCGACGCCGGGGAGGTAGTCGGGGTTGGTGCGCGTGGAGTTGACCGCGTCGACGAGCTCGGGGCGGCGCGCCCACAGCGTCACCTCGCAGCCCGCGTCGGCGAGGACCGTCCCGAAGGCGGTCCCCCATGATCCGCTACCGAAGACGGCCGCCTTCACGGACTTGCTCACTTGCTGTTCTCCCCCTCGTGACGGGACTGCGCGTGGCTGGTCTGCGTGTGTCCGGACGACGCGCCGTCGATCTCCGCGTCGATCTCCGCGGCGATCTCCGCGGCGGTCCCGGCACCGGACTCCGCACCGGCCTGCACACCGGATGCCGCACCGGTCTCCGCCCGGGTGCGGCGGCGCTGCTCGATCCGCTCGCGGCGCGGGTCGTAGGGCGTCTCGGGCGCCTTCTCGCCGCGGATCTCCTCCAGCTGGGCGGTGACGGCCGCCATGATGACCTCCGTCGCCTCCTTGAGGAGCTCCGGGGTCATCTCGTGGCCGTAGAACCGCGTGAGGTCCACGGGCGGGCCCGCGAGGACGTGGTGGGTCTTGCGCGGAAGGAGGTTGGGCTTCTTGGCGTACGGCGGCAGCAGTTCGTTGGCGCCCCACTGCGCGACGGGAATCACCGGGCACTTGGTCTGGAGGGCGACGCGCGCGGCGCCGGTCTTGGCGGTCATGGGCCAGCCGTCGGGGTCGCGGGTGAGGGTGCCCTCGGGGTAGAACGCGACGCACTCGCCGCGTTCCACGGCGTCGATCGCGGCCCGGAAGGCGCTCAGCGCGTCCGTGCTCTCGCGGTACACGGGGATCTGCCCGGTGCCGCGCATCGCGGCGCCGACGAACCCTTCCTTGAAAAGAGCGCTCTTCGCCAGGAATCGCGGCACGCGTCCGCTGTTGTACTGGAAGTGCGCGTAGGCGAAGGGATCGACATGCGAATTGTGGTTCACCGCGGTGATAAAGCCGCCGTCGGCCGGAATATGCTCCATTCCGCGCCAGTCCCGCTTGATCAGAACCACCAGCCAGGGTTTGCAGAGGACCGCAGCGAAGCGGTACCAGAAGCCGATTCTGCGGCGGGGCACGCGGACACCTTCCTCTAGGACTTCCCATGGCCTGCTCCGGGGCCTGGGGGCCGCACAAGTGTCGCCCCGGGCCGCCGGTCTGTCGAGAACACGGTACGCCCGCGCGTCCGGGCGGCGGATGGGCCGGGTGACAATGGCCGCGACACGAGAGGGACGGTACGCCGGTGCAGTGGACGTTGGTCATACCCCTGAAACCCTTGGCGCTGGCGAAGAGCAGGCTTGCGGACACCGCCACCGACGGGCTGCGCCCGGGCCTCGCCCTCGCCTTCGCCGAGGACACCGTGTCGGCGGCACTGGCCTCACCTGCGGTGCGGGATGTGGCAGTAGTCACGGACGACGCCCTGGCCGGGCGGGTCCTGGCGGCCCTGGGCGCCCGGATCGTCGACGACGAGCCGCGCGGCGGCCTCAACGCGGCCCTGGCCCACGGGGCGGCCGCCGTACGCGCCTTCCGTCCCGATTCCCCGCTCGCGGCCCTCAACGCCGATCTTCCGGCGCTGCGCCCGTCGGAATTGGCCCGGGTACTGGACGCGGCGGCGGAATTCCCCCGCTCTTTCCTCCCGGACGCGGCCACGACGGGGACCACGCTTCTCGCCGTCGCCGCGGGCCGTGAATTGCTTCCCGCATTCGGCGTGGATTCCCGTGCCCGGCACCGCTTCTCCGGGGCTGTGGAACTCCGTCCGGAGGGGGTGGATTCCGTTCGCCAGGACGTGGACACCGGCGAGGATCTGCGCGCCGCGCTGTCCCTGGGGGTGGGCCCCCGGACGGCCGCCGCCGCGGCGCGTCTGCTGATCCCGGGGCAGTAGGCTGCCGCCATGCAGGCCACCGCATACACGTACGACCCCGATACCCGCAGCGGACAGGTGCTGCTGGACGACGGCACACCGGTGCCCTTCGACGCGCCGGCGTTCGACGCGGGCGGACTGCGGCTGCTGCGGCCCGGACAACGGGTGCGGATCGAGGTGGAGGGGCCGACGGACAGCCCCCGGATCACCCTGGTCACGCTGCAGACGTTCTGACGGGCTCGGGCTCCTCACCGGGGACCCTCCCGGCACCCGCCCGACACGCCGCGGGCCGGACTTCCGTAAGGGAGTCCGGCCCGGCGCGTGAGTGCCCCCGCTGTTCTACGCCTTGCGGGCGGTGGTCTTCTTGGCGGTGGTCTTGCGCGCGGTCGACTTCTTGGCGGGGGCCTTGGTCGTCGCCGTCGCCTTCTTCGCGGCCGGGGCCTTCTTGGCCGTCGTCTTCTTGGCGGCGGCGGACTTCGCGGGGGTGGTCTTCTTCGCGGCCGCGGTCGTCTTGGTGGTGGCCTTCTTCGCGGTGGTCTTCTTGGCGGTGGCCGTGGTCTTCTTCGCGGCCGGCGTCGTCTTCTTCGCGGGGGCGGCCTTCTTCGCGGCGGCCGACGCCCTCTTCGCCGGGGCCGCCTTCTTCGCGGCGGCCTTCTTGACCGTGGCGGAAGCGCCGCCGGTCAGGCTGCCCTTGGGGGCCTTCTTCACGGCGACCTCGCCGCCGCGCGGGAGCTTCTTCGAGCCGCTCACCAGGTCCTTGAAGCCCTGTCCTGCGCGGAAGCGCGGCACGGACGTCTTCTTGACCCGAACCCGCTCGCCCGTCTGGGGGTTGCGAGCGTAGCGGGCCGGCCGGTCGACCTTCTCGAACGAACCGAAGCCGGTGACCGAGACCCGGTCTCCCGCGACCGTCGCGCGGACGATGGCGTCCAGGACCGCGTCGACCGCCTCGGCGGCCTGCTGGCGGCCGCCGACCTTGTCGGCAATCGCTTCTACGAGCTGCGCCTTGTTCACGTCTTCCCCTTCGGAGACATTAGCCGGAACGAAACTGTTCAAGCTTTTTCGCACGTTAGGCAGATATATACCGCAAATCAAACACGAAACGGGCTAATCACCCTTGTGCCGCAACGAAATCGGCTGCTCCGGAGACGATCAACGTTCCCCATCGGGCATTCGCCCCTCGTCGAGGTCCGCCATGAACCGCTCCAGACGCCTTGTCGCATCGGCGAGATCGTGCTTGGCCGCGGCCGTAATGACCAGCAGCTTCCGGGCCAGCGCCATCCGTACGCCCTCCGGGACTTGCAGTGCGCGCACTCTTGTGTGCGCTTCCTTGAGCTGGTTCGCGACCGCCGTATAGAGCTCGAGTTGGCCGTCGTGTTCCATGCACAGATTGTGCCATCTGGGGCGAGTTGTCGCCCGCCCAGGGGGCAACTGCCGCCTCGAACGGCCCCCCGGGCACCTGCGGCGATCGCTTGCACACGAGGCGCGTACCCAGGCAACAACCCTCCTAACGTGGGAAGTTGGGAGGAAGGGCGAAGATCCGCGGGGCCGAACGGGTGCAGACACAGCCGTACCCCCGATCGGACCGATCGGGGGTACGGCGGGGGTGTCGCGGTGGCCGAAACTCGACCTGCTCAGGGCCTTCTCCGGCCCCATGCCCAGGGCTGGGGTCAGATCTGGAGCGTCCTCGGCTTGTACGTCGGGCGCTTGGCCTCGTAGGCGGCGATGTCGCCCTCGTTCTGGAGGGTGATGGAGATGTCGTCCAGCCCGTTCAGCAACCGCCAACGGGCGTTCTCGTCGAGCTCGAAGGCCGCGGTGATCCCCTCGGCGCGCACCTCACGCGCCTCGAGGTCCACCGTGATCTCGACCTGCGGGTCCTTCTCGGTGAGCTCCCACAGCGCGTCCACGATCTTCTGCTCCAGAACCACTGTGAGCAGGCCGTTCTTCAGCGAGTTGCCCCGGAAGATGTCGGCGAAGCGGGACGAGATCACGGTCTTGAAGCCGTAGTTCTGCAGTGCCCAGACGGCGTGCTCACGGGAGGAACCGGTGCCGAAGTCGGGGCCGGCCACCAGAACGCTCGCGCCCTGCCGCTCGGGGCGGTTGAGGATGAAGGTCTCGTCCTTGCGCCAGGCCTCGAACAGACCGTCCTCGAACCCGTCCCGCGTGACCTTCTTGAGCCAGTGAGCAGGGATGATCTGGTCGGTGTCGACGTTGGAGCGGCGCAGCGGGACGGCCCGGCCGGTGTGCGAGATGAATGCTTCCATGACTGATCAGACTCCAGCGGGCGTACGGGTCTCGGCGTCGGACAGGTCGGCCGGGGAGGCCAGGTGGCCCAGGACGGCCGTGGCCGCCGCGACCTGCGGCGACACCAGGTGCGTACGACCGCCCTTGCCCTGCCTGCCCTCGAAGTTGCGGTTGGAGGTGGACGCGGAGCGCTCGCCCGGGGCCAGCTGGTCGGGGTTCATGCCGAGGCACATCGAGCAGCCCGCGTGCCGCCACTCGGCGCCGGCCTCCTTGAAGACGACGTCCAGACCCTCGGAGACGGCCTGGAGACCGACCCGCACGGAACCGGGGACGACCAGCATCCGTACGCCGTCGGCGACTTTGCGGCCTTCGACGATGGCCGCGGCGGCCCGCAGGTCCTCGATGCGGCCGTTGGTGCACGAACCTACGAAGACGGTGTCCACGTTGATGGAGCGCAGCGACTGTCCGGCCTCCAACCCCATGTATTCCAGGGCCTTTTCGGCGGCGAGGCGCTCCGAAGCGTCTTCGTACGAAGCAGGGTCGGGGACGACGGACGAAAGCGGCGCGCCCTGACCGGGGTTGGTGCCCCAGGTGACGAACGGCGACAGCGCGGCGCCGTCGATGACGACCTCGGCGTCGAACTCGGCGTCCGCGTCCGTCTTCAGCGTCTTCCAGTACTCGACCGCCGCGTCCCAGTCCGCGCCCTCGGGCGCGTGGTCGCGGCCCTTGATGTACGCGAAGGTGGTCTCGTCGGGGGCGATCATGCCCGCGCGGGCACCGGCCTCGATCGACATGTTGCAGATGGTCATCCGGGCCTCCATCGACAGCTTCTCGATGGCGGAGCCCCGGTACTCCAGGATGTAGCCCTGGCCGCCACCGGTACCGATCTTGGCGATGATCGCCAGGATCAGGTCCTTGGCCGTCACGCCGTCGGGCAGCTCGCCCTCGACCGTGATCGCCATGGTCTTGGGACGGGCCAGCGGCAGCGTCTGGGTGGCCAGCACGTGCTCGACCTGGGAGGTGCCGATGCCGAAGGCCAGCGCGCCGAACGCGCCGTGCGTGGAGGTGTGCGAGTCGCCGCAGACGACGGTGGTGCCGGGCTGGGTCAGACCCAGCTGCGGGCCGACGACGTGCACGACGCCCTGCTCGACGTCGCCGAGCGGATGCAGCCGCACGCCGAAGTCGGCGCAGTTCTTGCGCAGCGTCTCCAGCTGGGCGCGCGAGACCGGGTCGGCGATCGGCTTGTCGATGTCGATGGTCGGGGTGTTGTGGTCCTCGGTCGCGATGGTGAGGTCCAGACGGCGCACCGGGCGGCCGTTCTGCCGCAGCCCGTCGAAGGCCTGCGGGCTGGTCACCTCGTGCAGGAGGTGCAGATCGATGAAGAGGAGGTCGGGCTCGCCCTCGGCGCGCCGGACGACGTGGTCGTCCCAGACCTTCTCCGCGAGTGTCCTACCCATCGCTTTCCCTCCGGCCGGCAAACGCACCGGCCCAACTAGAGATCTTGTGGAGGCGACGCCCTGTGCCCCTGTTCCCGGGCATCCGCCGCCAGGCCCGTTGGTCCGCGGGCCACCATGTGTCCAAGGGTTGCGCGTCTCACGGAAAATTGAACTTGCGTTTCACAGAGTGAGACGGGAGTATCGTTGCATGGACAACAGTAGCGGCGTCGGCGTTCTGGACAAGGCAGCCCTTGTCCTGAGCGCCCTGGAGTCCGGTCCGGCCACCCTCGCAGGCTTGGTCGCTGCCACCGGACTCGCACGACCCACGGCCCACCGGCTGGCCGTGGCTTTGGAACACCACCGTATGGTGGCGCGCGACATGCAGGGCCGTTTCATCCTCGGCCCCCGCCTGGCCGAGCTGGCCGCGGCGGCCGGCGAAGACCGCCTCCTGGCCACCGCCGGACCGGTGCTGACGCATCTGCGCGACATCACGGGCGAGAGCGCGCAGCTCTACCGCCGCCAGGGCGACATGCGCATCTGCGTGGCGGCGGCGGAACGCCTGTCCGGCCTTCGGGACACGGTCCCGGTCGGTTCCACGCTCACGATGAAGGCCGGTTCCTCGGCCCAGATCCTGATGGCCTGGGAGGAACCCGAGCGTCTGCACCGCGGCCTCCAGGGCGCCCGCTTCACGGCGACGGCCCTGTCGGGCGTACGGCGCCGCGGCTGGGCCCAGTCCATCGGCGAGCGCGAGCCGGGCGTCGCCTCGGTGTCGGCTCCCGTCCGCGGCCCCTCCAACCGCGTGGTGGCCGCCGTCTCCGTCTCGGGTCCCATCGAGCGCCTGACCCGCCACCCCGGCCGCATGCACGCGCAGGCGGTCATCGACGCGGCGGCCCGCCTCTCGGAGGCCCTGCGCCGCACCGGCTGACGCCAGGAGAGAAGGGCAGCCTCAACGCCGCGGCGGCCCTCTTCTCCACGGCGGAATCAGCTACCGCGTGGACCGGTACGAGAAACGGTCCTTCGCGTACCGCCCCCGCGCCGCCAACGGAACCTGTCCGTGCGCCGCCGCGAGACCGAACGCCGGCATGTCCCCGTAGACCGCCTCGTACGACCCCTCCGGCACGACATACGTCTCGTGCCAGATCCCCACATGCCCCCGCACCTTCCCGCCCCGCTCCAGGCGGTTGATCCTCGCCCACGCGCGGTGATGGAACGCGTCGGGCGCGCTCGCGTAGGCGTACAGCTTCTCCTTGGACTCCCAGTACTGGACGACGTAGTACGTCCGTGGCGAGGCCGTCAGGAGCACCCGGGAGAGCAGGCCGCGGCCCGGGTCCTTCTTCAGCTCGGCCAGCATCCGGAGCATGGCCAGCATGACCGGCACCCACTGGTGCACGGCCCGGAAATGGTTGACGCGCATCCCGATCAACAGGACGACCACGTCCCCACGAGCGTCCGCGGTGGTCCGGGCGGCTTCGACAGACATGCTTGGATAGTGCCGCTGACCAACGGAGGGCGCAAGACATGCGGCTGGCCGAACTGAGCGAACGCAGCGGTGTGTCCACCGCGACGATCAAGTACTACCTGCGCGAGGGGCTGGTGCCGCCCGGCCGCCGGATCAACGCCACGACCGCCGCCTACGACGAGGAGCATCTGCGCCGGCTGCGTCTGGTGCGGGCGATGATCCAGGTGGGCGGGCTGCCGGTGGCCACCGTCCGCGCGGTCCTCGGTCATGTCGACGACGACTCCCTGGGCCGCACGATCCGGCTCGGCGCGGCCCTGTGGGCGCTGCCGCAGGTCCCCGAGCCGGACGCGGACGACGAGTACGTGCGCGCCGCCCGCCTGGAAGCGGACGAACTGCTGCGCACCCTGGGCTGGTCGAACGCCCGGCAGTTGACGACCATCTCCCCCGCCTACCGCTCACTCGTGGTGGCGGTGGCCGCGCTGCGTCGGCTCGGCCACGACTGGGACGCCGAACTTCTCGTCTCCTACGCCCGGTTGATGCACCGGGCAGCCGTACTGGACCTGGATTTCGTGGAGACCCGGGAGTCGGAGGCGGAGCGGATCGAGACGGCGGTGCTGGGCGCGATCCTCGTCGAGCCGATGATGCAGGCGCTGCACCGGCTGGCGCAGGAGGAGGAGTCGGCGCGGCGGTACGGCTTCGAGTGAGGCCGGATGTCCGGACGGCAGACACACGGAAAGCCCCCCGCCGAAGCGAGGGGCTTTCCGATCGCGTACCCCCGACCGGATTCGAACCGGCGCTACCGCCTTGAGAGGGCGGCGTGCTAGGCCGCTACACAACGGGGGCCTAAACCCTGCGTTTCCGCAGGTCAGAGCTGGTCTACCTGGACTCGAACCAAGAATGACGGTACCAGAAACCGTAGTGTTGCCAATTACACCATAGACCAAGGTGATTCAATGAAAATCGTACCCCCGACCGGATTCGAACCGGCGCTACCGCCTTGAGAGGGCGGCGTGCTAGGCCGCTACACAACGGGGGCCCTAGCGATCCTGCATCGACGAGAGAGGGAGCTACCCGAGCTCTCCTCGCGGGAAGGATCTGTACCCCCGACCGGATTCGAACCGGCGCTACTGCCTTGAGAGGGCAGCGTGCTAGGCCGCTACACAACGGGGGCTTCGTGGAGTAGATCTCCACAGGCGCAGATAAGCTCTGCGAGCTGGCCTACCTGGACTCGAACCAAGACTAACTGAACCAGAATCAGTCGTGCTGCCAATTACACCATAGGCCACTGGAACGCAAGCCCCGTAGGGGTTCTTGTTCTAGCGTTGCTCCTCCGGTTCCGGCCTTTCGGCCCGCTCCCCGGCGGCGCAGGAAGAACATTACCCGAAGGTGGACCGGGCTCCAAAACGGGTATCGGGGCCGAGGATCGAGGGCAGTTCGGCGAGCGAGACGATCCGGTGGCGTCCGGACGGGAGCTCGACGGTGGCCGTACCGCAGCGGTCGATCCACACGGAGAGCAGTCCGGCCTCGGCGGCGCCCTGTCCGTCGATCTCCGGATGGTCGCCGACGTAGGCCACCTGGTGCGGGGCCAGCGACAGTGCCTCGCAGGCCGCGAGGAAGGCGCCGGCATCCGGCTTCGAGACGCCCAGTTCCGCGGCGCACAGGATGGCCTCGAAGCGGTCGTGGACGCCGAGCACGCGCAGCTTGTGGTCCTGGACATAGATGCTCGAGTTGGAGAGCACCGCGTGGCGGTGGCTGGCGGCGAGGGCGTCCAGCACGGGCAGGACGTCCGGGAAGAGCGCCCAGGCGGCCTCGTAGTGCGCGTGGTAGCGCAGGAGCCACGCGTCGGCCTCCGCGTCGGTCATCTCGCGGCCGAGGAACGCCCGTACCCGGTCCCGGCGCTGGTCCTCGAAGGTGATCCCGCCCGCCGAGAACCGGGCCCACTGCTGCTCGGTGACCTCCCGCCACCGCGCGAGTCCCAGCTCCGCGGTGCCGAACCTCTCGAGCAGCCCCTCGGCCGTCAGGTACGACCGCATGCCCTCGCGGTCGGCGGTCGTGTAGTCGAAGAGGGTGTCGTCCACGTCCCAGACCACGGCGAGGATGCTCATGATCCAACGGTAGCGCGGGGCCGGCCGCCCTGTCCGGGGTATGCCGAAGGGGCGGCACCCGGATCGCCGGGCGCCGCCCCTCGCGGGCGGATGGGGCCACGCGGGTGATTACGCGGCGAGCTTGGCCAGTGCCGCGTCGACGCGGGCCAGTGTCTTCTCCTTGCCCAGGATCTCCAGGGACTCGAAGAGGGGGAGGCCGACCGTGCGGCCGGTGACGGCGACGCGGACCGGGGCCTGGGCCTTGCCGAGCTTGAGGCCGTGCGCCTCGCCGGCGGCCAGGACGGCCTCCTTCAGGGACTCGGCCGAGGTCCAGTCGGCCGACTCCAGCTTCTCGCGGGCCGTCGCGAGCAGCGCGTCGCTGCCCTCCTTCATGGCCTTCGCCCAGCTCGCCTCGTCGAAGACCGGCTCCGGGAGGAAGAGGAAGTCGACGTTGTCGGTGATCTCCGACAACACCTTCAGACGGGTCTGGGCGTGCGGGGCGATCGCCTCCCACCGGGCCTCGTCGAAGTCCTGCGGGGACCAGGGGGCGTAGGGGGCCTTCAGCCAGGGCGCGCAGCGCTCGGTGAAGTCCTTCACGTCCAGCAGGCGGATGTGGTCGGCGTTGATGGCCTCGCACTTCTTCAGGTCGAAGCGCGCCGGGTTGGGGTTGACGTCCGCGATCTCGAAGGCCGCGGTCATCTCGTCCATCGTGAAGATGTCCTGGTCCGCCGAGAGCGACCAGCCGAGCAGCGAGAGGTAGTTGAGCAGGCCCTCGGGGAGGAAGCCGCGCTCGCGGTAGAGGTTGAGCGAGGACTCCGGGTCCCGCTTGGACAGCTTCTTGTTGCCCTCGCCCATCACGTACGGCAGGTGGCCGAAGTGCGGGGTCCCCTGGGCGATGCCCAGTTCGGTCAGCGCCTTGTAGAGCGCGATCTGGCGGGGGGTCGAGGAGAGCAGGTCCTCGCCGCGCAGGACGTGCGTGATCTCCATCAGCGCGTCGTCCACCGGGTTGACCAGCGTGTACAGCGGGGCGCCGTTCGCGCGGACGATGCCGAAGTCGGGCACGTTCTCCGGGGTGAACGTCAGCTCGCCGCGGACCAGGTCCGTGAAGGTGATCGTCTCGTCGGGCATGCGGAAGCGGACGATCGGGGTGCGGCCCCGGGCCTTGTAGTCCGCCACCTGCTCCTCGGTGAGGTCGCGGCAGTGGCCGTCGTAGCCGGAGGGCCGGCCGGCGGCGCGGGCGGCGTCGCGGCGGGTGTCCAGCTCCTCCTGGGAGCAGTAGCAGTGGTAGGCGTGGCCGGCCTCGAGGAGCCTGCGGGCGACGTCGGCGTAGAGGTCCATGCGCTGCGACTGGCGGTACGGCGCGTGCGGTCCGCCGACCTCGGGGCCCTCGTCCCAGTCGAAGCCCAGCCAGCGCAGCGAGTCCAGGAGCTGCTGGTAGGACTCCTCGGAGTCGCGGGCCGCGTCGGTGTCCTCGATGCGGAAGACCAGCGTGCCCTGGTGGTGCTTGGCGAACGCCCAGTTGAACAGGGCGGTGCGGACCAGGCCCACGTGGGGGTTACCGGTGGGCGAGGGACAGAAACGGACGCGTACGGGGGAGCCGGGTGCGCTAGCCACGCTTGACAACCTTGTTGGTGAGAGTGCCGATGCCTTCGATGGTGACGGCGACCTCGTCGCCGACGACCAGGGGGCCAACCCCTGCCGGGGTGCCCGTGAGGATCACGTCGCCGGGGAGCAGCGTCATGGCCTCGGTGATGTTGACGATCAGATCCTCGATCGAGTGGATCATCTCGCTGGTGCGGCCGAGCTGCCGTTGCTGCCCGTTGACCGTCAGCTGGACGGTGAGGTCGCCCGCGGTCTCGAGGTCCAGGCCGGTCTCCACCCAGGGGCCCAGCGGGCAGGAGGTGTCGAAGCCCTTGGCCCGGGCCCACTGCTTCTCACGCTTCTGGACGTCGCGGGCGGTGACGTCGTTGGCGCAGGTGTAGCCGAAGATCACGTCCTTGACGCGCTCGCGGGGGACCTCGCGGCAGAGCCGGCCGATGACCACGGCGAGCTCGGCCTCGTGATGGACCTCCTCGGAGAAGGCCGGGTACTGGATGGCGTCGCCGGGGCCGATCACCGAGGTGGACGGCTTGAAGAAGGCGAACGGCGCGTCCGGCACCTCGTTGCCCAGCTCGCGCGCGTGCTCGGCGTAGTTGCGGCCGAAGGCCACGACCTTGTTGGGCAGGACGGGCGGGAGCAGCCGGACCTTGCTCAGCGGCACCTTGGTGCCGGAGAGCTCGAAGTCCGTGAACGGGATGCCCTTGATGATGTCGAGGACGAGCTCGTCCGGCTTGTCGCCCTCGACCGCGCCGAAGGCGACGTTCCCGTCGATGGAGAACCTGGCGATGCGCACGGGTTGGTTGGCCCCTTGACTGAGCTGGCTGGAGTGTGACGCCCCAGGCTAACGCGGAAGGGCGTCCCCGGCCGGGGACGCCCTTGACATCCGTGGGTGACCGCCTTGAGCATTCGGCGGCCGGTGCCCGTATCTCCGGGCGAAGATCTACTCCGCGACGGAGGCCGCGACCGGCGCCTCCATGAGGATGGTGCGCTTGGGGTTCGCGGTCTGGGCGGGCAGCTCGACGGAGTGCTCCTGCTGCTCCGGGAGCTGGAGGTCGTCGGCGTCCGTGAGGTGCGCCAGGGTCGTACGCCGGGGGTTGGCGATCTTGTGGAACATCGTCGTCGTCTTCACTGTTGTACGTGACCCTGTCGTGTCCGGGCGTCCGGGAAGCCCTCAAGGGCCTCCGCACGGACGCGGTTTGTCGGATGTGCCATCCCTGTAAAGCGTCAGGCTAAACACGCGATTCCCGGTGAAGACGTGAAGGTCGCATGATCAGCGTGTGAGTTTGCTCACGAATCCAGGGGCAAAGCGGTCATTCCGGACTGGCCATCGACCATGACGAAACGGACATCAGTCACCTGAAGCGCTCATTCCGCTCCTGATCATGGCGACTGGGACACCCCCCGGCCACCACCCCTTCCCACCCTTATGTCCGCCTTACGTGGGATCACTTTCTACATCCCGTAACTTGACCCTCACGTCGTGTCACGGATGTCACAGCCTGGCCAACGGGCCTTGTTGGAGATCCTGCACTGTGCTGGAATTCCTCGGACCGCCGCGGGATCGAGCCGGCGCACAGAGGGCGCTCAGCGCGCCCGGTGGCGGCGAGGACAGGGGGAGCCAGCGCCGGTACTCACGACCAATTGGCGGGCGTATTCAGGACGCCCGCCAACACGCCGACACCGTCCTTCCGTTCGCGCGGAGGGGCGCCTGGTCCAGAGGTTGCGACGCTAGTGCAGGGACGTTTCAAGAGGGATGGCAGCGCTTCGGCCGAGCCGGAGCCGCGCGGCGGGACTGGCCCGATGGCAGTCGGCTCCTCGCCCCAGCACGCCCAGAACCCGGGCCCCAATCCGACCGGCGACGGCGGTGAGCGCTCCGGACGTCCCGGTGCGTCCGCGTCGCCGAGTACTCCTCCCCAGGCTCCGACGAAGCCGCCGACCGGCCACACCGGCCCCGGACCGCGGGTGGCGCTGCGCAACTGGCGCATCTCCACGCGTCTGGTGGCACTGCTGACCCTGCCCGTGGTCGCGGCCACCTCGCTGGGCGCGCTGCGCATCAACCAGTCGATGGACGACATCCAGCAGCTCGACAACATGAAGCTGCTGACGGACATGACCAAGCAGGCCACCGACCTGGCCGACGCGCTCCAGGACGAGCGTGACCGCTCCGCCGGCCCGCTGGCGCACAACGGCAAGGCGACCGACCCCGGCATCAAGGGCCTCCGCGAGAAGACGGACCGCGCGCTCAGCGCCTTCCAGGACTCCTCGGAGGAGATCGACGGCGCCACCGCGGACGGCAACCTCCAGGGCGTCCGGGACAGCCTCGTCGGCCTGCTGGGCGACTTGGCCAACCTCGCCAAGGTCCGTTCGACGGCCTACGCGGAGAAGGGCAACTCCACCCAGACGGTGGAGGCCTACCACCGCCTCATCACCAGCCTGCTGGACCTCTCGCAGGACATGGCGCAGGCCACGAGCAACCCGGAGATGATCCAGCGCACGCGTGCGCTGGCCGCCTTCTCCTCCGCCAAGGAGTACGCCTCCGTCCAGCGCGCCGTGCTCGCGGCGGCCCTGCCGGTGGGCAACACCGTCTACGGCGACCTCTCCGAGAACGACCGGCAGTACGCCGAGGCAGGCCTCCAGAACCAGGAGTCCGACCTCGCGAGTTTCCGCAGCATCTACGGCGACGGCGACGCCGAGGAACTGCTGAAGCCGATCGAGCTGGGCAACCCGGTCATCGAGGACGCCGACACCTACGCGGACCGGGCCCTCAGCTCCTCCAGCGGCCTGGAGTCGCTGGACAAGCAGTCGTACCAGGACTGGATCGACTCCAGCTCCACCAAGATCAAGCAGATGAGCAACATCGAGCTCACGCTGCTCGAGAACATGGAGCAGAAGGCGCGTGAGCTGCGCGCCGAGTCGGAGCGCGAAGCGATCATCTCCGGTGCGCTGATCCTGCTCGTCCTCGGTGTCTCGCTGGTCGGCGCGTTCGTCGTCGCCCGGTCCATGATCCGTTCGCTGCGCCGCCTCCAGGAGACCGCCACCAAGGTCGCCCAGGACCGGCTGCCCGAGCTGGTCAAGCAGCTGTCCGAGTCCGACCCGCAGGACGTCGACACGTCCGTGGAGTCGGTCGGTGTGCACTCCCGGGACGAGATCGGCCAGGTGGCCGCGGCCTTCGACGACGTGCACCGCGAGGCGGTCCGCCTCGCCGCCGAGCAGGCCCTGCTGCGGGGCAACGTCAACGCGATGTTCACCAACCTCTCGCGCCGCTCCCAGGGTCTGATCCAGCGCCAGCTGTCGCTGATCTCCGAACTGGAGTCCCGCGAGGCCGACCCGGACCAGCTGTCCTCGCTGTTCAAGCTCGACCACCTCGCGACCCGCATGCGCCGTAACGGTGAGAACCTCCTCGTCCTCGCGGGTGAGGAGCCCGGCCGTCGCTGGACCCGTCCGGTCCCGCTGGTCGACGTGCTGCGTGCCGCCGCGTCCGAGGTGGAGCAGTACGAGCGCATCGAACTGTCCTCCGTGCCGACCACCGAAGTGGCCGGCCGGGTCGTCAACGACCTCGTGCACCTCCTCGCCGAGCTGCTCGAGAACGCCACCTCGTTCTCCTCGCCGCAGACCAAGGTCAAGGTCACCGGTCACGCGCTGCCCGACGGCCGCGTGCTGATCGAGATCCACGACACCGGCATCGGCCTCTCCCCCGAGGACCTCGCCGCGATCAACGAGCGGCTCGCCTCGCCGCCCACCGTGGACGTGTCGGTCTCCCGCCGCATGGGTCTGTTCGTGGTCGGTCGTCTGTCGCAGCGGCACGGCATCCGCATCCAGCTGCGCCCCTCCGACTCCGGTGGCACGACCGCGCTGGTCATGCTGCCCGTGGACGTCGCACAGGGCGGCAAGAAGCCCCAGCCCAAGCCCGGTCAGGGCGCCGTCGCGGGTGGCCCCGCCGCCGCGCAGGCCGCTGCCGGCGTCGCCGCCGCGCGTCGCCAGAACGGCTCGCAGAACGGCTCGCAGGGCGGTGCCCTCGGCTCCGGTCCCGGCACCGGCGGCCGCATCGCCGCCGGCCAGGGTCCCCGGGCCGCGCTGCCCGGACGGGACGGCGGTGGCCGGCCCGGTGGTCAGCCGCCGCGTGGCCCGCAGCAGCCTCCGGCCTCCCCCCAGCAGGGCCGGCCGGCTCCGGCCGGCGCGGGTTCCGGCTTCGGCGGTCAGGCGCCCGGTGCGCCGCAGGGCCTCCAGGCGGCCGGTACGGGTTCCGCCCAGGGCGTGGACATGTTCGGCGGACGTCCCACGCAGCAGCAGCGGGGCAACAAGGCCGACCAGGGCGGCCGTGGCCGTCAGCCGCAGCTGCCGCCGCGCGGTGGAGCGCGCGCCGAGCTGCCCGGCGGCAACCAGCAGCCGCGCGTGACCAGCTGGGGCGACGAGAACGCCCAGCCGCCGGTGCCGCGCAGCCCGCTGGACGCCCCGCGCGGCCACGAGGAGCCGGACGTCGCCCAGACGTCGCGCATGCCGCGCTTCGACGACCGGCAGGGTCCCGGCGCCACCGCCGAGATACCGGCGATCCCGCGCACCGACGACCGCCAGAGCCCGGCGGGCCCCGCCGACTTCGGCCGCCCCGTCGCGAACGGGTTCCAGAGCACGGGCCAGTTCCCGGCCGTGGGCAACCCCCAGACGGGTCCGGGCGGACGGCAGGACGCCGGCCAGTTCCAGCGTCCGGGCACCAGCGCCCGACAGGACCCGGGGCAGTTCCAGCGCCCCGGCACCAGCGGCCAGCAGGACGAGAACGGCTTCACCCGGTCCGACGTCTTCGGTGCCCCGGGCGGCCAGAACGCCTCGGCGGCCCCGAACCAGTTCGCTCCGCAGGCGTACGACAACGGCTCCACCGGCCAGTTCGCCGCACCCGGCTACGACGGCTCCTCGACCGGTCAGCACTCGCTGCCCGGCCGCCAGGACCCCTCGTCCACCGGCCAGTTCGCGGCGCCGCAGCCGGGTGGCTACGGCACCCCGTCACAGCCGTCCGGCCCGCAGCGTCCCGTCGGGCGGCCGGAGCCGGAGGCACTGCCGCCGGCCTCGGGTCCCGGAGACGGCCGCACCCCGCTGTACGACACGCTGGAGACCAACTGGTTCCACGGTCAGCAGGCGGGCGGTTCGGACCAGGCTCCGCAGCAACAGCAGCACCAGGAGCCGCAGGCTCCGGCTGCCCCCCAGCGTCCCGCCGCCACCAATGCCTCCTGGCGCACCTCGCCGAACGACGAACTCGTCCGGCAGGCCGAGCGGGTCAGGCAACCGGCCGCGGGCGGCGTCACCACATCCGGCCTGCCGCGCCGGGTGCCCAGGGCGAACCTCGTCCCGGGCACGGCTCAGCAGCAACAGCACCAGCCCGGTCCGCAGGTGTCGCGTGCGCCTGACGACGTACGCGGACGGCTGACCAATCTCCGTCGGGGCATCGCGCAGGGTCGTCAGGCCGGCAACGGTCAGACCGGCAGTTTCCCGAGCCCCACTCACCAGCAGGAGCGTTAGTTGAGTCAGATGAGCCAGGCGGCACAGAACCTGAACTGGTTGATCACCAACTTCGTGGACAACACCCCTGGGGTGTCCCACACCGTTGTCGTGTCCGCCGACGGGCTCCTGCTCGCGATGTCCGAGGGCTTCCCGCGCGACCGTGCCGACCAGTTGGCGGCCGTCGCGTCGGGGCTGACCTCGCTGACGGCCGGCGCTTCGCGGATCTTCGAAGGCGGCAGCGTCGCGCAGACCGTCGTCGAGATGGAACGAGGGTTCCTCTTCCTCATGTCCGTCTCGGACGGCTCGTCGCTCGCCGTTCTCGCGCACCCCGAGTGCGACATCGGCCTCGTCGGCTACGAGATGACGCTGCTTGTCGACCGCGCGGGCGCGGTCCTCACGCCCGACCTGCGCGCCGAACTCCAGGGCAGTCTGCTCCACTGACCCGCCCCAGCACTACCCACCTCACGAAATCACCGTCCGGCCGACACAATCCCCCCACCGGCCTCGACGGACGGCACGACTGACCGCGAATGCTGTCCCGCCCGGAGGATCCATGACCCCGCCCACCGCCCATCATGATCCGTACGCGGAGCCGTACGGGGATGAGGGCGACCAGCCGCTGGTGCGTCCGTACGCGATGACCGGCGGCCGGACGCGGCCGCGCTATCAGCTCGCCATCGAGGCGCTGATCAGCACCACGGCCGACCCGGCAGCGCTCATGGGGCTGCTTCCGGAGCACCAGCGCATCTGCCATCTGTGCCGCGAGGTGAAGTCGGTCGCGGAGGTCTCGGCTCTCCTGGCCATGCCGCTGGGAGTGGCGCGGATCCTGGTCGCGGACCTCGCCGAGGCCGGACTGGTGGCCATCCACCAGCCGGGCGGCGACGAGAACAACGGCGGCGCTCCGGACGTGACGCTGCTCGAAAGGGTGCTCAGTGGACTTCGCAAGCTCTGACGGGGGGCGGGCCACCACCTCCGCGAAGATCGTGGTGGCGGGTGGCTTCGGCGTGGGCAAGACCACGTTCGTGGGCGCCGTCTCCGAGATCAACCCGCTGCGCACGGAGGCCGTCATGACGTCCGCGTCGGCGGGCATCGACGACCTCACCCACACCGGGGACAAGACCACCACCACGGTGGCCATGGACTTCGGCCGTATCACGCTCGACCAGGACCTGATCCTGTACCTGTTCGGCACGCCGGGTCAGGACCGGTTCTGGTTCATGTGGGACGACCTGGTGCGCGGCGCGATCGGCGCGATCGTGCTGGTGGACACCCGGCGTCTCGCGGACTGCTTCCCGGCGGTCGACTACTTCGAGAACAGCGGCCTGCCGTTCGTCGTCGCCCTCAACGGCTTCGACGGCTCGCAGCCGTACCAGCCGGAGGAAGTGCGCGAGGCGCTCCAGATCGGACCGGACACCCCGATCATCACGACGGACGCCCGGCACCGCTCGGATGCCAAGAGCGCGCTGATCACGCTCGTGGAGCACGCGCTCATGGCGCGACTGCGGTAACTTTCAAGCACCCGGTGCCGTACGGCAGTTGACGTAGACGCCCTGGAGCCGGCTGTGGCCTTTGACACGGTCGGCTCCGGTGTTCATAACGTTTCGGCAGTGGAATCCACAGATACCGCCACGCGTCGCGGTCGCTTGGTCTCACTGCGCGCACGAAAGCCCCGCCTTTTGGCGGGGCTCGTTCTTTTTGACCGTTTTATCTGGGGCTTACATCACATCGAACCAGGGCTTTCCCATGTTTGGAAGAGCGCTGGTCGTCGTGCTGGAATGCCTGAACTGCCCAATAGTCAATGACGTACTGATGGTCGATGGCTGACCGGGCTCTGAGACACTGCGGCACGACGAAGGTGCCGACCGCCGAGAGGTTGTTGGTCGAGTGAGGCGAAGCAAGCAAAGTCCCGAGCCGGCGGCCCGGGGCAACTTCACCCCGCCGCCGCGCGGAGCGGCGCCCGCCCCTGTGCCCGGTTCGGAGCCGGCGTCCGCACCCGCGAAGAGCGGCGGTCGTCTCTCCCCGCGGAACTGGCGGGTGCCCACCCGGCTGAACGCGATCCTGCTCATACCCGTGTTGGTCGGCCTGGTCATGGGCGGCTTCCAGGTGAAGAACTCGATCGACACCTGGCAGGAGGCCCGCGACGCCGAGAAGACGGCGAAGATCGTGGCCGCCGCCGGCGAGTACGCCGAGGCCCTGCTCAACGAGCGGGACATCAGCGCCCAGCCGCTGCTCCAGTCCACGAAGGACGACCCGAAGGTCAAGGCGGCCCGCGCCACCACCGACGCGAAGGCCACCGCCTTCCACGACGAGGTCGCCGGGATGCCGGACAAGGACGGCCTCAAGCGCCGTCTGAAGCTGGTGGAGGAGGCCGAGCCGACTCTGACGAAGATTCGTGCCGCCGCCTACACCAAGGCCCTGGACCCGGTGAAGACCGAAGAGGGCTACGTCGCGGTCGAGCACCTGCTGATGGAGTTCTCCAACGAACTCGGCCTCGGCACCGGCAACATCACCGCCTACGGCCGCACCGTCTACGCGGTCGCCCTGGCCAAGGGCGCCGAGTCCCTCCAGCGTGCCATCGGCATGCACCTGCTGGTCCGGCCCAGCCCCGACGAGACGGTCTTCCGGCAGCAGCTCACCGCCTTCACCTCGTACGCCTACCTCGAGGGCATCGCCCAGCAGGAGTACGTCTCCGGTGGCACCACCGAGGACGCCGCGCGGCTCACCGAGGTCATGAAGGAGAAGGCCGAGCAGGGCGCGCAGCAGGCCGCCGACGCGAAGGCCGAGGCCGACGCCGCGGGCGAGGAGTTCACCGCTCCGCCGGCCATGGACAAGATGATCCAGGCGATCGCCAGCGGACAGTCTCCGTCCAAGCTCGCCGAGCAGGGCGTCACCGCCCAGGCGTGGATGACGGCCGCGACGCTGAAGTTCGAGGGCTACAGCCAGGTCGAGAGCGAACTCATCGACCGCGCGGTCACCGACGCGGGTGAGATCGCCTCCGACGCGCAGCGCAACGCCATCATCAACGGCGCCATCGTCATCATCGCCCTGCTCGCCGCCTTCATCGTCGCCAGTCTCATGGCCCGCCAGATGAGCCAGGCCATGCGCCAGCTGCGCAACGCCGCCTTCGGCATCGCCGAGCAGCGGCTGCCGATGCTGGTCGACCAGCTCTCGCGCACCGACCCGGGCCGGGTGGACACCCGCGTCCAGCCGATCCCCATCAACACCAGGGACGAGATCGGCGAAGTCGCCCGCGCCTTCGACCAGGTCCACCGCGAGGCCGTCCGACTGGCCGCCGAGCAGGCTCTGCTCCGGGGCAACATCAACGCGATCTTCACCAACCTCTCGCGCCGCAACCAGTCCCTGATCGAGGGCCAGCTGACCCTGATCACCGAGCTGGAGAACAACGAGGCCGACCCGGACCAGCTGGAGAACCTCTTCCGCCTGGACCACCTCGCCACCCGTATGCGCCGCAACGGCGAGAACCTCCTGGTCCTCGCCGGCGAGGAGCCCGGCCGCCGCTGGGACCAGCCGGTTCCGCTGGTCGACGTGTTGCGCGCCGCCTCCTCCGAGGTGGAGCAGTACGAGCGCGTCGAGCTGTCGGGCGTCCCGGAGGCCGAGATCCACGGCCGCGCCGTGACCGACCTCGTGCACCTGCTCGCCGAGCTTCTGGAGAACGCCACGACGTTCTCCTCGCCGCAGACCAAGGTCCGGGTGACCGCCACGCGTCTCCCCGACGGCCGAGTCATGATCGAGATCCACGACAAGGGCATCGGCCTCACCGCCGAGGACTTCGCGGACATCAACCACAAGCTGGCCAACCCGCCGACGGTGGACGCCGCGATCTCGCAGCGCATGGGCCTGTTCGTGGTCGGCCGGCTGTCCGACCGGCACGGCATCCGCGTGCAGCTGCGCCCCTCGGGCGAGCAGGCCGGCACCACCTCGCTGGTCATGCTGCCGGACGCCATCACCCACGGTGGTGGCGGCGGCGAGCAGCAGCCGCGCGACGAGTTCACCGTCTCGCAGATCATCCCGGAGCAGAACTACGGCGGTGGCGGCGAGGACTTCGGCAACGGTCTGCCGATGCGCACCGCCGCGGAGCTCGGCTTCGACGACAGCCAGTACGAGATCCCCGACGACCTCCGTGACCTGGACCCGGTGGGCCGCTCACTGATGCGCGAGGAGCGCCGCGCGGCCCTGGACGGCCAGCCCGGTCAGCCGGGTCAGCCGGGTCAGCCGGGTCAGCCGACCGGGCAGCAGCAGTCCGAGGGCTTCGACGCACCCCGTCAGCAGCAGTCGTACGATGCCGGGCAGAACGGCTACGACCCCGCCCAGCAGGGTGCAGGGGCCGGCTACGACAACAGTGCGACCGGGTACGCCCAGCAGCCGGGGGCGTTCGACCAGCAGACGTCGTACGAGGAGCAGCAGCGCCCGGCGTACGACGACCAGTACTTCGGGCCGAACGGCGGCATGCCGCAGGGCGAGTCGTTCTCCGGAAACGGCGGACTGCCGCAGAACGACGGCTTCGCGTCGAACGGCGGCTACCCGGACCCCGCGTATGCGGAGCCCGGTCAGGAGGAGCGGACGGCGGCCCCGGCCGCGTCGTCCGAGGGCTTCCAGCCGTACCAGCAGCAGCAGGAACAGCAGTCCTACCAGGACGACTGGCCCCAGCAGAACGGCCACACGAACGGTTACCAGAACGGCTACCAGGACCAGTACGCTCCGGAAGCGGAATCCGTACAGGCTGCTGACGCGGGTGAGCAGAACCGCGTAGGCTTCGAACGTCCGGGACCGACCTCTTCCGCCTCCCACGCGCTGACCGACGCCGGTCTCCCCCGCCGCGGCGCCGCCGCAAGCGGTTCGAACGGCGCCCGGCCCGCGAAGCAGGAGCCGGCGGCCTCCCCCGCGGAGAGCAACGGCGGCGGCGACAGCTGGCGCTCGGCCAACGACGAGCGCTGGCACCAGGCCTCCGCTCTGAAGAAGCCCAAGGCGGGCGGGGTCACCTCCTCCGGCCTGCCGCGGCGGGTACCCAAGGCCAATCTGATCGAGGGCGCCGCCGAGACCACCCCCCAGGGAGGCCCTCAGGTCTCCCGCGCCCCGGAGGACGTCCGAGGCAGGTTGAGCAACCTGCGCAGGGGCGTCCAGCGCGGACGCAACGCAGGAAGCAGTGAAACGAACGGCCAGGGCCTCGGTCCTGACAGCACCTACAACCAGGAGCGTTAGTGTGAGCCCGATGAGCCAGGCGGCACAGAACCTGAACTGGGTGATCACCAACTTCGTGGACAACACCCCGGGGGTGTCCCACACCGTGGTGGTCTCCGCCGACGGACTCCTTCTGGCGATGTCCGAAGGCTTCCCCCGCGACCGCGCGGATCAGCTCGCGGCCGTCGCCTCCGGTCTGACGTCCCTGACGGCAGGCGCCTCCCGGATCTTCGAGGGAGGCAGCGTGAACCAGACGGTTGTGGAGATGGAGCGGGGATTCCTCTTCCTCATGTCCATTTCCGACGGTTCCTCGCTCGCCGTTCTCGCGCATCCGGAGGCGGACATCGGCCTCATTGGGTACGAGATGGCCCTTCTGGTGGACCGAGCCGGTTCGGTTCTGACCCCCGACCTTCGTGCGGAGCTCCAAGGGAGCCTTCTCAACTAACAAACGAACGGTGCGTTTTGGCGTCCCGAGGCCGTAGGGTTTCGGGACGCGGCTTCCACGTGATGGGTGCCAGGCACATCGGAGGAGGAGAGAGAGTGGCAACACCCCCAGGCGGATCGAATTCGGGCAACTGGTCGTACGGCCCTGCCCAGGGCCAGGGCGACGGTTCCCAGAACCCGAACCGTTACAACTTCCCCTCCGCGCCCGGCCAGCAGCGGCCGTACACGCCCCAGGGTCCGCAGGGTCCCGGGCCGTCACCGTACGACCAGCCGTCGGCCCCGCGCATCCAGCCCGTACAGCCGCACCGCCGTACCCCGGAGCCGGCGCCCGCAGGGGCGTCGAACAACCCGCTGGTGCGTCCGTACGCCATGACCGGTGGCCGGACCCGCCCGCGTTACCAGCTCGCCATCGAGGCGCTGGTGCACACCACTGCGCAGCCGCACCAGATGCAGGGCCAACTGCCCGAGCATCAGCGGATCTGCAACCTCTGCCGAGAGATCAAGTCGGTCGCCGAGATCTCGGCACTGCTGACCATCCCTCTCGGTGTGGCCAGGATCCTCGTCGCCGACTTGGCGGAGGCGGGACTGGTCGCCATCCATCAGCCCGGCGGCGACGAGAACGCCGGCGGCCAGCCAGACGTGACACTGCTCGAAAGGGTGCTCAGTGGACTTCGCAAGCTCTAGCGGGGGTCCCTCCCGCTCCACCACTTCCGCGAAGATCGTGGTGGCGGGCGGCTTCGGCGTGGGCAAGACCACGTTCGTCGGGGCTGTTTCGGAGATCAATCCGCTGCGCACCGAGGCCGTCATGACGTCCGCGTCGGCGGGGATCGACGACCTCACCCACACCGGGGACAAGACCACCACCACGGTGGCCATGGACTTCGGCCGCATCACCCTGGACCAGGACCTGATCCTGTACCTGTTCGGCACGCCGGGCCAGGACCGGTTCTGGTTCATGTGGGACGACCTGGTGCGCGGCGCGATCGGCGCGATCGTGCTGGTGGACACCCGGCGTCTCGCCGACTGCTTCCCGGCGGTCGACTACTTCGAGAACAGCGGCCTGCCGTTCGTCGTCGCCCTCAACGGCTTCGACGGCTCGCAGCCGTACCAGCCGGACGAGGTCCGCGAGGCCCTGCAGATCGGCCCCGACACCCCGATCATCACGACGGACGCCCGCCACCGCGCGGACGCCAAGAGCGCGCTGATCACGCTCGTGGAGCACGCGTTGATGGCCCGCCTGCGGTAGGCCGAAGGAGTGACAGGTGGGCGGCCCCTCCCGGTTCGGGAGGGGCCGCCCACCTGTTTCCGGCGCGACGGCGGGACGCGGGACGGCGACCACCTCCGGCGCCGGGGCCGGCCGGGCCCGCGACACCGGCACGAAGAAGGGGCCCCTCCGTGCGGAGGGACCCCTTCTCGACGTGCAAGCGGCGGAACGGCGCAGCGCCTAGTGCCAGCTGTGCGGGGCGCGGAAGCCGCCCTCGCGCTCCAGGCGGCGCCAGCCGGCCTTGGGGCGGCCTCGGTGAGGCTTGGTCGTGGACGACTGGGCGGCCGCGCGGGCCAGGAGGACCGCCGTGATGGCGGCGACTTCCTCGGGCTCGGCGTGGCCCTTCTCGACGCGGATGTCGGGAGCGTTCATGGGTGCAAGTCTCCGTGGATGAGGTTTCCGCAGGGGATCCAGTGGGTTACCCGTGGGATCTGCCGGGTTACTGCGGGGGGTTGCCGTGCTTGCGCGAGGGCAGGTCGGCGTGCTTGGACTGGAGCATGGCCAGCGACCTGATGAGGACCTCGCGGGTCTCGGCGGGGTCGATGACGTCGTCGACCAGGCCGCGTTCGGCCGCGTAGTAGGGGTGCATCAGCTCGGACTTGTACTCCTTGACCATGCGGGCCCGCATGGCCTCGGGGTCCTCGGCCTCGGCGATCTGGCGGCGGAAGATGACGTTGGCGGCGCCTTCGGCGCCCATCACGGCGATCTCGTTCGTCGGCCAGGCGTAGGTGAGGTCGGCGCCGATGGACTGGGAGTCCATGACGATGTAGGCACCTCCGTAGGCCTTGCGCAGGATCAGGGAGATCCGCGGCACGGTGGCGTTGCAGTAGGCGTAGAGCAGCTTCGCTCCGTGCCGGATGATCCCGCCGTGCTCCTGGTCGACGCCCGGGAGGAATCCGGGGACGTCCAGGAAGGTGACGATCGGGATATTGAAAGCGTCACACATCTGGACAAAGCGTGCAGCTTTTTCCGATGCCTCGATGTCCAGGACACCGGCGAGGGCCTGCGGCTGGTTGGCCACGATGCCAACGACCTGGCCGTCGAGGCGGGCCAGCGCACAGATGATGTTGCGGGCCCAGCGCTCGTGGATCTCCACGTACTCGCCGTCGTCGACGATCTCCTCGATGACCTTGGTCATGTCGTACGGACGGTTGCCGTCGGCGGGGACCAGGTCGAGCAGGACGTCACCGCGGCGGTCGGCCGGGTCGGTGGCCTCGGTGCGCGGGGGGTTCTCGCGGTTGTTCTGCGGGAGCAGCGACAGGAGGTAGCGGACCTCCGCGATGCAGGTCTCCTCGTCGTCGTAGGCGAAGTGGCACACGCCGGAGGTCTCGGCGTGCACGTCGGCGCCGCCCAGGCCGTTCTGGGTGATCTCCTCGCCGGTGACGGCCTTGACCACGTCCGGCCCGGTGATGAACATCTGCGAGGTCTCGCGGACCATGAAGACGAAGTCGGTCAGGGCGGGGCTGTAGGCCGCGCCGCCCGCGCACGGGCCCAGCATGACGGAGATCTGCGGGATCACCCCGGACGCCCGGGTGTTGCGCTGGAAGATGCCGCCGTAGCCGGCGAGCGCCGAGACGCCCTCCTGGATGCGGGCGCCGGCGCCGTCGTTGAGCGAGACCAGCGGGGCGCCGGCCGCGATGGCCATGTCCATGATCTTGTGGATCTTCGTCGCGTGGGCCTCGCCCAGCGCGCCGCCGAAGATCCGGAAGTCATGGGCGTAGACGAAGACCGTGCGGCCCTCGACCGTGCCCCAGCCGGTGATCACACCGTCGGTGAACGGCTTCTTGGCCTCCAGACCGAATCCGGTCGCCCGGTGCCGGCGCAGCTGCTCGACCTCCTGGAAGGACCCCGGGTCGAGGAGCAGCTCGATCCGCTCCCGCGCGGTCAGCTTTCCCTTGGCGTGCTGCGCCTGGGTCGCCTTCTCGCTCGGGCCGGCCAGCGCCTGGGCACGGATCTCGTGCAGCTCGGCCACGCGGCCGCGCGCATCCGTGGGTTCCGAAGGCTCTGCGATCGGCTCGCCCGTCGTCTCTTCCAAAACGGTCATGTAGTGACCTTACGAAGCCCACCAAGGAAAGAGGGACGTCGACTCCGTACAGTCTCCGGCGCGTTTTCCTGGTACCCCTGAACAGAACTCGCGGGGCATGCAGCCGTTCCGACTGCTCAGAGGGGCCGGGGCTTGTAGGAGTCACACAAACCGAGGGGCTGAGACCCGCCTCACATTCCCCTCGCACACATGCCCTCCCCGGAGTGAAACGGAGAGCCCGGACGGCGGTCCGCCTCCGCCGGATGCCAGTGGCCGACTTCGATCGGACGAAGATGTTGAACATTGAACGGAATAGGTCTACCGTCGTCCCTGTTGACCTCGTTGAAGATTAAACATCCTCGACCTTCCCGTCCCCCAAGGAGCACGTCATGGGCATCTTCGGCCGCAAGAACACCGACGAGACCACCACCACCGCCGTCGCCGACACCCCGGTGACCCCCGAGCTCGCCGCCCTGACCGGCGACTACTCGATCGACCCCGCCCACTCGACGATCGGCTTCGTGGCGCGCCACGCGATGGTCACGAACGTCAAGGGCAAGTTCAACGACTTCACCGGCTCGCTGCACCTGGACGGCACCGACCCGTCGAAGTCCAGCGCCACCATCGACGTCACGATGGACAGCATCGACACCGGGTCCGCCGACCGTGACGGCCACCTGAAGACCGCCGACTTCTTCAAGACCGACGAGTTCCCGGCGATGACCTTCCGCTCCACCTCGGCACAGGCGCTGGGCGGCGACGACTACCGGATCACCGGCGACCTGACGATCCTCGGCGTCACCAAGCCGCTCAGCATCGACCTGGAGTTCAACGGCGCCGCCAAGGACCCGTTCGGCAACGAGCGAGTCGGCTTCGAGGGCAAGGCCGAGATCCTGCGCTCGGCGTGGGGCCTGACCTGGAACGCGGCGCTGGAGACGGGTGGCGTTCTGGTCTCGGACAAGATCAAGCTGAACTTCGACATCTCGGCGATCAAGAACGCCTAAGCGCTTGGCCGAATACGGTGGAAATCGACTAAAAGGGGTCGGAAGCGAAGAGCTCCCGGCCCCTTTTCGCGTTCCCTGTCACAGTCGCGAGGCATGAGCACCAGGACCGGACCCCAGCACTACCCCGGCGCGAACCGCGACCACTGGTACCAGGACGACTTCGGCGGTGACCGCATGGAGGTCAACGTCGTCGTCCTGCACACCACCGAAGGGCGTTCACTGCCCGACTACCAGGGCGGCTCCGCCGCACCCAACCTGACGGCCGTGCCGGACTTCGCCGCCAGAAAGCTGAAGTGGTACCAGCACTTCGAGATCGACGTCTCCTCCCGCGCGCTGGTCAACAAGCGCGGCGGCGTGGAGACCAACACGCTGAACGTCTGCCAGGCGGAACTCGTCGGCACCTGCGACCCCGACCTGCACGCCAAGTGGAAGGCCCGCGACCAGGCCCACGTCTACTGGCCGAAGGCGCCGGAGTGGGCGCTGCGCGCCGTCGCCGAGTACCTGGCGTGGATGCACATCCACCACCATGTCCCGCTGCGCGGACCGACGCTCTGGCCCGCGTACCCGAAGTCCGCCGGGAACGGGGGCGGTCAGCGGATGAGCGGGGAGCGATGGAACGCGTTCAAGGGGGTGTGCGGGCACATGCACGTGCCGGAGAACGCGCACGGGGATCCGGGGGCGCTCGACTTCGAGGGACTGCTCGGCTTCGCGAAGGCGGCGGTACAGGACTGACGTCGGCTCACGACGTACGTATCGGCGGCCGGCTCCGATCCGTGGAGTCGGCCGCCCGCCGTACGGGGCCGCCGATGGACGGGGGTCGCCACCGACAGACGGGGGTCGCCACCGACGGACGGGGTCGCCGCCGGTGGGTGGATGTGGCCGCCGGTGGAGACGGATGTGGCTGAATCAGCCCCCTTGTGTGAGGGCTTGCGGCGTTCCCATAATCCAGCAACAGATTTGACCTGACCATGCCAGCGTATGGGCGTTTCTTTGCGGTGCCCTTTGCGTTGTCATGTACTCGTCAAGTTGACCCCCCACGGAAGGCAGCACCGTGAAGAAGCTCCTCACAGCGCTCAAGAGATTCGCCGCCGTCGGCGCGGCCGCCCTCGCGATCGCCAGCCTTCAGCCCCTCTCGTCCGCACAGGCCGCCCCCTCCCCCGTCGTCGGCGGCACCCGTGCCACGCAGGGCGAGTTCCCGTTCATGGTCCGGCTCTCGATGGGCTGCGGCGGAGCGCTCTACACCCAGCAGATCGTGCTCACCGCCGCGCACTGCGTGAGCGGGACCGGAGCCAATACCAGCATCACCGCCACCGCCGGCGTCGTGGACCTCCAGTCCACCACCGGCCGGGTCCAGGTCAGATCGACCTATGTGTACCGGGCCCCCGGCTACAACGGCAACGGCAAGGACTGGGCGCTCATCAAGCTCGCCTCGCCCATCACCACCCAGTCCACCCTGAAGATCGCCACCACCACGCAGTACAACACCGGCACCTTCACCATCGCCGGCTGGGGCTCGGCCACCGAGGGCGGCGCCCAGCAGCGCTACTTGCTCAAGGCCACCGTGCCGTTCGTGAGCGACGCGACCTGTCGTACGTACAGCGGCTACAGCGGTCTGGTCGCCAGTGACGAGATCTGCGCCGGATACACGGCCGGCGGCACCGACACCTGCCAGGGCGACTCGGGCGGCCCGATGTTCCGCCGGGACTCCGCCAACGCCTGGATCCAGGTCGGCATCGTGAGCTGGGGCATCGGCTGCGCCCGGGCCAACGCCCCCGGCGTCTACTCCGAGGTGTCCACCTTCGCCTCGGCCATCGCCGCGGCAGCGGCCTCGCTCTGACGCACACCGGTCCCGCGGACCGAGCGGGAGTGAGCCGTACGACGTCCACGGGCCCGGCGCCGACGCGCGCCGGGCCCCTGGCGTGTGCGGTGCCCCCGTGCGCCGGGGCTTCAGAACCCGCCGCCGAAGTCGCCCCCGCCGCCTCCGCCTCCGCCGAAGTCGCCCCCGCCGAAGTCCCCTCCCCCGCCGCCCCCGAAGCCGCCGAAGTCGCCGGGGTCGAAGTCGGCGCCGGACACGTCGCCTCCCCCGTAGCCCCCGCCGAAGTCGCCGTAGCCGGTGCCGTAGTCGGCGGCGTAGGACGGGCCGGCCATGATGCCGCCGAGCATCGTGCCGACGAGGAGGCCGGGCAGGATGCCGCCGCCGAAGTAGCCGCCCGCCCAGGGGCCGTAGGCGGGGCCCGCCTCCCAGTACGGACGGCGGCCGTAGTCGCTGTCGACCTCGCGGATCACCGGGTCGCGGCCGTCGGCCAGACGGGTCGCGTCCGCCGCGCAGACCGGGACCTCGCGGGTGGCCCCGCCGGCCGGCGTCCAGGTGGCGTCGGTGACCGAGGGGCCGTGGCGGGGGTCGAAGAAGCACGGCGGCCGGCGTTCGGGCAACGGCCGTCCCGCACGGCGGGCGGCCAGCCGGGCGAGGGAGAAACGGCCGTCCTCCAGCGCCTCGGTGACGGCCCGGACGTCCTCGGGTCTCGTCGCCGCCCCCATGAACGTCTTCGCCTGCTCGTAGGCGTCCAGGCCGCGTTCGTAGTCGGCGCGCATCGAGTCGTCGGCGCCCGGCTCCGACGGCCGGAAGTCCAGCCGGTCGAGCTCCTCGCCGAAGGCCGTGATGTCCTCGTCCACGACCACCCGCAGCCGGTCGAGGGCGGCCCGCTGCTCCGCCGCGTGCCGCCGGCGGTTGCGCCGCACGAGGGTGTAGGCGCCCGCCCCGCCCGCCACCAGCACCGCACCCGTCGTGATCAGCGCGGTGGAGGAGATCCCGGCGCCGCCCGAGGAGCCCCAGCTCTTCGGCGCCGCGCCGCCCATGTTGGCCACGGCACGGTCGGTGAAGCCGGTCAGCTGACTGTTGGCGTCGCTCTCGTCCTGGACACTGGCGACCAGGTTGCGGACGGCCGTGCGGGACAGGACCGAGGAGTCGGCGCGGGCGTCGAAGCGGTCACCGAGGCGGATCGCGTACAGACCGGTCACGCCGGTGGCGGTGCGCAGGTCCGTGAAGAGGTCGGCCGTGGGGTAGCCGGCGGGCAGGACGGCGATGAACAGGGGCTTGTCGGCGCCCTCGATCTGCTGTTGGAGCGCGTGCGCCTCCGCCTGGGACAGCTGGGCGCTCGCCTGCGGATCGACGTAGACCGGGCTCTCGCGCAGGGCGGCGGCGATCGTCGAGACGTCGGTGGCCGCGGCGGCACGCGGAACGCCCGCCGTCATGACCGCCAGAGCGGTCAGGACGGCGAGCGCCAGTGCGATCAGCGGTCCGGCGAAGCTTCGGGTCGATCGAGCGACCTTCATACTTCGAAGCTACCCGAAAGCTGCCGGAAGCGGTCTCTTCGCGTGCTCCGGAACCGGTGGTCAGGACGCGGCCCGGTACGCCGCCGTCAGCTGCTCCACCGCCTTTCCGTACCGGCCGGTCAGCAGCAGGTGGTCCGCGTCGGCGAAGGGCTTCGCGACCGCCGCGGTGACGGCCTGCCCCACCTTCTGCTGGACGAGGAGCCTGGCCTTTCCGACGAGCGCGCGTCCCACCCCGTCGGCGCCGGCCCGCTCGGCCGCCGCGGCCGCGGCCGCCAGCCCCTTCAGGGTCGCCGAGCCGCCCTCGGGCACTCTGCTCAGCGTCGTCAGGCCCCAGCCGTAGGGGAACTGCGGGTCGTACGCCGCGTCGCCGACGTTGATCGGCAGCTGGGCCTGGGACTTCGGCCAGGTCACCGGCAGCTGTCCGGTGAAGGGCCGCCTGCCGTACAGGACGTCGGCGACGCCGTCGCCCTCCGTGCCCGGCAGCCAGGAGGCGACCAGCGCGTCGATGTCACCGAGCCGGTCGCCGATCAGCTGGGGCCGCCCGGAGACGATCAGCACCGCGCACCTCATCGCGGCGCACACCTTGTCCACGGCCGCCCGGTCGGCGGCGGTCAGCTCCAGGTCGTTGCCGTTGCCGACGTCGCCGACGCCCTCGGCGTACGGGGTCTCGCCGACGACCACGACACCCACGTCGTATCCGTCCGTGGACGCCGAGGCGTCCTTGGAGTAGGTCACGTCGCCGCCGGCCTTCCTCATCCCCTCCAGGATCGTCGTGCCCTGCGTGATGTCGCCGGAGGCGCCCTGCCAGGTGATGGTCCAGCCGCCGGTCTGGTTGCCGATGTCGTCGGCGTTGGAGCCCGCGACGTAGACCTTCTGGTTCTTCTTCAGCGGCAGGACTCCGCCGGAGTTCTTCAGGAGCACCTGGGACTCGGCGGCCGCCTTGCGCGCGACGTTCCGGTGCCCTGCGGAGCCGATGGCGGAGGCGTTGCCGGTGTCGGCGTACGGCTTCTCGAAGAGGCCCAGCTCGAACTTCCGCGTGAGGATGCGGGACACGGCGTCGTCGATCCGCCGCTCGGCGACCCGGCCCGCCCCGACCTCGTCGAGGAGCGTGGCGTGGAAGTCCTTGTAGGCGTACGGGACCATGATCATGTCGAGGCCCGCGTTGACCGACGTACGGACGTCGGAGGCGTAGTCGCCGGGGAGTTGGTCGATGGCCGCCCAGTCGCTGATGACGAACCCGTCGAAGCCCATGCGGTCCTTCAGCACGCCGTTCAGCAGGTCGGCCCGGGCGTGCATCTTCACCGGCCCCTTTCCGTCGCCCGCGATGTCGAGCGAGGAGTAGGACGGCATGACGGTGCCGACCCCGCGGTCGACGGCCGTCCGGAAGGGCGCCAGGTGGACGGCCTCCAGCTCCTGCCGGGTGACCTCGGTGACGCCCTGGTCGATGGTGTACGTGCCGGTCGTGGAGGAGCCGTACCCGGTGCCGCCGTCCCCGACGAAGTGCTTGGCGGTGGCGAGGACCTTGTCGTCGTCCTTCAGGTCCGCGCCGCTCGCCCGGCCCTGGAGCCCCTGGATCACCGTCTCCATGGCCTGGACCAGCGCCGGGTCCTCGCCGTACGCCTCGTAGGAGCGGCCCCAGCGTTCGTCGCGGGTGACGCAGAGGCAGGGTGCGAAGTCCCAGGGGATCCCGGTGGCCCGGACCTCGGCGGCGGTCACCGCGCCGGTCTGTTCGGCGAGCGCGGGGTCCCTGGTCGCCCCGATGCCGATGTTGTGCGGCATGACGGTCGCGCCGACCAGGTTGTTGTGGCCGTGCACGGCGTCGACGCCGTAGATCAGCGGGATCTGGAAGCGGGTGGCCTGCGCCCGGAGCTGGAACGCGTCGATCATCTTCGCCCACGCCTCGGGGGTGTTGGGCGTCGGTGTCGAGCCGCCGCCGGAGAGCAGCGAGCCGAGGCCGTACGCGGCGATGTCACCGGGAGCGGTGATCGCGCCGCGCTCCGCCTGGGTCATCTGGCCGGCCTTCTCCGCGAGGCTCATCCGCGACAGGAGATCGGCGACGCGCTTCTTCACCGGCAACTTGGCGTTCAGGTACGGCAGTCCGTGCGCGTCGAGGACGACCTGCGGGGTTTCGGCCGGCGGCTTGGCGCCGGTGACGGTCAGCCGGAGCGGGACGGTCTCGGCGGACTCGGCCTGCCGGTCCGCGAGGGTGCGCACGGCGACCGTGCGGGTGGCGCCGGAGGGGGTCCCCGCCGGGAAGGTGACGGTGCCGGCGACCGGGGTGTAGTCCTTGCCGGGCACGGCGGTGCCGGTCGCGGCGGTCTCGTAGGCGACGGTGACGGGGTCGTCGAGGGGGGCGGCGCCGGTGGTGGCGACGGTGAGCGTGACGGCGGCCGCACCGCCCTCCCGGACCGGGTACACGGCCGCGTCGGTGGTGACGGCCGCGCGCAGCGACTGGTCAGCCCGGCCGTAGAGTTCCACGCCGTCCATGGCGAAGTCGCCCTTGACGCCGACGGGAAGGGTGAGGGCGTATCCCCAGGTCTCGGTGAGGCCGAGGACGTGGTCGATGCCGCCGACGGGCTGGTAGTCCGTGCGGTACGTGAAGTCGGTGAACGGGATCTCGACCAGTTTCCAGCCGGTCCAGTCGTCGGTGAAGGAGGTCGTCCAGAGCTCGGACGCCTCTCCGTTCGCCCCGCCGTCCTTGATCTCGAAGGCGATCTTCTTGCCGTTGCCGCGGCCCTCCCACCAGAACCGGATGCCCCGGTGGCCGGACCAGTCGTGGGCGGGCTCCGCGAAGGCGAAGTCGTGGGTGAAGCCGCCGTAGCCGCTGATCTCGTAGCTTCCGGTGAGGACCTGGTCGCCCTCGGGGGCGTCCTCGCGGGCGGCCAGCCGGAGGGCGGGCGGGTCGTCGGTGTCACCGCCCCAGGTGAACAGGCCTTCGGCGGGCGGGCTCGCGAAGGGGATCTCGCCCTCGAAGCGGTCGACCGGGACGGGGGCGGGGTCGGGCTCGTCGGCGCCGGACGCGCCGGCTGCGGTGGTCAGCGGGAGCAGTGCGGCCAGCAGGGTGGCGGAGGCGAGCAGGGCGGTTCTTCGCATGGAACGTCCCTCTACTCTCGTGGTCCACTCATGACTTAGATCACGCCGTGAGTTAACTGGTGACCTGGTGCACCGTCAAGACTTCACACCAGAACTGGTACGGCAGCAACGCCCGTCCGGATCAGTGACGTTGTTCGTTCGACAGATGAACGCGCGACCCCTTGACGCACCCCGGAAGCCGTCATTTACTCACGCCTCGCACGCCCCCATCCCCCACCTCCGAAAGGGCGGCGCTCCATGAGGAGATCCACTCGCGCTCTCCGGCTGCTCATCGCCGGTCTGCTCGGCACCGCCGGGATCACCGCGGCGGCCGCGCCCGCCGACGCGGCCGGCGAGCAGGTCACGGCCTGGCTCACCACCACGGACGACGCCGGCGGGCGGCACGTTGTCCGCGGTCTCCAGGCCCAGCCCGCCTTCGCCTTCCAGACGGGCAGCGGCGGCCCAGGTGAGAACATCACGGTCGACGAGAACACCGGGTACCAGACCTTCACCGGCGGCGGCGCGTCCTTCACCGACACCGCGGCCTGGCTGATGAACGGCAGCGGGGCGCTGTCCGCGGCGACCCGGGAGGCGACGATGCGCAAGCTGTTCTCGCCGACCGAGGGCATCGGCCTGTCGTTCCTGCGCAATCCGATGGGCGGCTCGGATCTCGCGCGCTTCGGCTACACCTACGACGACGTGCCGGCCGGCCAGAGCGACCCGGACCTGTCGCGGTTCTCCCTCGCTCACGACCTGGCGGACGTGGTGCCGCTGACCCGGCGGGCCCGGGAGCTGAACCCGGCGCTGACGGTCATGGCGTCTCCGTGGACGGCGCCCGCCTGGATGAAGGACAGCGGGCAGCTCGACGGGGGCTGGCTGAAGGCGGAGAACTACGGGGCCTACGCCTCGTACTTCGTGAAGTACCTCCAGGCCTACCGGGACCAGGGCATACCGGTGGCGTACGTGACGGCGCAGAACGAGCCGACGTGCTGCTCGGGCTATCCGTCGATGAGCTGGAACGCGTCGGGGCTGGCGTACTTCACGAAGAGCGAGCTGTTGCCGAAACTGGCCGCGGCGGGACTGTCGACGAAGGTGCTGGCGCACGACTGGAACTGGGACACGTACGACGCGTACGCGGCGCAGACGGTGGACGACGCGGCGGTGCGCTCGCACCCGAACTTCGGCGGGATCGCCTGGCACGGCTACGGCGGGGACGTGGCGAAGCAGACGTCGGTGCACAACCAGTACCCGCAGCTGGACGCCTTCGGCACCGAGCACTCCGGCGGGACGTGGATCGCGAACCAGCAGCGCGAGGACATGCTCGACATCGTGAACTACACCCGCAACTGGGCGAAGTCGGTGACGAAGTGGTCGCTGGCGGTGGACCAGAACCGGGGGCCGCACAACGGCGGCTGCGGGACCTGCGACGGGCTGGTGACCGTGCACAACGGGGACGGGGCGAGCGGGACCGTCGACTACATGATCGAGTACTACACGATGGGGCACCTGACGAAGTTCGTCCGGCCGGGCGCTCGGCGGATCGCGTCGACGGCGTCCTCGTCCGTGCCGAACGTGGCATGGCGCAACCCCGACGGCTCCAAGGCCCTGATCGCCTACAACGACGCCTCGGCCGCGAAGACGGTGACGATCAACTGGGGTGCGCAGCACGCGACATACTCGCTGCCGGGGAAGACGTCGGCGACCTTCACCTGGTCGGGTACCCAGGCGGGCGATCCGAGCCGGTCGGGGTCCTTCGCCGGACTCGCGGGCAAGTGCCTGGACGTGGCGGGCGGGGCCGCGGCCAACGGCACGGCCGTGCAGCTCTACGACTGCAACGGCTCGGCCGCACAGCGGTGGACCGTTCAGCCGGACGGCTCGCTGCGGGCGCTCGGCAAGTGCCTCGACGTCGTCGGGGGTTCGACGGCGGACGGCGCGAAGACCCAGCTCTACGACTGCAACGGCACGGGCGCCCAACGGTGGTCGTACGACGCCGCCACCGGTGACGTCGTGAACACGGCGGCGAACAAGTGCCTCGACGTCACGGACAACTCGTCGGCCAACGGGGCACGGGGTCAGATCTGGTCGTGCACGGGAGCCGCCAACCAGAAGTGGCAGCTGCGGTAGGTCCGGTCCGGCGGCCGGGTGCGGAGCCTCGGCGAGTTCGGCTCGCCGAGGACCCGCGCCGGGCGCCGCCTACTCGGCGGGTTCCACCTTGGCCCGCAGCAGCCCGTACGTGTAGGCGTCCTCCAGGGCCTGCCAGGAGGCGGCGATCACGTTCTCCGCGACACCCACCGTGGACCACTCGCCCGTGCCGTCCGTCGTGGAGATCAGGACGCGGGTGGTGGACTGGGTGCCGTGGACGCCCTCCAGGATGCGGACCTTGTAGTCCACCAGGTCGAGCTTGGCCAGCTGGGGGTAGATCTTCTCCAGCGCCACGCGCAGGGCGCGGTCCAGGGCGTTGACCGGGCCGTTGCCCTCCGCCGTCGCGACGATGCGCTCGCCCTTGGCCCACAGCTTGACGGTGGCCTCGTTGGCGTGGGTGCCGTCGGGGCGGTCCTCGACGATGGCCCGCCAGGACTCGACCTCGAAGTACTTGAGCGGCTTGCCCTCGACCTCTGCCCGCAGCAGCAGCTCGAAGGAGGCGTCCGCCGCCTCGTAGGTGTAGCCCTTGAGTTCGCGTTCCTTGACCCGCTCCACGACCCGGCCGACCACTTCACGGTCGCCGCCCAGGTCGACGCCCAGCTCCTTGCCCTTGAGCTCCACCGACGCGCGTCCGGCCATGTCCGACACCAGCATCCGCATGGTGTTGCCGACCTGTTCGGGGTCGATGTGCTGGTAGAGGTCCGGGTCGACCTTGATGGCGGAGGCGTGCAGGCCGGCCTTGTGCGCGAAGGCCGAGACGCCCACGTACGGCTGATGCGTGGACGGCGTCAGGTTGACGACCTCGGCGATCGCGTGCGAGATGCGGGTCATCTCGCGCAGCTTTCCCTCGGGCAGGACCTGCTTGCCGTACTTCAGCTCCAGGGCCGCGACCACCGGGAACAGGTTCGCGTTGCCGACCCGCTCCCCGTAGCCGTTGGCCGTGCACTGGACGTGCGTCGCGCCCGCGTCCACCGCGGCCAGGGTGTTCGCCACCGCGCAGCCGGTGTCGTCCTGGGTGTGGATGCCGAGCCGGGCGCCGGTGTCGGCGAGGACCGTGGAGACGACCGCCTGGATCTGCGCCGGCAGCATGCCGCCGTTGGTGTCGCAGAGGACGACCACGTCCGCGCCGGCCTCGGAGGCCGTGCGGACCACGGCCTTCGCGTACTCCGGGTTGGCGCGGTAGCCGTCGAAGAAGTGCTCGCAGTCGACGAAGACCCGGCGGCCCTGACTCTTCAGGAAGGACACCGTGTCGCCGACCATCGCCAGGTTCTCGTCCAGCGTGGTGCGCAGGGCCAGTTCGACGTGCCGGTCGTGGGACTTCGCGACCAGCGTGATCACCCCGGCGCCCGACTCCAGCAGCGCCCTGACCTGTGGGTCCTCCGCGGCCTTCGCGCCCGCCCGGCGGGTGGCGCCGAAGGCGACCAGCTGGGCGTGCTGGAAGTCGATCTCCTCCTGCGCGCGGGCGAAGAACTCGGTGTCCCGCGGGTTGGCGCCGGGCCAGCCGCCCTCGATGAAGCCCACGCCGAAGTCGTCCAGGTGCCGGGCGATCGCCAGCTTGTCGGCGACGGTGAGGTTGATGCCCTCCCGCTGCGCGCCGTCGCGCAGGGTGGTGTCGAAGACGTGGAACGAGTCGTCGGGTTCGCTGGTTTCGGTCATGGTCTGAAGGCTCCTGTGTCGGATCTCGGTCGTTACCGGAATGACCGGCTCCACCACCCCCATGCTCCCTCGCGCTCTCGCTCCCGGCTGTGGGTGGGCCAGAAAAGCGAAAAACCCCTCGCGGGTGCGAGAGGTCTGCGCGCGGGTCGAGGACGACGATGGCCGCTCGTACCTGGTCGTACGGAGCGGTCACTGCGGACCGGCGCGCCTGCTGCCAATAATCGTGGCGAACGAGAGCACGGCGGCAGTCTGGCACATACCGTCTGTTTGCTCACCGGGTGTCTCAGGATGCGAGCGGCGCGATCTCACGCCTCCGCGAGCAGGCTCTCGGCCAGGAACTCCCTGACGTGCCCGAGGACCTGTTCGCGGCCCGTGCCCCGCAGTCCGATGGCCACATGGATGGAGAAGCCGTCGAGGAGGGCGCGCAGCCGGGCCGCGAACCGGTCGGGGTCCACGGGCCGGAACTCCCCCCGCGACACCCCTTCCGCCAGCAGGGCGACCAGGTCGCGGTGCCAGGCGCCCTCGATGGCCGCCTGGCGGTCCCGGGCCGCCGCGTCGACGGCGGCGCTCTGCGAGCGGTTCCAGACCTCCAGCCAGAGCGTCCAGTGCGGGTCGCGGTGGCCGTCGGGGACGTACAGGTCGACATAGGCGTCGAGCCGCTCGCGGGCGGGGGCGGCGCGGGCCAGCAGCCGGGCGCGCTCGGCGCCGAGCCGGCCCTCGCTCCACTCCAGGGTGCGCAGCAGCAGCTCGTCCTTGGAGTGGAAGTAGTACAGGAGATGGCCGCTGCTCATCCCCATCTCGCGGCCGAGGCCCGCCATGGTGAGCTTCTCCAGACCGCGCTCGGCGATCATCTCCATGGCGGCGGCGAGGACCTCCTCGCGGGGTGGCGCGTTCCTGCGTTCCCGTGCCGCTGCGGCCATTGACGCCTCCCCTTCGTCTCGTCCCGGTCTCAGACCCTCGGCTGCTGCTGGGTGATGCAGTGGATGCCACCGCCGCCGGAGAAGATCGTACGGGCGTCCACCAGGGTGACCGTGCGGTCCGGGAACAGGCGGCGGAAGACGCCCGCCGCCTGCTCGTCGCGCGGATCGTCGAAGCCGCAGAGCACGACGCCGCCGTTGCAGAGGTAGTGGTTGATGTACGAGTAGTCGGCCCAGCGCCCGTCGGCCTCCAGGACCGTCGGGGCGGCGACCTCGACGACCTCCAGACGGCGGCCGCGCGCGTCGGTCTGCGCCTTCAGCAGTCCGATGACCTCCTTCGTGACCTCGTGGTCGGGGTGGGCCGGATCGGGCTGGTGGTGGGCGACGACGACTCCGGGGCGGGCGAAGGCGGCGACGATGTCGACGTGGCCGAGGGTGCCGAAGCCGTGGGGCGGGTAGTCGCCGGTGAGCCCGCGGGGCAGCCAGATCGCCTTGCGGGTGCCGAGCATGGCGTGGATCTCCGCCTCGGCCTCCTCGCGCGTCCACCCCGGATTGCGCTCCGGGCCGAGCTGGACCGTCTCCGTCAGCAGGACCGTCCCCTCGCCGTCGACATGGAAGGCGCCGCCCTCGTTGACCAGGGTCGAGGCGTACGTCCGTGCCCCCGCGAGGTCCGAGACGTACGCGGCGATCTTCGCGTCGTGCTCCCAGCGGGCCCAGCCCTGGGCGCCCCAGCCGTTGAACGTCCAGTCGACGGCGGCGAGCCGCCCGTCCGCACCGGTCAGGAAGGTGGGGCCGATGTCGCGCATCCAGGCGTCGTCGAGCTCGCGCTCGACCGTGTCGACGCCCGGACCGAGGAGGGCGCGGGCGTGCGCCGACTGCCCGGGGCCGCACACCACCGTCACCGGCTCGAAGCGGCGGACCGCGCGGGCGACCGAGGCCCAGGCGGCCCGGGAGGCGGTCAGGTGGTCGGGGTCGTCGAAGGTGGGGTTGGGGCCCGGCCACGCCATCCAGGTGCGCTCGTGCGGGGCCCACTCGGCGGGCATGCGGAAGCCGTCGGCGGCAGCAGACATCAGCGGTCCTCAGAGGAAGTACAGGCGGTTGAGGGAGACGGACTCGGCGGGCTCGGAGCGCAGCGGCTCGCCGTCGAGGGTGACCAGGCCGGTGCGCCGGTCGACGTCGACCGCTCCGGTACGGGAGTTGCGGCACAGGTCGGCGGGGCCGATGCCGCGGGTGCCGCGGACGGCGACCCTGCGGCGTCGGGTCGGCATCGAGTCGCCGCCCTGGTCGAGGGCGGCCCGGGCGACGAAGGCGACCGAGATGTCGGCGGGCGTGGCCCCGTACGCCCCGAACTGCGGTCCGAGGACCAGGGGTTCGCAGGTGTCGGTGGCCGCGTTCGGGTCGCCGACCACGCCGTAGGCCGGGAAGCCCGACTTGAGCACCAGCTGCGGTTTGGCGCCGAAGTACTCGGGACGCCACAGCACGATGTCGGCGAGCTTGCCGACCTCGATGGAGCCGATCTCGTGCGCGAGGCCGTGGGCGATGGCCGGGTTGACGGTCAGCTTGGCGATGTAGCGCAGGACGCGCTCGTTGTCGTGGCCGTCGTCCGGGGCGCCGAACTCGGCCTTCATCTTCCCGGCCATGGCGAACGTACGGCGGACCGTCTCCCCCGCGCGGCCCATGCCCTGGGCGTCGGACGAGGTGATGCCGATCGCGCCCAGGTCGTGCAGGACGTCCTCGGCGCCCATGGTCCCGGCCCGGATCCGGTCGCGGGCCATGGCGGCGTCGCCGGGCAGGTCGGTCTTCAGGTCGTGGACGGAGACGATCATGCCGTAGTGCTCGGCCACCGCGTCCCGGCCGAAGGGGAGGGTGGGGTTGGTGGAGGAGCCGATGACGTTGGCGACGCCCGCCATCTTCAGCACGTTGGGCACATGCCCGCCGCCGCAGCCCTCGATGTGGAAGGCGTGGATGGTCCGGCCCTCCAGCACCCGCAGGGTGTCCTCGACCGACAGGCACTCGTTCAGTCCGTCGCTGTGCAGGGCGACCTGGACGTCGTGTTCCTCGGCGACCCGCAACGCCGTGTCCAGTGCCCGGGTGTGGGCGCCCATGTCCTCGTGCACCTTGAAGCCCGAGGCGCCGCCCTCGGCGAGGGCCTCCACCAGGGGGGCGGCGGACGAGGACGAACCCCGGCCGAGGAAGCCGATGTTGACCGGCCAGGCGTCGAAGGCGTTGAACGCGTGCCGCAGCGCCCAGGGCGAGTTGACGCCGACGCCCCACACGGGCCCGAACTCCTGCCCGATGACCGTGGTCACTCCGGAGGCGAGCGAGGCCTCCATGATCCGCGGCGACAGCAGATGGACGTGGGTGTCGACGGCGCCCGCGGTGGCGATCAGCCCCTCGCCGGACACGATGGACGTGCCGGTGCCGACCACGACGTCCACGCCGTCGAGGGTGTCGGGGTTCCCGGCCCGCCCGATCGCGTGGATCCGGCCCTCCCGGATGCCGATCGACACCTTCCGGATCCCCTGCACCGCGTCGATCACGACGACGTTGCTGATCACGACGTCACAGGTCTCGCGGACGGCGGCGGCCTTGAGGTGCAGCCCGTCCCGCGCGGTCTTGCCGAAGCCGGCCAGGAACTCGTCGCCGTGCAGCTGGGCGTCGGACTCGACGCGGACGACGAGCCCCGAATCGCCGAGGCGTACCCGGTCGCCGGCCCTGGGGCCGTGGGTGGCGGCGTACTCGTAGGGGTTCATCGGGCCCCTCCCCCTTCCGCTCCGAGGTATCCGCAGGCGGCGGCCCGGCGCAGGGCCTCGTCCTTCGCCCCCGGCGCGTCGAGCGCCCCGTCGACCAGACCGGCGAAGCCGATCGCGACCCGGTCGCCGCCGATCGGCACGAGTCCGACCTCACTGCTCTCGCCCGGCCCGAAGCGCACGGAGGACCCGGCGGGGACGGCGAGCCGCATCCCGTAGGCCTTCTCGCGCAGGAAGTCGAGCCGCGGGTTGGCCTCGAAGAAGTGGAAGTGGGAGGTGACGGAGACGGGCACGGTCGCCGTGTTCGTGACCGCCAGCCGCACGGCCGCCTCGGGCTCGGCGTGCTCGGGCCCCGGCAGCAGGGCCCCCGGCGCCCGGTCCCCGAGCGTGCCGCCGGCGATCGGATCGCCGACCACCGCGAGACGCGTGCCGTCGTCGAAGACGGCCTCGACGTGCACCTCGGTGACGACGTCCGCGACGCCCGGCAGCACGTCGTCCGGGCCGAGGACCGACCGGGCGCGTTCGATCGCCGCGGCGAGCCGGGCGCCGTCACGGGCGGCCTCGCACACCGTGTCCGCGATGAGCGCGGTCGCCTCGGGGACGTTCAGCCTGAGCCCGCGGGCCCTTCTCGCCCGGGCCAGCTCCGCCGCGCCGAAGAGCAGGAGGCGGTCCCGTTCGGTGGGGGTGAGTCGCACGTTACTCTCGCTTTCTTTGAGCAGCACTCTAAACCGTTTAGTGCATGATCAGTAGCCCTGGCGAGCGACTTTTGAGTACTGCTCTAACTTGGGCGGAGCTCCGGGAACGCCGAAGGGCCACCCCGGACGGGGTGGCCCTGACGAGTGGTCCCGACGGGGCAGGCCCTGGCGGGGTGGCCCTGACGGGGTGGCCCTGGCGAAGAGGGGCGACTAGCCCAGCTCGTGCATCCAGCCGTGCTTGTCCTCGGCCGTGCCGCGCTGGATGTCCAGCAGGGCCCGGCGGAGCTCGAGGGTGACCTCGCCGGGCTCGCCGCCCGACTGCCGCCATTCGCCGGCGGTGCGCTTGACCGTGCCGACCGGGGTGATCACGGCGGCGGTGCCGCAGGCGAAGACCTCCTTGAGGGCGCCGCTCTCGGAGTCGCGCTGCCACTGCTCGACGGAGACCCGGCCCTCCTCGGCCCGGTAGCCGAGGTCGCGCGCGACGGTGAGGAGGCTGTCACGGGTGACGCCCTCCAGGATGGAGCCCGTCAGCGAGGGCGTGATGATCTTGTCGTCGTACACGAAGTACAGGTTCATCCCGCCGAGTTCCTCGACCCACTTGCGCTCGACCGCGTCGAGGTAGCAGACCTGGGCGCACCCCTGGGCGGCGGCCTCGGCCTGGGCGAGCAGGGACGCGGCGTAGTTGCCGCCCGTCTTGGCGTCGCCCATGCCACCGGGAACGGCACGCACGTGCTCCTCGGAGACCCAGATGGAGACGGGCTTGACGCCCCCCGGGAAGTAGGCGCCGGCCGGCGAGGCGATGACCAGGAACAGGTACTCGTTGGCCGGCTTCACGCCCAGGCCGACCTCGGTCGCGATCATGAACGGCCGCAGGTAGAGGGACTCCTCACCGCCGTGCGCGGGCACCCAGTCCTTGTCCTGGCCGACGAGCGCGTCGCACGCCTCGATGAACGTCTCGACCGGCAGCTCGGGCATGGCCAGACGACGGGCGGAACGCTGGAAGCGCTTGGCGTTCTGGTCCGGGCGGAAGGTGGCGACCGAGCCGTCGGGGCGGCGGTACGCCTTCAGGCCCTCGAAGATCTCCTGCGCGTAGTGCAGGACGTTGGTGGCCGGGTCGAGCGGGATCGGCGCGTACGGAACGAGCTGACCGTCGTGCCAGCCGCGGCCCTCGGTCCACTTGATCGTCACCATGTGGTCGGTGAAGTGGCGGCCGAACCCGGGGTTCGCCAGGATCGCCTGCCGCTCGGCGGCGGAGGTGGGACTGGCGGAGGGCTTGAGCTCGATCGTGGGCGTCGTCATGAGTGGTTGTCCTTCACCGGTTGTAGTGACGGGGCCGCGCTCACGCCCGTACGGCCAGTGGCCGGTGCTAGGACGTCCGAGCATTCCCTCATACCGCGGCTCCACGTTCGATTATCGCAAGCGGCGGACGAGGGCCAAAACGGCGGGAATGCGACCCAGGGTTGATGGTGGCACCCGGCGGGGGACATGCGGAAGCCGCCGGGTGCTGATGCGACCCGGCGGCTTCGAGAGGTTTCGCGCAGCGCGGGGTCAGCCGGCTACTCGTACGGCGAGCGCGTCACCGATCTCGGAGGTGCTGCGCGCGGGCAGCGAGCCGCGCTCCTCCAGGTCGACGGAGACGGCGTCCTCGATGCGGACCGCCTCGGCGTCGTAGCCGAGGTGGCGCAGGAGCAGCGCGACGGACAGGACGGTGGCGGTGGGGTCCGCCTTGCCCTGGCCGGCGATGTCCGGGGCCGAGCCGTGCACCGGCTCGAACATGGACGGGAACTCGCCGGACGGGTTGATGTTCCCGCTCGCGGCGACGCCGATCCCGCCGGAGACGGCCGCGGCGAGGTCGGTGATGATGTCGCCGAAGAGGTTGTCCGTGACGATGACGTCGAAGCGCGCGGGATCGGTGACGAGGTAGATCGTCGCCGCGTCCACGTGGATGTAGTCCGTGGTGACGTCGGGGAACTCCTGGGCCACCCGGTTGAAGACGTTCGTCCAGAGGTGACCGGCGAAGGCCAGCACGTTGTTCTTGTGGACCAGCGTGAGCTTCTTGCGGGGGCGGGCCTGGGCGCGCGCGAAGGCGTCCCGGACCACGCGCTCGACCCCGAAGGCCGTGTTCACGGAGACCTCGGTGGCGACCTCGTGCGGAGTGCCCTTGCGGATCGTGCCGCCGTTGCCGGTGTACGGGCCCTCGGTGCCCTCGCGGACCACGACGAAGTCGATCTCGGGCTGGCCGGCCAGCGGGGTGGCGACCCCCGGGAGGAGCTTCGACGGACGCAGGTTGACGTGGTGGTCGAAGAGGAAGCGCAGCTTGAGCAGGAAACCCCGCTCCAGGACGCCGGAGGGGACGCTCGGGTCGCCGATCGCGCCGAGCAGGATGGCGTCGTGCCGCTTGAGCGCCTCGACGTCCGCGTCGGTGAGCGTCTCACCGGTGGCGTGGTAGCGCCGGGCGCCGAAGTCGTACTCCTCGGTCTCCAGCTTCACATCCTGCGGGAGGACGGCGGAGAGGACCTTGAGACCTTCGGCCACGACCTCCTGGCCGATGCCGTCACCGGGAATCACTGCGAGATTGAGGCTGCGAGACATACGGGAACCGTACTCCTCGTCCCATGGGATGACATGGACTGTCCGCGATGCGGACAGAGAAGTCGCGGTGCGGACAGGGTGGCGCGGAGCCGAGGCGTCGTGACGGGTCGGGGTGCGACGCGGATCCGAAGTCCCGTTCGGGGCCCGCGCCGCACCCCGTGCGGGTGCGGCTCCCGGACTGCGGGGCGGCTCGGCTCAGTGGCCGGTCTCGCCGCCGTTGTCACGGCGGTCGAGGGCGCGCTGGAGCGCCGCGGCGGCGTTCTTGCGGTCGGACTCGCTCGTGCGGGAGATGTGACGGACTCGGCGGCGGACGGTCGTCTCGGCCATGGGAAATCGACTCCTTCGAATTCCGGGGAACGGCAAGGGGGTTTCGAGACGCCGGATGGGGCGGGGAGCGGGCCGCAGGGATTGCCTGCACGGGGCCCGGCTCACGACCGCCCTTCGCTTGGTCGAGCGAGACGTTCGGCTCCTACAACGCTAAGGGAGGAGCACGCGCCTGTCTCCACAATTACTCGGACTTCCTACTATCTGAGACGGCACCTCCGCCCACCCGGCACCGACCTGCGGCTTCCCGGTCGTCCTCAACCCCCGTCCGCGGTCGACCCGCGCTCCCGGACGCCCTGGCCGGCCACGTGGGCGGCGCACACCTCGGGGCGGCGATCGGCGCGCCGCGGGAGCGGTGACGGCCTCGGTCCGGGCCGGGTGCATCGCCAGGACCCCGCCGGGGCGACGCAGCCGGTCGGGGAATCCGGTGTGCACGGCAGGGGGCGGGCGGCGCCCGCCGGCACCGCGGCGGGGAACGCGGGCGAGATCCCGGCATGCCGACCATCTAACCTCTAAAATCTTCTTGACCGGTTAGGTGATCGCGTGGTGCACTCATGCCATGACCCTCCACGCCCACCGCCAGGTCCGTCATCGCACCACCACCGTCCGCGGCCACGAGGTGTACTACCGGGAGGCGGGCCCGGCCGACGCGCCGGTCCTGCTGCTGCTGCACGGCTTCCCGAGCAGCTCCCACATGTTCCGCGACCTGATCCCGCTCCTCGCCGACAGCCATCGCGTCATCGCCCCCGACCACATCGGCTTCGGCCGGTCGGCGGCGCCCGCCGACTTCCGGTACACCTTCGACGAACTGGCGGCCGTCACCACCGAGTTCACCGAGCAGCTCGGTCTGAAGGAGTTCGCGCTCTACATCCAGGACTACGGCTCCCCCATCGGCCTGCGCCTCGCCCTCGCCCATCCCGACCGGGTGACCGCGATCGTCACGCAGAACGGCAACGCCTACGAGGAGGGACTCGGGGCCGAGGCCTGGGCTCCGGTGCTGGCGCTGATCGCGGAGCGGACCCCCGGGACCGAGGCGCCGGTGCGGGAGATCAGCGGCCCGGACGGGATCAGGTGGCAGTACCTGCACGGGGTTCCGCCGGAGCAGCAGGAGCTCGTGAGCCCCGACGCCTACGAGCACGACGCGGCCCTCATGGCCCGGCCCGGTCAGCCGGAGATCCAGCTCGACCTGATCTCCGACTACGGTTCCAACTTCGCCCTCTACCCGGCCTTCCAGGAGTACTTCCGCACCAGTCAGGTCCCGCTGCTGGCGGTCTGGGGCGCGGGCGACGAGATCTTCGTCCCGGCCGGCGCGCTCGCCTTCCGCCGCGACCTGCCCCGGGCGGAGGTGCACCTGCTGCCCACCGGCCACTTCGCCCTGGAGACGCACGCGGACCAGATCGCGGCGCTGATCAGGGACTTCCTCGGACGCACCCGCACCCGCTGACGGAACAGCGGGAAGGGGCCGGGCGATCGCCCGGCCCCTTCCCGCGTCGTACGCCGGCGCGTCAGCCCATGTGCGGGTACGCGTAGTCGGTCGGCGCGACCAGCGTCTCCTTGATCGCGCGGGTCAGGGTCCAGCGCATCAGGTTCTGCGGGGCGCCGGCCTTGTCGTTGGTGCCGGAGGCGCGACCGCCGCCGAAGGGCTGCTGGCCGACGACGGCGCCGGTCGACTTGTCGTTGATGTAGAAGTTGCCGGCCGCGTAGCGCAGCTTCTCCATCGTGTACGCGGCTGCCGCGCGGTCGCCCGAGATGACCGAGCCCGTCAGCGCGTAGTCGGACACCGACTCCATCTGCGTCAGCATCTCGTCGTACGCCTCGGCCGAGCTGTCGTCGTACACGTGCACGGCGAGGAAGGGGCCGAAGTACTCGGTCGTGAAGACCTCGTTCTCCGGGTCGGTGCACTCGACGACGGTCGGGCGGACGAAGTAGCCGACCGAGTCGTCGTAGGAGCCGCCCGCGACGATGGTGCAGGTGGGGTCCGCCTTCGCCCGGTCGATCGCCGCCTTGTTCTTGGCGAACGAACGCTCGTCGATGACGGCGCCGACGAAGTTGGAGAGGTCCGTGACGTCACCCATGGTGAGGTAGTCGACCTCGGCCGCCGAACTCCTCCTTGAAACCGGAGTTCCAGATCGACGCCGGGATGTAGGCCCGGGAGGTCGCGCTGCACTTCTGGCCCTGGTACTCGAAGGCGCCACGGGTGAGCGCCGTCTTCAGCACCGCGCGGTCCGCGCTCGGGTGGGCGACGACGAAGTCCTTGCCGCCGGTCTCGCCGACCAGACGCGGGTAGGAACGGTACTTCTCGATGTTGGCGCCGACCGTCTTCCACAGGTACTGGAAGGTCTTCGTCGACCCGGTGAAGTGGATGCCCGCGAGGTCGCGGTGGGTCAGCGCCACCTCGGAGACCTCGAGACCGTCGCCGGTGACCAGGTTGATGACGCCCTTGGGCAGACCGGCCTCCTCCAGCAGCCGCATGAGCAGCACGGCGGCGTGGGTCTGCGTCGGGGACGGCTTCCACACCACCACGTTGCCCATCAGCGCGGGCGCGGTCGGCAGGTTGCCCGCGATGGCGGTGAAGTTGAACGGCGTGATCGCGTAGACGAAGCCCTCGAGCGGACGGTGGTCGAGGCGGTTCCAGACGCCCGGGGAGTTCGCCGGGGGCTGCTCGGCCAGGATCTGACGGGCGTAGGCCACGTTGAAGCGCCAGAAGTCGACCAGCTCGCAGGGACAGTCGATCTCCGCCTGCTGGGCGGTCTTCGACTGGCCGAGCATGGTGGAGGCGGCGAGCGTCTCGCGCCAGGGGCCGGCGAGCAGTTCGGCGGCGCGCAGGATGATGGCGGCACGGTCGTCGAAGGACATCGCGCGCCAGGCGGGCGCGGCGGCGAGGGCCGCGTCGATGGCGTCCTGCGCGTCCTGCCGCGTGGCGTTGGCGTAGGTGCCGAGGCGGGCCTTGTGGTTGTGCGGCTGCACGACGTCGAACCGCGCGCCGCCGCCCATCCGCTGCTCGCCGCCGATGGTGCAGGGCAGGTCGATCGGGTTGTCGGCCAGTTCCTTGAGCTTGGCCTCCAGCCGGGCGCGCTCCGGCGAGCCGGGGGCGTAGCCGTGCACCGGCTCGTTGACGGGGGTGGGGACCTGGGTTACCGCGTCCATGTCTTCCGTTACTCCTTCTGAGCGGGTGTTCCGAGCGAGGGGTCGGGCTCGGCCCTTGTTGATCGTCCTGGTCGTCGAGCGGACGAGGAACCGCGGGTCGGCGGGGTTCTCCGCGGGGCGTCGCATGCTGTGCCCGGCCGGGGGCGCCCCGGGTCCTGGCCGAGAAGCCGCTGCGCCCGCTGCGTCCCTCAGCCCCGGGTGAGCATGCTGCGGGCGAAGAACCGCAGGTTGGCCGGCTTCTCCGCGAGACGGCGCATGAAGTAGCCGTACCAGTCGGTGCCGTAGGCGGTGTAGACGCGCATGCGGTGGCCTTCGGCCGCCAGCCGCAGGTGCTCGTCGCCGCGGATGCCGTACAGCATCTGGAACTCGTACTCGTCCAGCTTGCGCCCTGCCTTGCGGGCGAGCTCCTGCGCGATCGAGATGAGGCGCGGGTCGTGGGACCCGATCATCGGGTACCCCTCTCCCTCCATCAGCGTGCGCAGGATCCGGACGTACGCCTTGTCGATCTCGTGCTTCTGCTGGTGGGCGACCTCGGCGGGCTCCTTGTACGCGCCCTTCACGAGCCGCACCCGGCTGCCGCTCGCGGCGAGCCGGCGGGCGTCGGCCTCGGTACGGAACAGGTAGGCCTGGATGACACAGCCGGTCTGCGGGAAGTCCTTCCGCAGCTCCTCGTGGATGGCGAACATCGAGTCGAGGGTGGTGTGGTCCTCGGCGTCGAGGGTGACGGTGGTGCCGATGGCCGCGGCGGCCTCGACGACCGGACGCACGTTGGCCAGGGCCAGCTCGTGGCCGCCGTCCAGCGCTTGACCGAACATCGACAGCTTGACGGACATCTCCACCCGCTCGCCGAGTGCCAGCTGCTCGAGCCGGTCGATCAGCGCCAGGTAGGCGTCCCGGGCGGCGGCGGCCTGCTCGGGGGTGGTGATGTCCTCGCCGACGACGTCCATCGTCAGCTCCAGCCCGTCCGCGGTGAGCCGCTCGACGATCGGGACGATGTCGTCGACCGTCTCACCGGGGATGAAGCGGTCCACGACCTGCTTCGTCACCGGGGCCGCCGAGATAAGGCGTCGCATCCGGTCGCTGCGCGAAGCGGCGAGAATCACGGGACCCAGCACGGGGCACCTCCACATACCAACCCATACGAGGCCGTTTCCCGACGATCGGGGAACGGCACGGAGAACCACCGTGAAACCTAAGGATCCCTCCGATCGTGGGCCATCGACAGCTGTCACGCATCCGTGCCGCGGATCTCAGACAGATGTATGAAGGAGAGGCGGGCATGCGGGAGAATGTCCGGGTGACAGCCGATGCGCCATCGTTCAGCCACGCGGGCGACTACCAGGAGCTGGTCGACGAGATCTCCGAGCTGCTCGGCGCTCCCGCGACCCTGGAGAACCGGGACTTCGAGCTGATCGCCTTCGGCGCCTACGACAGCGAGGACGAGCTGGACGCGTCGACGCTGGATCCGGTGCGCACCCGCTCGATCCTGACCCGGCGCTCCACAGCCGCCGTCCGCACCTGGTTCGAGGGCTTCGGCATCACCCGCGCGACCGGCCCGGTGCGGATCCCGCCGACCCCGGAGGCCGGGGTGCACCGGGGGCGCGTCTGCCTCCCCGCACGGCACCGGGGGGTCGTCCTCGGCTACGTCTGGCTGCTCGACGACGACCCCGGGCCCTCGGACGCCCAGCTGGCGGCCGCGATGGAGGTGACCGGCCGGATCGGCGCCCTGCTAGCCGACGAGGCCCAGCACGGGGCGGACCTCACGCGGGAGCTGCGGGCGGTGCTGACCGCGCAGGCCGACTGGCAGCGGGACATGGCGGTGGCGGAGTTGCGCATCGCGCTCGGCGCCCGCGCGGACGGCCCGCACACGGTGGTGTGCGTGACGCCCTGGCCGTCCGCCGACCCGGACGACGCGCCTTCGCTGCGTACGCTCCCGGGGGCGACGGCACTGTGCACGGTCCCGTGGGGCGGGGGCCCCTCCCACCCCCTCGACGCACAGGCGGATTCCCAGTCCCTGGCCCTGCTGGTCCGCCTGCGCTCCACGGACACCCTCACCCCGGCGACGTCGGCGGCGGCCCGGCTGCTGGAGCGGGCGAGGGAGTCCGCCGCGGGCGTGGCGGCCGGGCGGCTCGGCCTCGCGGAACTCGGCAGCGCCTGGCAGGAGGCGTCGGCGTCGGCGCGGGCGGCCCTGGCCGAACCCGGCCTCGGCCCGGTCGCCCGGTGGGCGTCCATCGGCCCCTACCGGCTTCTGACCGCCCTGCCCCGGGAGAGCGCCCAGGACCCCGCCGTACGGACCCTGTTGGAGCACGCCCACCACGAACTCGCCCGTACGGCCGAGGTGTACCTCGACCGCGCGGGCCAAGCCGGCCGCACGGCGGCCGAGTTGGGCATCCACCGGCAGACCCTCTACTACCGGCTGTCCCGGGTGGAACAACTCACCGGCCTGGACCTCGACGACGGCGAGGACCGGCTGCTCCTGCACATGACCCTGAAGGCGGCCCGGCTGCCCTAGGCGCCACTCCGGGCCGGGACGACCCCGGCCGGGTCAGCTCTTCGCGGCGCCCGCGATCACCCGGCGCAGTCCTTCGGTGAGCTGTGCCGCGTCGGTCGCCGAGTCCGGGTCGAAGAGCCACTGGACCATGAGCCCGTTGAGAAGGGTCTGGTAGAAGCGGCCCTCCGTGTCCACGGTCTCCTTGTCGAGCTGATCCTCCGGGACCCCGTTGAACATGGGCACGATCCCCGACCGGCCCTCCTCCTGCGCCGCGGCCAGCAGCTTGCGCACCTCGGGGAGCCGGTCGCCCTGGACGATGAGTTCGAAGCTCAGCAGCCAGATGGCCCGCGTCCGCGGCACCGAGCCGATGATGCTCGCCCATACCTCCTGGAAGCGTTCCAGCGACCCGGCGGGCGCGGTCACCTCGCCCCCCGCGCCCCAGCCCGGGTCGAAGTCGTCGCCGGCGCCCTCGATCAACGAGACGTACGCCTTCACCAGCAGCGCGTCCTTCGAGCCGTAGTGATAGCCGATGGACGCGAGGTTGGTCCCCGACTCCTTGACGACGTCCCGCGCGGTCGTACGCAGGAACCCCTTCTCCAGCAGGCAGCGCTTGGCGCCTTCGAGCAGATCCTCACGGTGTCCCATGCCGCCACCCTACCCCGATCCATACAGTCGTCCTATACGGATGACTTATACATTCGTTCTAGACAAGTGTTTAATACGCTCGTACAGTCGCCGTCATGACGAACACGACGCACCCGACGAGCAGCAGCGAACCACCGGCCGCCCGGGCCGGCCGCCGCGAATGGACCGCGCTGGGCGTACTGATGCTTCCGCTGCTGCTGGTCTCGATGGACGTCTCGGTCCTCTACTTCGCGATCCCGGCGATCAGCTCGGACCTGGAGCCGACCGGCACCCAGCAACTGTGGATCTTCGACATCTACGCCTTCGTCCTGGCGGCCCTGCTGATGACGATGGGCTCGCTCGGCGACCGCATCGGCCGCCGCAGGCTGCTGCTGATCGGCGCCGCGGCCTTCGGCGCCGCCTCCCTGATCGCGGCGTACGCGAACAGCGCCGAGACCCTGATCGCGGCCCGCGCGGTCCTCGGCATCGGCGGCGCGACCCTGATGCCCTCCACGATGGCCCTGATCCGCACGATGTTCGCCGACCCGGCCCAGCGCGCGAAGGCGATCGGCATGTGGTCCGCGGTGATGACGGCCGGCATCGCGCTCGGCTCGGTGATGAGCGGCCTGCTGGTCCAGTACTTCTGGTGGGGCTCGGTCTTCCTGGTCAACCTGCCCGCGATGGTCCTGCTGCTCGTCCTCGGCCCGGTCCTGCTGCCGGAGTCCCGCGACCCCGCCCCCGGCCGCTTCGACTGGCCGAGCGTCCCCCTGTCGATGGCCGCCGTGCTGCCCGTGATCTACGGCCTGAAGGAGATCCCGTCCGAGGGCTGGCACGCGGAGTACGTCGTCTCGGTCACCGTCGGTCTGCTCTTCGCGGCCGTCTTCGTCCACCGCCAGCGCACCACGGCGTCCCCGATGATCTCCCCGGCCCTGTTCCGCGGCCCCGGTTTCGCCCCCGCCCTCGCCCTCAACCTGGTCTCCGCCTTCGGCATGCTGGGCTCGGCGTTCTTCACCACCCAGTACCTCCAGTCGGTCCTGGGCAAGAGCGCGTTGGAAGCCGCCCTGTGGGCCCTGCTCCCCTCGGTCCCGATCGGCATGGCCGCCCCGGTCGCGACCGCCCTGGTCCACCAGGGCGTCCACCGCGCCTCCGTCGTCACGGCCGGGTTCGCGATCGGAGCGAGCGGCTACGCGCTGCTGGCCCTCGCCGGCACGGACTCGATGTGGCTCGTGCTGACCGCCTGCGCGGTCCTGGCCGGCGGGATCGTCATGGTGCTGTCCCAGATGACGGACCTGGCGATGGGCGCGGCCCCGGTCGAACGAGCGGGGTCCGCGTCCGCCCTGCTGGAGACCGGCACCGAGTTCGGCGGCGCCCTCGGCATGGCCGTCCTCGGCTCCATCGGCACGGCGATCTACCGCCACGACATCCCGGCCACGGCCCCGGCCGAGGCCCGCGAGACCCTCGGCGGCGCCCTGGCGGTGGCGGGTCGTCTCCCGGGGCGCACGGGAGACGCCCTGGCGACGACGGCGCGCGAGGCGTTCACCAGCGGCATGCAGGGCGCGGCGATCGCCGGGGCGCTGCTCCTCGCCGCAGCGGCGGCAGCGGCTTCGGTCACGCTGCGGCGGGTCCCGGTCGACGACAAGAAGTGACAACAGCAAGAAAAGCCGGGCGGGCTGGATCACACCAGCCCGCCCGGCTCCTGTTCTCCCGCCACGTTCAGCGGATCCGGCCCGTCCGGCGATCGAGGACGAGGCCGATCGGGCCGAAGCGGGGCCCGGGGGCGGCAGCCCCCGGTACGTGCGACGACCTCAGACGAGGTTCACCGCACGCGCGGACGTCGCGCCGATCTCCGTGGCGACCTCCGCCAGCACGCCCGCGGGCACCGTGTCGTCGACGGTCAGCACGGCCAGCGCCTCGCCGCCCGCGGCCGCACGGGCGACCTGCATGCCGGCGATGTTGATCCCCGCCTCGCCGAAGACCCGGCCCACGGTCCCGACGACACCCGGACGGTCCTCGTACTTGAGGACGACCATGTGGTCGGCGAGCGCGAGGTCGACGTCGTACTCGCCGACCGCGACGATCTTCTGGAGGTGCTTCGGGCCGGCCAGCGTGCCGGAGACCGACACCTCCTCGCCGTCCGAGAGCGTGCCGCGCACGGTGACGACGTTACGGTGGTCGGCCGACTCGGAGCTGGTGGTCAGCCGCACCTCGACGCCGCGCTCCTGCGCGAACAGCGGGGCGTTGACGTAACTGACGGTCTCGTCGACGACGTCCTCGAAGACGCCCTTGAGGGCCGACAGCTCCAGCACCTTCACGTCGTGCTGGGTGATCTCGCCGTACACCTCGACGTCGAGGCGGACCGCGACCTCGCCGGCGAGCGCGGTGAAGATCCGGCCGAGGCGCTCGGCGAGCGGCAGGCCGGGCTTGACGTCCTCGGCGATGACACCGCCCTGGACGTTCACCGCGTCCGGCACCAGCTCACCGGCGAGGGCGAGCCGCACGGAACGCGCGACCGCGATACCGGCCTTCTCCTGGGCCTCGTCGGTCGAGGCGCCGAGGTGCGGGGTGGCCACGACCTGGTCGAACTCGAACAGCGGGGAGTCCGTGCAGGGCTCCTTCGCGTACACGTCGAGGCCGGCGCCGGCGACCCGGCCCTCCTTCAGCGCCGAGTACAGCGCCTCCTCGTCGACGATCCCGCCCCGCGCGGCGTTGACGATGCGCACGCTCGGCTTGACCTTGCGCAGCGCCTCGTCGCCGATCAGACCGACCGTCTCGGGGGTCTTGGGCAGGTGGACGGTGATGAAGTCGGAGACCTCGAGCAGCTCGTCCAGCGACAGGACCTTCACGCCCATCTGCGCGGCGCGCGCGGGCTGGATGTAGGGGTCGTACGCGACGATCTTCATGCCGAAGCCGGACATGCGCTGCGCGACGAGCGCGCCGATGCGGCCCAGCCCGACGACGCCGAGGGTCTTCTCGGCCAGCTCGACGCCCGTGTACTTGCTGCGCTTCCACTCGCCGTTCTTCAGCGCGGCGTTGGCCTGCGGGATGTGGCGGGCGGTGGCCAGCAGCAGACCGCAGGCCAGTTCGGCCGCGGTGACGATGTTGGAGGTGGGGGCGTTGACGACCATCACGCCGGCCTTGGTGGCGGCGGGAACGTCGACGTTGTCCAGGCCGACGCCGGCTCGTGCGACGACCTTCAGTTTCTTCGCGGCGGCGATCGCCTCGGCGTCCACCTTGGTGGCCGAGCGGATCAGGATCGCGTCGACGTCGGCGATGGCCGGGAGCAGTTCGGCTCGATCAGCTCCGTTGCAGTGCCGGATGTCGAAGTCCGGGCCAAGCGCGTCCACAGTCGCGGGCGACAGCTCTTCAGCGATGAGTACGACAGGTTTCGAGCTCACGTGAGTCCTCACAAGTCCAAAGCGTGCGGACGGCCGTCCCGACGGCCGCATGCGGAGGAGGGGCTAGCCGCGTGGAAGACGCACGACGCTGTGGGCCTGACGCGTATTAGTGCAGCAGTGTAGTGCTGCGCCGGAGGTCGCCTCACGCCTCCGCGGAAGGATCACCCGTCCGTGGTTGGACGGGATGGACAACGGGGCCGGAGCGATCCGCTCCGGCCCCTTCTCCCGAGGCCTTACGCCTCTTCGTTCACCCAGCTCATCAGCTTGCGCAGCTGCTTGCCGGTGGTCTCCAGCAGGTGCTCGGAGTCCGCGTCCTTGTACTCGTTGTACTTCTTCAGACCGCCGTGGTACTCGTCCATCCAGTTCTGGGCGAAGGTGCCGTCCTGGATCTCGGCGAGGACCTGCTTCATCTCGGCCTTGGTGGCGTCGGTGATGATGCGCGGGCCGGTGATGTAGTCGCCCCACTCGGCGGTCTCGGAGACGCTCCAGCGCATCTTCTCCAGGCCGCCCTCGTACATGAGGTCCACGATGAGCTTCAGCTCGTGCAGGCACTCGAAGTAGGCGATCTCCGGCTGGTAGCCGGCCTCGACCAGGGTCTCGAAGCCCGCCTTGACCAGCGCGGAGGTGCCACCGCAGAGAACGGCCTGCTCACCGAACAGGTCGGTCTCGGTCTCCTCGGTGAAGGTCGTCTTGATGACGCCGGCGCGGGTGCCGCCGATGCCCTTGGCGTACGACAGGGCCAGCGCGAAGGCGTTGCCGGTCGCGTCCTGCTCGACGGCGGCGATCGCGGGGACGCCGCGGCCCTCCTCGTACTGGCGGCGCACGAGGTGGCCCGGGCCCTTCGGGGCGACCAGGGCGACGTCGACACCGGCCGGGGCCTTGATGAAGCCGAAGCGCACGTTGAAGCCGTGGGCGAAGAACAGCGCGTCGCCGTCCTTCAGGTTCGGGGCGATGGACTCCTCGTAGACCTGGGCCTGGATCGGGTCCGGGATGAGGATCATGATGACGTCGGCCTCGGCGGCGGCCTCGGCCGGGGTCACCACGCGCAGGCCCTGCTCCTCGGCCTTGGCCTTGGACTTGGAGCCCTCGTGCAGACCGACCCGGACGTCGACACCGGAGTCACGCAGCGACAGGGCGTGGGCGTGGCCCTGGCTGCCGTATCCGATGACCGCGACCTTGCGGCCCTGGATGATGGACAGGTCGGCGTCGGCGTCGTAGAACAGCTCGGCCACTTTGGGTTCTCTCCTTGGGTGCAGGTGTTGCGTCCCACCGTATGACGGCGGGCGGAAGGGAAGGCTCGGGGTCTCGGTATACGGGCGGTCGGTGATCACCGGCCGCCCGGATCCGTTCGTGCGACGACCGGTTACGTACTTACGCCGACCGGTCGAGAGCGCGCAGCGACCGGTCCGTGATCGAACGGGCGCCGCGGCCGATGGCGATCGTGCCGGACTGGACCAGCTCCTTGATGCCGTACGGTTCCAGCATCTTGAGCATGGCGGACAGCTTGTCGTTGCTGCCGGTGGCCTCGATCGTCACGGCCTCCGGCGAGACGTCGACGGTCTTGGCGCGGAACAGCTGGACGATCTCGACGATCTGCGAGCGCGTCTCGTTGTCGGCGCGCACCTTCACCAGAACGAGTTCGCGGTGAACGGCGTGTCCCGGCTCCAGCTCGACGATCTTCAGCACCTCGACGAGCTTGTTGAGCTGCTTGGTGACCTGCTCCAGCGGCAGCGCGTCGACGCTCACCACGATCGTGATCCGGGAGATGTCGGCGTGCTCGGTGACGCCGACGGCGAGCGAGTCGATGTTGAAGCCCCGCCGGGAGAACAGGGCGGCGATCCGGGCCAGGATGCCCGGCTTGTTCTCCACCAGGACGGAGAGCGTGTGCTTGGACATGTCTTCTTACGTCTCTCTCGCTCAGTCGTCTTCGTTGTCGCCGAAGTCGGGGCGGACGTCCCGGGCGGCCAGGATCTCGTCGTTGGAGGTGCCGGCGGCGACCATCGGCCACACCATCGCGTCCTCGTGGACGATGAAGTCGACGACGACGGGACGGTCGTTGATGGAGTTCGCCTCCTCGATGACCTTGTCGAGGTCGTCCGGGGACTCACAGCGGATCGCGTAGCAGCCCATGGCCTCCGACAGCTTCACGAAGTCCGGGACGCGGGTGCCGGCGCTGGGCTGCTTGCCCGCGGCGGAGGCGCCGTCGGGCACGGCGGCCTGCGGACCGCTGTGCAGCACGGTGTTGGAGTAGCGCTGGTTGTAGAACAGGGTCTGCCACTGGCGGACCATCCCGAGGACGCCGTTGTTGATGATGGCGACCTTGATCGGGATGTTGTTCAGGGCACAGGTGGTGAGCTCCTGATTGGTCATCTGGAAGCAGCCGTCGCCGTCGATGGCCCAGACGGTCTGGCCCGGGACACCCGCCTTGGCGCCCATCGCGGCCGGGACCGCGTAGCCCATCGTGCCCGCGCCGCCGGAGTTCAGCCAGGTGGCGGGCTTCTCGTACTGGACGAAGTGCGCGGCCCACATCTGGTGCTGGCCGACGCCCGCCGCGAAGATCGTGCCCTCGGGGGCGAGCTGCCCGATGCGCTCGATGACCTGCTGCGGGGAGAGCGAACCGTCGGCGGGCTGGTCGTAGCCGAGCGGGTAGGTCTCGCGCCAGCGGCTCAGGTCCTTCCACCAGGCGCTGTAGTCGCCCTGCTGACCCTCGCTGTGCTCCTTCTGGACGGCCTGGACCAGATCGGCGATGACCTCACGCGCGTCGCCGACGATCGGCACGTCGGCGGCCCGGTTCTTGCCGATCTCCGCCGGGTCGATGTCCGCGTGCACGATCTTGGCGTAGGGCGCGAAGCTGTCGAGCTTGCCGGTGACGCGGTCGTCGAAGCGGGCGCCGAGGGCGACGATCAGGTCGGCCTTCTGCAGACCGGTGACGGCGGCCACCGAGCCGTGCATGCCCGGCATGCCCAGGTGCAGCGGGTGGCTGTCGGGGAACGCGCCGAGCGCCATCAGCGTGGTGGTGACGGGCGCGCCCGTCAGCTCCGCGAGGACCTTCAGCTCGGCGGTGGCGCCGGCCTTGAGGACGCCTCCGCCGACGTACAGGATCGGGCGCTTGGCGGCGGTGATCAGCTTGGCCGCCTCGCGGATCTGCTTGGCGTGCGGCTTGGTCACCGGACGGTAGCCGGGCAGGTCCATGGTGGGCGGCCAGGAGAACGTGGTCTTCGCCTGGAGGGCGTCCTTGGCGATGTCGACCAGGACCGGGCCGGGCCGTCCGGTGGACGCGATGTGGAACGCCTGCGCGATGACCTGCGGGATGTCCTCGGCCTTGGTGACCAGGAAGTTGTGCTTGGTGATCGGCATGGTGATGCCGACGATGTCCGCCTCCTGGAAGGCGTCCGTGCCGATCGCCTTCGACGCCACCTGCCCGGTGATCGCCACGAGCGGCACCGAGTCCATGTGGGCGTCGGCGATCGGGGTCACCAGGTTGGTGGCGCCGGGGCCCGAGGTGGCCATGCAGACCCCGACCCGGCCGGTGGCCTGCGCGTATCCGGTGGCCGCGTGACCGGCGCCCTGCTCGTGGCGGACCAGGACGTGGCGGACCCTCGTCGAGTCCATCAGCGGGTCGTAGGCGGGGAGGATCGCGCCGCCCGGAATGCCGAATACCGTGTCGGCGCCGACCTCCTCGAGAGAACGGATGAGGGACTGCGCACCCGTCACGTGCTCGACGGTCGCGGAGTGCTGTCCTCCGGATCGGGGCCGCGGCTGCGGATGGGCCCCGGTGGCCTGCTCGGTCATCGGCATTCTCTTCTCGATGCTGAGGGTTTTACTGAGGGTTTTTCAGGGCTGCGGCACGAATGCCGCGGCGGGTTTTGTGCAACAAAAAACCCCTCGTGCCAAAAGGCAAGCGAGGGGAGCGCGCCGGGTGTGGGTCGCTGGGAGTTCCGGGTCCGTCCGGAGCGTCACCAACTTCAGCCGACGCGCTTTCCAAGTACGAGAATTCGGGTGCGCATGGCATTGACCCTCCCCCCGGCGCGCACCGACTGTCAAGTGGGTGGGACGGGAGTCTCATTATGTGAGCGAAGGACACTTCCGCTCCCCAGGACGGCCGTGACACCGCCGGCGACGCCACCGGCGTGGACACCACCGGTGTACACCCCCGCGCCACCGCCCGCGAAAGCGGGCTCGGCCGGACCGTGCGGCACCGGATAGCGGCCGTGGGCGAGGGCCCGGCGCAGCCGGTACTCGTCGAGCGGTCCGGAGAACGCCATGCCCTGGCCGTGCGTACAGCCCATCGCGCGCAGGGCGACCACCTGCTCGGGCAGATCCACGCCCTCGGCGACGGACTGGAGCCCGAGGTCGGTGGCGATCCGCAGGAGACCACTGGTGATCTTGTGCAGCCGAGCGGACTCGACGACCCCCTCGACCAGCGAGCGGTCGAGCCTGAGCACGTCGACGGGGAGCCGCCGCAGCGCTGTGAGGGCCGCGTAGCCGCTGCCGAAGCCGTCGAGGGCGATGCGCACCCCCAGGCGCCGCAGTGCGCCCAGACGGCGCTCCAGCTCGTCCAGCGGCACCCTCGGGTCGGTGTCGGAGAGCTCCACCACCAGGGAGCCCGACGGCAGCCCGTGCCGGGTCAGCAGCGCCTCCACCGAGCCCAGCGGCATCGACCGGTCCAGCAGCCTGCGGGCGCCCACCCGCACGACCACCGGCAGGGTGAGCCCGCTCGCGGCCCGGTCGGCGGCCTGTTCGACGGCCTCCTCCAGCACCCAGCGCCCGAGCTCGGCCGTCTTGTCGCTGTCCTCCGCCACCCGCAGGAACTCGGCGGGCGTGAAGAGCACCCCCTGCGAGGAGCGCCAGCGGGCCTGTGCGGTGACCGACGAGATCCGGCCGTCCTCCAGCCGCACCACGGGCTGGTGCAGCAGCGCGAACTCGCCGTCGTGCAGCGCGGCACGCAGCCGCGTGGCCAGCTCCGCCTTGCGTACGACGTCCTGCTGCATCTGCGGCCTGTACAGCTCGACCCGGCCCTTGCCGCCCGCCTTCGCCCGGTACATGGCGAGGTCGGCGTTGCGCAGCAGCTCGCCGGTGCCCAGACCGGCTTCGGCGAAGGCGACCCCGATGGAGGCGGCGACCCGGACCTCGTTCCCGTCGATGAGGTACGGCTGGGACAGCGTGAGCCTGAGGCGGTCGGCGAGTTCCACTATGTGGCGTTCCCTGGCGGCGCGGTCGCGGGTGCCGTCGCCGACGATCAGGGCCGCGAACTCGTCGCCGCCGAGCCGGGAGGCGGTGTCGCCCTTGCGGACCGCGTCCTGGAGCCTGCGGGCGGCCTGGACCAGCAGTTCGTCGCCGGCCGCGTGACCGATCGTGTCGTTGACGGCCTTGAACCCGTCGAGGTCGATGAAGAGGACCGCCGTGTTGCGCAGCGCGATGCCCCGGTCGGAGCTGCGGCGGCCGGACAGGGCCTGCTGGACGCGCCGGGTGAACAGGGCGCGGTTGGGCAGGTCGGTGAGCGGGTCGTGTTCGGCGTTGTGCTGGAGCTGCGCCTGGAGCCGCACCCGCTCGGTCACGTCCCGGCTGTTGAAGATCAGGCCGCCGTGATGGCGGTTGACGGTCGACTCGACGTTGAGCCAGCCGCCGTCGCCTGAACGGAACCGGCACTCGATGCGGGTGGTGGGTTCCTCCGAGGGAACGGCGGCGAGGAAGCGGCGTACCTCGTGCACCACGCAGCCCAGGTCCTCGGGGTGGATGAGGTCGGCCAGTTCGGAACCCACCAGGTCCTCGGCCGGCCGGCCGTAGACCCCGGCGGCGGCCGGGGAGACGTAGCGCAGGACGCCGCTGGGCGCGGCGATCATGATGACGTCGCTGGAGCCCTGCACCAGGGAGCGGAAGTGGTTCTCCTTCTGCGCCAGCTCCTGGGTGAGGGTGATGTTGTCGAGCAGCATGATCCCCTGGCGCACCACGAGGGCGAGCACGACCGTGCCGCCGGTCAGCAGCACCACGCGGTCGACGCTGCGGCCGTTGAGGACGTTGTAGAGGATGCCCAGGGTGCAGACGGCCGCGGCGAGATAGGGCGTGAGGGCGGCCAGGGAACCGGTGATGGGCCGGGTGACCGGATACCGGCTGTGGTCGCCTCCCTGCGGAGGCGCCTGGTCGGGGCGCTGGGCCGAGGGGTGCGCGGACGCCGGCGCGGACGCTGCGGCCGCCGGGCGCGACGGCCCGTGGGGGCGCCCTGTGGGGCGCTGGCCCGGTACGTGTTCGTGCACCACACGCGTGTGCCCCTCATTCGCGGCCGACCGCTGCCCGCGGGAGGCGGCCCACGGCGCGTACGCCAGAAGCAGCGAACCCGCGAACCAGCCCGCGTCGAGGAGCTGGCCCGAGCGGTAGTTGTTGTGCAGCAGCGGCGAGGTGAACAGGGCGTCGCACATGACGGTCAGCGCGAGTGCGCCGACGGCCGTGTTGACCGCCGTGCGGTTCACCGCCGTGCGCCGGAAGTGCAGCACCAGCACCATGCTCACCAGGGCGATGTCGAGCAGCGGGTACGCGAGCGACAGCGCGGCGTGCGCCACGCTCGGTCCGTCGAACTTCGCCGCCTGGGCGAGCGCGAGGCTCCAGGAGAGGGTGAGCAGCGAACCGGCGATCAGCCAGGCGTCCAGGGCCAGGCAGACCCAGCCCGCCTTCGTCATGGGTCGGGCGGCGAGCACGAGCAGTCCCACGATGGCGGGGGGTGCGAAGCAGAGGAAGAACAGGTCGGCGAGGCTGGGGCTGGGCACGGGCCGTCCGAGGACCACCTCGTACCACCCCCAGACCAGGTTGCCGAGGGCCGCCATCGAAGAGGAGATCGAGAACAGCAGCCACGCGGGCCGAAACCGGACGCGGCGTCCGCGCGCGTAGAGGAAGCAGGACACGGCCGCGGTGCCCGCCGCCCCCGCCAGCCCGAAGTCGCCCATGATCAGCGCCAGTCGGTCGGAGCCCCAGCCCACCGCGGAACCGATGGCGTATCCCCCGCACAGGAGGGCGAGCAGCAGTTGCTGGGCCAGGTTCGTCCCGGCGCCGCCGGTGGACGGCCGCGCGGTGCGCGGCGTCCTCGCCGAAGGCTGTGTCCGCGGCACTCCGTCGAGGAGGGGCGTGGAGGTCGGCGGCGGACTCACCGGGTCCTCCCGGTCCGCGTCACTCCCGGATCCCTCGGGTCCCGGACCGCCGGTGGCGCGTGCTTCCCGTGGCCGCCGTGCCGGTGGCGGTGACGGCCGGGGTGATTGCCGTGCCCGGGTCGGCGCGTGGTGGAGCGCCAGGGTCGCCGCCGACGGCTCCGCCGCGTCGGATCGTTCGTCCATAGGCCGTGCATCGCCCGTCGCCCCCCTCACAAGTCTGAAATGTGCATCCCTGACGCCGAAGTGCGCGGCGTAGCCCCTGTCGGGACGATACACCAGTCTCGTCACTCAGGGACATAGTTCCTCTACGCTGCGTGACGATCATCGGCATATGCGCCCGGAAGGGGTACGGACCGCGTCCGGGGGACTGCGGAGGGTGCTCGAACCGGCCTACGCGAGCGCCCCGGCCGTCACGATCCGTCCGCCGTGCCCGTAGTGAGGATCACGTTGCGCAGCGGCTCCCGGTTCACGAAGCGGCCCAACTGGTCCACCAGCAGGCGCACGGCGCGGGGCAGGAAGGCGGAGGTGGGTCCGCCGACGTGCGGGCTGACGAGAACGCCCGGCGCGTTCCACAGCGGGTGGCCCGGGGGCAGGGGCTCGGGGTCGGTGACGTCCAGCGCCGCGCCGAGCCGGCCGCTCTCCACTTCGGTGAGCAGGGCCTTGGTGTCGACGACCCCGCCGCGGGCCACGTTCACGAGCAGCGCGCCGTCCTTCATCCGGGCCAGGAAGTCGGCGTCGACCAGGCCGAGAGTGCTCTCGTTCAGCGGTGTGCAGAGGATCACGACGTCCGCGTCGGGAAGCAGGGCGGGGAGTTCGGCTATCGGGTGCACCGGACCGCGCGCCGTCGTGCGCCAGGAGCGCGCGACGCGCGCCACCCGCGCCACCTCGAAGGGCACGAGCCGGTCCTCGATGGCGGAGCCGATGGAGCCGTACCCGACGATGAGCACGTTCTTGTCGGCGAGCGCGGGCCGGAACCCGCTGAGCCACTCCCCCCGGTCCTGGGCCCGGACGAAGTCGGGGATCCCGCGCAGCGACGCGAGGACCAGGGTGAGCGTGAGTTCGGCCGTGCTCGCCTCGTGCACTCCCCGTGCGTTGCACAGCCGCACGCCCGGACGCAGCGAGCCGAGGGCCGGCACCACGTGGTCGATGCCCGCGGACAGGGTCTGGACGACCTCCAGTGAGGTCATCTCGGGCAGCGGCCGCTGCCCGAGGGCGGCGGGCTTCATGTAGGGGACGACGTAGAAGAGGCAGTCGGCCGGGTCCGCCGGGTAGTCCTCCGCTCCGTTCCAGAAGCGGTAGTTCGGCCCCTGCGGGAGGCCCTCGATCTCTTCCGGAGGGATGGGAAGCCAGACGTCAGCGCTCATGGTCAGGAGGCTATGTCAGGTACGCGCGGGTGCAGAGGTTAGGTTGGGGGCTCGGGTGAGGGAGGGTCACGGGCAGGTGGAGCGCAGGACGATCGGCGCGGGGGCGCTCGAGGCGGGTGCCGTGGGTCTCGGGTGCATGCCGATGAGCTGGGCGTACAGCGGGTCGCGGCAGCGGGGCGACGAGTCGCTCCGGGCGGTGCACCGGGCGCTGGACGCGGGTTCGTCCCTGCTGGACACCGCCGACATGTACGGCCCGTTCACCAACGAACTGCTGCTGGGGCGGGCCTTGAAGGAGCGGCGCGGGGACGCGTTCGTGTCGACGAAGGTCGGTCTGCTCGTCGGTGAGCAGCACATCGTGGCGAACGGCCGGCCGGGGTACGTGAAACGGGCCTGCGACGCCTCGCTCCGACGCCTGCAGACGGACGTCATCGACCTCTACCAGCTGCACCGGGCCGATCCCGAGGTCCCGGTCGAGGAGACCTGGGGCGCGATGGCGGAACTCGTCCGGGCGGGCAAGGTGCGCGCGCTGGGGCTGTGCGCGGTGGGCGCCCGGGGTGGTCGCCGGTCCGGCGGCCTGTACGACGGAACGATTCGGCAGTTGCGGCGCGTCCAGCAGGTCTTCCCGGTGAGCGCCGTGGAGGCGGAGCTGTCGGTGTGGTCCCGCGAGGCGCTGGGCGCCCTGCTGCCCTGGTGCGAGGCACGGGGGGTGGGCTTTCTGGCCGCGATGCCGCTCGGCAACGGCTTCCTCACCGGCACCCTCACCCCCGGCCAGGGCTTCGAACCGGACGACATGCGCGCCCGGCACCCTCGTTTCACCGCCGAGATGATGGCCGCGAACCAGCCGATCGTCGCCGGGCTGCGCCGCGTCGCCGCGCGGCACGGCGAGGCCGTGACGGCCGCGCAGGTGGCGCTGGCCTGGGTGCTGGCGCAGGGCCGGCACGTGATCCCGGTGCCGGGCGCCAAGCGGGAACGCTGGGTGGCGGAGAACGCGGCGGCGGCGGGCCTGCGTCTGACGCCGCAGGATCTGACGGAGGTGGCGGAGCTGCCCGGGGCCCAGGGGTCGTGGGAGTAGTCCCGCTTTCGGGTCGCGACGGCCCGGATCGGGAACCCCTGGGGCACGGGCGACGTAGGACAGATGAAGCCCGCCGCAGGAACCGCCGCGTCGAAGGGACCAGGATCGTGCAACGTCGAGCTGTTTCAGCCGTGTTGGCCGCGAGTGCTCTGCTGATGACGGCGGCCTGCTCCTCCGACGCCGGGGGGTCCTCGGGCGCCTCGCCCAGCGCGTCCCCGAGCCGTACGGCGGCCGCGGCCTCCCCGTCCGCCGAGATGACCCCGCCCGCGAAGGGCACCGTCGAGGTGGTGCGCACGGTCGCCGAGGGCCTGAACACGCCCTGGGGCCTCGCGCCGCTCCCCGAGGGCGGCCTCCTGGTCGCCTCACGTGACGAGGGCACGATCACCCGGGTGGATCCGGAGACGGGCAGGAAGACCGAGCTGGGCGAGGTGCCGGGGGTGTCGGCGGCAGGCGAGGGTGGCCTGCTGGGCCTCGCCCTCTCCCCCGACTACGCGTCGGACCACATGGTCTACGCGTACTTCACCTCTGCCTCGGACAACCGCGTCGTCCGGATGATCTACGACCCCGCGCGCCCCTCCGGCGACCAGCTGGGGGCGCCCGACACGGTCTTCAAGGGCATCCCCAAGGGCATGATCCACAACGGTGGCCGGATCGCCTTCGGTCCCGACCGGCTGCTCTACGTCGGCACCGGCGAGAGCGGCGACCGGGGCCTGGCCCAGGACAAGAAGTCCCTCGGCGGCAAGATCCTGCGGCTGACCGCCGAGGGCGAGCCGGCCGCCGGAAACCCGTTCCCGGACTCCCCCGTGTACTCGTACGGACACCGCAACGTGCAGGGGCTGGCCTGGGATGCCGAGCAGCGCCTCTTCGCCGCGGAGTTCGGCCAGGACACCTGGGACGAGCTGAACGCGATCGTGCCGGGCGCCGACTACGGCTGGCCGGCAGCCGAAGGAAAGACCGGGGACCCGAAGTTCCGGAACCCGATGGCCCAGTGGCACACCGACGAGGCCTCGCCCAGCGGCATCGCCTGTGCCGAGGGCTCGATCTGGATGGCCGGGCTGAGGGGGGAGCGCCTGTGGCGCGTCCCGCTGAGGGGCACGGCGGCCTCGGCGGACCCGCAGGCCTTCCTCGAGGGCGAGTACGGTCGGCTGCGCACGGTGGTGTCTGCGGGCGGCGACAAGCTGTGGGTCACGACCAGCAACACGGACGGCCGGGGCGACCCCGAGCCGGGGGACGACCGGATCCTGGAGCTCGAGGTGACCTGAGCCGTCTCACTCGTCCTCCGCCGCGGGCTCGGAGGGCCGCACCACGACCTTTCCGGACGCGAGGTCTATCGGCCCGTGCCCGGGATCACCGTCGCCGACGTCCTCCCGGGTCAGTTCCAGCCGGTTCTGCTCGTCCCGGGTGTGCTTGCGGCCCGGCGCGAAGAGGTCCTCGAATGCGTTGAACATCGTTCTCCCATGCCGGGCCGGTTCGCGGTCGGTCGCCTGTACGGCTCCTCCGGGGTGGCCTGCCCCATTATCGCGCCATCAGCCGTTCCTCGGCTCCCGGCGGGAACAGCCCCAGCCGATGGGCCACCGCCGCCGCCTCGCCGCGGCCCGACACGTCGAGCTTGGACAGGATGTTCGAGACGTGGACGCTCGCCGTCTTCGGGGAGATGAAGAGCACCTCGGCGATCTGCCGGTTGGTGCGGCCGGCCGAGACCAGACGCAGGACGTCGCGCTCCCGGCTGGTCAGGCCCAGCGTCGTCAGCGGATCGCCGGCACCCGCCGGGGTGTCCGCAGGGCCCGTGGCGGACGTCAGGGACAGGCGGGCACGCCGTCCGAGCCGGGTGACGGCTTCGGCGAGGGGACGGGCGCCGAGGTGGGCGGCGACCGCGTGGACGAGGCGCAGCAGCTCGGCGGCCCGGTCGCGTTCGTCGTCGCCGCCGGCACAGAGGAGGGCCTCGGCCAGGCGGTGCCGGGTGCGGGCGAGGTCGTAGGGCCGCTCCAGGCACTCGAAGGCGGCGACCACCTCGGCCCAGTCCTCCGGGTCGGCGCGGCTCTCCGCACGCAGGAGCTCTGCGCGGACCCAGCGTTCGTGTGCCTGCCAGACGGGGGCGACCGTGGCGAGCGTCTTGGCTGCCGTCCGGATGCGGTCGAGGGCGTCGGCGCGGCCGGGGCCGGCGGCGGAAGCCGCCCGGGCGTCGCCCTCGGCGGAGGCCGCGGCGAGCAGCAGGGGCCAGGCGTAGCGCTGGGTGCCGGGCCGGAGGTCCCGTTCGAGCGCGCCCGCGACATGGGCGCGGGCGTCCAGCGGGCGGCCCTGGGCCGCGGCGAGTCCGATGGCGAGACGGGTCAGGGGCAGGTGGTTCTGCGGGGCGTGTTCATGGGATCCGACATAGCCCTGCGCCGCCGCCAGTCGGCGTGCGGACTCGCTGAGGTCGCCGCGGGCGAGGGCGAGTTCGGCGCGCAGGGAGGCGTGACAGCCCCGGATCGCCACCCCCTGGCCCAGCTGTCCGGCGGCGGTGCAGGCACGGTCGGCCTCGTCCCACCGGCCCAGGGAGAACAGGGACTCGGCGAGGTTCCCCCACACCCAGGCCTCGGTGTCGGGCGGTCCGTGCAGTTTGGCGAAGGCCAGGCCCTCCTCCAGGATCGGCACCGCCTCCCGGGAGCGGCCGATCCCCTCCAGTTCGGAGGGGAGGTTGACGTAGGCGTTCAGCGCGACGGAGGGGGTGTCCTCGGCGAGCGCCCGTTCTCTCACCTCGTGCAGCTCCGCGAGGCCGGCCTCGATGTGACCGGCGTCGACCATGAGGACGCCGAGGATCTGGCGGGCGTTGAGCTCGGTCTCGCGGGCGCCGACCATGCGGGCGTACTCCACGGCCCGTTCGGCGGCGCCGTAGGCCTCGGGACCGGGGACATGGACGTAGGACCAGTTGGCGATGTGGGTGAGCACCTCGGCGTGCACCCCGTTGGGCGGCAGGCCGCGCAACAGGTCCGGGCGGTGGCCAGTTCCTCGCGGCCGCTGCCCCGGCCCAGGGAGTGGGTCAGCCGGGAGCGCTGCACCCAGAACCAGGCGGAACGCAGGGGGTCGTCCTCGTCCTGCAGTAGGCGCAGCGCCCGCTTGGCGATCTTCAGGGCGCGTTCGCGTTCTCCGCAGTAGCGGCCGGCGACGGCGGCCTCGGCCATCAGGTCGAGGTAGCGCAGCGGTGTGGAGTCCGGATCGGAGCCGCTCGGGGTTCCCCCACGCCGTTCAGGCGCGGACGGAGGGGGATAGGCCTCCGTGTAGTCGACGGGGCGCAGGGCGGCCCGGATGTGCTCGGGGGCCGCCTCCCACAGTTCCATCGCCCGTTCCAGGAGCCGGAGCTGCTCGCTGTAGGCGCGTCGGCAACGGGCCTCGACGGAGGCGTCCAGGACAGCGGGGAGTGCCTTGGCCGGGTCGTGGGCGTGGTACCAGTAGCTGGCCAGTCGCATGACGCGTTCGTCGGCGGGGACCAGGGTCGGGTCGGCCTGGAGGGACTCGGCGTAACGGCGGTTGAGACGGGCGCGTTCGCCGGGGAGCAGGTCGTCGCTCACGGCCTCGCGGACCAGGGAGTGGCGGAACCGGTAGCCGTCCCCGTCGGAGGTGGTGAGCAGGATGTTGGCGCCGACGGTGGCGCGCAGTGCCTCCAGAAGTTCGTCCTCGGCGAGCCGGGCGACGGCGTCGAGCAGCCGGTACTCGACGGTGGAGCCGCCCTCGGCGATGATCCGGGCGACCTTCTGAGCGCTCTCGGGCAGTGCCTCGACGCGGACGAGCAGCAGATCGCGCAGGGTGTCGGTGAGGCCGGTGCAGCAGCCTTCGTGTGCCGCCACGGCGAGTTCCTCCACGAAGAAGGCGTTGCCGTCGGAGCGTTGGAAGATGTCGTCGACCTGGGCGGGGTCGGGTTCGGCGGCGAGGATGCCGGCGATCTGGCGGCAGACCTCGTCGCGGGTGAAGCGGGCGAGTTCGAGGCGCCGGACGGTGCGCAGCCGGTCGAGTTCGGCGAGCAGCGGGCGCAGCGGATGGCGGCGGTGGATGTCGTCCGCGCGGTAGGTGGCGAGGACGACGAGGCGGCCCGTGCGCAGGGTTCGCAGCAGGTAGGACAGCAGGTGGCGGGTGGAGGCGTCGGCCCAGTGCAGGTCCTCCAGGACGAGCACGACCGTGCGCTCGGCGGCGGCGCGCTCGAGGAGACGGGCGGTGAGTTCGAAGAGGCGGGCCATGCCCTCCTCTTCGTGACGTCGTGGCGGGACCGTCTGCCGCAGTTCGGGCAGCAGCCGGGCGAGTTCCTCCTCCTGGCCGGCCGCGGCGGCGGCCAGTTCGTCCGGCAGGGCTCGGCGCAGGGCGCGCAGTGCGGTGGAGAACGGGGCGAACGGCAGTCCGTCGGCGCCGATCTCGACGCAGCCGCCGAGCGCGACGACGGCGCCCGAGCGGTGGGCGGCCGCGGCGAACTCCTCGACGAGTCTGGTCTTGCCGACCCCGGCCTCACCGCCGATGAGCAGCGCCTGCGGCTCTCCCGCGGCGGCGCGGGAGAGCGCGTCGTTCAGGGTGTGCAACTCGTCGGCGCGACCGACGAAGACGGGGCTGACGGACCGGGTCTCCACGGGGGCGAGCATCGCACGCGGGCGCGGCGACGGCCCAGCGGATATCGCCGGGGCCCCGGCGGGAGGGCGGCCGACCCCCGTACGGCCGCCCTCCCCCGCCCCCGCGTTCACGCCGGCCGGGCGAACCCGAGCCGACGGAGGAGATGGGTATGCGACTCGCTCCCGGCGCCGCCGTCCGCCCGCTCGGCGGTGGCGCGTTCGGCGGCCTCGCGACGGGCGGCGCGACGGCTGCGGACGGCCTCGCGGGCCAGCCGCGCGTGGTCGGCCCGGCGGCGCAGTTCGGCGGAACGGGCCTGCTGGACTTCGTACTCGTACATGGTGTGTCCCCTGAGAGTCGGTTGTGGCGGCTTCGCTTGCCGCGATGCCTCAACCTTCGTCTCCCAGGGGGGTCCGCCACATCGGGAGAGTTCCGCATCTTCCGCGGCGGACGGCGCCTCGGACGCGACTGAGGGGCCTTAGGACGTCCGTGAGTGGTTCACGGTTGTCTAAGGCCCCTCGTGACCTGCGGGTGGTCAGCTCGCGGACGGCAGTCCGAGCAGGGCGTCGGTGTACTTGAGCACGGCCAGCAGCAGGCCGATGACGCCCAGCGCGACGCCTGCCCAGGAGACGGACTTGATCCAGGGGGCCTGCGGCCTGCCGGGGGCGCCGAAGGCGGGCTTGGCCAGGACGACCACACCGACGATCAGCGCGGTCAGCGCGAAGAGGCCGGCCCACAGCGCGGTGGTCTGCCAGGCGTCGCCGTAGACCTCCTTGATCTGGGTGGCCACATTGGCGCTCGACGAGGTCTGGAGCTGGCCGACCAGCGTCTCGCGGGCGGCGGCGACGGTGCCGATCCAGCCGCCGGTGAGCGAGACGACGCCGAGCGCTGCGGAGACCACGGCGCCGGCGCCCTGGCCGACCCCGGTGGAACCCGCCGCGTTGTCGGCACCCTCCTCGGCGAGGAGGGCGTCACCGTCGTCGGTGTGGTCGGTGTCGGCGGTGGCGTCCTCGACGGCCCCCGCCTCCGTCCCGGTCGCTTCGTCCGGCGCCTCGGTCTTCGTGACGTCCACCTTCTTCTCGTCGCGCTTCGCCTCGGTACCGGATTCCGTGCCGGCCTCGTCCACAGTCTTGGTTCCCATACCTCGCACCGTACGGACGCTCTCTGAGAGGTCCCTTAATGATCGTTGTGAGTGCCGCGCGCGCGGGCGTCGCGCCACTCCTGGGCGAGCACGGACCACACCTCGAGGTCGTGCCGCACCCCACGATAGGGGTACGCCTGCCGGCGGACGCCGTCGCGGGTCATTCCCAGCCGCCGGGCGACGTCCAGGCTGGGGGTGTTGCCCGCGGAGGCCACCCACTCGACCCGCTGGATCCCGCGCTGCTCCACCGCGAAGTCGATCAGCACGCGCATGGCCCGGGTGATCAGACCGCGCCCGGTGCCGGCGGGTTCCAGCCAGCAGCCGACCTCGCAGTTCGCGTCGGCGGCGTCGAAGTTCAGGAAGAGCACACCGCCCACGAGTGTGCCGTCCAGCCACAGGCCGTGCAGCGAGCCCGTGTCGGCGGCGCGCATGTCGGCGTACCGCTGGAGCGCCTCCCGCGCGGTGGCCACGTCGGTGGCCTTCGAGCCGAACGGGACGTACTGGTTGATGAACTCCCTGCCGCGCTCCAGATGTGCCAGGAACTCCGCGGCGTGCCACGGCTCCAGCGGGCGCAGTTCGGCCCCGTCGTCACCCAGCGATATCGCGTACATCCGACCGCCGCTCCTTCTCCCGTGCCTTCGCTGCCTCGGTGAGCCTCTCATGGGCGGCACGGCACTCGGGCGGCTCGATGCCGATCCGCGGCAGGCGCCGGTCGAGCCGGCGGGGCAGCCACCGGTCGGCGGCGCCGAGCCGGTGTACGAGGGCAGCCGCCGGCAGCGTCCGGAGAACGAAGGCGTCCCGGGCGACGGCGGGCAGGCGGTTGCGGAACACACCGGCGAGGGGGCTTCCACAGGAGTGGGAGGCAGATCGCAGGAGCAGGGCGGTCGCCGTGTCAGGCCTCGTCGGGCACGTGTCAGTCGGCCTGGTCGCCGATCGCCATCACCATCACCCCGGCGATGAGCAGCCACAGCGCGCGCCGCGTACGGCCGCGGGATCCCAGGAGGGCGGCGAGGCCGCAGACCGCGGCGCCGAGGGCGTACGCCGCGGGGACGAAGGCCGGGGCGGAGCCGGTGAGGCGCAGCAGGGAAGCGGCGAGTCCGGCGAGGGTGAGCAGCGCTCCGGTGCCGATCGCCGTCCAGCGGGCCCGCCGGGCGTCCTCGACGCCGTGTTCCTCGTCCGCGCCGTCGGCCGTGTCGGCGGCCGTGTCGGCGGCCGTGTCGGCGGCCGTGTCGGCGTGTTCGGCCGCGTCGGCGGCTTCGGTCGTCGCGGTCGTTCCGGCCTGCGGGCCGTCGTGTATGTCGTCCTGCGGGTCGGAGTCGGTTCGTGCCCTCATGGCGGGCGAGCGTAGCGCGTCGCGCCGGGAAGAGAGACGCCCGGGGGGAGTGCGCCGGTGCGGCGCACTCCCCCCGGGCGCGAGGAGAACGGCGGGGTCAGCCCTCGACGACGCCCAGCTTCTCCAGGATCAGCTCCTTGACACGGGCCGCGTCGGCCTGCCCACGCGTGGCCTTCATCACCGCGCCGACCAGCGCACCGGCCGCGGCCACCTTGCCACCGCGGATTTTGTCGGCGATGCCCGGGTTGCCGGCGATGGCCTCCTCGACGGCGGTGGTGAGCGCGCCCTCGTCGGAGACGACCTTCAGACCGCGCTTGTCGACGACCTCGTCCGGGGTGCCCTCGCCCGCGAGGACGCCCTCGATGACCTGACGGGCCAGCTTGTCGTTCAGATCGCCCTTGCTCACCAGCTCGGTGACCCGGGCGACCTGCTCCGGCGTGATCGCCAGCTCGTCGAGCGGGACGCCCGACTCGTTGGCGCTGCGCGCCAGTTCGCCCATCCACCACTTACGGGCGGAGGCCGCGTCGGCGCCGGCGTCGATGGAGGCGACGATCAGGTCCAGCGCGCCGGCGTTCAGGATCGACTGCATGTCGGTGGCGGAGATGCCCCACTCGGCGACCAACCGGTTGCGGCGGACCAGCGGCAGCTCCGGCAGACCGCCGCGGATCTCCTCGACCCACTCGCGGGACGGGGCGATCGGCACCAGGTCGGGCTCCGGGAAGTACCGGTAGTCCTCGGCCTCCTCCTTCACGCGGCCCGAGGTCGTCGACCCGGTGTCCTCGTGGAAGTGGCGGGTCTCCTGGACGATCGTGCCACCGCCGTTGAGCACGGCGGCGTGCCGCTGGATCTCGAAACGGGCCGCGCGCTCCACGGACCGCAGCGAGTTCACGTTCTTCGTCTCGGACCGGGTGCCGAACTTCTCCCGGCCGTGCGGGCGCAGCGACAGGTTCACGTCGCAGCGCATCTGGCCCATCTCCATGCGGGCCTCGGAGACGCCGAGCGCCTTGATCAGCTCGCGCAGTTCACGCACGTACGCCCGCGCGACCTCGGGGGCCCGCTCGCCGGCCCCCTCGATCGGCTTGGTGACGATCTCGATGAGCGGGATGCCGGCGCGGTTGTAGTCCAGCAGGGAGTGGGACGCGCCGTGGATACGGCCGGTGGCGCCGCCGACGTGCGTCGACTTGCCGGTGTCCTCCTCCATGTGGGCGCGCTCGATCTGCACCCGGAAGGTCTCGCCGTCCTCCAGCTGTACGTCGAGGTAGCCGTCGAAGGCGATCGGCTCGTCGTACTGGGAGGTCTGGAAGTTCTTCGGCATGTCCGGGTAGAAGTAGTTCTTCCGGGCGAAGCGGCACCACTCGGCGATCTCGCAGTTCAGCGCGAGACCGATCTTGATCGCGGACTCGATGCCGATCGCGTTGACGACCGGAAGCGCGCCGGGCATGCCGAGGCAGACGGGGCAGGTCTGCGAGTTGGGCTCGGCGCCCAGCTCGGTCGAACACCCGCAGAACATCTTCGTCTTGGTGCCGAGTTCGACATGGACCTCGAGGCCCATGACGGGGTCGTACGACGCCAGCGCGTCCTCGTACGACACCAGGTCGGTCGTGGTGGTCACGGTGAAACTTCCCTCTCAGCCCAGCAGGACGTCGTCGTCGCCCAGCCGCTTCAGCTCGCGGTAGAGGATGGCGAGGCCGGTGACGATGGCGACGGCGGACACGGTGGCGTCGATCAGGACCAGGGTGTCCTTCTCGGCGCGGGCCTTCTTCAGCCGCTTGGCGACGCCGAACGCGCCGAACGCGGTGCCGGCGATGGACAGGTACGTACCGGACTTGGACTTCTTGAAGCCCTTGGCCTTGTTCAGTGCGCTCACAGCGACGGAGCCTCCTCGAGAAGCGGGTGACCCCACCTTTCCACGAAGGCGGCCTCGACGGCGGCGCCGACCTTGTACAGCCGGTCGTCCTTCAGCGCCGGGGCGATGATCTGGAGACCGACCGGGAGGTTGTCCTCCGGGGCCAGACCGCAGGGCAGCGACATGGCCGCGTTGCCCGCGAGGTTGGTCGGGATGGTGCACAGGTCGGCCAGGTACATCGCCATCGGGTCGTCGGCGCGCTCGCCGATCGCGAAGGCCGTGGTCGGCGTCGTCGGCGACACGATCACGTCGACCTGCTCGAAGGCCTTCTCGAAGTCCCGCGTGATGAGCGTGCGGACCTTCTGGGCCGAGCCGTAGTACGCGTCGTAGTAGCCGGAGCTCAGGGCGTACGTGCCGAGCATGATGCGGCGCTTGACCTCGGGGCCGAAGCCCGCCTCACGGGTGAGGGAGGTGACCTCCTCGGCGGAGTGCGTGCCGTCGTCGCCGGTCCGCCGGCCGTAGCGCAGGCCGTCGAAGCGGGCGAGGTTGGACGAGCACTCGGACGGCGCGATCAGGTAGTACGCCGACAGGGCGAGGTCGAAGGACGGGCAGTCCAGCTCGACGATCTCGGCGCCCAGCTCCTTCAGCAGCGTGACGGACTCGTCGAACCGCTGGATGACGCCGGCCTGGTAGCCCTCGCCGCGGAACTGCTTCACGACACCGACCCGCATGCCGTCGACGCTGCCGTTGCGGGCGGCCTCGACGACCGCCGGGACGGGCGCGTCGATGGACGTGGAGTCCAGCGGGTCGTGGCCGGCGATGACCTCGTGCAGCAGCGCCGCGTCCAGGACCGTGCGGGCGCAGGGGCCGCCCTGGTCGAGGGAGGACGAGAAGGCGACCATGCCGTACCGCGAGACCGCGCCGTACGTCGGCTTCACGCCGACCGTGCCGGTGACGGCGGCCGGCTGGCGGATGGAGCCGCCGGTGTCGGTGCCGATGGCGAGCGGCGCCTGGAAGGAGGCGAGCGCGGCGGAGGAACCGCCGCCGGACCCGCCGGGGATCTTGGTGAGGTCCCAGGGGTTGCCGGTCGGGCCGTAGGCGCTGTTCTCGGTGCTCGACCCCATGGCGAACTCGTCCATGTTGGTCTTGCCGAGGATGACGACGTCGGCGGCCTTCAGCCGCTTGGTGACCGTCGCGTCGTACGGCGGGATCCAGCCTTCGAGGATCTTCGAGCCGACGGTGGTCGGGATGCCCTCGGTGGTGAAGATGTCCTTGAGCGCGAGCGGGACGCCGGCCAGCGGGCCGAGCTTCTCGCCCCGCTCCCGCTTCTCGTCGACGGCGCGGGCCTGGGCCAGCGCGCCCGCACGGTCGACGTGCAGGAAGGCGTGGACCTTCTCGTCGACGGCCTCGATGCGCGCCAGGTGCGCCTCGGTGACCTGGACGGCCGTGAGCTCACCGGAGGCGATCTTCGCGGCGGTCTCGGCGGCCGTGAGCTTGATGATGTTGACGTTGTCCGTCATGGCGGTTAGTCCTCCCCCAGGATCTGCGGCACCTTGAAACGCTGCTGCTCCTGGGCCGGGGCGCCGGAGAGCGCCTGCTCGGGGGTGAGCGACGGACGGACCTCGTCCGCCCGCATGACGTTCGTCAGCGGGAGCGGGTGCGAGGTCGGCGGTACGTCTTGGTCGGCGACCTCACTGACGCGGGCGACCGCGCCGATGATGTCGTCCAGCTGTCCCGCGAAGTGTTCGAGCTCTTCGGGCTTCAGCTCCAGACGCGCCAGCCGGGCGAGGTGGGCGACCTCCTCGCGCGTGATGCCAGGCATGCGGCGTTCCTCTGGGGTGGAGTGAGTGTGTGCTTTGGGCCCAATCCTATGGGGCGGGGCGGCGTACCCGTTAAACGGTTCGCCTCGTCGCTCGCCCTCTCACCGGCATGCGCCGGCTTCGGCGCCCTCGCCGTTCCCGCGCTCGGGAACGGGCGGACGGGTGAACGCGCGGGCGGGAGGGGCCGGCTACTCGTCCGACGCCGCTGCCGGGAGTGCCGCCGCGGGGCGCTGCCAGCCGCGTGAGCCCCGGGCCCGCAGCCAGGCCGTCGTCTCCTCCGGGGGCATCGCCGCGGCCACCAGCCAGCCCTGGACGGCGTCGCAGCCCAGGTCGCGCAGGCGCTCCCAGGTCTCGTCGTCCTCGACGCCCTCGGCGACCACCATCAGTCCCAGCGAATGGGCGAGGTCGACCGTGCAGCGGACGATCTCCGCGTCCTCGGTGTCGACGGCCAGCCGGGCCACGAAGGAGCGGTCGATCTTCAGCTCGCTCACGGGGAGCCGGCGCAGGTGCACCAGGGAGGAGTAGCCCGTCCCGAAGTCGTCCAGCGACATCTTCACGCCGTGCCCGGTCAGCGCGTTGAGGGTGTCGGCGGCGCGCTGCGGGTCCTCCAGCAGGACGTGCTCGGTTATCTCCAGTTGGAGCGCTCCCGCGGGCACTCCGTGCCGGGCCAGCCGGGCCGCGACGGAGCCCGCGAACCCCGGTGTGTGGACGTCACGGGGGGAGACGTTGACCGCGACCGGCACGTACAGCCCCTGGGCCCGCCACTCGGCGACCTGGCCGAGCGCCGTCTCCAGCACGTACTCCGTCAGATGGGGCATCAGCCCGGACGACTCGGCGATCGCTATGAACTCGTCCGGCGACACCTTCCCGCGCTCCGGGTGAACCCAGCGGACCAGTGCCTCGAGACCCGCCACCTGCCCGTCGAAGCGGACCTTCGGCTGGTAGTGCAGTTCGACCTCGTGCGCGTCCAGCGCGCGCCGCAGGTCGCCCAGCAGTCCGAGCCGGTCCGGTGTGTTGGAGTCGCGCTTCGACTCGTACACCTCCACGCCCGTACGGTCCCGCTTGGCCTGGTACATCGCCACGTCGGCCCGGCGCAGCATGCCCTCCGCGTCGAGGGCGTGGTCGGGGAAGACGGCGACACCGGCGCTGGCCTCCAGGACGAGGGTGAGTCCGTCGAGGTCGAGCGGCGAGCCGAGGTCGGCGACCAGGCCGCGGGCGATGCGCGCCGCCGACGTGGTGGAGTCGGCGACGGGCAGTAAGACGGCGAACTCGTCCCCGCCGAGCCGGGCGACCTCCGCCCCCCGCGGCAGAGCGAGCTTCAGCCGCTCGGCTATCTGGAGGAGCAGCCGGTCACCGGCGAGGTGACCGAGGGTGTCGTTGACCGAGCGGAAGCGGTCGAGGTCGATCAGCATCAGGGCGGCCCGGGCGCCGATGCGCTCGGCGTCGTCCAGGGCGGTCCAGATGCGCTCCAGCAGCCACTGCCGGTTGGGCAGTCCGGTCAGCGGGTCGCGCAGCTGCTCCTCGGCGCGGGCGCGGGCCATCCACAGGGTGGAGTCGAGGGCGATGAGCGGGATGGCGAACAGCGGCAGCAGGATCGGCTTGGCCACGGCCACCACGCAGATCAACGGCGCGATGCCCAGCAGGGCGACCGCGACCAGGCTCTGTCTGACCAGGGCCGTGCGCGCGACGGTGGGCAGTCCGCCGGAGCGCGGGGCGTGCAGGTACCAGAGCAGGACACGGGTGACCGCGAGGTAGACGACGGCCACCAGGACCACCTGGGGCCCGGTGTAGACCGTCCAGCTGTCGGGGGTCCAGGGGTGCTCCACGGACGGGATCGGCCCGCAGGCGGCCAGCAGCAGCGCACCCGCGCCGATGCCGAGGATGTCCACCGCGCCGTGCAGGACGCCCTGCCGCCAGCGGTGGCGCCTGGCTATGCCGACCAGGACGACGACGGTGAGGCTGACCAGGCCGGCCGACACCCAGCCGTACAGCAGCAGGACGGCGAGGGTGAGGGCGGCGCCGGAGCCGGTCCCGCCCCACCAGCGGGCGCGGCCGAGCAGGACCAGGTGGCCGACGATGATGCCGGCCAGCACGGCCAGGGCCCAGCCGGCCGTGCCGGACGGGAAGAGCGCGTGGTGGCCGGTGAAGGCGCGGTAGAAGCCGGCGCCGAGGGCGAAGGCGGCCGCGGAGACGACCGAGGCGGGCAGCGCGGGCCAGGACAGCAGCCGGTCGGCCTCGCTGTCGGGCATCCCCGGATGCGGGGCGGAGGTGACGCGGAGGCCCGGAGCCGGATGCGGCGTCGAGTACGGCGCGGTGTGCGGCACGTAGGCCTCGGCGCCCGGAGGCCGCCCGGAGCGCACCGTCCACCAGCTGCCCCACCAGACGCCGGCGTCCCGGCGCCGGCGCAGCCGTTCGCCCGGGGCGGCGCTCTCGGTCGGTTCCATTCCCGTCCCTCTCACAGCCGGCGGTGCTCACGCCACGCGGCCCGTTGCCCGACAACCCCGGGCGGCGCCGCGTCGGAGCACCCTTCCTCCTGCTCACCAGGAGCACGGGGATGCCCCGGCCGCAGCTGGGCACGGCAGGCGCACGTCTCAACAGTAGGCCGCGGAAGGCTTCCACGGGCAGCGGTCGTCGACGGTTGCCCGAATGCGCCCCCGGCCACCCGTATGCATCTGGTATGCGCCGATCGGGTGACCTTCAACCACTGCTCTTCGCTACTCCTCGGCCGGAAGGGCCGCTTCGGCCGCCGCCTCGGGTCCCTGTTCCAACAGGACGGTGAAGCCGTCCTCGTTCAGAACCGGCACCTTCAACTGCATCGCCTTGTCGTACTTCGAACCCGGATTGTCGCCTACAACGACAAACGATGTCTTCTTCGAAACCGAACCGGTCACCTTCGCCCCTTGGGACTGCAGGGCGTCCTTGGCGCCGTCACGGGTGAACTGCTCGAGGGTGCCGGTGACGACGACCGTCAGCCCTTCGAGGGGACGCGGTCCCTCGTCCTCCCCCGAGCCCTCCTCCTCCATGCGGACCCCGGCGGCCTTCCACTTGCGCAGGATCTCCTGGTGCCACTCCTGCGCGAACCACTCCTTGAGCGAGGCCGCGATGATGGCGCCCACCCCGTCGGTCGCCGCCAGTTCCTCCTCCGACGCGTGCTCGATCCGCTCGATCGAGCGGAACTCGCGGGCCAGCGCCTCGGCCGCGACCGGTCCGACGTGGCGGATCGAGAGGCCGGTGAGGACGCGCGCCAGCGGGCGTTCCTTGGCCGCGGCGATGTTCTCCAGCATGGCCAGCGCGTTCTTCCTCGGCTCGCCCTGCTGGTTGGCAAAGACCGTGACGACCTTCTCCTCGCCCGTCTTCGGGTCCCGCTTGGGCAGCCCGCTCTCCTGGTCGAGGACGTACGCCTTGATGGGCAGCAGCCGGTCGATGGTGAGGTCGAAGAGATCGCCCTCGTCCCGCAGCGGCGGGTCGGCCGGCTCCAGCGGATCGGTGAGGGCGGCCGCGGAGACGTAACCGAAGTGCTCGATGTCCAGCGCCCTGCGACCGGCCAGGTAGAACAGGCGCTCACGCAACTGGGCGGGACAGGAACGGGCGTTGGGGCACCGCAGGTCGATGTCGCCCTCCTTCATCGGCCGCAGCGCCGTACCGCACTCCGGGCACTCGGACGGCATCACGAACTCGCGCTCGCTGCCGTCGCGCAGGTCGGCGACCGGGCCGAGGATCTCCGGGATCACGTCACCGGCCTTGCGCAGCACCACGGTGTCGCCGATCAGGACGCCCTTGGCCTTCACGACCTCCTGGTTGTGCAAGGTGGCGAACTCGACCTCGGAACCCGCCACCGTGACCGGCTCGACCTGGGCGTACGGGGTCACCCGGCCGGTACGGCCGACTCCCACGCGGATGTTGAGGAGCTTGGTGTTGACCTCCTCCGGCGCGTATTTGTAGGCGATCGCCCACCGGGGAGCCCGGGCCGTGGAGCCGAGCCGCCCCTGGAGGCGGATCTCGTCGAGCTTGACGACCACGCCGTCGATCTCGTGCTCCACCGAGTGCCGGTTCTCGCCGTAGTACGCGATGAACGCCCGTACGCCGTCGAGGTCGCCGACCACCTTGTTGTGCGGGGAGGTGGGCAGGCCCCAGGTCTTGAGGAGGTCGTAGGCCTCGGAGAGACGGGTGAGGCCCTCGTAGCCCTCCAGAGCGCCGATGCCGTGCACGACCATGTGCAGGGGGCGGGAGGCGGTGACGCGCGGGTCCTTCTGACGCAGTGAACCGGCCGCCGCGTTGCGCGGGTTGGCGAAGGGCTTGTCGCCCGCCCCGACCAGACGGGCGTTCAGCTCCTCGAACTTCTCCATCGGGAAGTAGACCTCGCCCCGGATCTCCACCAGCGTCGGGACTCCGTGACCCGTGAGGCGGTCGGGGATCTCCGCGATGGTGCGCACGTTGGGCGTGATGTCCTCGCCCGTGCGGCCGTCGCCACGGGTCGCCGCGCGCGTGAGACGGCCGTTCTCGTAGGTGAGGTTGACGGCGAGACCGTCGACCTTCAGTTCGCACAGGAAGTGGTGCGCGGAGCTGCCCACGTCCTTGTGGACGCGCTCGGCCCACGCGGCGAGCTCCAGGTCGTCGAAGGCGTTGTCGAGCGAGAGCATGCGCTCACGGTGCTGGACGGCCGTGAACTCCGTGGCGTACGCGCCCGCGACCTTCTGGGTCGGCGAGTCGGGCGTCCGCAGCTCGGCGTACTCCTCCTCCAGTGCCTCCAGGGCGCGCAGGAGCCGGTCGAACTCCGCGTCGCTGATGACCGGAGCGTCCTTCACGTAGTACCGGAAGCGGTGCTCCTCGATCTGCTCAGCCAGCTGCGCGTGCTTCTCCCGTGCCTCGCTGGGCACCGTCGTCTCCGCTTGCCTGTCGCCGGCCACCGTGTCGTCCTCCCGTTACTCTGGGTTGTCCGCGAGGGATCTCGCCGCCCGGACGCAGTGGGCGAGGGCCTGGCGCGCGTACGCGGGGGAAGCTCCCGCGAGACCGCACGACGGTGTGAGCGTGACCGCCTCCGTCAGCAGTCCTGGTGCCAGCCCCAGCCTGCGCCACAGCGTCCTGACACCCATGACGCTACCGGCAGGGTCCGACAATGGGGCGTCCACGCCCGGCACGACACCGGCGAACAGCCGGGTGCCCCCTTCCACCGCCTCACCGATCGCGTCGTCGTCACGCTCGGTGAGCAGCGAGAAGTCGAAGGAGACCGCCGCCGCGCCGGCCCGGCGCAGCAGGGCGAACGGGACGTCCGGTGCGCAGGAGTGCACCACGACGGGGCCGTCGCCGTGCGCCCCGACCACGTCCCGCAGCGTGGCCTCCACGACCTGCCGGTCGACGGCGCGGTGGGTGTGGTAGCCGCTGGCGGTCTTCACCTGGCCGCGCAGGACGGCGGTCAGGGAGGGTTCGTCGAGCTGGAGCACGACCTGCGCGCCGGGCAGACGGCGCCGCACCTCGTCGAGGTGGAGGCGCAGTCCCTCGGCGAGGGAGCCGGCGAGGTCGCGGCGGGCGCCGTGGTCGGAGAGCACCGACTGGCCGTTCTTCAGCTCCAGCGCGGCGGCGAGCGTCCAGGGCCCGACGGCCTGCACCTTCACCTGGCCCTCGTGGCCCTGCGTGAACTCCTCCAGCGCGTCGAGGTCCTCGCCCAGCCAGGAACGGGCCCGTTTGGTGTCCCGGCCGGGCCGGTCGCCGATCCGCCAGCCGCTGGGCTCCACGCGCGCGAACAGCTCGACGAGCATCCCCGCGGTACGGCCGATCATGTCGGCGCCCGGGCCGCGGTCCGGCAGTTCGGCGAGGAAGGGGAAGTCCTCGAAGGACCCGGTGGCGGCCCTGGCGGCCTCGCGGGCGTCGCCGCCGGGCAGGGAGCCCACGCCGGTGGCGGGGCCGAAACTGAAGTGTGCGTTCACGGGTGCAGCCTACGTAGGCGCGGGAGCGCGCTGCGCCCCCGCGGACCCGATCACCGCCCCGGGCGCACCGTCAGGTCGTTGACCTCCGCGTCCCGGGGCAGGTCGAGCGCCATCAGGATCGTCGTCGCGACCGACTCGGGGTCGATCCACTCCCCCGGGTCGTACTCCTTGCCCTCCTGCTGGTGGACCTTGGCCTGCATGGGGCTGGCGGTGCGGCCGGGGTAGACGGAGGTGACGCGGACGCCGCTGTCGTGCTCCTCGGCGCGCAGGGCGTCCGCCAGCGCCTTCAGACCGTGCTTGGAGGCGGCGTACGCGGACCAGTCGGCGCTCGCCCGCAGGCCCGCCCCGGAGTTCACGAAGACCACGTGTCCCCGGGTGGCCCGGAGTTGCGGCAGGAAGTGCCGGGTCAGCTCGGCCGGCGCGATCAGGTTGACGTCGAGCTGGTGGCGCCAGGACTTCGGCGTCAGGTCGCCGACCGGGCCGAGGTCGACCACGCCGGCGACGTGGAGGAGCGAGTCCACCCGGTCGGGCAGCGTCTGGTGGGAGAAGGCCCAGCTCAGCTTGGCGGGCTCGGCCAGGTCCCCCACCAGGGTCCGGGCTCCGGGGAAGTCCGCCGCCAGCTCCTTCGCGCGGCCCGCGTCGCGCGCGTGCAGCACGAGTTCGTCCCCGCGCGCGTGCAGACGGCGGGCGACGGCCGCGCCGATGCCGGAACCGGCTCCGGTGATCACATGAGTAGCCATGCCCGCCATGCTCGCATCACCGGCACGTCACGCGACGCCCCGGCTCTCTTCCAGGTACGCGAGGGCGCCGACCGGCTCCTGCGCGAAGAACACCAGGTCGGTCAGGGGCCGCGGCAGGAAACCCTCGTCCTCCATGCGCCGGAACTGCTCCTTCAGGCCGTCGTAGAAGCCCGCGGTGTTGAGCAGCACGACCGGCTTGTCGGTGTGCCCGTGCTTCTTCAGCTCGAGGATCTCGGTCGCCTCGTCCAGCGTCCCGGTCCCGCCGACCATGATCACGACGGCGTCGGCCTTCTCCAGGAGGAGCCGCTTGCGCTCGGCGAGGTCGCGCGCGACGACCATCTCGTCGGCCCCGGTCCGCGCCGTGGCGACGAGGAAGTCCACCGACACCCCGCACAGCCGCCCGCCCGCTTCCTGCACGCCGTCCGCGACCACCTTCATCAGGCCGACGTCGGAACCGCCCCACACGAGGGTGTGACCGCCCTTGCCGAGCAGTTCGGCGAACTCGCGCGCGGGGCGGGTGTAGCGCTCGTCGAGGTCGGCGGCGGAGAGGAACACACAGATACGCATGCGGCCACGGTACCCGGGAAGAACCGGAGGCCCGCGGGCGCTGTTCCGGCATGACCCGAGGACACACGATCACGATCGAGCGGGACGGCCGGCACATCAGGGTCGTCCACGGGGGCCGCGTGCTGGCCGAGACCGACCGGGCGCTCGCCCTGCGCGAGACCGGCTGTCCGGTGCGGTACTACCTCCCCGCCGAGGACGTTCGGCTCGACCTGCTGACCCCCTCCGACACCCACACGTACTGCCCCTTCAAGGGAACGGCCTCCTACTGGTCGCTGCCGGACGCGGCGGACCTCGTCTGGGGCTATCCCGATCCCAAGCCCGACGTCGCCGAGATCAAGGACCACCTGTGTTTCTACGAAGTGGAGGTCCCGGAGGCGGAAGTGCCGGAAGCGGAGGTGTCGTAGGCCGATGACCGCCGTGCCGTGCGGCAGTCTGCACTGGCATGGACAAGAAGATTATTTCGCGCGACGGCACCGAACTCGCGTACGCACGCGCGGGCGAGGGGCCCGCGGTCATCCTGGTGAGCGGGGCGATGTCCACGGGCGGCACCATGACGCCCCTGGCCGGCTTGCTCGCGGACCGCTGCACGGTCCTGCGGTACGACCGCCGGGGCCGTGGTGAGAGCGGCGACACGGCGCCCTACGCGGTGGAACGCGAGGTCGAGGACCTGGCGGCCCTCATCGACGCGGCAGGCGGCGAGGCGGCGCTGTACGGCATCTCCTCCGGCGGCGCGCTGGTGCTGGAGGCGGCCGCCGCCGGGCTGCCGGTGCGGCGGGTCGCCGTGTACGAGACGCCGTACGCCCTGGACGAGGAGGACGTGCGGGGACGCGCCGCCTACACCGCGAACCTCACCGAGGCGCTCGCGCAGGGGCGGCGCGGGGACGCCGTCGAGCTGTTCCTGCGGCTGACGGGGCTCGCCGAGGAGATGATCCAGGGCGCCCGCCGGTCGCCGATGTGGGAGGGGATGGAGGCCATCGCCCCGACCCTCGCCTACGACGACGCCGTCATGCGCGGCGGCGCCCCGCCCCGGGAGCGGCTGGCCTCGGTCGGCGTCCCGGTGCTCGCCATGGCGGGCGAGGCCAGTCCGCCGTGGCTGCGCGAGGCCACGCGTGCCGTCGCGGACGCGGTGCCGGACGGCGCGTACCGCGTGCTCGAGGGTCAGAGCCACATGGTGGACCCGAGCGTCCTCGCGCCGGTGCTGGCGGAGTTCCTCGGGACGCGCGGCTGACGGTCAGACCGCCCCGGCCGTCGCCCGCACGGTGGCCGCGATCGTCGCCGAGCCCACCACGCGCGTGTCGTCGTACAGCACGATCGCCTGCCCCGGGGCCACTCCCCGGACGGGCTCCGTGAAGGTGACCTCCAGGTGGCCGTCGACCAGTTCGGCGGTCACCTCGGTCTCACCGCCGTGGGCGCGCAGCTGGGCCGTGTAGGTGCCGGGGCCGGTCGGGGCGGCGCCGCACCAGCGGGGCCTGATCGCGGTCAGGGCGGCGACGTCGAGGGAGGCGGCCGGGCCGACCGTCACGGTGTTGTTCACCGGGGAGATGTCGAGGACGTAGCGCGGCTTGCCGTCGGCGGCCGGGGTGCCGATGCGCAGGCCCTTGCGCTGGCCGATGGTGAAGCCGTACGCACCCTCGTGGGTGCCGACCTTCGCGCCGGACTCGTCGACGATGTCGCCCTCCGCCTTGCCCAGGCGGTTCGCGAGGAAGCCCTGGGTGTCGCCGTCGGCGATGAAGCAGATGTCGTGGGAGTCGGGCTTCTTGGCGACCGCCAGGCCCCGCCGCTCGGCCTCCGCGCGGATCTCGTCCTTCGTCGTCACCGTGTCGCCGAGGGGGAAGAGCGCGTGGGCGAGCTGCCGGTCGTCGAGGACACCGAGCACGTACGACTGGTCCTTGGCCATGTCGGAGGCGCGGTGCAGTTCGCGTGTGCCGTCCTCGCGGACCAGCACCTTCGCGTAGTGGCCGGTGCACACCGCGTCGAAGCCCAGGGCGAGCGCCTTGTCGAGCAGCGCGGCGAACTTGATCTTCTCGTTGCAGCGCAGACAGGGGTTGGGGGTGCGGCCGGCCTCGTACTCGGCGACGAAGTCGTCGACGACGTCCTCGCGGAAACGGTCGGCGAGGTCCCAGACGTAGAACGGGATCCCGATCACGTCGGCCGCGCGGCGGGCGTCGCGCGAGTCCTCGATGGTGCAACAGCCTCGGGCGCCGGTGCGGAACGACTGCGGGTTCGCGGAGAGCGCGAGGTGGACGCCGGTCACGTCGTGGCCGGCTTCGGCGGCGCGGGCGGCGGCGACGGCGGAGTCGACGCCGCCGGACATGGCGGCGAGTACGCGAAGGGGGCGGGAGCGCTGCGAGGTCTCAGTCATAACCCTTCCAGGGTACGGGTCCTCGGGAACCGGAGCCCGCGAGTATCCGTTGACGATCACAAGGGGCGAGGAAAGGCACGGGCATGGGGGACGGCAAGAGGGACTCCGACCGGCGGATCGGGCGGCGCGCCCTGCTGATCGGCGGGGCGGCGGCCGCCGTCGGCACGGGCGTGCTGGCGCGCGACGAGCTGGCGCGGCTGTACTGGCGGCTGCCGGGCGTGCGCAAGCAGCGGGTGGAGGGCGCCGTGGACTTCCTGGGCGCCCGGTGGGTGGCGGCGTCGGAGGCGAACTTCCGCTGGGCGGACCGGCCGGACGACTACGGGATCGACATGGTCGTCGTCCATGTCACCCAGGGCGATCTCGACAGCGCGGTGAAGGCGTTCGAGGACCCGGGGCACCGGGCCGCCGCGCACTACATCGTCGGCAAGGACGGGCGCGTCACGCAGATGATCCGGGAACTGGACGTCGCGTACCACGCGGGCAACCGCGCGTACAACGAGCGCAGTGTCGGCATCGAGCACGAGGGCTTCGTGGACCGGCCGCAGGACTTCACCGACGCGATGTACGCCGCCTCCGCCCGGCTGACCGCCGCGATCTGCCGGCGGTACGACATAGCCGTCGACCGCGAGCACGTCATCGGGCATGTGGAGGTGCCGGGCACGGATCACACCGACCCGGGCGAGCACTGGGACTGGGACCGGTATCTGCGGCTCGTACGGGAGGCGCGGGCCGCGGCGTCCTGAGCGCCGCCCACGTGACACGGGTCGCACTCGCTCGGGGCCGCCTTCGGCACCGTCCCGACCGTCGGCCTCAGGTGAGTCCGGCGGCGCGTGCCCGCTCCACCGCCGGGCCGATGGCCTTGGCGACCGCCTCGACGTCGGCCTCGGTGGAGGTGTGGCCGAGGGAGAAGCGCAGGGTGCCGCGGGCCAGGTCGGGGTCGGTGCCGGTGGCCAGCAGGACATGGCTGGGCTGGGCGACGCCCGCGGTGCAGGCGGAGCCGGTGGAGCACTCGATGCCCTGGGCGTCGAGCAGCAGCAGCAGGGAGTCCCCCTCACAGCCCGGGAAGGTGAAGTGGGCGTTGGCCGGGAGCCGGTCCACCGGGTCACCGCCGAGGACGGCGTCGGGGACCGCCGAGCGGACCGCGTCGATCAGCGCGTCGCGCAGGGCGCCGATCTCGCGGGCGAACCACTCGCGCTGCTCGGCGGCCAGGCGTCCGGCGACCGCGAAGGAGGCGATGGCGGGGACGTCGAGGGTGCCGGAGCGGACATGGCGCTCCTGGCCGCCGCCGTGCAGGACCGGGACGGGGGTGTACTCGCGGCCGAGGAGGAGGGCGCCGATGCCGTACGGGCCGCCGATCTTGTGGCCGGAGACGGTCATCGCGGCGAGCCCGGAGGCGGTGAAGTCGACGGGGACCTGACCGAAGGCCTGGACGGCGTCGGCGTGCAGCGGGACGTCGAACTCGGCTGCCACGTCCGCCAGTTCACGGACCGGCAGAATCGTGCCGATCTCGTTGTTCGCCCACATCACGGTGGCCAGGGCCACGTCGTGGGGGTCGCGGGCGATGGCTTCGCGCAGCGCTTCGGGGTGGACCCGCCCGTAGGAGTCGACCGGCAGGTACTCGACCGTGGCGCCCTCGTGCTCGCCGAGCCAGTGCACGGCGTCGAGGACCGCGTGGTGTTCGACCGGGCTGGCCAGGACGCGGGTGCGGGCCGGGTCCGTGTCGCGGCGGGACCAGTACAGGCCCTTGACCGCGAGGTTGTCGGCCTCGGTGCCGCCGGAGGTGAGGACGACCTCGCTGGGACGGGCGCCGAGCGCGTCCGCGAGGGCCTCCCGGGCTTCCTCGACCGTGCGACGGGCCTGCCGGCCGGCCGCGTGGAGGGAGGAGGCGTTGCCGGTGACGCCCAGGTGCGCGGTGAGTGCCTCGACCGCCTCGGGAAGCATCGGCGTGGTCGCGGCGTGGTCGAGGTATGCCATGGTGGCCCCGATTCTACGGGGACCGGCCGGCACGGCTCGCTGCCAGGTGGGCCGGGCGGTCAGAAGCTCCAGGAAACCGTCGAATCCGCCTGCATGAACGCCACCAGGACCACGAGGTCGGCGATGCCCAGACCCAGTCCGAGGAAGGCGCGCCCGCGGCGGGCCGTACCGCGCCAGAGGGCGACCGACGCCAGGACGATGGCGATCGGACCGAGGAAGACGTTGAGGACGAGCAGGCCGAGGAGGCCTAGGACGAAGGACGCGACGGCCATGCCGTCGGTGTCCCGGATGCCGGTGCGGCGGGTGGCCGGTGCGGTGAGTTGCATGGCTGGTCAGCTCCTGTCGAGGAAGGTGCGACGGGTCAGTGGGTCGAGGTGTGCCGACGGCGGCCGTGGCGCTCGCGGAGCGCGAAGACACCGAGCCAGGCGGCGATCACGGCGGCGGCGACGAGGGTGAAGGCGAACGGCGCGTGGGCCACGGTGCCCATGACGACACCGAACAGCAGCAGGGCCGCGACGAGGAACAGCATGGGAACGGATCCCCCTCCGTAAAGTTTGGGTGAACAGTTGTAGTTACAGGTGTTCACTGACTTCCGAGTCTAGCGGGTTCCCCGGCTTTCCAATTCCAGAGAACAGTTGTTAACTGGATGACATGAGTCACACCCTCGGCATCAGGCAGGCCCAGAAGCAGAAGACCCGGCAGGCGCTCATGGACGCGGCGTTGGTGCTGCTGGAGGAGCAGAGCCTGAGCAGCCTGGGACTGCGGGAGGTCACCCGCGCCGTCGGGGTCGCCCCGACCGCCTTCTACCGCCACTTCCGCTCCACCGCCGATCTGGGCGTGGCTCTGGTCGAGGAGGCGCTGGGCAGCCTGCACCCGATGATCCGCACCACCGTGACCGCGGCCGACACGAGCGAGGAACGCATCACGCGCGCTGTGGAGTTGATCGCCGGTCATGTGGACGCGTACCCCGCCCCCGTCCGCTTTATCGCCCGTGAGCGACATGGCGGGGTTCAGCCGGTGCGGGAGGCGATCCGGGACCAACTGGCCCGCTTCGCCGAGGAGGTGAGGACCGAACTGGCCAAGGACGCCGTGGCCGAGGGCTGGAGCGAGGACGACCTGCTGATGCTCTCGCACCTCTACGTCGACCAGATGCTCGTCACCGCCTCGCTGTTCCTGGAGGCGCTGGAGTCCTCGCCGGAGGACCGGGAGCGGGTCAGCCGGCTCGCCGCCCGCCAGATGCGGCTCATCAGCATCGGCCGCCGGCACTGGCTGGACTGACAGCCGCGCGGGACGCCGGCACCGGCTGGACTGACAACCGCGCGGCACACCCGTACGCCGCAGGGGCGGCACACCCCTTCCCGGGTGCGCCGCCCCTGCGAGTGAAACGCCGTCAGCCCTGCTGCTGGGCCTGCTGCCCCTGGCCTGCGCCCGGGCCGCCGCAACCGCCGCCCCGGCCGCCGCCGGGGCCACCCTGACCGCCTCCCCCGGGACCGCCGCTCGGCATGCCCGACGGGACACCGGTGGGCGTGCCGGTGGGCGTGCCCGTCGGCCGCCCCGAGGCGGCACCGGTCGGCGCACCCGACGGGGCCCCCGAGGGAGCGCCGCTCGGCATGCCCGAGGGGTTGCCGGACGGCGGCTGACAGCTCTGCTGGGCGGACGTCCCGCTGCTGGAGGAGGAGTCGCCCGAGCCGCAGGCCACCAGGGCGAGGGGCGAGAGCGCCAGCAGCGCCACCGCGGGGACGAGACGGACGGGCATCAGCGCACGCTTCATGAGAAACAGCTCCGGAGAAGATGAGGACAACCTGAGACCGTCACTCAACCAACGGCGCTTAGGCCTTCCTTGGGGTCCCTCTGTCCCTCTCCTGTCAATCAGGTAAAGCACATCTCAACAAACGGCGCTGACCTGGGAGTTCGGTTCACGAACCGTCGGCGCGCTGGTACGGCTTCGTGACGGAAGCCCCCCGCGCCCCGGGGTCAGCCGAGCCTGACCCGCGCCAACTGCCTCGACTGCGCGACCAGTCGGTCCGCGCTGTCCCAGACCTCGGCGTCCTCCTCCAGGAAGCCGCCCGCGAGGTTGCGGGTGGTGATGGAGACGCGCAGCGGGCCCGGAGCCGGCCGGCAGCGGACGTGGACCGTCAGCTCGACCGTGGGGACCCAGCCGCGCAATCCGATCTCGAAGGCGGTGGGCGGCAGGGCGTCCACCGCGAGGAGGAGGGAGAGCGGGTCGGGGTCACGGCCGTCCTTCAGGCCGAACCAGGCCCGCATCTCGCCCTTGCCGGACGGCTGTCCGAGCGCCCAGCCGAGGGTCGAGGGGTCGAGCTTGAGCATCAGCCGGTCGGCGATCGCGGAGCTGCCGTCGACGGGCGCCGGTCCGTCCTCGGGGCCGAAGCACTGGTCGATCGGCGGGATCGCGGGCGGCTTCGCCGTCGTACGGACGTCGTCCGGCAGGGCGTCCAGATCGCCGTAGGAGGCGAGGACGCGGATCCGCTCGATCTCGGCGCCGTTCTCGTCGTACTGGAAGAGCGAGGCCTGGCCGGTGGAGAGGGTGCGGCCGGTGCGCACGACGTCCGTGCGGACGACCGCCGGGCCGGGCTGGGACGCCGTCAGATAGTGCGCCGAGATCGTGAACGGGTCCCGGTGCGGCAGGGCGTCCGCGAGCGCGCGGCCGAGGACGGCGAGAAGATAGCCGCCGTTGACGGCACTGATGATCGTCCAGCCGGCCGAGAGGTCGATGTCGTAGACGCCCGGCGCGCGTCGGGTGAGCGCGGTGTCGCGGTCGAACTCGAACGCGAACCCGCCGTCTCCGGTGGAGTCCGTGACGAAGGCGGTGGAGGCCGGCGCGGCCGCCGCGGTAGCTGCTTCTGGCATGTCTGAACCGTACAACAGTGCATTACTAAGCGGTAGCTTTGGACGCTGCGGCGGCATCGTGCCCGATGAGCGCTTCGAGCCCACTCATGACCGCTTCGGAGCTCAGCGGCGACCGGTTCCGGTGAGCGGTCGGCAATTTCTTGGTAAGTGTCCGAACTCGTCCGTAACCTTGACGCCCGGTTTCCCCTCTGCAAGGACATGAGCCTCACCGGGACTCCGTTCCTCTACACCTTGATCGCACTGTCCGTGGCCGCCGTCGCGCTGCCGCTGCTGATGTGGTCGCGGCTGCGCGGACCGCGGGTCCTGCGCGCCGCGGCCCGGATGGTGATGCTGCTGTTCGCCCAGGGCACGGCCGTGGCCCTGGTCTTCGTCCTGGTCAACAACGCCAACGGCCTGTACGACACCTGGGACGACCTGTTGGGCACCGGCACCCATGTGCAGCAGGCCGCCGACCTGGGCGCCGACGGCACCGGCGGTATCGCGCTGGACCGGCTGCCCAAGGTCCGACAGACGTTCGAGCAGGCCGAGGGGCCTGGCATGCGCGCGGCGGGCGGGGTGCGCGTCACCCAGCTCGAGGGCCGGGTCTCCGGCGTCAACGCCGAGGTCTACGTCTGGCTGCCCCCGCAGTACGACGAGCCCGCCTACGCGCACCGCGCCTTCCCCGTGGTGGAGCTGCTGCCGGGCTACCCGGGCTCCGCGAAGTCCTGGTACGGGACGCTGCACGTGCACGAGCAACTGGCACCGCTGATGCGCGCGGGCAAGGTCGCCCCGTTCATCCTGGTCGCGCCGCGCACCACACTGCTGCCGGGCGTGGACACCGGGTGCGCCAACGTCCCGGGCACCGTCAACGCCGACAGCTGGCTCAGCATCGACGTACCGAAGATGGTCAAGGACAACTTCCGGGCCCAGCCCGCGCCCAGGGGCTGGGCGGTCGCCGGGTACTCCGCCGGGGGCCACTGCGCGGCCAAGCTCGCCGTCGCCCACCCGGACCGCTACCGGGCCGCGGTGAGCCTGTCCGGGTACAGCGACCCGATCGTCGAGCCCCACTCCCTCGCCGCGCAGAGCCCCGCCCTGCGCCGGGCCAACAACCCGTATGCGCTGCTCCGCAGGGCCACCGTGCCGCCGCCCGTGGCTCTCTACCTCTCCGGCCAGCCGAAAGACGGCTACGAGGCGGCCCTGGCCCTGCGGCAGGCGGCCAAGGCGCCGACGGCCGTGCAGGTCGTCTACATCCCGGCAGGCGCGGGCGGCCACACCATGGCGCTGTGGCGACCGCAGGTCGTGCCGGCGTTCCGCTGGCTGACCACCCAGCTGGACCAGCGCCCGGTCAGCCGTGACGAGAAGGTGCGGGAGACTGCTCCTCGCGCACCGTCGAGCGCCGGTTCCAAGCACGCGGCGCTCGCCAGTGGAACCGCATCGCGAGCAGCCGCAGCACGAAGGCCGTGACCGCGGCCACCCCGCTGGCCAGCGGCGTGAGCACGTCGTAGTGGATGCAGAGCACCACCATGGTGGCGCCGACGATCGCCGGGACCGCGTACAGGTCGCGGTCCCAGCGCAGCAGCGAGGGCACCTCGTTGGCCAGCACGTCGCGCAGCACACCGCCGCCCACGGCGGTGGCGAGACCCAGCGCGGCCGACGCGGTGAGGTTGAGGCCGTAGTCGTACGCCTTCGTCGTCCCCGTCACGCAGAAGAGGCCGAGGCCGGCCGCGTCGAAGACGTTGACGCCCGTCTGGATGCGCTCCACCTGGGGGTGCAGGAAGACGACCAGGAGGGCGGCCAGCAGCGGCGTGAGGAAGTACCCCAGATCCGTGAAGGCGGCCGGGGGCACGGCCCCGATGACCAGGTCCCGGAAGACCCCGCCGCCCAGCGCGGTGACCTCGGCGAGCATGGCGATGCCGAACACGTCGAAGTTCTTGCGGACGGCCAGCAGCGCGCCCGAGATGGCGAAGACGAAGATGCCGATCAGGTCGAGCGTGTGCTGGACGGAGGGGCTGAAAAGTTGCTGGAGCACCCCTACATTCTCACCCAGCACAGAGCCCCCGCCTTACATTGCAAGGCGGGGGCTCGGTGTTACTTACTTCTCTTTGGCCGGAGTGTCGTCACCGGAAGCCTCCGGCGCGACCTCGTCGGCCGCCTCGGCGTCCCCGGTCGGCTCCGATGCCTCGGCCGGCTCGGCAACCGCTTCGGCCGGCTCGGCAGCCTCCGCCGGTGCGGCGGCCTCCGCGGCCGTCGTCTCCGCCACTTCCGCCGCCACCGCGGCCGACGTCTCCGCCGACTCCGCGAGCACCTCGTCGGCGACCAGCTCCGCCGCCTCCTTGGCGACGGTCAGCAGGACGGTGTCCTGCGGGGCCTGGTCCTCGAAGTTCTCCGGGTGGTGGCAGGCGACCTGCTGGCCGGGCCGCAGCTCGACGAGCGCCGGCTCGGTGGTCTTGCAGACCTCGGTCGCCTTCCAGCACCGGGTGTGGAAGCGGCAGCCGCTCGGCGGCGAGATCGGCGAGGGCACGTCACCCTTGAGCAGGATCCGCTCGCTCTTGGCGTTCTTGCGCCGCGGGTCCGGGATCGGCACCGCCGACATCAGCGCCTTGGTGTACGGGTGCATCGGCGACTTGTAGAGCAGGTCGCGGTCGGCCAGCTCCACGATCTTGCCGAGGTACATCACCGCGATGCGGTCCGAGACGTGGCGGACGACCGAGAGGTCGTGCGCGATGATCACGTACGTGAGGCCGAGCTCCTGCTGGAGGTCGTCGAGCAGGTTGACGACCTGGGCCTGGATCGACACGTCGAGCGCCGAGACCGGCTCGTCCGCCACGACCAGCTTCGGGTTCAGCGCGAGCGCGCGGGCGATGCCGATGCGCTGGCGCTGACCGCCGGAGAACTCGTGCGGGTAGCGGTTGTAGTGCTCGGGGTTGAGGCCCACGACCGACAGCAGCCGCTGGACTTCCTTCTTGATGCCGCCCTCGGGCTCGACGCCCTGGAGCTTGAAGGGAGCGCCGACGATCGTGCCGATGGTGTGGCGCGGGTTCAGCGACGAGTACGGGTCCTGGAAGATCATCTGCACATCGCGGCGCAGCGGACGCATGCCGCTCACCCCGAGGTGGGTGATGTCCTTGCCCTGGAACTCGACCTTGCCCGCGGTCGGTTCGAGCAGCCGGGTGATCAGCCGTCCCATCGTGGACTTGCCGCAGCCGGACTCGCCCACGACGCCGAGGGTCTCGCCGGAGCGGACCTCGAAGTCGATGCCGTCGACCGCGTGCACCGCCCCGACCTGCCGCTGGAGCAGGCCCTTCTTGATCGGGAAGTGCTTCTGGAGCCCGGTCACCTTCAGCAGGACCTCGCCGGGGGCGGCGTCCTTGGCGAGGGTCGCGCCCTCCGCCTTCGGGCCGTCGGCCTGCGCGGGGATCTTCACCGCTTTCTCGTCGTCACTCACAGCTTCGGCGCAATCTCTTCGGTCCAGATACGCTCCCGCTGCTCCGTGCCCAGGTGGCAGGCGGCCCAGTGCCGGCTGCCGACCTCGGCCAGCTCGGGCCGGACGGTGCGGGTGACGTTGTCCTTCGGGAGGTCCGCGTACGGGCAGCGCGGGTTGAAGGCGCAGCCGGACGGGATGTTGATCAGCGAGGGCGGGGAGCCCTTGACCGGGATCAGGCGCTCCTGCTGCTCACGGTCCAGCCGCGGCATCGAGCCGAGCAGGCCCCAGGTGTAGGGGTGCCGGGGCTCGTAGAACACCTTGTCGGCCGGGCCCCGCTCGACGCAGCGGCCGCCGTACATCACCAGGATGTCGTCGGCGAGTTCGGCCACCACACCCAGGTCGTGGGTGATGACGACGACCGCGGAGCCGAACTCCTTCTGGAGGTCGCGGATGAGGTCGAGGATCTGCGCCTGGACGGTTACGTCCAGGGCGGTCGTCGGCTCGTCCGCGATCAGCAGCTCGGGGTTGTTGACCAGCGACATCGCGATCATCGCGCGCTGACGCATACCGCCGGAGAACTCGTGCGGGTAGCTGTCGACCCGCTTGTCCGGCTGCGGGATGCCCACCCGGTCGAGCATCTCGACCGCGCGGCGCTTGGCGGCCTTCTTGGTGACGTCGTGGTGGATCCGGTACGCCTCCACGATCTGCTGACCGATCGTGTAGTACGGGTGCAGCGCCGACAGCGGATCCTGGAAGATCATCGCCATCTCACGGCCGCGCAGCTTGCGCACGTGGTCGGGGTCGGCGGACAGCAGCTCGGTGCCGTCCAGCCAGATCTCGCCGGAGATCTGCGCCTTGCGCTTGCCGTACTGGCCGGCGGTGTGCAGGCCCATGATGCCGAGCGAGGTCACCGACTTGCCGGAGCCGGACTCGCCCACGATGCCGAGGGTCTTGCCCTTCTCCAGCTGGAAGCTGAGCCCGTCGACGGACTTGACCAGGCCGTCGTCGGTCGGGAAGTGCACCTTGAGGTCGCGCACTTCGAGGAAGGCGGTCGGCGCGGGCGAGGCGGGGGTGGGTTCGCCCACGGCCGCTCCGCTCTTGCTGAGTTCGGTCATGCGAGCCTCACTCGGGGGTCGATCACGGCGTACAGGATGTCCACCACGAGGTTGGCGACGAGCACCGCCAGGGAGGTGATCAGGGTGACGCCCAGGATGATGGGCAGGTCCTGGTTCTTGATGGCGTTGAGCACCGCCTGGCCGAGGCCGGGCAGGTTGAACGCCGTCTCGGTCAGGATCGCACCGCCGATGAGGGCGCCGAGGTCCATGCCGAGCATGGTCAGCAGCGGAGTCATCGTGGAGCGCATGGCGTGCTTGCCGATGACGGTGTGTTCCTTGAGGCCCTTGGCGCGGGCGGTACGGATGTAGTCCTCGCCGAGGATCTCCAGCATGGTGGCCCGGGTGATGCGGGCGTACATGGCCGCGTACAGGAACGCGAGGGTGACCCACGGCAGGATCATGCCGCCGAACCAGCCGCTGAAACTCTCGTCCAGCGGCACGAACTGCCCGTCGAACAGATCCAGTCCGTAGACGAAGATCGACAGGGCGACCATGCCGGTGAAGTAGATCGGGAGGGAGACGCCCGAGAGCGCGATGACCATCGCGCCGCGGTCCCACAGGCTGCCCCGCTTGAGCGCGGAGAGCACACCGGCCGAGACACCGAAGATCAGCCACAGCACGGCGGCACCGAGCGCGAGCGCCAGGGTCACCGGGAAGCGGTCGGTCAGCACCGGCCAGACGGCCTGTTCACTGCGGAAGGAGTAACCGAAGCACGGGGCGGCGCAGTGGATGGAATCGCCGCCGCCCGTGTAGGTACGGCCGGCGAAGATGCCCTTGAAGAACTCCCAGACCTGGGCGTAGATCGGGTCGCCCAGGCCCAGCTTCTCGCGCACACCCTCGACGGCGGCAGGGTCGGCCTGCTTGCCCACGAAGCTCAAGGCGATGTCTACGCCAGCCCACTTGGGGATGAGGAAGAAGATGCCGAAGACCACCATGACGATGACCACGAGCATCACTACGGCGGCGAACAACCGCCTGATGAGGTAAGCGAGCACAGCTCTCGGCCCGCCGCGGACCGCGGGCCACCGGATTGTGTCCAGTGACCCGCGGATCCGCCGCGCCGGCCTTCACCTGCCTTTCGTGCCGTTCGGCGGGTGTGCCGGGACTACTTCTTCGGGTTCTTCAGACCGAGGTTCACGAAGTCGTACTGACCGCTGTAACCGTCGGTGGTGTAGACGTTCGCCAGGTTGTCCGAGCGCCAGTTGATGAACCGCTCGAAGACGAAGGGCAGGTAGTACGCGCCCTCCATCACCTTGTGGTTGATCTCCGTGGCGATCTTGGTCTTGCCGGCGTCGTCCAGGGTGGTGACGTACGAGGAGAACAGACCGTCGATCGTCTTGTCGTTGATGAGCGCGTAGTTGTTGTTGCCGCTCTCAGCGATGTACTTGCTGCTCCACAGCGGCAGACCGAAGCCCTGCACGGACGGGAAGTCCGGACCCCAGCCCATGATGATGATGCCGTAGCCCTTCTTCTTCACGTTCGAAGGGCTGCCGATGATGCCGGCGGTCTGCGAGCCGTCGTACTGGTCGATCTCGGCGGTGATGCCGATCTTCTTCAGCGACGCCTGGAGGGACTGGGCGGTGGCCACCTCGACCGGCTTGTTGTTACGGACCGCGATGGTGGTCTTGAAGCCGTTCGGCTGACCGCAGGCCTTCAGGGCCTCCTTGGCCTTGGCCTCGTTGCCGCTCTTGTTGGCGCCGGAGATCTCGTACGGGTCGTACTTCTGGCCCTCGGCACCCGGGACGGACGGCGGCAGCATGTTGGTGCCGATGTCACCACCGGCGATCGGGCCGCCGCGGGCGGTCTGCAGCGACACGTGGTCGGCGCCGAGGATGACGGCCTTGCGGCACTCGATGTTGTTGAACGGCGCGACGCTCTGCGGGAAGACCGCGTAACGGACGTAGCCGGAGACCGGGTTGTCCAGGTTGCCCTTGTGCTGCTTCAGGGCGGTGGTGCGGCCCTGCGGCGACATTCCGGTCTGGTTCAGGTCCAGGTCCAGGTCACCGCTCAGCAGACGCTGGTCGAGCTGGTTGGCGTCCGAGAAGAACTGGATGGTGATCTGGTCCGGGTAGGCCTTGCGGATCGGGTCCGAGGCCTGCTTCCAGGAGGTGTTGCGGACCAGCTTGAGGTCCTTGCCCGGGGAGTAGGACGCGAACTTGTACGGGCCCGAGGAGAACGGCTTCAGGCCGTACTTGGACTTGGTGTCCATGTCCTGGCGGACCGGCGAGGCCGAGACCAGGGCCAGCATCTCCTCGAAGTCCGAGTTGGCCTGCGGGAGGTGGAAGACGATGGTCTTGTCGTCGGGCGTGTCGATCGCCTTCAGACCCAGCTTGTCCGCGGACGTGTCCTTGTAGGGGCCCTTGTACTCGCCCTTGGGGTCGAGGACGTCCTTCAGGTACGTCGGACCGCCGGACAGCACGTCCTGCGCCCACACGCGCTCGATGCCGTACTTCACGTCCTTCGACGTGATCGGCTTGCCGTCCTCCCACGTGACGCCGTCACGCAGGGTGTACGTGTAGGTCTTGCCGTCGTCCGTGACCTTCGCGGTCTCGGTGGCGAGGTCCGGAGTGACCTCGGCGCCCGCGGCGCCCGGCTCGGCCTTGTTCGTGACGAGCTGGCGGCTGTAGTAGCGGGCGAAGTTCCACATCATGCCGTAGTAGCCACGCGTGGTGTCCCACGAGTCGGCGTCCTGCGCGGCACCGAACTTCAGCGTGCCGCCCTTCTTGGCGGCGGAAGCCTGGGCGATCTTGTTGTTCGCGGCGTCGAAGCCGGCGGCGCCGGAGCTCGAGCCCTTGTCGCCGTCGTCTCCACCGCCGCCGCACGCCGCAGTGGTCAGCAGCGCGGCGACCGCGGCAGCAGCGGCAAATGCCTGCTTCCGCCGCCCTGAGGTGCGTTGGGTAGTCACGATCTCGGATCCTCCGGATAGATGAGAGATACCCCGTGTGAAGACCACGGGACGGTTGGGGCGCCGTGTGTTCGGCGGTTTCGCGGCTCGCTGTGGTCGCGGATCCCCGACGGGGCGGATCAGCGGGAGGCCTTCGGGTCCAGCGCGTCCCGTACGCCGTCGCCGAAGAGATTGAAGGCGAGCACGGTGATGAAGATCGCCACACCCGGGACCACCATGTACATCGGGTCCGACTCGTAGTAGTCGATCGCGCTCGAGAGCATCTGCCCCCACGAGGCGGTGGGCGGCTTGACCCCGACGCCCAGGAAGCTGAGCGCCGCCTCGGTGAGGATGTTGGTCGGGATCATCATCGTCGTGTACACGACGATCGGGGCGACCAGGTTGGGCAGCAGTTCCTTGAACAGGATGTACAGCCGCCCCGCGCCCAGCGATCGGGCGGCCTCGACGTACTCGCGCTCACGCAGCGAGAGCGTCTGACCGCGCACCACACGTCCGATGTAGGGCCAGCCGAAGAAGCCGATGACCAGGATCATCACGAAGACACGCACGCTCGAACCGGAGAGGCCGAGCAGGTCGTTCGGCATGACGGAGACCAGCGCGATGATGAACAGCAGCTGCGGGAAGGCGAGCAGGCCGTCCATCACCCGGCTGATGAGCGAGTCGACCCAGCCGCCGAAGAAGCCGGCGAGGATGCCCAGCACCGTTCCGAGGATGACCGCGACCACGGCCGACAGGAAGCCGACCAGCAGCGAGATCCGGGCCCCGTAGAGGATGCGGGCGAAGATGTCGCGGCCGTTGACCGGCTCGACGCCGAGCAGGTGGTCGCCGCTGACGCCGCCCAAGGAGCCCGTGGGCGTACCGAAGAGCGGGTCGATGAGGTTCTCGTGGTACTCGTTCGGGTCCTGCCCGAGCAGCCCGGTGATGACCGGCGCGAGCAGCGCGACCACGACCAGGACGAGCACGACGACGCCGCCCGTGAGGGCGAGCTTGTCCCGCTTGAGGCGCTCCCAGGCGATCCGGCCCAGGGAACGGCCCTGAACGGCCTTGGCGCCGCTGGTGGCGACCGACGCTTCCTCGGCCGCGCTCGGGGCCGCTTCCGCGGTCGGCTCGTGCAATGGTGCCGTCATCTGGCAGGGACCCCTCTCAACCGGCGGTAGCCGGCCCGCACTTGCCGCTGTAGCGGCGTGATCAGTCCGTAATACGCAGGGGATAAGTCCCCTGACGCCGGAGTCTTCAACGGTTTGGCGATCTGTAGCCAGACTTGGCAGTGAATGGATGCGTAAACGTGATCCGGGTAGAGGGGTTCCGTTATCCGGACGGCGGGTAACGCCCCCCGGACGGTGACCTATTGGGGCAGATCGGTCGAAAAACGGACCAATCGCCTTCATCTACGCGCGAAGAAGTCCGGCCTCCACTTTATGGCGGACCCGTGACGGGGATCAGTAGCGTCCGGTGGGCGGATACCCGTAGCCGCCCGCGGGCGCCTGGGCCGGGGCCGGGGCGTGGGCCTCGCGGTCGTAGAAGGGCCGGGCGGTGGCACGCATCCACATCACGACGGGGTCGTACTCGTCGGTCATGGCGACCGTCGACACCGGCAGCCCGTCCGGCACGGCCCCGATGGACTGCTGCATCATCGCCCGTACGGCGTCCACGGCCGGCGGCGAGGCGTCGTACACGTCGAGCCCGATGGCCAGGTAGGGCGCTCCCAGCGCCGGCTGCACCCAGGCGCGGCGCAACGCGCGGACCGCCGGGGTACGGTGGGCGTTCTGCGCGAGCAGGGCGTAGAACTGCGGAATCTCGATGCCCGGTTCGGACAGCCGCAACGGCCCGGCCGGCTGGCGCTCCAGGCCGGTGGCGATACGGCGCAGGTCCAGCCACGGAATGCCGACCCCGCCGCCGGGGGCGTGCGGGTTCAGCCAGAGGCCGTAGTGGTCGGGGTAGAGGGTGCGGGCCACGTCCAGCCCGTCGACCACCTCGTACGACCTGTTCCAGCCACTCGCGCTGAGTTCCTGGGCGGAGGTGACACACGGCGCGTAGCCGTGCCCGTCGACCTCCATGTTTCCGTACTGGGCGTCCGGGGAGCCGGCCTGGCCGTGCCACAGCAGCATCCAGACCTGGCCGGACGAGGGGGTCGCGAGCGCGCGCAGGAGCGCCTCGTAGGCGTCGTAGCGCCCGGGCGTGACCTGGCGCAGCATGTGCTCGACCGAGCCGGTCGCGGCAGTGCCAGCGCTCACTTTTTATCGCCCCTTCGAGAAAACGTCCCGCGTTGGAGTCCAGCTTAGGCGCTCTGCCCGGCCGAGCCGTTGGGAGCTCGGGACCGACTGCGCGCCGGCGGACGCGCGTCGGGTGCGGCGGGGCGCGCCCCGCGGCGGGGCCGCGGCCGAGGACAGCCCCGCGCCCCGTCAGGCGGGCTGCTCCTCAGACCTGGTGGAACCCCGTGTAGAAGGGGCGGACCCGCTCCCTCAGCCAGTCGCCCACCGGATCCTGGGCCACGTCCAGGAGGACCAGGTTGACCGGCCACGGGGCCGGCGTCCTGCCCAGCGCCCTGCCCAGGGCCTCAAGGGGCAGGGCCCTCAGGTCGCCTTCGAGGTGGGAGAGTTCCACGCCCACGAACATCACCGGGTCCGCCGTCTCGATGACGGCCAGGCAGCGGCGGGCCGTGCGGACCACGCCCGTGGCCTCGAACTCCGCCGAGGCCGCGGCCAGGAAGTCCATCGGCTCGTCCTGCCAGTCGGGCTCGTAGAGGCGGACCCGTCCGCCGCCCGCGGTGCCGTCCGGCGAGGTGCGGCCCGCCCGGCACAGCTCGGCCACGGCGGGCGGCGGCAGCGGGATGCCGACCACGCCGTCCGGGTTCACCAGGATGCCCACCTGCGGGGGCAGTCCCCGGGCGAACTCCACGGCCGGCGCGATCGTGAACGACATGTGGGAGCCCACGACCTGCCGGAACTGTTCCTCGGAGCTGAAGACCGGCACGTACACCTGGCCCTCGAGCTCCATCGTGGGCAGGTCCAGAGGGCCGCTGTGCGGGCCGCCGCCGCCGGGCAGCGGCACCCAGACGAAGCTGCGTCCGAGCACCTCGACGATCCGGCCGCCGGCTCCCGGCACGCCGAGGGAGACGGAGAGCACCTCCTCCAGCTCGTTGCCGGGCCATCCGCCGTGCGGATGGGGGTGCGCCTGCGCCGGAAAGTCCGCGGAGTAGTCCGTCGGAAAGTTCGCCGGGGGGAAATCCATCTGCCTACCGCCTGCTGAGAACCGCTCACTTCGCTGTGGCCGAAAGGCTAGCGGGTACCCGGGGGTCGCGCCCGAGCCCTCAGCCCGTGAACCCGATGCGGCGCAGCGCGTCGGCCGCCGCGCGGTCGAGCAGCACCGCCGAGCCGCAGCCTGCGGGCAGCCGGCCCTTCTCCACCGAGCGCACCAGACGGGAGGCGGCGTGGCGGTGGCGCAGGAACGCGTACCGGGAGACGCCCCGACCGCGCTCGCGCTGCCCCTCCAGTGCCGTGTCGGCGCCGACGTCCAGCAGCAGCAGGTGGAGGACGCCGCCGCGGCGGCGGGCCTCGCGGGCCAGCCAGTCACGGACCCAGGCCTGCGTGCCGCAGTCGTGCACGACGACGCCCGCACCGCCGCGCAGCGCCCTGCGCAGTCCGGCGTAGTGGGCGAGCCGGACGAGGGGGCGGTAGAGGCCGTAGGGCAGGAAGCGGGGGGCGCGGGCGTCCCAGCGGTCCCGGGTGTCCTGGGAGTCGACGCGGACGCCCTGCACGGTCCGCCGCATGAGCGTGGACTTGCCGCTGCCGGGCAGACCGGTGACCACGACCAGGTCACGGGGGCCGAAGAGCAGTCCGTGCGGGCTGCGGCCGGCTCGCTCGCGCAGGTCGCGGACGACGGGCGCCGGCTGCGGGCCGCACGCCTCCCGGGCCGGGGCGACGGGCTGCGCGGGCAGCGCGATCCCCGAGCCGGTCGCGAATGCCGTGGACCTCGCCGTGGTCGTCCTGTTCACCGTGATCGTCCTCCCCTGGGGTCCGATGGTGTCCTCATCCCCACTGAGCGTAAAGAGAAGGTAATGCGCCGCGTCCGGCGATTTCGTGCGCGTACCGACACAAGCCGGTTACAGATGCGGCCTGCCGTGATCGGGGCGAGCCGTGCAATGATGGCCGCGCCAACTGCATACCGGCCGTTTGAATCCGCGCGGGAGAGTCCTCAGCAGCAGCTTCGCTGGGGCGCCGAAGGAGCAAGTCCCTCCCTTGAATCTCTCAGGCCCCGTTACCGCGCGGGCGAGGCACATCTGAAAAGCGGGCCGCTCTCCAGTGGCCCCACCCAAGGTGCAAGTCATGACCGATCCCTTCCCGGGTTGTCATGGCGAACCTCTCAGGTTCCGATGACAGATGGGGAGGAACGACCTCGCCGTGCCGTCATGCCTTGGGAGACGAACGCCCGATGAGCAGTACCGACCCCGCTTCCGCCCAGAACGCCGGGCAGCGCCTCACCGCCCTCGACGCGGTGCATCGCGCGCTCGGCGCGACGATGACCGACTTCGCCGGCTGGGACATGCCGCTGCGCTACGGCTCCGAGCGCGACGAGCACCAGGCCGTCCGCACCCGGGCCGGGCTCTTCGACCTCTCGCACATGGGCGAGATCACCGTCGCCGGCCCGCAGGCAGCCGCCCTCCTCGACTTCGCCCTGGTGGGCAACATCGGGGCGGTCAAGGCCGGCCGCGCCCGCTACACGATGATCTGCCGGGCGGACGGCGGCATCCTGGACGACCTGATCGTCTACCGGCTGGCCGAGACCGAGTTCATGGTGGTGGCCAACGCCTCCAACGCACAGGTCGTGCTGGACGCGCTGACCGAGCGCGCCGAGGGCTTCGACGCGGTGGTCCGCGACGACCGTGACGCCTACGCGCTGATCGCCGTGCAGGGCCCCGAGTCCCCCGGCATCCTCGCGGCCGTCACCGACGCCGACCTGGACGGCCTGAAGTACTACGCCGGCCTGCCCGGCACCGTCGCCGGCGTCCCCGCCCTCATCGCGCGTACCGGCTACACCGGCGAGGACGGCTTCGAGCTGTTCGTGCGGCCGGAGCACGCCGTCGAGCTGTGGCAGTCGCTGACCAAGGCCGGCGAGGGCGTCGGGCTGGTGCCCTGCGGCCTGTCCTGCCGGGACACCCTGCGCCTGGAGGCGGGCATGCCGCTGTACGGGCACGAGCTGAGCACCTCCCTCACCCCGTTCGACGCGGGTCTGGGCCGGGTGGTCAAGTTCGACAAGGAGGGCGACTTCGTCGGGCGTACGGCGCTGGAGGAGGCCGCCGGGCGAGCCGCCTCGCAGCCCCCGCGCGTCCTCGTCGGCCTGGTCGCCGAGGGCCGCCGGGTCCCGCGCGCCGGATTCGCCGTGGTCGCCGACGGCGCAGTGATCGGCGAGGTCACCTCGGGCGCCCCCTCCCCCACCCTCGGCAAGCCGATCGCCATGGCGTACGTCGACGCCGCCCACGCGGCGCCGGGGACCCAGGGCGTCGGCGTGGACATCCGAGGCAGCCACGAGCCGTACGAGGTCGTGGCGCTGCCGTTCTACAAGCGCCAGAAGTAGACACTGGGCGCGTCGACGCCCCGCCCGCGCGTGACGCTGCGCACATGTGCGCTGCTCCCCTGCGGTTCCAGCAGTCCCCCATTCACCAGCACCCTCCCGCGTACAGGAGAATTCAGGCCATGAGCAACCCCCAGCAGCTGCGCTACAGCAAGGAGCACGAGTGGCTGTCGGTCGCCGAGGACGGCGTCTCGACGGTCGGCATCACCGAGCACGCGGCCAACGCGCTCGGCGACGTGGTCTTCGTCCAGCTCCCCGAGGTCGGTGACACGGTGACCGCGGGCGAGACCTGCGGCGAGCTGGAGTCGACCAAGTCGGTCAGCGAGCTGTACGCGCCGGTCTCCGGCGAGATCGTCGAGGTCAACCAGGACGTCGTCGACGACCCGGCGCTGGTGAACTCCGCCCCGTTCGAGGGCGGATGGCTGTTCAAGGTACGCACCGCGGGCGAGCAGGACGACCTGCTCACCGCCGACGAGTACACCGCCTTCACCGCCGGCTGAGGAGTCGTAGACGCATGTCCGTCCTGAACACGCCCCTGCACGAGCTCGACCCGGAGATCGCCGCCGCGATCGACGCCGAGCTGAACCGCCAGCAGTCCACGCTCGAGATGATCGCCTCGGAGAACTTCGCTCCGCTCGCGGTGATGGAGGCGCAGGGCTCGGTCCTGACCAACAAGTACGCCGAGGGCTACCCGGGCCGCCGCTACTACGGCGGCTGTGAGCACGTCGACGTGGCCGAGCAGATCGCGATCGACCGGATCAAGGAGCTGTTCGGCGCCGAGTACGCCAACGTCCAGCCCCACTCGGGCGCCTCCGCCAACCAGGCCGCCCTGTTCGCGCTGGCCCAGCCCGGCGACACGATCCTCGGCCTGGACCTGGCGCACGGCGGTCACCTGACCCACGGCATGCGGCTGAACTTCTCCGGCAAGCAGTTCGACGTGGTCGCCTACCACGTGGACGACGCCGGCCTGGTCGACATGGCCGAGGTCGAGCGGCTCGCCAAGGAGCACCGCCCGAAGGTGATCATCGCGGGCTGGTCGGCCTATCCCCGGCAGCTCGACTTCGCCGAGTTCCGCCGGATCGCGGACGAGGTCGAGGCCTTCCTGTGGGTCGACATGGCGCACTTCGCGGGTCTGGTCGCGGCCGGTCTCCACCCGAACCCGGTGGAGTACGCCGACGTCGTCACGTCCACCACCCACAAGACGCTGGGCGGCCCCCGCGGCGGCATCATCCTCGCGAAGAAGGCGTTCGCGAAGAAGCTGAACTCGTCCGTCTTCCCGGGCTTCCAGGGCGGCCCCCTGGAGCACGTGATCGCGGCCAAGGCGGTCTCGTTCAAGGTCGCCGCGACCGAGGACTTCAAGGAGCGCCAGGCCCGCACGGTCGAGGGCGCGAAGATCCTCGCCGAGCGCCTGACCGCGCCGGACGCCCGCTCGGCCGGGGTGAACGTCCTCTCCGGCGGCACCGACGTGCACCTGATCCTGGTCGACCTGCGCGAGTCCGAGCTGGACGGTCAGCAGGCCGAGGACCGGCTCCACGAGGTCGGCATCACGGTCAACCGCAACGCGGTCCCGAACGACCCGCGGCCGCCGATGGTCACCTCCGGACTGCGGATCGGCACGCCCGCCCTCGCGACCCGCGGCTTCACCGCCGCCGACTTCGCCGAGGTCGCGGACGTGATCGCCGAGACGCTGAAGGCGCCGTCCCCGTTCGCGGAGGCCGACGCGGCGGCGCTGAAGGCCCGGGTCACGGCCCTGGCCGACAAGCACCCGCTGTATCCCGGTCTGAGCGAGTAGTTCCCTTTCCCGGGTGCCGCGCACACTGTGAGGTGTGGGCGGCACCCCGCACCACCCCGTACTGAGGAGTTCCCCGTGGCCATCTCGGTCTTCGACCTGTTCTCGATCGGCATCGGCCCGTCCAGCTCCCACACGGTCGGCCCGATGCGCGCGGCCCGTATGTTCGCCCGCCGGCTGCGGGGCGAGGGTCTGCTGGACTCCGTCGCGTCGGTGCGCTGCGAGCTGTACGGCTCGCTCGGCGCGACCGGCCACGGCCACGGCACGCCCAAGGCGGTGCTGCTCGGCCTGGAGGGCTCCTCCCCGCGCACGGTGGACGTGGAGGGCGCGGACGACCGGGTGGAGCAGATCAAGAGCTCCGGACGGCTGCGGCTGCTGGACTCGCGCGAGATCCCGTTCTCCTACGACGACGACCTGGTCCTGCACCGCCGCAAGGCCCTGCCGTACCACGCCAACGGCATGACGATATGGGCCCACGACGCCCAGGGCGCCGAGCTGCTGTCGAAGACGTACTACTCGGTCGGCGGCGGCTTCGTCGTGGACGAGGACGCGGTCGGCGCGGACCGCATCAAACTCGACGACACGGTCCTGAAGTACCCCTTCCGTACGGGCGACGAGCTGCTGCGCCTGGCGAAGGAGACCGGCCTGTCGATCTCCTCGCTGATGCTGGAGAACGAGCGCGCCTGGCGCACCGAGGACGAGATCCGGGACGGGCTGCTGGAGATCTGGCGGGCGATGCAGTCGTGCGTCTCGCGGGGCATGTCTCGTGAGGGCATTCTGCCGGGCGGCCTGCGGGTCCGCCGCCGGGCCGCCATGACGGCGCGTCAGCTCCGGGCGGAGGGCGACCCGTTGGCGCTCGCCATGGAGTGGATCACGCTGTACGCGATGGCGGTGAACGAGGAGAACGCGGCCGGCGGCAGGGTGGTGACCGCCCCCACGAACGGCGCGGCCGGCATCATCCCGGCGGTCCTGCACTACTACGTGAACTTCGTGCCCGGCGCCGACGAGGACGGGGTGGTCCGCTTCCTGCTCGCGGCCGGCGCGATCGGCATGCTGTTCAAGGAGAACGCCTCCATCTCGGGCGCCGAGGTCGGCTGCCAGGGCGAGGTGGGCTCGGCCTGCTCGATGGCGGCGGGCGCGCTGGCCGAGGTCCTCGGCGGTTCCCCCGAGCAGGTCGAGAACGCGGCCGAGATCGGCATGGAACACAACCTCGGCCTGACCTGCGACCCCGTGGGCGGCCTGGTCCAGATCCCGTGCATCGAGCGCAACGGCATGGCCTCGGTCAAGGCGGTCACCGCGGCCAAGATGGCGATGCGCGGAGACGGCTCGCACAAGGTGTCCCTGGACAAGGTCATCAAGACGATGAAGGAGACGGGCGCGGACATGTCCGTCAAGTACAAGGAGACGGCCCGGGGCGGGCTGGCGGTGAACATCATCGAGTGCTGACTCGGCAGCGGGTCGCAGGGACAGGGGAGCTTCGCCGTATGAGTGGGTCGGTCAGCGCTGTCAGCAGCAACGGTACGTACTCCTTCACCAAGCCCAACCGGGAGAGCGTCACGCTGGTCGCCGGGCTCGGGGTGCTGGGGGACGTGCATGCCGGGGCCACGGTGAAGCACCGCTTCCGGATGGAGAAGGATCCCTCGCAGCCGAATCTGCGGCAGGTGCACCTCATCCACGAGGAGCTGTTCGAAGAGGTGCGAGCGGCCGGGTTCGAGGTGGCCGCCGGGCAGCTCGGGGAGAACGTGACCACCCGGGGGACGGACCTGCTGGCGCTGCCCGAAGGGACCCGGCTGCGGCTCGGCGGACAGGCCGTGGTCGAGGTGACCGGGCTGCGCAATCCGTGCAGGCAGATCGACGACTTCAGAAAGGGCCTGCTGAAGCAGGTCGTCGGGCGGGGTCCGGACGGCCGGCCGGTCTTCAGGTCCGGGATCATGGGCGTGGTGCTCAGCGGGGGTGTGGTGCGGCCCGGGGACCCGATCGGGATCGAGTTGCCGGACGGGCCGCACCGCCCTCTGCGGATCGTCTAGCCGGGCCCGTCTAGCCGCGGAAGGACGCCGGGCGTTCCGGGCTCGCCTCGGCCAGGGCCTTGGTGACCGCCTCGGTGCCGGCCTGCAGCCCGTAGACGGGGGTGTCGGGCTGCTGGCGCCAGGAGTCGTCGATGCCGCCCGCGTCGACGGTGTCGAAGCCGAGCTCGTCGATCAGGGCGCGTACCTTCGCCTTCGCCGCCTCGTCGTCGCCGGCCACCGGGAGCGCCATGCGGTCGGGGTCGCCCGCGGCGAGCGGGCGGTCCAGGATGTCCTGGGCGTAGGTGCCGTTGAAGGCCTTGATCACGGGGTGGCCGATGTGACGCTCGGTCCAGCGGCTCTCGGTGAGGCCCTCGTCCTCGATCTCCGCGATCCGGCCGTCGCGCTGCTGCGGGTAGTAGTTGTTGGTGTCGATGACGGCCACGCCTTCGGCCGCGCCGTCCAGGATGCCGGGCGGCAGGCTCGGGACCGCCTTGACCGGGATCGTGATCACCACGACCTCGGCACCGCGCGCCGCCTCCTCGACGGTGACGGGGGTCGCTCCCGTCTCCTCGGCGAGTTCCGTGAGCGTCTGCGGGCCTCGGGAGTTCGCGACGGAGACGTCGTGACCGAGCGCGCTGAGACGCCGGGTGAGGTTGCCGCCGATGTTGCCCGCTCCGATGATGCCGATCTTCATGAGTGGCCTTGCCTTCCGGGACGGAGTCGCTTCGTTTCATGCATATGCATGCACCTGAGAGCGGCAACCCCGGTCGGTGGCAGGCTATTCCGGCTCCGCGGCGATCCCTGAGGATTTCTCCGCGGAGCCCGGCCCGGCACCGCCCGGATCCTCCCGTTCCGCCGCGAGGACGGCCGCCGCGGTCTCCGGGTACCCGTCCGCGACGGCCAGGACCGGCCGTGGAGCGGCCGACGCCGAGTTCCTTCGCGGGCGTGACCCCGCCGGGGAGCTTCGCGCCGACGGGCCAGGTCCCGGCCGGGCCCCCTCGGCGATCCGTGCGCGCAGGGCGCCGGCGGCCTGCCCGACCGGCGGACCGGGGCGGGCGGCGCCGAGCGGCGGTCATGAGCAGGGGGCGCCCCGCAGGTCGCGAGGCGCCCCCTTCTCCGCTCGTCTCACTTGTTCAGGTGCGCCCAGAACTCGTCGAACGAAAGGAGCTTGTCGCCGTCGAGGTCGCGGCTCTTGATGATGACCTCGGCCACCGACTCGGTGACGTTCCAGTCACCCCCCTGGGCCAGGGCGGTCTTGAACTCGGCCGCGGTGATGAAGCCGTCCCCGTCCGTGTCGATCCGCTGGAACTCCTTGCGCGCTTCTTCGATGTCGGCCACCGATCCGCCCCTCTTCGTCATGCCTTGCGGTCATACTTGCTGTTCCACTGACGCAGGTCAGGTTAACGGCCCTGGTGAGCGCGGAGCGCGGCGACCACCCAGGAGAACTCCTCCTCGTACGAGGGCCGGCTTCCGACACCGTTCACGATCGCCGACAATCGGCGGTAGCGGGCGACCCGTACGTTCGATGCGGCGGTCAGCCGGTCGAGGACGGCGGCCCGGTCCGCGTCGCCCAGCAGGCCCCGCAGGAACTCCTCGGCCGCCGGGTCGCCGGGGGCGACGCCCTGGCGCAGCGCCTCGCCGCCGAGGTGCACGAGACGGCTCATGAACCACAGGGACGTGCCCGCCGGGACGTCCGGCCCGCGGTCCGCCGCGTTGAACTCGACCATCGTCCGCATCAGCACCCGGAACTCCGGGTCCCGGATCAGCTCGGCCAGCTCCACCCAGGCGTCCACCTGCTCGGGAGCCGGATCGTCCGGCAGGTCCGCCGTGGCGAACCGCAGCCGGGTACGGATGTCGGGGTCGGCCGTGTCGAGACTGTCGAAGATCTCCGCCGTGAAGTCGTCGAGGAGCCGCTTGCGTTCGGCCGCCGACAGCCGGGCCAGTCTGTTCATCAGGGTCATCTCCTCCGCGGTCGAACCGCGTCGCGCCACGGACGACAGCACGGCCCGGGTCACCTTCAGCGAACCGATCTGCACATCCAGCGCCGCCACGTGCGCCGCCGCGACCTCCGCGACCGTCCGCTCCCCGGTCAGCACCCGGCGCACATCGGCCAGGCCGAGGCCCAGCTCGCGCAGGGTGCGGATCAGTTCCAGCCGGGCCACCGACCCGGCGTCGTAGAGGCGGTAGCCGCCGGCCGAGCGGGTCACCGGGCCAGGACCCCCTCGTCGGACCAGTAGCGGATGGTGCGCACGGTCAGTCCGGTGGAGCGGGCCAGCTCTCCGATGGTGAAAAGTCCGGTGCCGTCGTCGATCATGTGTGTGAGTGTGGGCCTTCCAGTGGGTGGAGGCTCAAGGAGCGCGAAGGGGAGCGGCGCGGTGGGGACCTTGCGGGACATTCTCGACGCGGCCGCGCGCGGTGTCTTCCCTCCCGCCGACGGCCGCACGACCGTCCTGCCCCAGCCCTCCCCCCGCGAGGCGGGAGTCCTGTCCTTCACCGCGCACTCGGTGGTGTTCACGGACGAGGACCCGGGGTGGGTGGACGAGGCCTTGGCCGCCGCCGACTGCGACGCCCTGGCCGCGTCGATGAGCCCCCGGTTCCTGACGGCTCTGCTCGACCGTACGGGCCGGGTCGCGGAGACGGTCGACCAGTTGATGGTCGGTTCCCCGCTGCCTGGCCCGCCGTCCCTCGCCCTGGCCGAGATCGAGGACCCGGACCATCCCCGGGTGGTCAGCTCGCGCAGGCGCCGCGACGAGGTGCGGGTGTGGGCCGCGAAGGGGGGCGTGCTCGTCCTCGGTCGCGGGGTCGCAGGTCGGCTGGAGGTCGCCGTGGAGGTCGAGGAGGGCGTACGGCACCAGGGACTGGGCCGGGCCCTGGTGGGCGCGGCCCGGCACCTGGGCGGGGGCGAGCCGGTGTGGGCGCAGATCTCGCCGGGGAACGCCCGCAGCACACGGGCGTTCCAGGCGGCGGGCTATCTGCCGGTCGGGGCGGAAGCGCTGCTCACCGTCCGGCGGGAGCCGGGGGCGGCGGGAGCCGGTGCCACGGCGCGTGGTCCGGATCGCTCACACGGCCGCTGAGCGCCTCGGTCCGGTCGCGCGTCACCCCGGGTCGTGTCCGCAAGGTCCCGCCCGGCTCGCGACGCCCGGCACGCACGCTCGCCCCGTCGTCGGGACCGCCCACGGACACCCGGTACGAGGCCGGTCCTCCGCCTTGCGACCGCAGGCACCGGACCGCACGCACCGGACGCCGCGAGCCCAGCCCTGCGGGCAGACGGCGCCGCTTCGCGGACACGGCCTAGCGGAAGATGCCGGTGTGGCCGAGCGAGTAGCGGCCCGGCTGCGGGTAGACGGCCAGACCGTGCGGACCCCTGCCGACCTTGATCCGGGCGAGCTGCTCTCCGGTGCGGGTGTCGATGGCGTACACCTCGGAGTTGTACCGTCCGGACAGCCACAGCACCTTGCCGTCCGCCGAGACGCCGCCCATGTCCGGGCTGCCGCCCTGCGGAAGGCGCCACTTCTTGGTGAGCGCGTTCTCGTGGAAGTCGAAGACGGAGACGGTGCCCTCGCCGCGGTTGGAGACGTACATCTCGCGGGAGTCGCGGCCGACGTACAGCCCGTGGCAGCCCTTGCCGGTGTGCAGGAACTCCGGCTCGCCGAAGGTGTCGCCGTCGACGATCCACATCCCGTCGGCCATCATGTCCGCGATGTAGAACCGTTTCCCGTCGGGTGACACCTTCACGTCCTGGGGCATGGCCCCCTTGAAGGGCAGCTTCCGCTGTCCGACGACCTTCATCTTCTCGGTGTCGACCTTGAGCAGCTCACCGCTGAACTCGCAGGACACGATGAAATACCTCCCGTCGAGCGAGAAGTCGGCGTGGTTGACGCCGTAGCAGGTGACCGGTTCCGTCTTGATCCGCTTCATGGTGTGCGGGTCGCGGAAGACGAGTTCGCGGTCGAGGGAGGCCATCACGACGGCGTACTTGCCGTTGGGCGTGAAGTAGAGGTTGTACGGGTCGTGCACCTCGACCGACTTGCCCGCCTTGCCGGTCTTCGGATCGATGGGGGTGAGGGTGTGCCCCCGGTTGTTGTTGACCCACAGCGTCTTCATGTCCCAGGAGGGGACGACGTGCTGCGGCTGCCGCCCCACCCTGAGGGTCTCGATCACCTCGTACGTCTTCGGGTCGATGACGGAGACGGTGTCGGACTCGGTGTTGGGAACGTAGACCCGCGACGGGAAGTCCTTGACCACCGGGGAGAGCCTGCCGGGACGGTCGGCGGCGTAGACGTCCTTCGGATCGAGCACGGGCGGCATGCCGGGCAGGCCGTCGACGACGGGCCTGTGGGCCTTCTTCGCCGGTGCGGGAGCGGCCGCCTCGGTGGCGCCGCCGCGCCCCTCCTTGGCCGCCCCGTCCCCGGCGCCGGTGCCACAGGCGGCGAGGACGGTGAGCGCGGCGCCCGCGAGCAGAGTGCTTTTCACGAGGTTGCGGTGCATCAGCCGATCAGCTCCGTGGTGGTGACCGCGCGCAGTCCGCGGCGGTCGAGTTCGTCGAGTACGGCGGGGAGTGCGGCGACCGTGTCCGCGTACCCGAAGTGCAGGCTCACGACGGACCCGTCCCGGACCTTGCCGAGGATGTTGCGGGCGACGGCGGCGGCACCGGGCGAGGTGAAGTCGAGGGAGTCGACGTCGTAGGAGAGGACGTGCGGGTAGCCGGCACGGCGGGCCAGCGTTTCCACGAGCGGGGAGGCACGGATGGCGCGGGAGGGCCGGAACCAGGTGCCGATCGACCCGGTGAGCCTGCGCAGCCGCGCGGCGCACCCGGCGATCTCGGCCGCCGCCTCAACCTCGGGCATGGCGTTGATGTCCAGGTGACGCTGGGTGTGGTTGCCGAGGTCGTGGCCGCCGTCGAGAACCCGGCGGGCGAGGTCGGGATGTTCGTCCAGCCAGGACCCGACGGCCAGCACGGTGACCCGCGCGCCGTGCCGCTCGGCTTCACCGAGCAGGGCCCGGGCGACGGAGGGCTCCCCCTGACCGTGGAAGGTGAGCGCGACCCGGGAGCGGCCGCGCGGACCGTGACTGATCTGAGCGGGCTGCCGGGGAAAGGCACGCGGCGCGGGAGCGGCCAGGGGACGGGCGGGAGCGGCACGGGTGGGGGAAGCGGGCCCCGGAGAGGCCGATCCCCGGGAGGCGGGGCCCGGAGAGGCGGGGGCGTGCGGGGCGACGGCGCCGGAAGGGGACTCGGAGGGCGAGCACGCGGCCGCGAACGCACCCCCGGCGACGAGCCCGGCGCCCGCCCGCAGCGCGAAACGACGGTCGGATGTGGTCACCCGCACCATTTAAGGCCGGATATGCGACATTTCCGGCCATTGACGCAACCCGACTCACCGACGAGCGACGCCCCACTCGCCCCGCCCGGGGCCTCTTCCGGATAGTTCGCGAACAAGGCCGGGACCAGCACCGAAGCGGACCCCCTGGCCCTCAACGCCCCGACGCCCCGACCGGGGACGACCCACCCAGTCCGTCCGGCGCTGGAGGACGAGGCCCGTTCAGGGCCGACACGGGGACCCGGGGGCGGCAGCCACTCGACTTCCCGGCCGGGGACGACACACCCAGCGCGTCCGGGACCCCTGGGGCAACTTGGGGAGGAGACCCATCCAGAGCCGACGCGGACGCCCGGCCCCGACAGCCACTCGGCTCGCCGACCGGGGACGACCCACCCAGTCCGTCCGGCGCCGGAGGACGAGGCCCGTTCAGGGCCGACACGGGGACCCGGGGGCGGCAGCCTCCGGGGGACGGCCACCGGAACACCCCGCACATACCCGGCCGACCGCCGGAGGCACCGGCACTAGCGGTCCGCGACCCGCATCTCGAACCACGTCGTCTTGCCCCGGGGCAGGAGATCCACGCCCCACCGGTCGGACAGCTTGTCGACGAGGAACAGCCCCCGCCCGCTGACGTCCAGTTCCTGGACCGGCATCAGACAGGGCAGCCCCCGCGAGGGATCGCGGACCTCGACCCGGATCCAGCCGCGCCGGCGCCGCATCCGAAGGCCGAAGACCCGGGCGCCGGTGTGCCGTACGGCGTTGCCGACGAGCTCGGAGACGAGGAGGACCGCGTCCTCGGTCATCTTGGGGGTCAGTCCCCACTGCCGCAGGACGACGACCTGGGTCAGCCGTCGGGCCGTGGCGGCGGACTCGGGCCGGGACGGCAGCGGAACCTCGCCGTCGGTCGGGTTGCCGAACAACTCCAACGCCTTCAACGCCCGTTCGTCCTCGACCGCAGGCGACCAGCGCGCCGCGGTCGCACGGCCCGGTCCCCGCGGCTGTTCGATGCCCTCCAGCCCCGCCATGCCCCCATCATGGCGGCCCCGAGGCGCCTCCGGGGCCGTTCCGACGGAATACACCACCCGGAATCTACCGTTCCGAATGGATTGATCGGCATATGCCAGGGACAGTTCAAAGCCCGACAAAACGGGACTGACCTGCGGCAACGGATCGCCGCAAGGCGCTCGACGGGGCCGCTCGACAAGGCAGGCTTAAGGTTGCGTTAAGGCCCCCATAAACCGCCCCATCGAGGGACCTGGCATGAGACACCCCGTCAATTGCAAGTGATTCGGCGGAGTTGGCAGGAGACCTCTCTCACAGGAACTTGGCCTTGCCCGGGCCCTCCTCCACGAAGCTGCGCATCCCGATCTCCCGGTCGGCCGTCGCGAACAGACCCGCGAACCAGTTCCGTTCGATGGCCAGGCCCGTCTCGATGTCGGTCTCCAGACCGGTGTCGATCGACTCCTTGGCGGCGCGCAGCGCGATAGCCGGACCCTGCGCCAGCTTCGCGGCCCAGCGGTGCGCCTCCGTGTACACGTCGGCGGCCGGGACGACCCGGTCCACCAGACCCATGGTCAGTGCCTCGTCGGCCTTGACCATCCGGCCGGTGAAGATCAGGTCCTTCGCCTTGGAGGGGCCCACCAGCCGGGAGAGGCGCTGGGTGCCGCCGGCGCCGGGGATCAGCCCCAGCAGGATCTCCGGCTGGCCCAGCTTGGCGTCGTCCCCGGCGATCCTGAAGTCCGCGCACAGCGCGAGCTCGCAGCCGCCGCCCAGCGCGTAGCCGGTCACCGCCGCGACGACCGGCTTGGGGATGCGGGCCACCGCCGTGAAGGAGTCCTGGAGGGCGCGGGCGCGCAGGACCATCGCGGTGTGGTCCATCTCCTGCATCTCCTTGATGTCCGCGCCCGCCGCGAACACCTTCTCCCCGCCGTACACGACGACCGCGCGTACGTCGTCACGCCGGGTCGCCTCCTCGGCGAGCTCCTTGAGCCGGTCCTGGGTGGCCACGTCCAGCGCGTTCATGGGCGGGCGGTCGAGACGCAGCGTGCCGACGCCGTCGGCGACTTCGAGATTCACGGTCATGACAGCAGGTTAACCATCACTAACCACAACGGACCCGGTGCCGTTTGTCACAGCACCGGGCCCGCCCGCCCGCAGTCGTCAGGGGACCGCTACTTGCTCCACTCCGCCCAGGGGATGTTCCAGCCGTTGAGGCCGTTGGCCGGGTCGACCGTCGGGTCGGTGGAGTTCTTCACGACCACCACGTCGCCGACCATCGAGTGGTTGAAGAACCAGGCGGCCGCCACGGAGCTGTCGTAGCCGCCGCGCACGTCCCGCAGGCCGATGCAGCCGTGGCTGGCGTTGTAGTTGCCGAAGGCGTCGCCGCCCCAGTAGTTACCGTGCACGAAGGTGCCGGAGTCGGTCAGGCGGATGGCGTGCGGGACGTCCTTGATGTCGTACTCGCCGTCGTAACCGACCGTGTCGCCGTTCATCCTGGTCACGGTGAACTTCTCACTCATGACCATCTGGCCGTTCCAGGTCGCGTAGCCGGCCTTTCCGGTGGTGACCGGAATGGTCTTGACGACCTTGCCCTCCTGCGTGACCTTCATCGTGTGCTTCTTGGCGTCCACGACGGACACCTGGTCGCGGCCGATGGTGAAGGAGACGGTCTTGGCCTGCTTGCCGTAGACGCCCTTGCGGCCCTCGACGCCGTCGAGGTTCAGCTTCACGGTGACCTTGGTGCCGGCCTTCCAGTACTTCTCCGGGCGGAAGTCGAGACGGTCGTTGCCGAACCAGTGGCCCTGCACGTCGACGGCCGGCACGGTCGTGACGGTGATGGCCTTCTCGACGTCGTCGGGATGGGTGATGCCCCGGGTGAAGCGCACCGAGAACGGCATGCCGACGCCGACCGTGGAACCGTCCTCGGGCGTGAAGTTGCCGGTGAAGGTGTTCTGCGGGCTCAGCGTGGTGAAGGACGAGTCCTCGGCGGCCGTGCGGCCCTCGGAGTCCTTCGCGACCGCGTGCACCTGGTACTTGGTGGACCCGGCGAGGTGCGTCGCCGGCGTCCAGCCGGCGCCGTCCGCGGAGATCGCGCCGGTGACCGCCGTGCCCTTGTCGTCCTTGACGACGACCTCGGTCAGTTTGCCCTTGGCGGCCGTCACCTTCAGGGCGCCGCTGGTGTCGACGTCCTTGGCGCCGGTCTTCGGGGCGATGGTCACGACCGCCTCCGACTGCTTGCTCTCGGCGGCGGCCGAAGCACCCTTGTCGGAGCCCGCGCCCTTCGCGTCGGACCCGGTGTCCTCGCCCCCGCCGCAGGCCGTGACGGCCAGCAGCAGCCCGCCGAGGATCAGCGCCAACCGCTTGTCGCGGCCACGACGTCCCCCAACCGACGCCCCCGATATCGGTCGCACGTTCAAAGTCGTTCTCCCCACTCCCCCGGGCCCTCCCCGGGCCCGCACCGCGACGCGTCCCCCGCGTTCGCCGCATATTAACCACAAGGTCAACGGCCTGGACGGGCCAAGATTGTCACCGTTCAGTCCCAACTAGGACCAGGAGAACGCGGGGAAGGTTGCACCGGGGGGCGAGGTCATTTCACGGCGCCGCCGGCGATCCACTCCTTCCAGCTCATGTTCCAGCCGCCGAGCCCGTTGTCCGGGGCGACCTGCTTGTCCTTGCTGTGCACGACCTCGATGACGTCACCGACGAGCGAGCGGTCGAAGAACCAGCCCGCGGGCGTGTCCGAGGCGCCGCCCTTGACGTCCCTGAGGCCCACGCAGCCATGGCTCACGTTGGCCCGGCCGAAGACGTCCTCCGCCCAGTAGTTGCCGTGCAGGAAGGTGCCCGAGCTCGTCAGCCGCATGGCGTGCGGCACGTCCGGGATGTCGTACTCGCCCTTGCCGTCGGCCTTCTTGAAGCCGACCGTGGCGCCGTTCATCCGGGTCAGCTCCAGCATCTCGGTCACCACCATCTTGCCGTTGTAGGTGGTGTTCTTCGGCGCCCCGGCCGTGATCGGCACGGTGGCCAGCAGTTCGTCGTCGCGTCGCACCTGCATCGTGTGCTTCGCCGCGTCCACCAGGGACACCTGGCTTCGGCCGACGGTGAAGGAGAACGACTTGTCCTGCAGCCCGTAGACACCGGGCGCCCCCTCGACGTCCCGCAGTCCGAGCCTGACGGTGACCCGGGTGCCGGGCGCCCAGTACTCCTCGGGCCGGAAGTCGAGCCGGGTGTCACCGAACCAGTGCGGCCGGATGTCCACCGCGGGCTCCGCCGTGACCCGGACGGCGCGCTGGACGGCGGCGCGGTTGTCGATCTCCCGGTTGAACTCCAGCGAGACGATCATCCCGGTGCCCACCGTGGAGCGGTTCTCCGGAGTGACATAGCCGATGAAGCGCTCTTCCGGGACGTACGTGGTGAACGTGGTGTGCCGGGCCGAGCGGTTGCCGTCGCCGTCCAGGGCGACGGCGTCGACGGTGTAGCGGGCGGCAAGCCCGAGCCGGTCGTCGTCCGGCCGCCAGCTCGTTCCGTCCGCGGCGATCCTGCCCGGGACCGGGGTCTCCTGCGCGTCCTGCGACCTGACGACCTTCACCGACTCCAGCCGCCCGCCCGGTACCCGGACCAGCAGCCGCTCCTCGGGCCTCACCCCCTTCGTGCCGTCGTCCGGGGTGACGCGGATGACGTCCTCGGGTGCCGGGGGCTTGCCGAGCACCCGGTCGAGTCCGCTCCGGCTGTCGTCGCCGGTGCAACCGGCGGCCCCGGCAAGTAGTCCTGCCCATGTCAGTACGGCGGCCAGTGCGACCCCCGCGCGCCGTGCGCGCCCTTGTACGTGCCTCACATGGTGCCCAACGATCGGGCACGCTCCGGGGAAACGTGAGTGCGAGGGCCGCTCTGGGCAGAAATGGGGGGAGGACGACGCGACGGGGAGCCGCGGCGGGACACCGCGCGCTCTTTTCCCACGTCGTCCCACGAGCCGCGGGAGGCTGAACGGTGTCCAGCGCAGCCGAGCAGGAGGCGGTGGCGGAGCGCGCCACGCCGGACACCGTCATGAACGGTGCGTCACGCAAGGTGCCGCGACCACGCGTGTGGCCGGGCGCGTCCACACCACTGGGCGCCCGGTTCCGGGTCGGCCCGGACGGGGTCGCGGGCACCAACTTCGCCCTGTGGGCGGGTGGGGCGGAATCGGTCGAACTGTGTCTGTTCGACGAGGCCGGCCGGGAGACGCGTGCCCGGCTCACGGAGCTCACGCACGAGATCTGGCACGGCTTCGTGCCGGGGATCATGCCGGGCCAGCGTTACGGCTACCGGGTGCACGGCCGCTGGGATCCGTGGACCGGCGGCCGCTGGAACCCCGCGAAACTGCTCCTGGACCCGTACGCCCGGGCGGTGGACGGCGAGTTCAGCCTGCCGCCGGAGGTCTACGGGCACGTGCGTGACTGGCCCCAGCAGCAGGTCGCCGACACCGTGCGCGACGAACGGGACTCGGCGCCGCACGTCCCCAAGGGCGTCGTCGTGCACGATGACGACGACTGGGCCGACGACCGCCGCCCGAAGACCCCCTGGGCCGACTCGGTGATCTACGAGCTGCATGTGCGCGGCTTCACCCGGCTGCACCCGGGGATCCCGGAGGAACTGCGCGGCACCTACGCCGGTCTGGCGCATCCGGCGGCGGTGGAGCACCTGGTGAAGCTGGGCGTCACCGCGGTGGAGCTGCTGCCGGTCCATCAGTTCGCGCACGAGGACCATCTGCTGCGCCGGGGGCTGAAGAACTACTGGGGCTACAACTCGATCGGCTACTTCGCCCCGCACGCCGCGTACGCCTCGGCCGGGACGACGGGCGGGCAGGTCGGCGAGTTCAAGCGGATGGTGCGCGCGCTGCACGCGGCCGGCATCGAGGTCATCCTCGACGTCGTCTACAACCACACGGCGGAGGCCGGCGAGCTCGGGCCGACGCTGTCGTTGAAGGGCATCGACAACCGGGGCTACTACCGGGTTCAGGCGGACGCGCGCAGATACGCCGACTACACGGGCTGCGGCAACACCCTGCACGTGGTCCAGCCGCACGTGCTGCGGCTGATCACCGACTCGCTGCGCTACTGGGTGACGGAGATGGGCGTCGACGGCTTCCGCTTCGACCTGGCGGCGGCGCTGGCGCGCTCCATGCACGACGTCGACATGCTGTCCCCGTTCCTGGCGGTCATCGCGCAGGACCCGGTGCTGCGCCGGGTGAAACTCATCGCCGAGCCGTGGGACGTGGGCTCGGGCGGCTACCAGGTGGGCGCCTTCCCGCCCTTGTGGACGGAGTGGAACGACCGCTACCGCGACGCCGTACGGGACTTCTGGCGGCACGCGCTGCCGGACGTGCGGGAGATGGGCTACCGGCTGTCGGGGTCGAGCGACCTGTACGCGTGGGGCGGCCGCCGGCCCTACGCGTCGGTCAACTTCGTGACCGCGCACGACGGTTTCACCCTGCGCGACCTGGTGTCGTACGACCGCAAGCACAACGAGGCCAACGGCGAGGGCAACCGGGACGGTACGAACGACAACCGTTCCTGGAACGGCGGCGCCGAGGGCGAGACGGCCGACGAGCGGGTGCTGGCCCTGCGGCGCCGGCAGCTGCGGAACCTGCTCACCACCCTGCTGCTGTCGACGGGCGTGCCGATGCTGGTCGCGGGCGACGAACTGGGGCGCACCCAGGGCGGCAACAACAACGCCTACTGCCAGGACAACGAGATCAGCTGGGTGGACTGGGCACTGCTGGAGGAGCCGGGATGGCGGGCCCTGTTCGACCTCACCTCCCGGCTGATCGCGCTGCGCCACCGCCACCCGGTGCTGCGCCGTCGCGCCTTCTTCTCCGGGCGGGCACATTCGGCGGACGGGCTGCGCGACCTCGCCTGGTTCACCGAGCGGGGCACGGAGATGACCGAGGGGGACTGGTACGCGCCCGCGGCGACCCTCGGGATGTACCTGTCCGGTCGGGACATTCCCGGCCGGGACGAGCGGGGGGCCCTGATCACCGACGACAGCTTCCTCGCCGTTCTGCACGCCGGGGACCGGCCGGTGAACTTCGTCCTGCCGGGGGCGCCCTGGGCGGAGCGGTACGAGGTGGTCGTCGACACGTCGCGCGAGGAGCAGGCGGAGGCGCCGGGGGTGACGCATCCGGCGGGGATGCCGGTGACGGTGCCCGGGCGGGCGGTTCTGCTGCTGCGGGTGGTGGGGTGAGGCGACGTCGCGGGCCCACGCGCTCCGCGCGGCACCCCCAGGAGGCCGAAGACCGACCACGTAGGCGATCCGGCCGCCGACTCCCGTGCACAGGCCGGTCTCGTCCCCGGCCGGCCGGAGCTGCCCGCCGGGCCGCCGCCGTACGGCGACTGCGGGGGAGACGGCGGCCGGCACCTCGGCCGGCTCGCCCGAACGGGTGTCGGCCGATCCGCCGCTGTCCTGGTACGACCCCTCGAACACGCAGGTCGTAGGACCAGCGGCCGAGCCCGGCCCGGCCAAAACTCGGTGGGCGTCGTCAGCGCCGGTCCGTAGGCTCGCGGTGATGCCCAGGACACCTGCAACCGCTTCCCGAAACCGCTCCGCCGTACGCTCCCTGCTGCGTCTGTGGCCGTACGTCCGTCCCATCCGGATACGGCTGTTCGCGGCCGCCTTCGTCGCCGTGGTCGCCTCCTGTACGGGGCTGGTCATCCCGCTCGTCCTGAAGTGGATGGTGGACGGCCCCGTGGCCGACCGGGACACGGCCGGGGTCTGGCTGGGCGCGCTCTGCCTGCTGCTGCTCGGGTTCGCGGAGGCGCTGCTGTTCGGGTTGCGGCGCTGGATGGTGGCGCGTCCGCTGTCGCACGTCGAGGCGGAGATGCGCGCGGATCTCTACGGGCGGCTCCAGCGGCTGCCGGTGGCCTTCCACGACCGGTGGCCCTCGGGACAGCTGCTGTCCCGGGCGACGGCCGATCTGGGGCTGCTGCGCATGTTCCTCGCCTTCCCGCTGACGTTCCTGCTGGTCAACTCGGTGACGATCCTCTTCGGCGTCGTCATCATGCTGCTCCAGGACTGGACGCTCGGGCTGGTCATCCTCGGGCCGGCCGTCCCCGTCGTCGTGATGTGCGTGTACTTCGAGAACCGGTACTCGGTCGTCGCGCGGCGCGCCCAGGACCAGGCCGGGGACCTGACGACGGTGGTCGAGGAGAGCGTCCTCGGGATCAGGATCATCAAGGGCTTCGGGCGGCACCAGAGCCAGGCGCGGGCCTTCCGGGAGCTGTCGTCGACGCTGCGCGGCACGGAGCTGCGCAAGGCGCGGCTGCTGGCGACGATCTGGGCCGTCATCGTGACGCTCCCGGAGGTGGCGATCGGCGCCGCGCTGGTGCTCGGCTCGGTGCAGGTGGCGGACGGCGAGCTGTCGGCGGGCACCCTGGTCGCCTTCCTGTCCACGGCGCTCGCGCTGCGGTGGCCGGTGGACTCGATCGGCTTCCTGCTGGCGATGAGCCAGGAGGCGGCGACGGCGACCGAGCGCTACTTCGAGGTGATGGACGAGCCGCCCGAGGAGCCCGACGGCCGTGGTGCGCGGACCGTGGCGGCCGACGGCGGTCTGCGGTTCGACGGCGTGACCTTCCGCTATCCCGACGCCTCCCCCGACTCCCCGCCCACCCTCGACGGCGTGGACCTGCACATCCGGCCCGGCGAGTCCATGGCGCTGGTCGGGGCGACCGGCAGCGGGAAGACCACGCTCACGGCGCTCGTCCCCCGGCTGCACGAGGTGACCGCCGGCCGCATCACGCTCGACGGTGAGGACATCACGGCGATGTCCCGCGAGGAGCTGCGCTCACGGGTCGCCGTCGCCTTCGAGGAGCCGACCCTGTTCTCCGCGAGCGTCGGGGACAACGTCCTGATGGGGGCGGCGGACGGTGCGGGCGCCGTGGAGCTGGAACGGGCGCTGGGTGTGGCACAGGCGGACTTCGCGCACGCGCTGCCGCAGGGTGTCGACACGCAGGTCGGCGAGCAGGGCCTCAGCCTCTCCGGCGGCCAGCGGCAGCGTCTCGCGCTGGCCAGAGCCGTCGTCGGGCAGCCCGGGTTCCTCGTCCTGGACGACCCGCTGTCCGCGCTGGACGTGCACACCGAGGCCGCCGTGGAGGCCGCGCTGCGGCAGGTCCTCGCCGACACCACCGCGCTGATCGTGGCGCACCGGCCGTCCACCGTGCTCCTCGCCGACCGTGTCGCCCTGCTGTCCGACGGGCGTGTCACCGCCGTGGGCACCCATCACGAACTGCTGCGCAGCAATGCCGAGTACGCCCACCTCATGTCCGGAGAGCCGTCCGGATCACCGTCCGCAGAGCCTTCCGGGACACCGTCCGGAACCCGCTTCGGGGAACAGGAGGCCGACCGCCGATGACCGCCCCCACCACCGCTTCCCCCGTCACCGACGACGCCTGCGAGGTCGCCCCGCGGACCGCCGACGACCCCTTCGACAAGGACGTCCTGCCCACCCCGCCCGGCGCCACGGGCGCGCTGCTGCGTTCGCTGCTCGAGCCGATGCGGGCGCGGGTCGCGTTCACCTCGCTCCTGCTGCTGCTCCAGCAGGCTGCCGTGCAGGCAGGGCCGCTGCTGGTGGCGTACGCCATCGACCGCGCCGTACCGGCGTTGCGGGCCGACGACCACGGGCCGCTGATCGTGGTGGGCGTCGGCTATCTGCTGTGCGCGCTGGCCTCCGGCGGACTGCAGTACGCGTTCCTGATCACCTCCGCCCGCGTCAACCAGGACGCGCTGCTCGATCTGCGCGGCCGGATCTTCCGGCACGCGCAGGCGCTGAGCCTCGACTTCCACGAGCGCTACACCTCGGGCCGGCTGATCTCCCGCTCCACCACGGACGTGGAGGCGTTGCGCGAGCTGCTCAGCGAAGGTCTCCAGGAACTCGTGACGGTGATCCTGTCCTTCCTCTACATCTCGGCGATGCTGCTCTGGCTGGACCTGGGCCTCGGAGCCGTCGCGGTGGCCTCCTTCGTGCCGCTGTACCTCCTCGTCAGGATCTACCAGCGGCGCGCCGGGCAGGTGTTCCGGTCCCGCTCCACCGCGATCGCGGCCGTGATCGTGAGGTTCGTGGAGACGATGAACGGCATCCGGCCGGTGCGCGCCTTCCGCCGCGAGGACGTCAACGACGCCGACTTCCGCGTCCTGAACCGGCGGCACGAACGGATCAACGGCAACGCGCTTCTGGAGATGGCCCGGTACGTCGTCGGATCGCGGCTGGTCGCCAACACGGCGGTCGCGGTGATCGTGCTGTGGGGCGCCACCCGGGTGGCCGACGGCTCGCTGGAGCTGGGGGTGCTGGCGGCCGCCGTGCTGTACCTGCGGCGGCTGTACGACCCGATCGACCGGCTCGGCATGTTCCTCAACTCCTACCAGTCGGCGGCCGCCTCGCTGGAGAAGATCGCGGGGCTGCTGGCACAGGCGCCGTCCGTGCCGGAGCCGTCGGCGCCGCGGGAACTCCCGGCGCTCGAGGGCGAACTGCCCGGCCGGGAGGTCCTCTTCGACGGGGTCTCCTTCGGTTACCGCACGGGGGGCGAGATCCTGCCCCGCTTCGACCTGGTCCTTCCCGCCGGGCAGACCGTCGCCGTGGTCGGCTCGACCGGCGCGGGCAAGTCCACGCTGGCCAAGCTGCTCGCCCGCTTCTACGACCCGTCCGAGGGTCGGGTGCTGCTGGACGGGGTCGACCTGCGCGAGCTGGCCGTGCCCGAGCTGCGGCGCGGGGTGGTCATGGTGACCCAGGAGGCGTTCCTGTTCTCCGGCACGGTCGCCGAGAACATCGCCATCGGGCGGCCGGACGCGAGCCGGGAGGAGATCGAGCGGGCGGCGAAGGCGATCGGCGCGCACGAGTTCATCAGCGCCCTGCCCGACGGCTACGACACCGACGTACGCAAGCGCGGTGGCCGTATCTCCGCCGGGCAGCGTCAACTCGTCGCGTTCGCAAGGGCGTTGCTCGCCGACCCGGCGGTGCTGATCCTCGACGAGGCGACCAGCTCGCTCGACATCCCGGGCGAGCGGGCCGTGCAGGCGGCGATGGCGACGGTGCTGAAGGGCCGTACGGCGGTGGTGATCGCGCACCGGCTGTCGACCGTGGAGATCGCCGACCGGGTCCTGGTCATGGAGCACGGGCGGATCGTGGAGGACGGCAGCCCGGCCGCACTGGTCGCGGGCACCGGCCGGTTCGCGGACCTGCACCGGGCCTGGCGGGACAGTCTGGCGTGAACGTCCGGGAACGCGGGGGGACCGGGAACGCAGGGGGACCACGGGGGCCGGAGGGACGAGCGGATGATCGACGCGTACGAGGATCCCGGCACGCCCGACCGCCGCGGCGGCTGGGCGTACCTGGCGTGGCTGGTGCGCTGCCAGCCGTGGCGGTCGCTGGCCGGGGCGGTGCTGGCCAGCGTCTGGATGGTGCTGCTGGCGACGGCGCCGTATCTGTTGTCCAGGGCGGTGGACGACGGTCTGGAACCCGGTGACACGGCGGCGCTCACCGGCTGGACGGCGGCCCTGTTCGCCGTGGGTGCGCTCAACGCCTGGGTGAGCATCATGCGGCACCGCACGATGACCCGGGTGCGCATGGACGCGTACTTCCGCACCACCAAGGTCGTCCTCGCGCAGACGGTACGGCTCGGGGCCGCGCTGCCGCGACAGGCGGGAGCCGCGGAGGTCGTCACCATCGGGGTGAGCGACGTGCAGACGATCGCGGGCGCGCTGACGGTGATCGGGCCGGGCGTCGGCTCGGTCGTCGTCTACGTCTTCGTCGCCGGGCTGCTGCTGTCGGTGTCGCCGCTGCTGGCGGTGATCGTGCTGCTGGGGATGCCGGTGGTCGCGGTGCTGGTCGGACCGCTGATGGCGCGGTTGCAGGGCACCGAGACCGAGTACCGCGAGCGGCAGGGAGTGCTCACCGCGCGGATCGGCGATCTCGCGGGCGGTCTGCGGGTGCTCAACGGGCTCGGCGGCAAGGAGCTGTTCGCGGCCTCCTTCGACCGCGACTCGCAGCGGCTGCGGGCGCAGGGCTACCGGGTCGGCGCGGTCACCAGCTGGATGCAGGCGCTGGGCGTGGGTCTGCCGACGCTCTTCCTCGCCGTGGTGACCTGGCTGGCGGCCCGGCTGGCCGCCCAGGGGGACCTGACGGTCGGCGAGTTGGTGTCGGTGTACGGCTATGTCGCGGTCCTGATCGGCCCGGTGGCGTTCCTCGTCGAGATGGGCTACCAGCTCAGCAGGGGTGTGGTGGCGGCCCGGCGCGTCGTACGGCTGCTGTGCCTGGAGCCGGATCCCGACACCGCCCCCGGCGCCGGTGTCGCCGACGCGCCCGTGGAGCCGTCGGTGCTGCACGACCCCGTGTCGGGGGTGCGGGTGGCCCCGGGCCGGCTGACCGCGCTGGTCGGCGCGCGGCACGCCGAGGTGACCGCCGTCGTGGACCGGCTGGGCCGCTACGGCCCCTCGGACGCCACCTGGGGCGGGGTACGGCTGGACGCCGTCCCCCTGGACCAGGTCAGGGAGCGGATCCTGGTCGCCGACAACGAGGCCGACCTGTTCGCCGGAAGTCTGCGCGAGGTGGTGGGCGGACGGCGGGCGCCCTCCCCGTCGGACGTCGGACGGGCGGTGTGGGCGGCGGCGGCCGACGACATCGTGCAGGGCCTGCCGGAGGGGCTGGAGTCACCCGTGACGGCGCAGGGACGCAGTCTTTCCGGGGGCCAGCGGCAACGGGTGCGGCTGGTACGGGCGTTGCTGGCCGACCCCGGGGTGCTGCTGGCCGTCGAGCCGACGTCGGCGCTCGACGCGCACACGGAGGCGGCGGTCGCCCAGCGACTGCGCGCGGCCCGCACCGGCCGGACCACGGTGGTGACCACCACCTCCCCGTTGCTCCTCGCCCAGGCGGACACCGTCCACTTCCTGGTCGACGGCAAGGTGACGGCGACCGGCCGCCACCGCGACCTGCTGGAGCGGGAACCGGGGTACCGGGCCCTGGTGGCCCGGGAGGCCGAGGACGGCGATCCCGGTCCGGGTGACGCTGCCGCGGGTGGGGACACGGGCCCGGGTTCGGCCACGGGCGCCGGCGCCGGGGAGGTTGTGCGGTGACAGTGGTGGAGGGGGCGTCGGGACGTCTGCCGATCGCCGCGCCCGGGGACGTGCGCCGGGCGGCGGTCCGGCTGCTGCGGGCCGACCGGCGGGCCTTCGCCGGTGCGCTCGCCCTGAACGTGCTCGCCGCCGGGGCCGGGCTGGCCGGGCCATGGCTGCTGGGCCGGATCATCGACGAGGTGCGGGCCGGGCACGGCACCGGGGCCGTGGACCGGCTGGCGGCGGCCATTCTGGCCTGCGCGTGCGCGCAGCTGCTGCTGGCCCGCTGGGCCCGGTACGCGGGGCACCGCTTCGGTGAGCGGACGCTGGCGCGGGTGCGGGAGGAGTTCGTCGGGCGGGCGCTCGCGCTGCCCGCGTCGGTGGTGGAGCGGGCCGGCACCGGCGATCTGACGACCCGCGGCACCGCCGACGTGGCGGCCGTGGGCACCACCCTGCGGGACGCCGGGCCCGAGCTGCTGGTCTGCACGGTCCAGGCGCTGTTCACGCTCGGCGCGGTATTCGTGATCGACCCGCTGCTCGGGGCGATCGGAGTGCTGGGGCTGACCCCGATCTGGTTCGCGCTGCGCTGGTATCTGCGGCGGGCGCGTACGGCCTACCTCGCCGAGGGCGCGGCCACCTCCGAGGTCGCCGAGATCGTCGCCGCCACCGCGTCCGGGGCGCGCACGGTCGAGGCGTTCCGGCTTCGGGAACGGCGGTCGGCGGCCTGCCGGGACGCGCTGGAGATCTCGCGCCGCACCCGCTTTCGGACCCTCCACCTGCGCACGGTGTTCTTCCCGGTGATCGAGGTGTCGTACTCGCTGCCGGTGGCGGGTGTGCTGCTGCTGGGCGGCGTACTGCACGCGCGGGGTGCGATGAGCCTGGGCGCGGTGGTGGCGGCCGCGCTGTATCTGCGGCAGTTCACCGAACCGCTGGACCAGATCCTGCTGCGCGTCGAGCAACTCCAGAGCAGCGGCGCCTCGTTCGCCCGGGTGGAGGGCGTGGCCCGGGCGCCGCGCGCCGAGCCGGACGGCGAGGCGCCGGCTCCGGCGGACGACCGGATCGACGTGACGGGCGTGCGCTACGCCTACGAACGCGGCGGCGAGGTGCTGCGCGGGGTGGATCTGACGGTGCGGCCCGGCGAGCGGCTCGCGGTCGTCGGCCCGTCGGGCGCGGGCAAGACCACGCTGAGCAGGCTGCTCGCGGGCGTGGACGCGCCGAGCGCGGGCACGGTGACGGTGGGCGGAGTGCCGGTCGCGGAGCTGGCGCCCGAGACGCTGCGCCGGCAGGTCGTGCTCGTCACCCAGGAGCACCATGTCTTCCTCGGCACGGTCCGCGACAACCTGCTGATCGCCGAACCGGCCGCGGACGAGACGCAGTTGTGGGCGGCGCTGACCGCGGTCGGCGCCGCCGACTGGGTCCGGGAGCTGCCCGGCGGCCTCGACGCCGTACTCGGCGGCGGCACCCGTACGGACGGTTCCCAGGCCCAGCAACTGGCCCTGGCCCGGGTGGTGCTGGCCGATCCGCACACGCTGATCCTGGACGAGGCGACGGCCCTGCTGGACCCGGCGACCGCCCGGCACACCGAGCGGGCGCTGGCGGCCGTGCTCCGGGGCCGGACGGTCATCGCCATCGCCCACCGTCTGCACACCGCGCACGACGCGGACCGGGTCGCGGTGATGCAGGACGGCCGTCTCACCGAACTCGGCACGCACGACGCGTTGGTGACGGCGGGCGGGGCGTACGCGGCGCTCTGGCGGACGTGGCACGGCGAGCGGGCCGGGAACGGCCGGGCCCTGCCCGGTGCGGGACGGGAAACCGGGAGGGATCGGACCCCGTAGGCCCCGCGCCCCTCCGAGCCGCCCTTCCGGGTCGCCGGGGAGCCCACGGATCCGCATACCGAACATGAACTACCGGACAACGAACCGTTTCCGGCCAACTTCCTGACGCGCTCCTGACAGATAGCGCAATCCACTGCCACTCTTCCCACTGCTGGTTCACAGCAACCCCACAGCTAAGCCCGCTCCACGTACCGCCTTTGTTCTGCGTACCGCCTTTGTCGTGCCCGCACGGCTCACCCGCCGTCGGGTCTCCCCTGGCCGCGTGACCCGTGGCCGCGCAGAAGGAGTCAGTGTTGAGCAGCAGCCCCTCTCGCAGACGCACCCCCCACAGCACCTCCCGCCGTGCCGCGGCCGTCGCCCTCGTCGGCGTCTCCGCGCTCATCGCCGCCGCCGTGCAGTCCGGCGCCGCGACCGCCGCCCCGGTGAAGGCACCGCAGGCGGCGGGCCAGGCCAACCCGGGCGCCGAGTCGGTGCGCCTCACCCCCGCCCAGCGCGCCGCGCTGATACGCGAGGCGGACGCCGGCAAGGCGGCCACCGCCAAGGAGTTGGGCCTCGACGCCAAGGAGGCGCTCGTCGTCCGTGACGTCGTCAAGGACGCCGACGGCACCCTGCACACCCGCTACGAGCGCACCTACGGCGGCCTCCCGGTCCTCGGCGGCGACCTGGTCGTCGAGACCGCGAGGTCCGGCGCCACCGAGAGCGTCACCAAGGCCACCAGGGCCGCCATCAAGGTCGCCTCGCTCGCGCCCGCCGTCAGCGCGGCCAAGGCGGAGAAGCAGGCGCTCAGCCTCGCCACGGCCGCCGGCGCCGAGAAGGCGGACACCGACCGCGCTCCGCGCAAGGTGATCTGGGCGGCGAACGGCACCCCGGTCCTGGCGTACGAGACGGTCGTCGGCGGTCTCCAGGAGGACGGCACCCCGAACGAGCTGCACGTCGTCACCGACGCCACCACCGGCGCGAAGCTGTACGAGTACCAGGGCATCGAGACCGGCACCGGCAACACCATGTACAGCGGCCAGGTGACCCTCGGCACCACCCAGTCGGGGTCGACGTACAACCTGACCGACGGGGCGCGCGGCGGCCACAAGACGTACAACCTCAACCGGGGCACGTCCGGCACCGGCACCCTCTTCTCGGGCTCCGACGACGTCTGGGGCACCGGCGCCGCGTCCAACCTGGAGACCGCGGGCGCCGACGCCCACTACGGCGCGGCCCTGACCTGGGACTACTACAAGAACGTGCACGGTCGCAGCGGCATCAGGGGCGACGGGGTCGGCGCGTACTCCCGCGTGCACTACGGCAACGCGTACGTCAACGCGTTCTGGTCCGACAGCTGCTTCTGCATGACGTACGGCGACGGCTCGGGCAACACCCACCCGCTGACCTCCATCGACGTGGCCGGTCACGAGATGACCCACGGCGTCACCTCCAACACCGCGGGTCTCAACTACAGCGGGGAGTCCGGCGGCCTCAACGAGGCGACCTCGGACATCTTCGGCACCTCGGTCGAGTTCTACGCCCAGAACGCCTCCGACGTCGGCGACTACCTCATCGGCGAGGAGATCGACATCAACGGCGACGGCTCGCCGCTGCGGTACATGGACAAGCCGAGCAAGGACGGCGCGTCGAAGGACAGCTGGTACTCGGGGATCGGATCGGTCGACGTCCACTACTCGTCCGGCCCGGCCAACCACTTCTTCTACCTCCTGTCGGAGGGCAGCGGCACCAAGACCATCAACGGTGTCACCTACAACTCGGCCACCGCGGACGGCCTTCCGGTCACCGGAATCGGCCGCGACAAGGCCGAGAAGATCTGGTTCCGCGCGCTGACCACGAAGTTCACCACGACCACCAACTACGCGGCGGCCCGCACCGGCACGCTGGCGGCGGCCGGTGAGCTGTACGGCACGACCTCCACCGAGTACAAGGCGGTGCAGGACGCGTGGGCCGGCGTCGCGGTCGGCGCCCGTTCCGGCGGCGGGGGCGGCGGCGGCACCTCCTTCGAGAACACCGCCGACGTATCGATTCCGGACAACGGAGCGGCGGTCACCTCCTCGGTCACGGTCTCCGGCCGGACCGGCAACGCGCCCACGAACCTCGCGGTGGCGGTCGACATCGTCCACACCTACATCGGCGACCTCCAGGTGCAGTTGCTCGCTCCCGACGGCACGGCGTACACGCTGAAGGCATACGGCACCGGCGGTAGCACGGACAACATCAACACCACGTACACCGTGAACGCCTCCTCCGAGGTCGCCAACGGCGTCTGGAAGTTGCGGGTCCAGGACAACGCGGCCCAGGACACCGGCTACATCAACAGCTGGAAGCTGACCTTCCCGTAGGCCACAGGCCCCTCAGGGGCCGTGTTACGGCCGGCCGAGAGGCAGCGCACAGGACGCCGTCCCGGAGTTTCGACTCCTCCGGGGCGGCGTCCGCTTTTTGCCCCTGCCTTACCCAGGCCCTGTTGGCCTTTTACCCAGGTCAAGTCCGTTTACATTCCCGCAATGTTCACCCGACAGTTGATTTTCAGCCAACATCACTTCGGGGTCCTGACATGTACGCGCCTTGATGCCAGTCTTCCTGTCACCCGCCGCACAACTTCACAGCAGCCACGGACAGCCACCCCACGCCGCCCGGGCACCCCCACATCCAAGGAGCTTGTGTGACCTCCCTCTACGCGCGTCACAAGCGCACCTCTCTGGCCATCGCCACCGCCGTCGCGGCCGGAGCCCTGGTCACCACCGGCCTGACCGCCGGTACGGCAGCCGCCCAGACTCCGGCGGACGCCACCAGTACGACGCCGCTCGCCGTGCCCACCGCGCTGGCCCCGGCCGCCCGCACCGCCCTGATCCAGGACAAGCAGGCCGACGCGCCCGAGACGGCGCAGGAGATAGGCCTGGGCGTCAAGGAGAAGCTGGTCGTGCGCGACGTCGTCAAGGACGCGGACGGCACGGTCCACACGCGCTACGAGCGGACCTACGCGGGTCTGCCGGTCCTCGGCGGCGACCTGGTCGTCCACGAGTCGGCCGCGGGCGCGAGCAAGGGCGTCACCAAGGCGACGAACACCACCATCAAGGTCGCCTCGCTCACCCCCGTCGTCACCGCCGCCAAGGCCGAGAAGCAGGCCCTGACGCTCGCCAAGGACGCCGGCTCCGCCAGCACCGAGGCCAGCGACGCGCCCCGCAAGGTGATCTGGGCCGGCAACGGCAGCAAGCCGGTCCTCGCCTACGAGACGGTCGTCGGCGGTCTCCAGGACGACGGCACCCCGAACGAGCTGCACGTCATCACCGACGCGGCCACCGGCAAGAAGCTGTACGAGTACCAGGGCATCGAGACCGGCACCGGCAAGAGCCTCTACTCGGGCACGGTGACCCTCGGCACGACCCTCTCGGGCTCGACGTACCAGCTGACCGACGGCACCCGCGGCGGCCACAAGACGTACAACAAGGCGCACGCCACCACTTCCTCGGCGGGCACCCTGTTCACCGACGCGGACGACACGTGGGGCACCGGCGCAGCCTCCAGCTCGACCACGGACCAGACGGCCGCCGTCGACGCCGCCTACGGCGCGCAGGCGACGTGGGACTTCTACAAGTCGACGTTCGGCCGCAGCGGCATCAAGAACAACGGCGTCGCCGCGTACTCCCGCGTCCACTACGGCAACGCGTACGTGAACGCCTTCTGGGACGACAGCTGCTTCTGCATGACCTACGGCGACGGCTCGGGCAACACCCACCCGCTGACCTCCCTGGACGTGGCCGGCCACGAGATGACCCACGGCGTCACCTCCAACACGGCGGGTCTGAACTACTCGGGCGAGTCCGGCGGCCTCAACGAGGCGACCTCCGACATCTTCGGCACCGCCGTCGAGTTCTACGCGGCGAACTCCTCCGACGTCGGCGACTACCTCATCGGCGAGAAGATCAACATCAACGGCGACGGCACACCGCTGCGCTACATGGACCAGCCGAGCAAGGACGGCGGCTCGGCCAACTACTGGTCGTCCTCGCTGAAGAACCTGGACGTGCACTACTCGTCCGGCCCGGCGAACCACTTCTTCTTCCTGCTGAGCGAGGGCAGCGGCAGCCGGACCATCAACGGGGTGAGCTACAACTCCCCGACGTACAACAGCTCCACCCTCACCGGCATCGGACGCGCCAAGGCCGTCCAGATCTGGTACAAGGCGCTGACGACCTACATGACCTCGACGACCACCTACTCGGGCGCCCGCACGGCGACCCTGAGCGCGGCGTCGGCGCTGTACGGCTCGACCAGCACCGAGTACAAGGCGGTCGCGGCCGCCTGGACGGCCGTCAACGTCGCCTGACGACCGAGCGTTCGAGCTGAGGCGGTACCCGGGACGAAGGCATCCCCGGGTACCGCCTTACTCTTGGCTCCCATGTCTTCGAAGGACTTCACGTACGACGATGTCGGCGCGACCCGCGACCGCCCCGGCCACTGCCCCGCGGGCTTCCACTCCCTCCACGTCCGCACCCGCCTCGGTGAGGGTCACGACGTCTTCCGCCGGGCCGCCGAAGCGGTCCTGACCTGGGAGATGCACCGCACCCTGGGGGTGGGCATGGACACCACCGCGGACCGGGCCGCCCCCGGCGTCGACGTCACCGTCACCCTGGCCGGCCTCATCAAAGCCCCCTGCCGGGTGGTCTGGACGGTGGACGAACACCGGCGGGCCGGCTGGGCGTACGGCACCCTCCCCGGCCACCCCGAATGCGGCGAGGAGGCCTTCGTCGTCGACCGCACCGGAGACGGCACGGTCTGGCTGACGGTCTCCGCCTTCAGCCGGGGTGCCAAGTGGTACGCGAGGGCCGCCGGCCCGGCGACCCGCGGCCTGCAGCAGGCGTACGCACGGCGGTGCGGGGTGGTGCTGCGCGAACTGTCCGAGGGCGACAAGTCGTGACGTCCCTGACGAGTGGGTGACGTCCCTCAGGTACGGGACACCACTCCGCACCCCTCCTCGACGACATGGGCGATGTCCTGGCTGCGGTCGTACGGGTCCGTCGTCGGGCCGGTCGCAGGCGCACCCGTCGGCTGCTCGGCCGCCGCCGTCGAGAACTGGGGATGCAGGTAACCGTCGTAGACGTCGCAGGCGGAGTTGCCGATCTCCTGGTCGTACCGGGTGACGGTGATCTTCCCCGGGGTGACGATCCACTTGTCGGGATCGAAGAGCTCGACGTCGACGACCCGACGCACGATGGTGCGCTGCACCTCGGTCGGGGCGTCCTCGTCGACGCGCACCAGCGGGTAGACGAAGGTGTAGTCGGCGTGCACGACGACGGAGGCACTCTCGCCCGCCTCGAACGTCATCCGTCCCCGCGTCTTGACCACGTCACCGGCCAGGCGCAGTTCGGCGGGGTCGAAGCGGCTGAACATCAGCAGCGGATCGTGCTCCTCGTCCGGCTTGCTGAGCGAGGTGTTCAGCAGGTCCAGCATTTCCTTCTGCCGTGGCTCGAGCACGGAGAGCGCCGTTTCGGGACGTCCGCCGCGCAGGGTCGCCGGATCGAGGTTCGCGTCGATCAGCAGCTTCCTGGTCTGCTGAAGCGCCTGTTCCACCTGGGCCTTGGACAGCGATCCGATCCGGGTCGCCTTCGGCGGCACGATGCCGGCCGCGCCGTCGGCCCACTGCAGCGCCGGGGAGCCCGCGAACGGCCGCTCGATCGTGGGGAGCGCGACGCCCGCCGCGCCGGGCGCGGCGGTCGGGGCAGCGGTCTCCGCCGGCAGCGGCGAGGCGGCCGCGGCGGATGAGGGCACGCCGGTACGGAACGGGTTCCCCGGCAGCAGCGAGGGCCGCATCGCCACGACGCCCAGAGCGATCGCGACGGGCACCCCGAGGAACGCCCACAGCCGCCGCCTGCGCCGAGACGCCCGCTCGTGCGTCTGCTGAAGATCCGCGACGGTACGCCACCGCGTGGGCGTCGCTCCGCGCGCCTCCTGCCGCCGCAGCCGATCCGTGACCTCGCGGGCCCGCGCGGACGGCTCCTTCGGCGCGGAGTCAGGTATCGCGCGTTCGCTTTCCCGGACGAACTCCGCCCATTCCTGGTCGGATATGGAGCTGCCGTTCCCCTCCCCCTTTTCCGAACCGGATCTGTGCTCTTCAGACGGTCTGTCGGACACGTGCCGTCGGCCTCTCTGTGTGTCGATCACCGGGCGGCACAGCCTATGTCAGCCCTGCTCAGGGGCGGCGAGAGGTGTGGTCTCGACCGGATCACCGGGCTGCCACTCCTCGGAACTCCACTCCGGCGTGGGCGCCGGACGAGGCGGCGCGGGCGGCGGATCCGAGCCACGGTGGGGATTCTGCGGCGACGGAACCCGAGCTGCCCGACCCGCTCCCCATCGAACCGGAACCGCTCGACCCGCCGGAGCCGTTGCCCCCATCCGTCGACGAGTCCTTCGTCGCCCGCGGGGCCGCGGTCCTCGACGGCGAGGGCGTGGCGACGCGGTCACCGCGCCCTCAGCACCCTGCCCCCACCGATCCGATCTCCACCACGCGGGCCCAGGCGGGCGGGGTGTCCGGTACGTAGTCGGGGTTGTTCTCGTCGTGCCTGCTCCGGCCCCGGGGAAACAGGCCCACCACCGTCCGGCAGGCCGGGCGGGCTTCCGGCCAGGGGGTCTGGCCATCGGTGAGGATCACCACCGCGTCGGGCCGGGGTGTCGTCCGCAGCGCCTTGGCGAAGCCGGCGCGCAGGTCCGTTCCGCCGCCGCCCAGCAGGGGGATCCCCTCGCCTCGGCACAGCGAGTGCACGAACCCGGCCGAAGCGTCGCACGGCACCACGGTGACCAGGTCCCGACGGCCGCCCACGGCACGGGAGATCGCGGCGACCTCGAGCAGGGCACTGCCCAGTTCCGCGTCGCTGACCGACCCGGAGGTGTCGATGACGACGCAGACCCGGGGCGGTCTGCGGCGCAGGCTCGGCAGGACGACCCCGGGCAGACCGGCCGAGCGGCGCGCCGGGCGGCCGTAGGTGTAGTCCTCGCCCGCGCCCGGCCCGGAGGCCGCCGAGCGGACGGCCGCGCCCAGCAACTCCCGCCACGGCTGCGGCGGATGGAACGCCTCCTCCGCCCAGCGCTTCCACTTCTGCGGAGCGGAGCCCGGCCTGCCGTTGATGCCCTGCGCCACCCGGAACCGGACCGCGTCCCGCTCCTCCTTGCTGAGCCCGTGCGCGCCGTCGGGACCCAGCTCCCACTCCCGGCCGAGTCCGTCGGCGCCGCTGCCGCAGTCCAGCCAGGAAAGACCGTCCGTGTGCGCCCCCAGCCGGAACCGGCTCAGGTACTCCTCCATCAGCTTGCCATCGGGCAGTCCCAACGACGCGGGTCTGACCGCGCTTTCGGGACGGACCAGCCCGTCGCCGTACGCGTCGTCGTTGATCTCGCAGTCGGCGGCGATGTTCATCCGCAGCCGCTCCCCCGGCCCGGTCAGCCCGTGCTGCCGGGCGTACCGGTCACTGCGCCCGTGATGGTCGCGCAGCAGATGCGACACCTCGTGCACCCATACGGCGGCCAGCTCCTCCAGCGGCATCCCGTCCACGAACGCGGGCGAGACGTAGCACCGCCAGTACCGGTCCACGGCCATCGTCGGTACCTGCCGAGACACCACGACGTGCAGGGCGAACAGCGCCGTGGCCAGATAGGGCCGGGCCCGGGCGGCGTGCAGCCGGGCGGCGAGGAGCTTGTCGAGGTCCAGCCCCGGACCCGGCTCCGGGTCGGACGTCTCGGCCGTCGAGTGCGCGGTCACCGGCCGGCCCTCGCCGCCGCCTCGGCGAGCCGTGCCGCCGTCCGCTCCGCCGCCTGGTCCGCCCGCCGGGACAGTCCGACGGCGCCCGCGAGGCTCTCGATCGAGGCGGGGACGTCCCAGTCCTCCTGCCGAAGGGTCGCGAGAGTGGTCGCGGGGACCACCACCAGGTCCGGGGCCCCGGTCTCCACCGCCTTGACCAGCAGCTCCCACGCCGCGTCCCAACGGGACCGCTCCGGCCGGGCGCGCACCGCCGCCACCACACCGTCCAGAACGGCCTGGCGCAGGTCGCCCCGCTCGGGCAGTTCGGCGCCCGCCGGGTCGGCGAGCAGCGTCTCCGGGTCCGGAAGGTCCAGCCGGTCCAGGCTCGCGAGCAGCTCCAGCCCCGGACCGTCCCCGACCGTGCCCCTGACCAGCTGGGACAGCACGTCCCGGGAGGAGCCGGCCGCGGTGGCGAAGGCGATCAGAGTCAGCGTCATGTCCCAGCTGCGCGGGGACGGCCAGGGACCGCCCCGGCGCGTCTCCCCGCTGGGCAGCCGGTGCACGAGCGTGGGCCTGGCGGCCAGCAGCCCGCACACCGCGCGCCGGGCGAAGTCCACGGCCTCCGGCAGCCGCTCCGGGTCGAGCCGGGGCATGGTGGCCCGGGGCCAGGTCCCGCCGAGTCCGCGGACGACGACCTCGTGGTCGTGGACCCACTGGAGGTGCACGAACCGGTTGGCCAGCGGCGGGCTCAGCTCCCAGCCGTCGGCCGCCGAGCCCCGCGGGTTGGCGGCGGCCACGATCCGTACCCCCCGCGGCAGTTGCAGCGACCCGATCCGGCGCTCGAGCACCAGGCGCAGCAACGCGGCCTGCACGGCGGGCGGCGCGGTGGACAACTCGTCGAGGAACAGCAGCCCCTTCCCGGCCCGTACCAGCCGTACCGCCCAGTCCGGCGGGGCCATCGGAACCCCCTGCTCGGCGGGATCGTCCCCGACGACGGGCAGCCCCGAGAAGTCGGACGGCTCGTGCACGCTCGCGATGACGGTGGTCAGCGGCAGGTCGAGTGAAGCGGCGAGCTGGGTGAGGGCGGCGGTCTTGCCGATGCCCGGTTCACCCCAGAGCAGCACGGGCAGATCGGCGGCCACGGCCAGGGTGAGGGCCTCGAGCTGGTCGTCGGGCCGGGGTTCGGTGGTCGAGTGCCGAAGAAGCGTCAACAGGTCGCCGGCGACGTCCAGTTGCGCTGTCTCGGTGCCGGCTGCGGAGCCGGGTGCGGATTCGGGTGCGAAGGGGTCGGCGGGTGTGTCGACGAGGGTGAGCGGGGCGCATGTGGGCATGGGTGATCACCTTTGGGGTTCGGGGGTTGGCGGGGCTGGGCGTTGCCGGGGCGTGGCTGTGGGGTGCGCGGGGTTCAGCGCGCGGCGAAGGTGTGGCGGGGGTGTGACCGGTGGGCGGTGGTACGGGCCGGCCCGGGAAGGACGCGGCCGGGCCCGGGCCCCGCCAGTCCGGCCCGGAACAGCCCGTAGGTGATGCGCCGCCGCGCGGCCGCCTGCAACTCGTCCCGCAACGCACCCTCGCGCAGGATCGCGTCGGGGCCGAGCAGCTCCTCGACGACGGCCAGCGCACCGGTGACGTCTCCATGGACGAGTCGGTCGCGCACCCCGGTCAGGCAGTCCGGACGCCGGTGAGCGTCATCGATGGCCTGCAGGCAGGGCAGCGGAGTACCGGTCAGCGCGACCAGCAACTCCTCCCGCCGCACCTCGTCCGGTCCGTGGTCGAGCGCGGCCAGCACCCCGTCGACCAGCCCGATCCGATGCTGCTCCCCCCGGCACTCCACGAGATGCGGCTGCCCGCCGCCCCGCTTCCCGGCGACGTCCCCGGACGAGGACGCAGCCGGGGACAAGGACGGGGCCGAGGACGGGCCGGGGGGCGGCGCCGGATCCGGCAGGAGCGCCGAGGCGACGAGCGGATGCAGCAGGCCGACGTCGATCGCGCCGGAGCGGATCAACTCGAGGTCGGGCGCGACCCAGGTGGCGGCGTCGGGAAGCACCGGCAGCACGGTCCCGCCACCGGCGCGGGTGGACACGGCGGTGATCCACGACGCGGACGGCTCGCCGCCGACGCCGGGTTGGAGTCCGAGCCCGAGAACCAGGCGATGCCGTCCTCCGAGCCGCACAAGAACTGTTCCCTCGGAGCCGGTCGCCCCGTCGGCGCGGAGCAGGATCGCGGCCTCGTCCGCCCACCGGTCGGCGGCACAGCGACGCCCGTCGGGCACGGGAAGTCCGTCTCCGAGCAGGGTGTCACCCACCCCGTCGCCGGCCCGGGTCCGCAGCTCGTCCGCGCGACGCGCGTCCCAGAGGTGACGGTGCAGGTCGAACCGGAACCGCCGACTGGGACGAGGATGCGGATGCGGATGCGCACGATCGCCGGAGGACCCGTCCCACAGCCCGAGGCTGAACCGCTGGCCGGCGTCCGCCCAGGCGGGCGGTGTCCGCACCACCAGGTGCACCGGCCACCGGGTGTCGTCCCGCCCGGCGACGCCGACATCGACGTCGTACCGAGCCAGGGAGACGGTCAGCCCCGGTCGCAGCAGCCCGTCGGGAGCGACCCTGGGCATATGCCATCGCAGCAGGTCAGGCGCCAGATGACGGAGATCGGCCCGGAGCCGGGAAACGAACTCGCGACCGTACGCACGCGCGACGGCACGAAGGTCGAGATCGACGTCGATACCCGCGGCGGCACAGGCCCCCGCCCAGTCCCCGGCACTGCGGCGGACGGTCGCGGTCTCGATCATGGAGGCCGGCACGGCGAACTCGCGCACGCGCAGCCAGAAGGAAAGTCGGGAATCCTCGTTCGCGATCCGAGTGAGCATCAGCACTCACCTTGCGCGGACGAGTCCCCCGATCTGTCTACAGAAGAAGTAGTCATCGCGGGGGAGCATAGCCCGCACCCCGCGATCCGCCTACCGGTTATCCCCCGCCCCATCGCGTCAGCCCCGCCCGCCGTCCGGGAACCGCGGCAACGGCCGACGAGCGCGTCGGCGTCCCTCGCCCGGAACCGACGACGGCACCGAGGCGCCGACGTCATCACGTCGGCGCCTCGGGCGGGCGGTCGGCGGCGGGCGGTTACCGCAGGATGACTCCCGCCCCCTCCACCGCCTCCTCGGACGGAACCTCCACCAGGCCCAACTCCGCGCCCGAGGCGAGGAGGCGGTGGGCGGGGAGGATGCGGACCGTGTAGCCGTAGGGGCCCGTGCGGTCCAGGGACAGGGGGCCCTCGTACAGCCAGCGGCCCTCCAGGTCGGGGCCGCCGGCCGGCTTCAGGGGGACCTTCGTCGCGTCCGTGATGCGGTCCTCCTCGTCGACCCGGCCCGAGACGGCCTGCACCTCGACGTCGTCGGGGGTGAGGTCGCCGAGGCCGACGCGGACCCGCAGCGCGAGGGTCGTGCCGAGTTCGGCGGTGGTGGTGGCCACCGACGTCTCGACATGGTCCACCTGCACGGCGTGCCAGGCCGAGCGCACCCGCTGTTTCCAGACGGCGAGTTCGCGCGCGGTGTCGGGCGTCATCGTCCGGTGGGCGTGGGCGGCCGGCGTGTAGAGCCGCTCGACGTACTCACGGACCATGCGTCCCGCCAGCACCTTCGGACCGAGCAGGGTGAGGGTCTGGCGGACCATCTCGATCCAGCGGTCGGGCAGGCCCGCCTGCCCGCGTTCGTAGAAGCGGGGGGTGATGCGCTGTTCGAGGAGGTCGTAGAGGGCCGCCGCCTCGATGTCGTCGCGGTGGTCGGGGTCGGTGCCGATGCCGTCCGCGGTGGGGATCGACCAGCCGAAGTCGGGCTGGAACCACTCGTCCCACCAGCCGTCCAGCACGGAGAGGTTGAGACAGCCGTTGAGCGCCGCCTTCATGCCGGACGTGCCGCAGGCCTCCAGGGGGCGCAGTGGGTTGTTCAGCCAGATGTCGCAGCCGGGGTAGAGCTTCTGCGCCATCGCCATGCCGTAGTCGGGCAGGAAGACGAGGCGGTGCCGCACGCGCGGGTCGTCGGCGAACCGGACCAGTTCCTGGACCAGGCGTTTGCCGCCGTCGTCCGCCGGATGCGCCTTGCCCGCGACGACGATCTGGATCGGCCGTTCCGCGTGCAGGAGGAGATCCATCAGACGGTCTCGGTCCCTCAGCATCAGGGTCAGACGTTTGTACGAGGGGACGCGGCGCGCGAAGCCGATGGTGAGGACGTCCGGGTCCAGGACGCCGTCGATCCAGCCGAGTTCGGCGGTGCCCGCGCCCCGTTGGCGCCAGGAGGCGCGCAGCCGCTCCCGCACCTCCACCACCAGTTGCTCGCGCAGTTCGCGGCGCAGCTCCCAGATGTCCTGGTCGGCGATGTCGGCGACGGCGTCCCAGCGGTCGGAGCCGCCGACGCTCAGGGCGTCCTCGGCGCGTCCGGAGCCGAACTGGCGGGCGCCGAGCCGCAGCACCTCCGGGGCCACCCAGGTCGGAGCGTGCACACCGTTGGTGACGGAGGTGATCGGCACCTCGTCCGGGTCGAAGCCGGGCCACAGGCCGGAGAACATCTCCCTGCTCACCTGGCCGTGCAGCAGCGACACGCCGTTCGCACGCTGCGCCAGCCGCAAACCCATCACGGCCATGTTGAAGAGGTTCGGCTCACCGCCGGGGTAGGTCTCCATGCCCAGCCGCAGGATGCGGTCGACGTCCATGCGCGGGAGTTCGGCCTGGGGGCCGAAGTGGCGGGCCACCAGCTCACGGTCGAAGCGGTCGATGCCGGCCGGGACGGGGGTGTGGGTGGTGAAGACCGTGCCGGCGCGGACCGCCTCGAGTCCGGCGTCGAACTCCACCCCTTCGTCGCAGAGTTCGGCGATCCGTTCCAGGCCGAGGAAGCCGGCGTGGCCCTCGTTGGTGTGGAAGACCTCGGGCGGGGGGTGGCCGGTCAGCCGGCAGTACGTGCGTACCGCCCGGACACCTCCTATGCCCAGCAGCATCTCCTGGAGGAGCCGGTGCTCGCTGCCGCCGCCGTAGAGCCGGTCGGTCACCCCGCGTTCGCCGAGGTCGTTCTCCTCGACGTCCGAGTCGAGCATGAGGAGCGGGACCCGGCCGACCTGGGCCAGCCAGACCCGGGCGTGCAGCTGTTTGCCCGCGGGGAGGGCGAGCGAGACCTGCGCGGGGGTGCCGTCGTCCTCCTTCAGAAGGGTCAACGGCAGCTCGTTGGGGTCGAGGACCGGATAGTGCTCCTGCTGCCAGCCGTCCCGGGAGAGCGTCTGACGGAAGTATCCGTGCCGGTAGAGCAGCCCCACGCCGATCAGCGGGACGCCCAGGTCGCTGGCCGCCTTCAGATGGTCGCCGGCCAGGATGCCGAGGCCACCGGAGTACTGGGGCAGGGCGGCCGCGACGCCGAACTCGGGTGAGAAGTAGGCGACGGCGGCGGGCAGCCCGGCGGTACCCGGCTGCGCCTGGTACCAGCGGTCGCCGGTCAGGTAGTCGTGCAGGTCGTCGGCGGCGGCACTCAGCCTGCGCAGGAACCGGCGGTCCCCGGCGAGCTCGGTCAGGCGTGCCGGGCGCACGCCGCCTAGGAGTCGCACCGGGTCGCCGTCCGAGACGGCCCAGCGCTCGGGGTCGACGGACTGGAAGAGGTCGCGGGTCTCCGCGTGCCAGGACCAGCGCAGGTTGCGGGCCAGATCGCTGAGTGGCCGCAGGGGTTCGGGGAGGAGGGGTCGGACGGTGAATCGACGGATCGCCTTCACATTCCACCTCGGCGTGCGTGAGGAAGAGACGCACGGCGGTGTGCGTCCACGTCGTCTACGAAGGTACCGGCGCCGACCCGGGGCCCGCTGATGGCTGGCCGCCCGCGGCCCCACGCTTTTCGGCCCGACCCGCGACAACGGGCCGAAACCTGTTCCGTCCCGGTAGGCCACCTTGTGGCCCTTCGCCCCGCACGAGAGGCTGCCCAGTGGCGTACCCGGTGAAGTCGGACAAGTCGGCGGAGCCGTCGTACGCCGAGTCGAGGAGGGGAACTCGAACCATGGCACGGACGCGAACACGGCGTCTGCGCCGGGTGGGGGGCCTGACCGCGGTCGTCACGAGCGTGGTCCTTTCGGCCGGCACCCTGCCCGCGCACGCCGCACCGGAGGGGAAGACAGTCGGCGCCGGTCTGCCCGGTTCCGTCGGCGGAAGCCATCTGCCGATCATCTCCGCGTCGTACACGAGCGACACCGGCCGGGTGACCCGCTCCGGTACGTCCATGGCGGCGCCGCACGCGGCGGGCGCGGCCGCGCTCCATCTCGCCGACCACTCGAACACCACGCCCGCTCAGATCGCGCGGGCGCTCGTCACGGGGGCGGCGAACGGCAAGGTTTCCGGCCGGAAAACCGGTGCGCCGAACAAACTGCTCCAGGTCCCACCGTCCACCTGACGGAGTTCCGAGGCCGGCTCCGTTCCCCTCGAACGGGGCCGGTTTTGTGCACCAACAACGGCACGAGGAGTTAACAACGTGCCGGATTGCTCACCCGAATAGGGTGGAAGGCTCCTCCGGTACTCCTTCGCAGGACCCCCTCCCCACCACATCCATCCGCCTACCCCCCGTTGATGCGGACAGGAGCGGTCATGCCAGCAAGGCACCACCCGTCATCACCCCCGACGCCTCGCACCAAGAACAACAAGAACAGCAAGAACGGCAAGAGCACCGGCAGCGCCGACGTCCCCGACGGCCGCGACGGCCCGGAAAAGGAAGCGCCCGTGCCGGTGCTCACGCCCGCACCCGGTCCGCCGGCCCCGGAGCGATCCTCCTCGGGCGGCGACGCGACCGTCGTCGGGCGCATACCCGTCCTGGACGTCCGCCCGCTCGTCCAGCAGGGTCGCCGGCCCGCCAAGGCGGTCACGGGTGAGACGTTCCAGGTCTCGGCGACCGTGTTCCGGGAAGGACACGACGCCGTCGCCGCCAACGTCGTCCTGCGGGATCCGGACGGCAACCCGGGCCCCTGGACACCGATGCGTGAACTCGTCCCGGGCACCGACCGCTGGGGCGCGGACGTCACACCGGACGCCACGGGCCGCTGGACGTACGCCGTGGAGGCCTGGAGCGACCCGGTCGCCACCTGGCGCCACCACGCCCGCATCAAGATCCCCGCCGGGATGGACACCGAGCTGGTCCTGGAAGAGGGCGCGCGACTGTACGGACGCGCCGCCGCAGGAGTGCCGGAGGGCCCCGAACGCGCCGTGGTGCTGACGGCGGCCGAAGCACTGCGCGACGAGACCCGCCCGGCCTTCGCCCGGCTGGCGGCGGCGCTGACGCCGCAGGTCGACGCCGTGCTCGGCCGGTATCCGCTGCGGGAGCTGGTCACCGCGTCGGAGCCGCTGCCGCTGCTGGTGGAGCGCGAACGCGCCCTGTACGGCGCCTGGTACGAGTTCTTCCCCCGCTCCGAGGGCACCCCCGAGCGCCCGCACGGCACCTTCCGCACCGCCGCGCGCAGGCTCCCCGCCATCGCCGCGATGGGCTTCGACGTCGTCTACCTCCCGCCCGTCCACCCCATCGGCACGACGTTCCGCAAGGGCCGCAACAACACCCTCGATCCCGGCCCGGACGATGTCGGCGTGCCCTGGGCGATCGGCTCACCGGAGGGCGGCCACGACGCCGTCCACCCGGAGCTGGGGACCATCGAGGACTTCGCCTGGTTCGTGGAGCGGGCGGGCGAGCTCGGTCTGGAGATCGCCCTCGACTTCGCCCTGCAGTGCTCCCCCGACCACCCCTGGGTGCAGAAACACCCCGAGTGGTTCCATCACCGGCCCGACGGGACCATCGCCTACGCCGAGAACCCGCCGAAGAAGTACCAGGACATCTACCCGATCGCCTTCGACGCCGACCTGGACGGTCTCGTCGCCGAGACCGTGCGGGTCCTGCGGCACTGGATGTCGTACGGGGTGCGGATCTTCCGGGTGGACAACCCGCACACCAAGCCGGTCGTGTTCTGGGAACGGGTCATCGCGGACGTCAACCGCACCGACCCCGACGTGATCTTCCTCGCCGAGGCCTTCACCCGCCCCGCGATGATGCACACTCTCGGCCAGATCGGCTTCCAGCAGTCGTACACCTACTTCACCTGGCGCAACACCAAGCAGGAACTGACGGAGTACCTCACCGAACTCTCGGGGGACGCGGCCTCCTACATGCGGCCCAATCTGTTCGCCAACACCCCCGACATCCTGCACGCCTATCTCCAGCAGGGCGGCCGCCCCGCCTTCGAGATCCGCGCCGTCCTGGCCGCGACCCTCTCGCCGACCTGGGGCGTCTACAGCGGCTACGAACTCTGCGAGAACACGGCGCTGAAGGAAGGCGGCGAGGAATACCTCGATTCGGAGAAGTACCAGCTCAAGCCCCGTGACTGGGCGGCGGCCGAACGGGAGGGCCGCAGCATCGCCCCGCTGCTGACCCGGCTCAACGAGATCCGGCGGGCGAACCCGGCCCTGCACCAACTCCGCGATCTGCACTTCCATCCCACCGACAAGGAAGCGGTGATCGCCTACTCGAAGAGGAGCTCGAAGAAGAGCGGTTCGAACACGGTTCTGGTGGTCGTCAACCTCGACCCCCACCACACCCAGGAGGCGACGGTGTCGTTGGACATGCCGCAACTCGGCCTGGACTGGCACGAGTCGGTGCCGGTGCGCGACGAGCTCACCGGCGAGACCTACCACTGGGGCAGGGCCAACTACGTGCGCCTCGAACCGGGCACCCGGCCCGCGCACGTACTCACCGTCCTGCGACCGTCCAACCCGCAGATCGGAGGGTCACCCACATCATGATCGTCAACGAGCCCGTTGCGGACACCTTCGAGGACACACCCGCCAAGGACCGCGACCCCGAGTGGTTCAAACGCGCCGTGTTCTACGAGGTCCTCGTCCGCTCCTTCCAGGACAGCAACGGTGACGGCGTCGGCGACCTCAAAGGCATCACCGCCAAACTCGACTACCTGCAATGGCTGGGAGTCGACTGCCTCTGGCTGCCGCCCTTCTTCAAATCCCCCCTACGGGACGGCGGATACGACGTATCCGACTACACCGCCGTCCTCCCCGAATTCGGTGACCTCGCCGACTTCGTCGAGTTCGTCGACGCCGCCCACCAACGCGGCATGCGCGTCATCATCGACTTCGTGATGAACCACACCAGCGACCAGCACCCGTGGTTCCAGGAATCGAGGAAAGACCCCGACGGACCCTACGGCGACTACTACATGTGGGCCGACGACGACAAACAATACGCCGACGCCCGCATCATCTTCGTCGACACCGAAGTCTCCAACTGGACCTTCGACCCCATCCGCAAGCAGTACTTCTTCCACCGCTTCTTCTCCCACCAGCCGGATCTCAACTACGAGAACCCGGCCGTCCAGGAGGAGATGATCTCCGCGCTGCGGTTCTGGCTGGACCTGGGCATCGACGGCTTCCGCCTCGACGCCGTGCCCTACCTCTACGCCGAGGAGGGCACCAACTGCGAGAACCTGCCGGCCACCCACGAGTTCCTCAAGCGGGTCCGCAAGGAGATCGACGCCCACTACCCGGACACGGTGATCCTCGCCGAGGCCAACCAGTGGCCCGAGGACGTCGTCGACTACTTCGGCGACTACGCCTCCGGCGGCGACGAATGCCACATGGCCTTCCACTTCCCCGTCATGCCCCGCATCTTCATGGCGGTCCGCCGGGAATCCCGCTACCCCGTCTCCGAAATCCTCGCGAAGACCCCCGCGATCCCCTCGCGCTGCCAATGGGGCATCTTCCTGCGCAACCACGACGAGCTCACCCTCGAAATGGTCACCGACGAGGAACGCGACTACATGTACGCGGAATACGCGAAAGACCCGCGCATGCGCGCCAACATCGGCATCCGCCGCCGGCTCGCACCCCTCCTCGACAACGACCGCAACCAGATCGAGCTCTTCACCGCCCTGCTGCTCTCCCTGCCCGGCTCGCCGATCCTCTACTACGGCGACGAGATCGGCATGGGCGACAACATCTGGCTCGGCGACCGCGACGCCGTCCGCACCCCTATGCAGTGGACACCGGACCGCAACGCAGGATTTTCCTCCTGCGACCCCGGACGGCTGGTTCTGCCGACCATCATGGATCCCGTCTACGGGTACCAGGTCACGAACGTGGAGGCGTCGATGTCGTCGCCCTCCTCGCTGCTGCACTGGACCCGGCGCATGATCGAGATCCGCAAGCAGAACCCCGCCTTCGGCCTCGGCACCTACACCGAACTCCAGTCCTCCAACCCGGCGGTCCTCGCCTTCCTGCGCGAGGCTCCCCTGACGAAGGAGGGGGAGGACGACCTGGTGCTGTGCGTGCACAACTTCTCGCGGTTCGCGCAGCCCACGGAACTGGACCTGAGCCGGTTCAAGGGTCGGTACCCGGTGGAGCTGTTCGGCGGCGTCCGTTTCCCGGCGGTCGGCGACCTGCCGTACCTGCTCACCATGGCGGGCCACGGCTTCTACTGGTTCAGGCTGCGCAGGGACGCGTCCTGAAAGCCCGGGCGGGGCGGTTTCCACCGCCCCGCCCGGGGCACGCAACAGTAACGCCCCGACCCCGCCCCCCGGGGAAAGGAATGTGACACCTATGGCGGCGACTGTCACACTTTCCGGCCGGACCGACCCCGGCCTTCTCGCTTCGCTCGACCCCCTGCTGCGGGAGTGGCTGCCCCGGCAGCGCTGGTTCGCCGGCAAGGGCCGTCCGGTCACCGGCTTCTCGCTGGTGGCGGCCACCGAGCTGCTGCCGGCCCACACCAGACTGGGGCTGTACCACCTGCTGGTGCGCGCCCATCAGCCGGCGGGGCCCGGCGACTGCTACCAGCTGCTGATCGGCACCCGCGAGGCCCTGCCGCCCCGGCTGGCGCCCGCGCTGATCGGGCATGTGACCCAGGGTCCGCTGGCCGGGCGGACGGTGTTCGACGCCCTGTACGACACCCGGCCCGCCGAGGTGCTGCTGGAGGCCCTGCGCACCGGGGCCCGGATCGGCGGACTGCGCTGCGAGCGGGACCCAGGTCAGGAGATCCGGTCGGGCCTGGTGCCGCGCCGGCTGACGGGCGAGCAGTCGAACTCGTCCGTCATCTATGGAGATACGTTCATTCTCAAGCTGCTCCGCCGGGTCGTACCGGGCGTCAACCCCGACCTGGAGCTGCCGCTGGCGCTGGCCCGTGAGGGCTGCGCCCGGGTGCCCGCGCCGACCGCCTGGATGTACGGCGACCCGGGTGAGGACGAGGGCGAGCCGTACGTCCTGGCCGTGCTCCAGCCGTATGTGCAGGGCGCGGCGGACGGCTGGGAACTGGCGCTGCGGGAACTGGCCAAGGGCGAGGACTTCGCCACCGAGGCCCGGGCCCTGGGGCGGGCCACCGCCGAGGTGCACGGCGCGCTGGCCCGGGCGTTGCCCACGGCCACCCTGGGACAGGCGCAGATACGTCCGATGGTGGACGGCATGACCGAGCGGCTGGACGCCGCCGCGCAGGCGGTGCCCGCGCTGCGTCCCTACGCGCCGGCGCTGCGCACCGCCTTCACCGCGCTGGCGGACCTCGCGGCCGAGGGCCACACCTGGACCGCCCAGCGCGTCCACGGCGATCTGCACCTCGGTCAGTGCCTGCGCTCCGCCTCCGGGGAGTGGTCGCTGATCGACTTCGAGGGGGAGCCCGCCAGGCCGCTGGCCGAGCGGCGGATGCCCCAGCCGACCGTGCGGGACGTGGCGGGCATGCTGCGCTCCTTCGACTACGCCGCCCACTCGGCGGACCCTCCCTCCCCGGCCTGGGCACACGCCTGCCGGGCGGCCTACTGTTCCGGCTACGCCGAGGTGGCGGGCGTCGACCCGCGCACCGACCCCGTGCTGCTGCGGGCCCATGAGACGGACAAGGCGGTCTACGAGGTCGTCTACGAGGCCCGGCACCGCCCCGACTGGCTCCCCGTACCCCTGTCCGCGATACACCGCCTCGCCGCACCCGACCTGCCTTGAGGAGGCTCCGTACGTGACTCCCCCGAAGAAGAAGGCCACCGCGAAGAAAGCAGTGACCGAGAAGGCGGCGGCCAAGAAGGCGGCGAGCAGGAAGACGACGGGCAGGAAGGCGGCGTCCGAGAACACGGCGGTCGACAACCCGGCGAGCAAGCGGGCCGAGGAGACGCCGGTGGCGGGTACGCCGGAAGCGCCGGTGGCGGGTACGCCGGACGGGGTGGCGGCCGCCGCTACCGCGAAGCCCGAGACGGCAGCGCCCGCCGCAGTGCCGGCGCCGATCGACGGGGTCGCCGCGAACGAGCCGGTGAAGGACCCCATGGACACCGTCCCCGAGGCCGACGCCCTTTCTGAGGCCGACACCGTTCCCGGCCCCGGGGTCCCCGAGGCCGACACCGTTCCCGGCCCCGTCCCCGTCATCGACCCCGCCATCGGGCCCGTCGACCGTGAACGCCTGCTGCACGGCACCCATCACGACCCGCACGCCGTGCTCGGCGCGCACGCGGTGCCCGGCGGGGTCGTCTTCCGGGCGCTGCGCCCGTACGCGCGGTCGGTCACGGTGCTGGCGGGGGACCTGCGCGCAGAACTCCACGACGACGGCGACGGCTTCTTCTCCGGCCTGCTGCCGCTCGGCGAGGTCCCGGTCCACCGGCTCCTCGTCACCTACGAGGACACCGTCCTGGAGACCGAGGACGCCTACCGATTCCTGCCGACGCTCGGCGATCTGGACCTGCACCTGATCGGCGAGGGCCGGCACGAGCAGTTGTGGACGGTGCTCGGTGCGCGTCCGACGACCCACCAGGGTGTGAGCGGCACCGCCTTCTCCGTGTGGGCGCCGAACGCGCGCGGGGTGCGAGTGGCCGGCACCTTCAACTTCTGGGACGGCACGGGGTATCCGATGCGGTCACTGGGCTCGTCCGGGGTCTGGGAGCTGTTCGTGCCCGGCATCGGCGAGGGCGAACTGTACAAGTTCGACATCACCCGCCCCGACGGTTCGCACACCCTGCGCGCCGACCCGCTGGCCAGGCGCACCGAGGTGCCGCCGGCGACCTCGTCGATCGTGCACGCCTCGCACTACGAGTGGGGCGACGAGGAGTGGCTGGCCCGGCGGGCCGAGATACCCGTGCACGAGGCGCCGTTCTCCGTCTACGAAGTCCATCTGGCCTCCTGGCGACCGGGCCTGACGTACCGTCAGCTCGCCGAGCAGCTGCCCGCGTACGTCCGGGCCCTGGGCTTCACCCATGTCGAGCTGATGCCGGTCGCCGAGCACCCCTTCGGCGGCTCGTGGGGCTACCAGGTCACCGGGTTCTACGCCCCCACCGCCCGCCTCGGCACACCCGACGACTTCAAGTACCTGGTGGACGCGCTGCACCGGGCCGGCATCGGCGTCCTGATGGACTGGGTGCCGGCGCACTTCCCGCGCGACGAATGGGCCCTCGCGGAGTTCGACGGGCGTCCGCTGTACGAGCACGAGGACCCGCTGCGGGCCGCGCACCCCGACTGGGGGACGCTGGAGTTCGACTACGGCCGCCGCGAGGTGCGCAACTTCCTGGTGGCCAACGCGGTGTACTGGTGCGAGGAGTTCCACATCGACGGCCTCCGCGTGGACGCCGTCGCCTCGATGCTGTACCTCGACTACTCCCGCGAGGCGGGCCAGTGGACCCCGAACGAGCACGGGGGCCGGGAGAACCTGGACGCGGTGGCGTTCCTCCAGGAGATGAACGCGACGGTCTACCGCCGCAGCCCCGGGGTCGTCACGATCGCGGAGGAGTCCACGGCCTGGGACGGTGTCACCCGGGCCACGCACCATCCGGGTCCGAGCGGCTTCGGCGGGCTCGGCTTCGGGCTGAAGTGGAACATGGGCTGGATGCACGACTCGCTGGAGTACATGAGTCACGAGCCGGTGCACCGCAAGTACCACCACCACGAGATGACCTTCTCGCTGGTGTACGCCTGGAGCGAGAACTACGTGCTGCCCCTCTCCCACGACGAGGTCGTGCACGGCAAGCGCTCGCTGGTGTCGAAGATGCCTGGCGACTGGTGGCAGCAGCGCGCCGCCCTGCGCGCGTATCTGGCGTTCATGTGGGCCCATCCGGGCAAGCAACTGCTCTTCATGGGGCAGGAGTTCGCCCAGGGCGCGGAGTGGTCCGAGGCGCACGGTCCCGACTGGTGGCTGCTGGATCCGGCGTACGGCGCCGAGGCCGACCACCGGGGTGTCCGGGACCTGGTCCGCGACCTGAACACCGTCTACCGCGCGGCCCCGGCGCTCTGGCAGCTGGACACCGACCCCGCCGGTTTCCAGTGGGTGGTGGGGGACGCGGCCGAGGACAACGTCTTCGCCTTCCTGCGTTACGACGCCGAGGGCGTCCCGCTGCTGTCCGTCTCCAACCTCTCCCCACTCGTCCGCCACGACTACCGCCTCGGCGCGCCCGACGACGTCCCGGCCTGGCACGAGGTCCTCAACACCGACGCGGCCGGGTACGGCGGCAGCGGTGTCGCCCATCCCGACCCGGTCAAGCCGGAGCCGCAGGGCCTTCACGGTCGGCCTGCGAGCGTCCGGCTGACGCTGCCGCCGCTGGCGACGGTGTGGCTGCGGCCTGCCTGAACCTTGTCCCGGGTGTCCCGGTCCGCGGTCCGCGATCCGCGATCCGGGTGCGGGCTGCCGGCCGGTGCGGCGGTGTGCGGTGGGGCCTGCCCGCCCGCTCGCCGTCACACCGGCCGTGCACCGCGGTGATCACGACGCCGGCCGGTACGCCTGACGTCCCCGGCTACGCCGGGTGCTCCGCGAGGGCCGCGGCCAGCGCCTTCGGGAGGGTCCTGCTGTGCAGCACGCCCAGCCGCTGCGTCGCCCGGGTCAGCGCCACGTACAGGTCGCTGGTGCCGTACCGCGAAGGCTCCACCACCAGCACGGAGTCGAACTCCAGGCCCTTGGACTGGCGCGGGTCGAGCAGTACGACGCTCCGGGTGAGGTCCGGCTCGGCGCCCGCCGTCACCCCGTCCAGCCGGGCCGCCAGCTTGCGGTGCAGGTCGCGCGGGGCGATGACGGCGAGCCGGCCCTCGGTGGGGGTGAGCTCGCCGACCGCCTCGGCGACCGCGCCGGGCAGGTCGTCGGTGGCGCGGGCCCACGGACGTACGCCGGTCGACCGCACCGAACTCGGCGGCTCGAAGCCGGGTTGTTCCGCGCGGACCACCGCCGCGGCCACCTCCATGATCTCGGCCGGGGTGCGGTAGTTCACGCCGAGCCTGGTGTGCTCCCAGCGGTCCTCGACATACGGCTGGAGGATCCTGTCCCAGGAGCCGACGCCTGCCGCCTCGGCGGTCTGCGCCGGGTCGCCGACCAGGGTCATCGAGCGGGTCGGGCTGCGCCGCATCAGCAGCCGCCAGGCCATCGGCGACAGTTCCTGCGCCTCGTCGACGATGATGTGCCCGAAGGCCCAGGTACGGTCCGCGGCCGCGCGTTCGGCGGCGCTGCGGTGGTCGTCCTCCTCGTGGCGTTCGGCGAAGCGTTCGGCGTCGATGATGTCGTGCGCGGACAGGACCTCCGAGTCCTCCTCGTGCTTGTCCTCGAACTCGTAGGTCCGGGAGGCGTACGAGACGTCCAGGACGCCCTGGGCGTAGGCGACCTGGGTCGCCCGCGCGCGGTCCGCGCGGGCCCGCGCCACCCGGTCGTCCTCGCCGAGCAGCTCGGCCGCCTCGTCGAGCAGTGGTACGTCCGCCACGGTCCACGCCCGGGTCACCGGGCGGCGAAGGGCGGACGCGTCGTCGTCGGAGACGTAGCCCACGGGGTCGGCGAGGAAGTCGGCGACCAGGCGCTGCGGGGTCAGCCGCGGCCACAACTGGTCGATGGCGGCCCAGACCTCGGGGTTCTCGGCGAGCTCGTCGCGGATCTGGGTGATGTCGCTCGGGTCGAGGAGGTTCGAGCCGTCGTAGGGGTCCGTGCCGATGCGTTCGGCGACCATGTCGGTGAGCGTGTTGAGGATGTGGCCCTCGAAGATCTCGCGGGCCGCGTTGTGCGGCAGCCGAGCGGCCCGGGTGCGCTCGCGGGCCACGCTCACCAGACCGTCGTCCAGCATCAGGATCTCGCGGTCGTGCCCGATCGCGATCACCGGATCGGGCAGCGCCTGCCAGTCGCGTACGACGTCGGCGAGGACGTCCGCCATGTCGGCGCGGCCCTTCACGGCCGCCGCCGCGCGGGTTTCGGTCGCCGTCGCCTTCACGCCGGGGAAGAGTTCGCCGACCGTCGCGAGCAGCACACCGGTCTCGCCCAGCGAGGGCAGCACCTCGCCGATGTAGCCGAGGAAGGCGGGGTTGGGGCCGACGATCAGGACGGCCCGCTTGGCGAGCAGCTCCCGGTGTTCGTAGAGGAGGAAGGCGGCGCGGTGCAGGGCGACGGCCGTCTTGCCGGTGCCGGGGCCGCCCTCGACCACCAGGACCCCTCGGTGGGGCGCCCGGATGATCTCGTCCTGCTCGGCCTGGATGGTCTGCACGATGTCGCTCATCCGGCCGGTGCGCGCGGAGTCGATCGCGGCGAGCAGCACGGCGTCGCCGGTCGGGTCCTCGTGGCCGGTGCGGGTGGCGTCGCCGATGTCGAGGATCTCGTCGTGCAGGGCGGTGACCCGGCGGCCCTCGGTGGTGAGGTGCCGACGCCGGCGCAGCCCCATCGGGGTGTGGCCGGTGGCCAGGTAGAAGGGGCGGGCGACGTCGGCACGCCAGTCGATGAGGACCGGCGTGCGCTCGGCGTCCTCGGCGCGCAGGCCGATACGTCCGATGTGGTGGTTGGTACCTGAGGTGAGATCGATGCGGCCGAAGCAGAGGGAGCCGTCCACCGCGTTCAGCGCGGCGAGCAGCCCGGAGCGCTCGGCGACGAGGATGTCCCGCTCGAGCCGGGCCTGCATGGGCGTGTTGCCCTGGGCCAGCGCGTCGGTGACGGCGCCCTCGGTGTCGCCGCGCAGGGCGTCCACGCGCGCGTACAGGCCGTCGATGAATTCCTGCTCGCACTGCAATTCACTATCCGGAAAGTCGGCGTTTGACAATTCCACTCCCGCCCGCATATACTGTGCTCAGTGAGCTTCTTTGCGACTCCATTCAGTGAAGTCGCGAACCATCGAATATACGCAGAGAAATCCCCCGAGCGCAATTGCTCGGGGGATTTCTTTATGCGGCGAAGACCTCCCGCCGGTCAGCTCATCGCCCGCTCACAGGACCTCGTCCAGCTCCGCCAGCAGCCGGCGCTTGGGCCGTGCCCCCACCATCGACTTCACGGGCTCACCGGCCCGGAACACGATGAAGGTCGGCATCGACAGGACCCGGTACGCCTGGGTGGTCTCCGGATTGGTGTCCACGTCCAGCTGCACCACCTTCAGCCGCTCGCCCTCCTCCGCGGCGAGCGCGCTGAGCACCGGGCCCATCTGCCGGCACGGCGGACACCAGTCGGCGGTGAACTCCACCAGCACCGGCAGGTCCGCCCCCAGCACCGCCGCCCCGAAGTCCGCGTCCGTCACCTCGGCCACCCCGTCCGCCTTGATCACCGTTCCTGCCCTCCCAGTTCGCACTCGGGCTCCGGACCCCCCGGAACCAGCGCCTCGGCGGCCAGCTCGTCGCGCGCCTGTTCGGCCCGCACGAGCTCCCCGGCGACGGTCTCCCGCACCACCCGCAGCTCCCCGATGAGCGCGTCCAGCTCGTCCAGCTTGCGCCGGTAGACCGCGAGCGACGCCGGGCAGGAGTCGCCCTCCGGGTGCCCGGCCCGCAGACACTCCACGAAGGGCCGGGTCTCCTCCAGCTCGAACCCGAAGTCCTGCAACGTCCTGATCTGCCGCAACAGCCGCAGATCGGTCTCGTCGTACGTCCGGTACCCGTTGTCGCCGCGCCGCGCGGGCAGCAGCCCGCGCGACTCGTAGTACCGCAGCGTCCGGGTGGTGGTCCCGGCCCGTGCGGCCAGCTCGCCGATGCGCATGCCACGAACGTAAGGCTTGACGCCCACGTCAAGGCAAGAGCGGTTTCCGCTCCACCGGCGAGGTGAGCACGATCGACGTCGTGGTGCGCCCGAGAGCGGAGACCGCCTCGAGGACGTCCTCCAGGTGGACGGTGTCCCGGACGGCGACCTTGAGGATCCAGCAGTCCTCGCCCACCACGTGGTGGACCTCGGTGATCTCGGGGCGCCCGATCAGCTCGAGGGTCCTGGGGTGCTTCAGGGTGTAGCCGCCGTGCGGATCGACCCGGATGAACGCCTGGATGCCGTAGCCGAGCCGGGCCGGGCTGACGTGCGCGCCGTAGCCGCTGATCACCCCCGCCGCCTCCAGCCGCCGCACCCGTTCCGTCACCGCCGCCGGACTCAGCCGCACCCGGCGGCCCAGCTCGCTGAGCTTGATCCGGCCGTCGGTCTGGAGCAACTCCAGGATCTGCCGGTCCAGTGCGTCGAAGGCCACCGAGGTTTCGTCGGCCACGCCTCGCGAATGCCGAGGTTCTTTCGGTACGACGGCCGGAACTCCCATGGTTACCCCTTCAGGACAGGCGTGTACGCCGGGAGAATCATGGTCATGGAAACAGCGCAGGAGGTAAAGGCCCGGGAAGGGGCCGCCGGACAGGCGGCGGCCCGGCAGGGAAATGAGCGTGAGGTCCTGGTCATCGGTGGAAACCGCTATTTCGGCAAGCGGCTGATCGCGCGCCTGCTGGCCGCCGGGGACCGGGTGACGGTACTGAACCGCGGTTCGTCCGCGCCGCCTCCGGGCGCGACGCACCTGATCGCCGACCGCGACGACGAGAACGCGCTGAACGCCGCGCTCGGTTCGCGCACCTTCGACGTCGTCGTCGACCAGGTCTGCTACACCCCCCGCCAGGCGGCGATCGCCCGCCGGGTGTTCGCCGGCCGCACCCGGCGGTACGTCCTGACGTCGACGGTCGAGGTGTACGAGTACGAGGACTCCGTCGCCTTCGTGCGGGAGCAGGACGTCGATCCGCGGGACGTCCGGGTCGATCCGGAACTTCCCTGGGACCGGCCGGAGTTCCTCGACGCCCACTACGGCGAGGGCAAGCGGCAGGCGGAGGCGGTGTTCGCGGCGGAGCCGGCGTTCCCCCACGTGGCCGTCCGCGTCGCCCATGTGCTGGGCGGTGACGACGACTTCACGGGACGGCTGGAGCACTACGCCTCCCGCATCCGCGCCGGTGAGCCGATCACCGTGCCGACGGCGAACCGTCCGGCGACGTACATCCACGTCGAGGAGATCGCCGACTTCCTGTTCTGGACGGTGGGCCAGGACTTCACCGGCCCGGTCAACGCGGCCTCGCACGGGACGCTGACCACGCAGGATCTGTGCGAGGCGGTGGCGGCGCGGATACCCGCCGGCCGGGCGGTGTTCCAGGAGGTCGAGGTCGGTGAGGTGTCCCCGCTCTCCTTCCGCCGCTTCTACGGCATGGACAACACCCGCGCCACCCGGCTCGGGTTCACCTTCGGCAACAGCCGGCAGTGGCTGCGGCGCGCGGCCGAGGAGACGCTGGGGAAGGTGAACTGACGTGCGCCACCGCATCCTTGGTGACCTGCGCGTCAGCGCGATCGGGCTCGGCGCGATGCCGCTGTCCGTCGAGGGCCGCCCCGGCCGGGACCGCGCCCTGGCCACCGTCCACGCGGCGCTGGACGCGGGCGTGACCCTGCTGGACACGGCCGACTCCTACCATCTGCCGGGCGCGGAGCCCGGTCACAACGAGCGGCTCGTGGCCCACGCGCTCGCCACGTACGGCGGTGACACCTCGGACGTGCTCGTCGCGACGAAGGGCGGCCGGGGCAGACCGGGCGGCGGCGCGGCGGACTGGACGGTGAACGGCGATCCCCGCCATCTGAAGACGGCCGCGGAGGGCTCCCTGCGGCGGCTCGGCGTCGAGGCGATCGGGCTGTACCAGCTCCACAAGCCCGACCCGGCGATCCCGTTCGAGGAGTCCGTGGGCGCGCTGCGGGATCTGCTCGACGAGGGGAAGATCAGGCTGGCCGGCGTCTCCAACGCGGACACGGACCAGATCCGCGGGGCCCGGGCGATCCTCGGCGACCGGCTGGTGTCGGTCCAGAACCGCTACTCCCCCGCCGTGCGCGACAGCGAGCCCGAACTGCGGCTGGCGGCCGAGCTGGGGCTGGCGTTCCTGCCGTGGAGCCCCTTGGGCGGCATCTCCCGCAGCTCCCTCGACGGGCCCGGCGAGCGGCTTTCCGACACGCTCGGCGCCTTTCACGACCTCGCCCGGGAGCGAGGCGTCAGCCCCCAGCAGCTCTGTCTGGCCTGGCTCCTGACCCGCTCCCCCACGGTGATCCCGATCCCCGGCGCGAGCCGCCCCGAGTCGATCCGGAACTCGGCCTCGGCAGCCGACCTGCCCCTGACCGAGGAGGAAGTCGACCACCTGAACGAGGCGGCGCGACGGCGATGACAACGCCCCGCGTGGCGGGGCGTTGCCGGGCGGAACGGGCCGGAAGAAGGCCAGGAACCTTGGAGAACGCGGACCGGGCGGCCGGGCCACGGGGGAGTGCTCGGCCGCCCGGAGACGGTGGGGTGGTGGACGCCCGGGACGTGGGGTCGCGGGCGTCCCGGGGCGGTGGGGCGGTGCCCGGGTGTCCGGCGCCGGTTCAGGCGGGGCCGGACACCCGGAGTCGTGGAGGGCGGGACCGTGCGGACACGACCTACGCCTTGGCGAGTTCCTTCTCGCCGCCCTCGCGCTGCTCGGGCACGTCCACCGGGGCGGTCTCGAGGCCGTCCCCGTCCTGGTCCTGGTCCTGGTCCTGGTCGAGCAGGGTCTTCTCGTCGAAGGGCAGCCCGCCGGCGAGCACCACCCGGACGCGCGCCTTGTCGATCTCCTTCGTCCAGGTGCCGATCAGGACGGTGGCGACGGCGTTGCCCGCGAAGTTGGTGAGGGCGCGGGCCTCGCTCATGAAGCGGTCGATGCCGACGATGAGGCCGATGCCGTCCACCAGGGCGGGCTTGTGCGACTGGAGACCGCCGGCCAGGGTCGCCATGCCGGCGCCGGTGACACCCGCCGCGCCCTTGGAGGCGACGAACAGGAAGAGCAGCAGCGGGATCTGCTCGCCGACCGACATCGGCGTGCCCATCGCGTCGGCGATGAACAGGGACGCCATGGTCATGTAGATCATGGTGCCGTCGAGGTTGAAGGAGTAGCCGGTCGGGACGGTGATGCCGACGACGGGCTTGCTGACACCCAGGTGCTCCATCTTCGCGATGAGCCGCGGCAGCGCGGACTCGGAGGAGGAGGTGGACAGGATCAGCAGGAACTCCCGGGCCAGGTACTTGAACAGGGAGAGGATGTTCAGACCAGAGACGATCCTCAGCAGCGCGCCCAGCACGATGAAGACGAAGAGGAAACAGGTGGCGTAGAAGCCGAGCATCAGTACGGCCAGGCTCTTGAGCGCGTCCACGCCCGAGGAGCCGACGACCGCGGCCATGGCGCCGAAGGCACCGATCGGAGCGGCCCACATCACCATCGCGAGGACGCGGAAGACCAGGCGCTGGATGTGCTCGACACCGCGCAGCACCGGCCGGCCGGCCTTGCCCATGGCCTGGAGCGCGAAGCCGCAGAGCAGGGCGATGAGCAGGGTCTGGAGGACCTCGCCCTCGGTGAAGGCGGAGACGATCGTGGTGGGGATGATGCCGAGCAGGAACTCGGTGGTGTCCTTGGCCTCCGGCGAGACCTGCGCCTGCCCGGTCTCCTTCACGGCGTCCGTGATGGCGAGACCCGTGCCCGGCTCCAGGATGTTGCCGACCACGAGGCCGATACCGAGGGCGACCATCGACATGACCATGAAGTAGCCGAGGGCGATACCGCCGACGGCGCCGACCTTGGCGGCCTTCCGTACGGAGCCGATGCCCAGCACGATCGTGCAGAAGATGATCGGCGAGATCATCATCTTGATCAGGTTGACGAAGCCGGTCCCGATGGGCTTCAGCTCGACGGCGAAGTCGGGAGCGGCGAGCCCCACGGCGATGCCGATGGCGACCGCGACGATCACCGCGATGTACAGGTAGTGGGTGCGGTCCCGCTTGACAGCGGGTGCGGCAGGTGCCGTATCGGGGGTGCTGCTGGCGGCCACGGCTGCCCTCCTTGACGTCTTCGTCGGCATCACCGGCGTGCGGCTCACGTCCGGGGTGTATGGGGGATTGCCGCGACTATCTCCCGGCCTGTGAGGGCGGTCACCCTTCCGTTCATTTAGTTCACGCTTACCGCCGGGGGCACACTGACGACATGCGCATCCCCGCTCTGCCGAGACCCCGCAGCCTGGCCGGCCAGCTCTTCGCCATGCAGGCGGTGCTGATAGCGGTGCTCGTCGCGGGATACGCGCTGTTCACGTACGTCAGCGACCGCACCCAGGCCGAGGAGGCGGCGGGCCGCCAAGCCACGGCCGTGGCCCGCTCGGTCGCCGACTCGCCCTCCGTGCGGGCGGCGATCCGGACCGCGAAGCCCACCGCCGAGCTCCAGCCGTACGCCCTGCGCGTCATGAGGGACACGGAGGTCGACTTCGTCACGATCATGAACCCGGAGGGCATCCGCTGGACGCATCCGGACAAGACCCAGATCGGCCAGCGCTTCCGCGGCAACACGGCGAAGGCCCTGAAGGGCGAGACCTTCACCGAGACCTACACCGGCACCCTCGGCGCGTCCGTCCGCGCGGTCACCCCGATCGAGGACGACGGCACGATCATCGGTCTGGTCAGCGCGGGCATCAAGGTCGAGTCGATCAGCAAGCGGGTGCAGGACCAGGTGACGGCCCTGTTCGCGGTGGCCGTCGGCGCGCTCGCCCTCGGCGCGATCGGTACGTACCTCATCAACGCGTCCCTGCGCCGCCACACCCACGGCATGAACGCGACCGAGCTGAGCCGCATGCACGACTACCACCAGGCCGCGCTGCACGCGGTGCGGGAGGGGTTGCTGATGCTGGACGGACAGTACAAGGTGGCGCTGATCAACGACGGGGGCCGGGAGCTGCTGGGCGTCTCGGGGGAGGTGGTGGGCATGTCGGTGGCGGAACTGGGCCTGCCGGCTCCGCTGACAGGTGCGCTGCTCTCCTCCGAGCCCCGGGTGGACGAGGTGCATCTGACGGCGGACCGGGTGCTCGTGGTGAACACCTCCCCGGTGTCGGGCGGCGAGCGCAGAGGCGCTGTGGTCACCCTGCGCGATGTGACCGAACTCCAGTCCGTGATGGGTGAGTTGGACTCCGAGCGCGGCTTCACGCAGGCGCTGCGCTCACAGGCCCACGAGGCGGCGAACCGGCTGCACACCGTGGTGTCGCTGATCGAACTGGGCCGGGCGGAGGAGGCGGTGGACTTCGCGACGGCGGAACTGGAACTGGCCCAGGCACTGACGGACCAGGTGGTCGCGGCCGTCGCCGAACCGGTCCTGGCGGCCCTGCTGCTGGGCAAGACGGCCCAGGCGAACGAGCGGGGCGTGGAGCTGGTGGTGTCGCGGGAGAGCACGGTGGACGACGGCCTGCTGCCGGAGTCGCTCCCCGCCCGGGACCTGGTGACGATCCTGGGCAACCTCATCGACAACGCGGTGGACGCGGCCCAGGGGAGCACCCGGGCGCAGGTGACGGTGACCGCAGCCACCGAGGGTGCCGAGCTGCTGATGCGGGTGGCGGACACGGGAGCGGGAGTGGACCCGGCGCACGCCTCTTTGGTTTTCGAACGCGGTTTCTCGACGAAGCCGGCCGGGCCGGGCGGGCGGGGCCTCGGGCTGGCACTGGTCCGGCAGGCGGTGCAGCGGCACGAGGGGACCCTGTCGGTGGCGGAGGCCGCGGGCGGCGGGGCGGAGTTCCTGGTCCGCCTGCCGCTGCCGGTGACGGCGGCCACCGGTGCCACCGGGCCCGGTGCCACCGGGCCCCTGTCGGCGTCTGGAGACCTGGGATGACGAGCGAAGAGCCGATCAGAGTGCTGGTCGTGGAGGACGACCCGGTCGCCGCGGACGCCCATGTGATGTACGTGGGCCGGGTGCCGGGGTTCGTCGCGGTGGGCAAGGCGCACACCGGCGCGGAGGCCCGGCGGTTGCTGGACCGCACGCCGGTCGACCTGCTGCTGCTGGACCTGCACCTGCCCGACGCGCACGGACTCCAGCTGGCCCGCTCACTGCGGGCGGCGGGGTATCACGCGGACGTGATAGCGGTGACGTCGGCGCGGGACCTGACGGTGGTACGGGAGGGCGTCTCGCTCGGAGTCGTGCAGTACGTACTGAAACCCTTCACCTTCGCCACGCTTCGGGACCGGCTGGTGCGGTACGCCGAGTTCCGGGGGGCCGCGGGCGAGGCGAGCGGTCAGGACGAGGTCGACCGGGCGCTGGCGACCCTGCGCGCGCCGGGGCCCGCCGCGCTGCCCAAGGGGCTGAGCGGGCCCACGCTGGAGCGGGTGACGGAGGCCGTACGGGAGGCGGAGGGCGGGCTCACCGCCGCGGGGGTCGCCGAGGCGGTGGGCATCTCACGCATCACGGCCCGCCGGTACCTGGAGCATCTGGTGGAGGCCGGGAGAACCGAACGCAAGCCGCTGTACGGGCAGGTGGGGAGGCCGGAACTGGTCTACCGCTGGGTGCGGACGACACGCGGCAAGTGACCGCGCCCTCCTCGGTCGCAACTGACCGACCGGTCACCACCGTAGGTTCCTACAACCGGTGACTATGTCCGAACAGCCCGTAGTCACCGCATCCCGCGGCCCCTACCTTGTCCCCGTGCCCAGACCTCCAGCCCACACCCGTCAGCCGGGTCCGCCCTTCGACGCTCCCGCCGCCCGAAGGCTCCGGGCCGCCCTCGGCATGACCCCGGAGCACGTCGCCCACGGGCTGCGCGCCTCTTACGCCCTCCCGCACGCCGGCCCCGATCTCGTCATCGCCTGGGAACGCGGGACACTCACCCCCACCCATCCCGAACTCACCGCTCTGGCAGGCGTGTTGTGGTGTTCCCCGGGTGAGCTGATCGGCAGGCCGCGCACCCTGCGCGAACACCGCGTCGCCCAGGGCTTCGCCCCCGAGGACGTCGCCCGGGCCGTGGGGCACGAGTTCCCGGCGTACACGCGGATGGAGGAGAGCGGGCAGTGGCGCGGCACGGACCGGCAGTCCGCCGCCCTGGCCGAGCTGCTCGACCTCTCGCTGCCCGACCTGGTCACCGTGACCGGCCTCGAGGCCAGGCTGGCGGACCTGCTGCGCACCGCCGCCCGCACGCGCTGGCAGGCGTACGTCAGACCCGTGGGCAGGATCGTGCCCGTGGACCGGCGTCTCCTGGAGGAGACCCTCCAGGAGCTGCACCAGGACTACCAGGGGCGCATGGTCGCCACGCTCAGCTGGGGTGACGGCGGCGCGGCCGGGGAGGCGAGCGACGCCGGCCGGGACTTCCTCGACCGGATCGTCGACACCTTCTGGACCAGCCTCGAGAACCGGACCGCCCAGCCGAGATGACCGTCCGGAGGACGGGACCGTCGGCACGGGGAGCGCCGGGGCCAGGACCGTCGGCACGGGGAGCGTCGGGGCCAGGACCGTCGGAGGCCCGGAGCGTCCGGAGCGTCCCGAGCCGGCACCACCCGGAAACCAGAGCGTCCCGCCAGGACCGTCCGGAGACCGGAGCGTCAGACGGCCGGACCGGTCCGGAGGCCGAAGCTCCCCGAGCCCGGACATCCGGAGACCGGACCGTCAGAAGGCCGGACCGCCGGAGTCCGGACGATCCCGAGACGGGACCGTCCGGAGGCCGGACCATCCGGAGACCGGGCCGCCAGAAGGCCGGAAGCCTCCCGAGAACAGGCTCCATGGAGGCTGGACCGTCCGGGAGACCGCGCCGCCCGGCAGCCTGGACCGCCCGGGAGACCGGGCCTCCGGGAGGTCGGGCCGTCTGCGGAGTCGGGGCGGCTAGAAGACCGACTCCGCTTCGACGATCCGGTCCTTCGGAACCGTCTTCAACTCGGTCACGGCCTCCGCCAGCGGAACCATCACCACGTCCGTCCCGCGCAGCGCCGTCATCCGCCCGAACTGGCCCCGGTGCGCCGCCTCCACCGCGTGCCAGCCGAAGCGGGTCGCGAGGACACGGTCGTACGCCGTCGGGACACCGCCACGCTGGACGTGGCCGAGGATCACCGGCCGGGCCTCCTTGCCGAGCCGCTTCTCCAGCTCGTAGGCCAGCGCCGTGCCGATGCCCTGGAAGCGCTCGTGACCGAACTGGTCGATCGCGCCCTTGCTGTAATCCATGGTGCCGTCGGCCGGGTGGGCGCCCTCCGCGACGCAGATCACCGCGAACTTCTTGCCGCGGGCGAACCGCTCCTCGACCATCTTCACCAGGTCGGCGGGGTCGAAGGGCCGCTCAGGAAGGCAGATGCCGTGCGCGCCCGCGGCCATGCCGGACTCCAGCGCGATCCAGCCCGCGTGGCGGCCCATGACCTCGACCACCATCACCCGCTGGTGGGACTCCGCCGTGGTCTTCAGACGGTCCATCGCCTCCGTCGCGACGCCCACCGCCGTGTCGAAGCCGAACGTGCGGTCCGTCGACGAGATGTCGTTGTCGATCGTCTTCGGGACGCCCACCACCGGCAGGCCGGCGTCGGACAGCATCCGCGCCGCCGTGAGCGTGCCCTCGCCGCCGATCGGGATCAGCGCGTCGATGCCGAAGTCGTGGATCATGTCGGAGGCGCTCTCGCAGGCCTCGCGCAGCCGGTCGCGCTCCAGACGTGACGAGCCGAGGATGGTGCCGCCGCGGGCCAGGATGCCGCTCACCGCGTTCAGGTCGAGGCTGCGGTAACGGCCGTCCAGCAGACCCGCGTAGCCGTCCTCGAAGCCGATCACCTCGTCGCCGTAGTTGTCGACGGCGCGGTGCACGACCGACCGGATCACTGCGTTCAGGCCGGGGCAGTCGCCACCTGCGGTGAGAACTCCGATGCGCATCGTGCTGTGTCTCCTGCTCGCTGTTGGTACCGGTGAGCCAGATTCGATTGTTTCACGCCGCCGAGCGGGCTGTCTCTTGACGGGCGCCTTAACTACGGCCGGAGGTATTGTCAAGAGGGATCTGCTCACCTAGGTGGGCGATTTTTGTGCCCCGTGCCCTCGTGCCCCCGTAGAGACGGAGAGCTCGCGTGACCCGCAGCGTGTACGTGACCGGAATCGACCGCGGCGACGGCCGTCAGGTCGTCGAGCTGGGAGTCATGGAGCTCCTGACCCGGCAGGTCGACCGGGTGGGCGTGTTCCGTCCACTCGTCCACGACGGGCCCGACCGGCTCTTCGAGCTGCTGCGTGCGCGCTACCGGCTGGCGCAGGATCCGGCCACCGTCTACGGCATGGACTACCACGAGGCGTCCGCCCTCCAGGCGGAACAGGGGACGGACGAACTGGTCTCCACCCTCGTCGAGCGGTTCCACCGCGTCGCCCGCGACTACGACGTCGTCCTCGTCCTGGGAACGGACTACGCCGACACCCAGTTCCCGGACGAACTCGCCCTCAACGCGCGCCTCGCGAACGAGTTCGGCGCGTCCGTGATCCCGGTCGTCGGCGGACGCAGGCAGTCGGTGGAGTCCGTGTTCGCGGAGACCCGCAACGCCTACCGGGCGTACGAGGTCCTCGGCTGCGACGTCCTCGCCATGGTGACCAACCGGGTGGCCCCGGACGACCGGGAGGAGATCGCCGCCCGGCTGGCGACCCGGCTGCCCGTGCCCTGTTACGTGCTGCCCGACGAGCCCGCCCTCGCCGCGCCGACCGTCGCGCAGATCAGTCACGCGCTGGGCGCGAGGGTGCTGCTCGGCGACGACTCCGGGCTGGCCCGTGACGCGCTCGACTTCGTCTTCGGCGGGGCGATGCTGCCGAACTTCCTCAACGCGCTGACCCCGGGCTGCCTGGTCGTCACCCCCGGGGACCGCGCCGACCTGGTCATCGGCTCGCTGGCCGCGCACAGCGCCGGCACCCCGCCGATCGCCGGTCTGCTGCTCACCCTCGACGAGGTGCCGAGCGACGAGATCCTCACGCTCGCCGCCCGTCTCGCCCCCGGCACGCCCGTCGTCTCGGTGCCCGGCAACAGCTTCCTCACCGCCGAGCAGCTGTTCTCCCTCGAGGGCAAGCTGAACGCGGCCACCCCGCGCAAGGCCGAGACCGCCCTGGGGCTGTTCGAGCGGCACGTGGACACGGCCGGTCTGCTCAGCCGCGTCTCCGCGCCGAGCAGCGACCGCCTCACCCCCATGATGTTCGAGCACAAGCTCCTCGAGCGGGCCCGCGTCGACAGGCGCCGGGTCGTCCTGCCGGAGGGGACCGAGGAGCGGGTGCTGCACGCGGCCGAGGTGCTGCTGCGCCGGGGCGTCTGCGACCTCACCCTGCTCGGGCCCGTCGACCTGATCCGCAAGAAGGCCGCCGACCTCGGCATCGACCTCGGCGACTGCTCGCTGATCGACCCGGCCACCTCCGAGCTGCGCGACTCCTTCGCCGAGAAGTACGCCCGGCTGCGGGCCCACAAGGGCGTCACGGTGGAGCTGGCGTACGACGTCGTCTCGGACGTGAACTACTTCGGGACGCTCATGGTCCAGGAGGGCCTCGCCGACGGCATGGTCTCCGGGTCGGTGCACTCCACGGCCGCCACCATCCGGCCCGCTTTCGAGATCATCAAGACGAAGCCGGACGCCGACATCGTCTCGTCCGTCTTCTTCATGTGCCTCGCCGACAAGGTCCTCGTGTACGGCGACTGCGCCGTGAACCCGGACCCGAACGCCGAGCAACTCGCCGACATCGCCATCCAGGCGGCCGCGACCGCCGCCCAGTTCGGCGTGGAGCCGCGGATCGCGATGCTGTCGTACTCCACCGGTACGTCCGGCTCGGGCGCCGACGTCGACAAGGTGCGGGAGGCGACGAAGCTCGTCCGCGAGCGGCGCCCCGACCTGAAGATCGAGGGGCCGATCCAGTACGACGCCGCCGTGGAACCGACCGTCGCCGCGACCAAGCTGCCGGGCTCCGAAGTCGCCGGACAGGCCAGCGTGTTGATCTTTCCGGACCTCAACACCGGCAACAACACCTACAAGGCCGTGCAGCGTTCGGCCGGCGCGATCGCGGTCGGGCCGGTGCTCCAGGGTCTGCGCAAGCCGGTCAACGACCTGTCCCGGGGCGCCCTGGTCCAGGACATCGTCAACACCGTGGCCATCACGGCGATCCAGGCCCAGACCCCGAACGAGAAGGCTTCCCAGCAGTGACCGCGACCCGTGTCCTCGTCCTCAACTCCGGCTCCTCGTCGGTGAAGTACCAGCTGCTCGACATGCGGGACAGCAGCCGGCTCGCGAACGGGCTCGTCGAGCGGATCGGTGAGCAGTCCTCCCGGCTCAAGCACACGCCCCTCGCCACCGGCGGGGAGAGCCGTGAGCGGACCGGGCCGATCGCGGACCACGACGCCGCGCTCAAGGCCGTGGCGGAGGAGCTCGCGAAGGACGGCCTCGGTCTCGACTCCCCCGAACTCGCCGCCATCGGGCACCGTGTCGTGCACGGCGGCAAGCACTTCACCCAGCCGACCGTGATCGACGGCGCCGTGCTCGCCGAGATCGAGCGGCTGATCCCGGTCGCCCCGCTGCACAACCCGGCCAACCTCACCGGGATCCGTACCGCGACGGCCCTGCGCCCCGACCTGCCCCAGGTCGCCGTCTTCGACACCGCGTTCCACACGACGATGCCGGAGGCGGCGGCCCGCTACGCGATCGACGTCGAGACCGCCGACGCGCACCGCGTACGGCGCTACGGCTTTCACGGGACCTCGCACGCGTACGTCTCCCGGGCGACGGCGAAGCTGCTGGGCAAGGCCCCCGAAGAGGTGAACGTCATCGTGCTGCACCTCGGCAACGGGGCGTCCGCCTCGGCCGTCGAGAAGGGGCGGTGCGTGGACACCTCGATGGGGCTGACGCCCTTGGAGGGGCTCGTGATGGGTACGCGCTCCGGGGACACCGATCCGGCCGTCATCTTCCATTTGGCGCGTGTTGGTGAAATGTCCATCGATGAAATCGACACTCTTCTCAACAAGAAGAGCGGGCTCGTCGGACTGTGCGGTGACAACGACATGCGGGAGATCCGGCGCAGGATCGACGAGGGCGACGAGCGGGCGAAGCTCGCCTTCGACATCTACATTCACCGGCTGAAGAAGTACATCGGCGCGTATTACGCCGTCCTCGGGCACGTGGACGCGGTCGCGTTCACCGCCGGGGTCGGGGAGAACGCGGCACCGGTGCGGGAGGCGGCCATGGCGGGCCTGGGCTCCCTGGGCCTGGCGGTGGACGACGGGCTGAACGCGGTACGCGGTGACGAGCCGCGGTTGATCTCGCCCGCCGGCGCGCGGGTGGCGGTCGCCGTGGTGCCGACGGACGAGGAACTGGAGATCGCCACACAGACCTACGCACTGGTGAAGCGGTAATCATTCGCGGCTCCGCCGCGGGCAACTGAGCAGGAAAGCAACTGAGCACAACCCCTCTCATTTGTATCTTCCACCAGACGGAATATTCCGTAGCGAAACAAACCGATAGGATCGCCTCATGCGCCGTTCGAAAATCGTCTGTACTCTCGGCCCCGCGGTCGACTCCCACGAAATGCTCGTGTCGCTGATCGAAGCCGGCATGAACGTGGCCCGCTTCAACTTCAGCCACGGCTCCCACGCCGAGCACCAGGGCCGTTACGACCGGGTCCGGGCCGCCGCCAAGGAGACCGGCCGGGCCATCGGCGTCCTCGCCGACCTCCAGGGCCCGAAGATCCGCCTCGAGACCTTCGCCGAGGGTCCGGTCGAGCTGGTGCGCGGTGACGAGTTCACCATCACCACCGACGACGTCCCCGGCGACAAGACGATCTGCGGCACGACGTACAAGGGCCTGCCGGGCGACGTCTCGCGCGGCGACCAGATCCTCATCAACGACGGCAACGTCGAGCTGAAGGTCCTGGACGTCGAGGGCCCCCGGGTGAAGACCATCGTCATCGAGGGCGGTGTCATCTCCGACCACAAGGGCATCAACCTGCCCGGCACGGCCGTCAACGTGCCCGCGCTCAGCGAGAAGGACATCGACGACCTGCGGTTCGCGCTGCGCATGGGCGCCGACCTGGTCGCGCTGTCCTTCGTGCGGGACGCCAAGGACGTGGCCGACGTCCACCGGGTGATGGACGAGGAGGGCCGCCGGGTCCCCGTCATCGCCAAGGTGGAGAAGCCGCAGGCGGTGGAGAACATGGAGGACGTCGTCGCGGCGTTCGACGCCGTCATGGTCGCCCGTGGCGACCTGGCCGTCGAGTACCCGCTCGAGAAGGTCCCCATGGTGCAGAAGCGCCTCATCGAGCTGTGCCGTCGCAACGCCAAGCCGGTGATCGTGGCGACCCAGATGATGGAGTCGATGATCACCAACTCCCGTCCCACCCGCGCCGAGGCCTCCGACGTGGCCAACGCGATCCTGGACGGCGCGGACGCGGTCATGCTGTCCGCCGAGTCGAGCGTGGGCGCGTACCCGATCGAAACCGTGAAGACGATGTCGAAGATCGTCACCGCGGCCGAGCAGGAGCTGCTCAGCAAGGGTCTCCAGCCGCTGGTGCCGGGCAAGAAGCCGCGCACCCAGGGTGGTTCGATCGCGCGCGCGGCGTGCGAGATCTCCGACTTCCTGGGCGGCCGGGGCCTGGTGGCCTTCACCCAGTCCGGCGACACCGCCCGGCGGCTCTCCCGTTACCGTGCGGCCCAGCCGATCATCGCGTTCACCACCGACGAGGGCACCCGCAACCAGCTGGCGCTCAGCTGGGGCGTCGAGTCGCACATCGTGCCGTTCGTGAACAGCACCGACGAGATGGTCGACATGGTCGACCAGCAGATCGCCAAGATCAACCGCTTCAGCCCGGGCGAGATCGTCATCATCACCGCCGGCTCGCCTCCCGGTGTGCCCGGCACCACCAACATGCTGCGCGTCCACCACCTCGGTGGCGGCTCCCGCGACTGATCCGGCGGCCCCGCGAAGGGGCCGGTACGGCGCTGAGGGCGCCCCCTGGGAAGGGGGCGCCCTCAGCATTTGTCGCGGCTCCCGGAACGGGCTCTGGGACGATCGGCCGGTACCGCTCAGCCGGTCGTGTACTGGTGCAGACCGGGGACGGTCAGCGTGCCGCCGAGCTGGCCCGCCTGCTGGACCTTCACGTTGGTGAAGTAGATCAGCGGGATGTTCAGCGGCGGCGGGCTCTTCGGGGTGAACGTGATGGGTATCAGGCCGAACAGGTTGCCGGAGATGCTCTCCGTGTACATGATCGTGTCGCCGTCACGGATGGTGGACGTGGTGCCCTTGCCCGCCTGCACGTGGTAGGTCTTGCCGGACTGCTTGTCGTCCACCGTCTGGTGCAGGTCGCCTATGTCGGTGCCGTCGGAGATGACGTACTTCAGCACCTCCTTGACCGTGCCGTTGGCGGTCTTCACCTTGACGATGCCCTGGTAGTCGGCGCCCTTGAGGAGCAGCGAACTGGCGTTCAGGTACCACGGGTCGTCGGGCAGCCTGATCTTGTTGTCGATGCCGCCCTCCTCGTCCGTGGCGGCGGGGCAGTCGTCGGCGTCCGTACCGGCGCTCTCCGAGGGGCTCGGCGAGGCCGTGGCGTCGTCGGCGGCCTCCTCGGTGTCCTTCGTCGCGTCCTCGGCCCCGTCGGCGGTGTCCTCGACGGTGTCCTTCGCCGTGTCGGTGACGGCGTCGGTGGAGTCCTTGGAGGTGCCGGAGGAGTCCTTGCCGGAGGAGCCGGTGCCGGAGGAACCGGAGGTGTCCGAGGAGCCCGAGCCGGAGTCCGACGACGAGTCGCCGGCCGAAGCCGACGCCGAGGCCGACGGGGACGGGCTCGAACCGGCCGTCGTGTCGCCGCCGTTGCCGTCGAAGAGGTCCGTGATGGCGTCGCCGACGGTCTCCAGGACGCTCTTGCTCGTCTCGGAGTCCGACGGGCTCGCCGTCGCGGTGTCGCCGGACGCCGACGACTTCTCGGGTTCGGCGGCCGCGGAGGACGCCGCGGGAGCGGGCTCGGCCGTGTCGTCGGAACCTGAATCCGACGAACCGGAGTCACCCGTGCCGCCCGAACCGCCCGACGTGTCCTTCGAGTCGTCCGCCGAACCGTCCGAGCCGGACTCGTCCTTCGAGTCGTCGGCCGACTCGCTCGCGCTCGCCGAGGCGGACGGTGACGGGGAGGCCGACGCGGAGGCGTCCGCGCCTTCCAGCGCCGCCACGCAGTCCTTGTACTCGTCGATGGTGAGGCTCTTGGACGCCGGCTGGTCCTCGGCGTTGGCGAGCGTCGGGGTGAACCCCATTCCCATGAGGACCGCCGTCGGCATGGCCGCCAGGGCTATCGCCTTGCCGGCCGGCATGTGGAGCCTGGTGAACAGCGGCTTCTTGGGTGCCGCGTGCCGCGGCCCGGTGGTTCTCACGCGGGCAGCGTCCACATCGCTCCCGGTGGAAACCTCGTCAGCCGGCACTGTGCCTCCCGTTCGCCCCGTTGGCCGGGCTCGTTCCTGACAGATCGTGCAGATCGTGCGGCTCGCCCGCCCCGTGGTCGTCCTTCGTGAAGGACGGCTTCCCGGTCGGGGCCGGGCCCGTGCTGTACGGGTTCGCGGTGAGGTCGCCCGCGTCGGCGGGACTTGCGGGGAACGCGCCCTCGGGGTTGCCGCCGGCGGTCGCGCCGGCTTCGGGAGCCGGCGCCGGGGCCGGCGGTGTGCCCGGCACCCAGGACACGGCCATCGCCCCGCCGATCAGCGCGAACAGGAAGCCGATGAGGAAGCCGCCGAGGTTCGACACCGGGATGGACACCAGGCCGAGCAGGATCGCCGCGACTCCGGCGAAGACCTGTACGTGCTTCTGGAACCACAGACTGATGCCCAGGACGCCCAGCAGCACGCCGATGATCAGCGATCCCGCGCCCGCCGTCGTGGCCATCGCCAGAGTGAGGTGGCCCACCTGGAGGTGCGCGTAAGGGAAGTACGCGATGGGGAAGCCGGCGATCAGGACGAACAGGCCCGCCCAGAACGGCCTCGTGCCCCGCCAGGCGCGGAACTGCTCCCTCCGGTGGGTGAACTGACCGGAGGCGACAGGGGTCTCGGCGCTCATGGAAAACAGCTCCCTGGTGCGGCGTTTCTGTGGTGGTGAGTCGAAGTGCTGGTGAAGCCAGGGGCTTCAGACTGGACGGGCGGGGGCGCCACCGGCCCCCCCGCCCGTCAGAGAGTGCTTAGTAGCACTCCTTGACACCCGTCGACAGCGACATCTTCAGGCCGCTGAGCTTGAAGGTTCCGGCGGTGGTGGCCCACGCCGTCTGCTTCACGTCGGTCAGCGTGGCGGAGTCCGCCTGCTGGGCGAACCCGTACGGGTTGGCCGTGTCACCGCTCTTGAGGCCCGGACCCTTGCTGGCGTCCTTGGCGGCCACACCGATGTCGATGCCCTTGAACACGGCGTCCGCGCTCAGGTCCTCGACGTCGATGTACAGGTTCTCCGCCTCGACCGGCGTACCGCCGCCGCCGGCCTTCAGCGTGAGGCTGACGGAACCGAGCAGCGGGATGTTCGGGGTGACCACGGACTGGCACATGTTCGTGATCGAGGCGCTCTTGAACGCCGAGACGGCAACGGCGTGAGCCGTCTTCTTGCCGTCGAGGGTGTAACCCGAGTCGATCGCGCCGTACTGCGAGAAACCCGTGCCTTCCAGCTTGTCGGCCGTCACCTTGAACGACTGACCGGACACGCTGAACGACGCGGCCAGTGCACCCTGCGCGAGGGCGACACCTATACATGCCGTAGCGGCGACGCTGGGCACCATGACCACAGCGAAGCGCTTCCATCTGGTCCCGCCACGCACCTGGGACTCCATATTTCCTCCTTCTCGGACGTACATCTCCTGATCCCGGCCGCCCCCTCGGACGGCGGCTCAGCCGGGCAGGGATGGGAGAAGTGCTACGTCCTCGGGAAGGGGAGCGCCTGTCTCGGAGGCGCGAACCGCGCACCGATCACCGGCGATCACCCCCGAGCGACAACCACTGGTCGCGCCTGACACGCATCACGCACAACCTTGCTGGACAGGCTTCACCGCAGCGAAGACCCCCCTGTCCGAGAGCCGACTGCACTGCTGTCGGCTCTGCTCGGTGGGGACCCAGGAAAACCCGTTGACCCAACCGGCTGTCGGGGTACGGGATTGGACCGAGCGTGGCCGATCGTGGTGCATTCTCGCCGCCCGCACAAGGGGGTTCGTTACTCGCTAGTAACGGCCGGATAACCGAACAACGACCCATAGGTCTCGGGCGGCAACGCAGGGTGTCAGCAACGCCCGGGACAAAGCTGTTGATCGCTGGACAGAATCCGACAGAACAACGCCCAAGTCTTACTTGCAGTAACAGCGGCCGCGATTACCAAGATTTGGTAAAACGCGGCCGCTGGGGAACCACATCGGCAGAACTTTCACCGCGGCGCCACGCGCTCTGACGTTTAGTGACTGGTCAGAACACGGCGCGCGGCGGATCAGAACAGGGCGCGCGCCAGCGCCCGCCGGGCCGCCGCCACCCGGGGGTCGTCCGGTCCGACCACCTCGAACAGTTCGAGCAGCCGCAGCCGTACGGCGTCCCGGTCGTCACCGGCCGTGCGCCGCACGGTGTCGATGAGCCGTCCGAACGCGTCCTCGACGTGACCGCCCACCAGGTCCAGGTCGGCCGCGGCGATCTGCGCCTCGGGGTTCTCGGGCTTGTCGGCGGCGTCCTTGCGCACCTGCTGCGGATCCATCCCGCCCACCCGCTGGAGCAACTCGGCCTGGGCGAGCCCGAGCTTGGCCTCGCTGTTGCCCGGGTCGTCGGCGAGCACGTTGCGGTAGGCCTGCACGGCGCCGCCGAAGTCGCCCGCGTCCAGCGCCTGTACGGCGGCTTCGAGCAGCGTGTCGTGGGGTCCGACGGGCTCGGCCTCGGCCGCCTCCACGGCACCCGGCCCGGCGTCGGCGTCGGCGTCGACGGTCAGGCCGGTGAGCCCGAACCGCTGCTCGGCGACCTGCACCAACTGGTCGAGGGTCTGCCGGATCTGGGCCTCGCCGGCGGCCCCCTGGAAGAGCGGCAGTGCCTGCCCGGCGACGACCGCGAAGACGGCCGGGATGCCCTGCACCCCGAACTGCTGCATCAGCATCTGGTTGGCGTCGACGTCGATCTTGGCGAGCAGGAAGCGGCCGTTGTACTCGACGGCGAGCCGCTCGAGGACGGGGCTCAGCTGCTTGCAGGGCTGACACCACTCGGCCCAGAAGTCGATGACGACGGGCACCTCGGCGGACCGCTGGAGGACCTCCTGCTCGAAGCCCGCCTCATCGACGTCGATGACGAGATCGGCCGGGGAAACGGCCCCCGCGCCGCCCTGCCGTGCCGTTTCGGCGCGCGTCTGCTCCGCCTTCGCCTTGGCCTCCTGGGCCGCCTTCACCGCGGCGAGGTCGACGACTCCGCTCATGGACATGTTCCGTGGCTGCATGCGTCTATCCTCCCCCGTCCGCGCGCCTGCGTGAAAAGCGTTCCGAATACTTCCGAACATCCCGGACCTGAGCACCGGGGTCCCCACCCCGCACCCCGCCGGGCCACCGGCCCGCGCACGTCCCGCGCGAGCTTTCGCTACGAGTCGTAGCGTAATGGCACCGGGTGCCTCCGCAACACCACGCCTCAGTGATCTCCCTCACGGAAGCCCATGACAAACCGCCGGTTATGGTCGGGGAATGCAGATCCGCACCCCCGCCTGTCGCACGGGCCGTCCGCGCAGCGCCGCGGCGGACACCGCGATCCTGGCCGCGACCCGGGAGGCGCTGGTCGAGCTGGGCTGGTCCAAGCTGACGCTGGGGGATGTGGCGACGCGCGCCGGAGTCGCCAAGACGACCCTCTACCGCCGCTGGGCCGGCAAGAACGAACTGGTCGTCGACGCGGTCGCGGAACTCTTCGGTGAACTCGAACTCCCCGACCGGGGCAGCCTCGCCGCCGACATCGAGGGCGTGGTCCTCCAGTTCGCGGCGATCCTGGCCCGGCCCGAGGCCAAGAGCGGTCTGATGGCGGCCGTCGCCGAGTCCACCCGCGACGACGCCCTGCGCGAGCGCATCCGGGCCTCCATCGTCGATCCGCAGAAGGACCTGGTCCTGGAGGGCCGCGCCCGCGCCCAGGCGCGCGGTGAGCTCCCCCCGCAGACCGACCCGGCCGAGGCCGCCCGCACGGTGGACCTCATCTTCGACGTCGTGGCGGGTGCGGTGGTCCACCGCACCCTGGTCAGCGCGGAACCCGCGGACGAGGAGTGGGTCCGCAGCTTCACGCGGGTCCTGCTCCTGGGCCTGACCGCGTCCACCGGCCCGTCCGGCGACCTGCCCGGAGAACACGTCTGAGGGGCGGGGGCACCCGCTCGCCCCCGCCCCCCGCCCCACCGGCGCCCCTAGAACCCCGCGGGCTCGGTGTAGACGCCCCACTCCTCCCGTAGCACGTCGCAGATCTCGCCCAGCGTCGCCTCGGCCCGCACGGCGTCCAGCATCGGCCCGATCATGTTGGACCCGTCACGGGCGGCGGCCAGCATGGCGTCGAGGCCGGCCCGCACGGCCGTCTCGTCCCGCCCCGACTTCCGCTCCGCGAGGACGCGCACCTGCTCCCGCTCGACCTCGTGGCTGACCCGCAGGATCTCCAGGTCCCCGGTCACCGACCCGGTGTGCGCGTTGACGCCGACGACCCGCTTCTCGCCCTTCTCCACGGACTGCTGGTACCGGAACGCCGACTCCGCGATCTCCCCGGTGAACCAGCCGTCCTCGATCCCGCGCAGGATCCCCGAGGTGATCGGCCCGATCGGGTGCCGTCCGTCGGGGTGGGCCCGCAGCCCGCGCTCCCGGATCTGCTCGAAGATCTTCTCGGCGTCGGCCTCGATCCGGTCCGTCAGCTGCTCGACGTACCAGGAACCGCCCAGCGGGTCGGCGACGTTGGCGACGCCGGTCTCCTCCATCAGCACCTGCTGGGTGCGCAGCGCGATCTCCGCCGCCTGCTCGCTCGGCAGCGCGAGGGTCTCGTCCAGGGCGTTGGTGTGCAGCGAGTTGGTCCCGCCGAGCACCGCCGCGAGCGCCTCCACGGCCGTACGCACCACGTTGTTGTACGGCTGCTGGGCGGTCAGCGAGACCCCGGCGGTCTGGGTGTGGAAGCGCAGCCACTGCGCCTTCTCGGACCGCGCCCCGTAGACGTCCCGCATCCAGCGGGCCCAGATCCTGCGCGCCGCGCGGAACTTGGCGATCTCCTCGAAGAAGTCCACGTGCGCGTCGAAGAAGAAGGACAGTCCGGGCGCGAACACGTCCACGTCGAGACCGCGGCTGAGCCCCAGTTCCACGTATCCGAAGCCGTCCGCCAGCGTGTACGCCAGCTCCTGCGCGGCCGTCGCCCCGGCCTCGCGGATGTGGTAGCCGGAGACGGACAGCGGCTTGTAGGCGGGGATGCCGGACGCGCAGTACTCCATCAGGTCGCCGATGAGGCGCAGATGCGGCTCGGGCTGGAAGAGCCATTCCTTCTGGGCGATGTACTCCTTGAAGATGTCCGTCTGGAGCGTGCCGTTGAGGACGCCCGGGTCGACGCCCTGCCGTTCGGCGGCGACGAGGTACATGCAGAAGACGGGGACGGCCGGACCGCTGATCGTCATGGAGGTGGTGACGTCACCCAGCGGGATGTCCTTGAACAGGACCTCCATGTCGGCGGCCGAGTCGATGGCGACCCCGCAGTGCCCGACCTCGCCCAGCGCGTGCCGGTCGTCGGAGTCGCGGCCCATCAGCGTGGGCATGTCGAAGGCGACGGACAGACCTCCGCCGCCGTTGGCGAGGATCATCTTGTAGCGCTCGTTGGTCTGCTCGGCGTTGCCGAACCCGGCGAACTGCCGGATGGTCCAGGTGCGCCCCCGGTAGCCGGTCGGGTACAGCCCGCGCGTGAAGGGGTACTCCCCGGGCCAGCCGATCCGCTCGAAGCCGTCGTACGTGTCACCGGGCCGGGGCCCGTACGCCGGCTCCACGGGATCCCCGGAGAGTGTGGTGAAGTCGGCCTCACGCTTGCGCGAAGCGTCGTACCGGGCCTGCCAGCGACGGCGGCCCTCCTCGATGGCGTCAGCGTCCATGCCTCAAATTTACTAGGACGTCCAAGTAAATGTCGATGGCTATCGGTGGGGCTCCGTGGTGACTGCGCGTGTCCGGCCGCCGTACACGCGCGCGTGCGGCACGGGTACGGCGGCCGGATCGGCGCCGGAACAGGGGCCTGACCTAGGCCTTCGCGGCCACGGGCGCCTCGTCGGCGATCCGGCCCGCCAGCTCCCGGCTGATCCTGCGCTCCACGAAGAAGGCGGCCGTCGGGACGGTGCCGGCCAGCAGCACCCACAGCTGCTTGCCCACCGGCCACTTCGCCTTGGATCCCAGGTCGAAGGCGAAGACCAGGTAGAGGACGTAGAGCCAGCCGTGCGCGATGGCGACGACGCGGGTGAAGTCCGCGGCCCCGTCGACGTCCAGGCCGTACTTGGCGATCATGCCCAGGCACAGCAGGACCAGCAGCACACCGGTGACATAGGCCAGGACGCGGTAGCGGGTCAGCACGCTCTTCTTCATGCCGACGAGCGTAACGACCCGTTCCGGGAGATCTTGCCCCGGGTCACTCCTGCGGGAGGCGGGGCAGCTTCCCCCGGTTCCGGGTCACTCCTCGTCGAAGTCGTGCGCGGCGACCCGCAGCGGCCTGAGCATCGCGAAGATCTCCCCGCACTCCTCCGCGTCGTACACCCCGAGGCCGAAGTCCATCGCCATCAGGTCGCGGGTGGCCTCCTCGACGACCTCCCGGCCCTTGTCGGTGATGACGGCGAGGGTGCCGCGGCCGTCGTTGGGGTTGGGGCGCCGGGCGACCAGGCCCGACCTCACCAGGCGGTCGACGGTGTTCGTCACCGAGGTGGGGTGCACCTGGAGCCGCTCGCCGATCTTCGACATGGTCAGCTCGCCCTCCTTGGAGAAGGTGAGCAGCACCAGCGCCTCGAAGCGAGCGAAGGTCAGGCCGTACGGCTTGACCACGGCGTCGACCTCGGCGAGCAGGATCTGGTGCGCGCGCATGATCGAGGTGATCGCGGCCATGGACGGCGTGTTCCCCCAGCGCTGCTTCCAGAGCTCGTCGGCGCGGGCGATGGGGTCGAAGGGAAGACTGGGCGGTTTCGGCACGCCTCCAGACCTTACCGGCCGGTCATATCGTGGTCAGCCCCGTCTCGGCCCTCGGTCCGCCGGACCTCCAGGGCCGTCAGTACGCAGGCGACCGTCCCCAGCACACCGGCCCCGGTGACCGCGGCCGCCACCCCCAGCAGCTCCGCGGCCACCCCGGCGAGAGCCATGCCGACGCCCTGGAACGTCATGAGCCCGGCGGTGAGCAGCGTCATGGCCCGGCCGCGCAGTTCCTCGGGCACGTCCCGGACGATCCACTGGTCGAGGCCGAGGGTGTACGCCGACCCCGCGCCCGAGACGACCAGCAGGAGCAGCGAGACGGCGAGGCCGGGGTGGAGCGCGTAGCCGAGACAGGGCAGCAGCGTCACACAGACGAGCGGCAGCGCGACGCGCTCGCGGGTGACCGGACGCAGCCGGGAGCCTGCCCACAGCTCGCCGGCGATCGCGCCGACCGGCAGGGCGCACATCAGCAGGCCCAGTCCGGTGGAGCCGACGCCGTCGGCGTAGGGCGCGGACAGCGCCTCCGGGCTGCTGGTGTCCCGGCGCCACGGCCACCAGGTGCTGTACGAGCGGACGCCGCTGGGGATGGCGCTGGTGTCGGGCGGCGCTCAGTAGAGGCTGCGCAGGCCGAGCACGTCGCCCTTGCCGAGCGTGCGGGCGTCCGTGGAGCAGGCGAACGAGTCCGCGTACATGGTGAGGTTCTCGTGTCCGGCGCCGGAGTGGCCGAGGCCGAAGACGTGCCCGGCCTCGTGCGTGGCGACGCTGCGGATGTCGTACGCGTGCGTGCAGCCGCCGGACGGGCGGTTCGTGAACGGGAAGTCGTGGGTGTTGAAGCGGACGTCGGCCTCGAGCAGTTCCTCGGGGCCGTCGGGCACCGGCCGGCTCCAGGAGCAGGTCGTCGCGACGGCCTCGGCGCCGATGTCGCCCGCGTCCCACACGCTCAGACCGTCCCGGCGGGTGCAGCGGGCCGCGCGGTCGATGCCGGCCTCGTTGCCTGTCGACGACAGGAACCTGGCCCTCGCCGTGACGGTGTCGTCGTAGCCGCAGTCGTTGCGGCTCGTGGTGATGGTGGCGATGGCGTCCTCGAAGGCGCGTCGGCCTCCGGCGCGGGACAGCCGGCCGGGCAGGGGGCCGTCGCCGATGAACCACTCGTAGGTGCCGTACTCCTTGCGCCCCGCGGTGGAGTAGGCGCCGTCGGCGCAGGGGGCGGGCGCGTCGGCGCGGGCCCGGCCGGCGGCGGCCGCCGTGTGGGCCGCCGTGTGGGCCGCCTCGTAGGTGTAGGAGACCGTTCCGTCGGCGGCGACCGTCAGGGTGAAACCGTGCGCCGAGCCGTCCACCGTGAGCGCGTCGACGCTGACCGTCGTGCCGGGTTCGGGCACCGCCACTCCGGCGCCCTCGTGGGTGACCACCCGGCCGACCGCGAGACAGTCGAGCACGGACGAGCCGGCGGGCAGGTCGTCCACGGTCAGCTCGCCCCCGACGAGTGCGCAGGCGGGCGGCCGGGGCGCCTCCCCCACGCAGACCACCGACAGCGATGCCGCCACCAGGAACGCCGTGACCATCCTGCCGACCGGTCCCGGTCCGCGCCGCCCTGCCACCGCACACTCCCCTTCGATGCCACGCCGTCGCGCGGAACCTGATCGGCCTCGGGAGACATTAGCCAGGCGGCACCGACCGAAAACCCCCGCAGATGCCACCCGTTCGAGCGACCGCTGGAACGGGTGTTCCGTCGCAGGGCCCGGCCTCTACTCCGAACGCTCCCCCAGATGCCGTTCCACCGTCTCCACCTTGGAGGTCAGGCCGTCCGTCACACCGGGGCGGATGTCGGCCTTGAGGACCAGGGAGACACGTGGGGCCCGTTCCTCGACGGCGGCCACGGCACGCTTGACGACGTCCATGACCTCGTCCCATTCGCCCTCGACGGAGGTGAACATGGCGTCGGTGCGGTTCGGGAGACCGGACGCCCGGACGACCCGGACGGCGTCGGCGACGTAGTCACCGACGTCCTCGCCGACACCCAGCGGCGTGACCGAGAACGCGACGATCATGCCTTCGCCGCCGATTCCCGGCGGGCGCGGGAGGCGATGACCGCGTCCTCGGCCTCCCGGCGCAGCTTGCGCTCGGCGAAGAAACCGCCGGTCGGCAGGAACGAAAGGACGAAGTAGAGGGCCGCGGTCCCGAAGGGCCACTTCGCGCGGTTCCAGGCATCCGCCCAGAAGAGCACGTACAGGACGAACAGCACGCCGTGGACCATGCCCATCACGGGCACCGCGTTGAAGTCCGTGGTCCGCTTCAGCACCGAGCAGACCAGCAGGAGAAGGAAGGACACGGCCTCGGGGGCGGAGACCAGGCGCAGGCGGCGGAGGGCGGAGGCTGTCTTCAGGTCCACGGGACACCTTCGGGGGAGGTACGGCGACGAACAGGCGGTTTGTGAATGCACGCACAAGCGTTCGTCCATTGTGGCAAACGGTCCACCTAAGGGTGCGTTCAGGGTCGTTCTCCACCCCCGGGTGCTGTTCGGCACACCCGTCCGGCGGATACCTTCACGGCGTGGCGATGTTTCGACTTCAAGGCAGCAAGGTGCTGGCCGTCGACGTGACCGGGGACGCCGTGAAGGCCAAGAACGGCTCGATGGTCGCGTACGACGGGCAGATGGCGTTCAAGAAGCTCAGCGGCGGCGGTGAGGGCATCCGGGGGATGGTCACCCGCAGGCTCACCGGCGAGCAGATGACCATGATGGAGGTGAGGGGGCAGGGCACCTGCTGGCTGGCCGATCGCGCCTCCGAGATCAACCTCGTCCAGCTCCACGGGGACAAGCTCTACGTCGAGTCGAGCAACCTGCTCGCGACCGACGCAGGCCTCAGGACCGGGACGAGCTTCACCGGACTGCGCGGCGCGACCCAGGGCAACGGACTGTTCACGACGACCGTCGAGGGCACCGGCCAGGCGGCCATCACCTCGGACGGGCCGGCCGTGGTGCTGCGCGTCAGTCCGCAGTACCCGCTGACGGTCGACCCCGGCGCCTATGTCGCGCACCAGGGCAACGTCCGGCAGACCTTCCAGTCCGGTGTGACCTTCCGCACGTTCATGGGCGAGGGCGGCGGCGAGGCCTTCCAGATCCGGTTCGAGGGGGACGGCCTGGTGTACGTCCAGCCGAGCGAGCGCAACACGATCGCGGGGGATGTGTGAGATGACCTTCCGCGAGATCAACTCCAAGATGGTCGAGGCGACCGTCGTCCCCGGCCAGCGGCTCTTCAGCCAGCGCGGCGCCATGCTCGCCTACCGCGGCGAGGTGGCCTTCACCCCCAACGTCCAGGGCGGGCAGGGCGGGGTGATGTCCATGATCGGGCGGCGGCTCGCCAACGAGGACACCCCCCTGATGACCGTCGAGGGCAGCGGCACGGTCCTCTTCGGTCACGGCGGCCACCACGTCCAGGTCATCCGGCTCACCGGCGACACCCTGTACGTCGAGGCGGACCGCCTGCTCGCCTTCGAGGGCACCCTCCAGCAGGGCACGATGTTCCTGGGCTCGCAGGGCGGGGTCATGGGCATGGTCCGCGGCCAGGTCAGCGGGCAGGGTCTGTTCACCACCACCCTGAAGGGGCACGGAGCCGTCGCCGTGATGGCCCACGGCGGGGTCTTCGAGGTCCCGATCACCCCCCAGCGCCCGGTCCATGTCGACCCCCAGGCCTATGTCGCCCACCACGGCGATGTCCGCAACAAGCTGTCGACGGCGCTGGGCTGGCGGGACATGGTGGGGCGGGGCTCCGGCGAGGCGTTCCAGCTGGAGCTGAGCGGCAGCGGTGCGGTGTTCGTCCAGGCGTCGGAGGAGAAGCTGTGAGCATGTACGGGGCTCCGGGCGGCGGCCCGGCGGTGCACGACCCGATGACCTTGCCGGTCGACGACAACGTGAACAGCTACACCTTCTGCGTGGAGCTCAAGGGGAGCCAGTGGTTCCTCCAGAAGGGGAAGATGATCGCCTACTACGGGTCGATCGACTTCAACGGCATCGGACACGGCCGTCTGGACCGCCTGGTGCGGACTTCGTTCCATTCGCCACTGCACGCAAGCGACTGGGTCGTGGCGGAGGGTTCGGGCAAGATGCTCCTCGCCGACCGGGCCTTCGACGTGAATTCGTACGACCTGGACGACGGCAACCTGACCATTCGCTCGGGCAATCTGCTCGCTTTTCAGCCAACTCTGTCGCTCAAGCAGTCGATCGTGCCGGGATTTCTCACGCTGATCGGAACCGGCAAGTTCGTCGCGGCATCTAACGGCCCGGTGGTGTTCATGGAACCCCCGATCCGGGTCGACCCGCAGGCGCTCGTCGGCTGGGCCGACTGCCCCTCCCCGTGCCATCACTACGACCATGGGTACATGACCGGGCTGATGGGCGGTCTACGTGCGCTGACAGGGCTCGGAGGGGCTTCCGGGGAGGAGCACCAGTTCGAGTTCGTGGGGGCCGGGACGGTGCTGCTCCAGTCGACCGAGCTGCTCATGGCCGAGCAGGCGACGGGGGCGGTTCCGCACGAGCCGGGAGTGCCCGGCGGCGGCGCCGGACCTGGTGGGCACGGTGGCCACGGAGGGCAAACCGGCGCACCGCGCCTTCCCGGACAGCTGGGGGACCTCCAGCGTCGCTTCGGGCTGTGAGCGGTAGTCTGCGGAGTGTGACATCGAACGCATGCGCACCGTCACACCGCCCTCACTAGTTCGCCTTTCAACATTTTAGGTAGACTTCAATTATGGAGACCGAAACGGCCACGCGCTGGCTGACCGATGCGGAGCAGTGCGCCTGGCGCACCCACCTGGAGGTCAACAGGCTGTTGACGTACCAGCTCGAAAAGGATCTCCAACCGTTCGGCCTGACCATGAACGACTACGAGATCCTGGTGAATCTCTCCGAGTCGGAGGGCGTCCGGATGCGGATGAGCGACCTCGCGTCCGCCACCCTCCAGTCCAAGAGCCGTCTCTCGCACCAGATCACCCGTATGGAGAGCGCCAACCTGGTGCGCCGTGAGAATTGCGAGTCCGACCGGCGCGGCCTGTACGCGGTCCTGACCGAGCACGGCATGGAGACGATGCAGAAGGTCGCCCCTCATCACGTGGAATCCGTGCGGCGGCACTTCGTCGACCTCCTCTCCCCCGAGGCCACTACGGAACTGTCCAAGGCCCTGAAGCCCGTCGCGGAACACCTCCGCGGGCAGCGGGGACGCCCGTGAGGGACTCCCGCTAGACGGGGTGGTCCGGGCGATCGGTCCGGGCGATCGGCAGGCGGAGCTCGAACAGGGCTCCGCCTGCCGGCGTCTCCCGGACCGTGAGCGTGCCACCGTGCCGGACGGCCACGTCGCGGGCGATCGCCAGGCCGAGGCCCGCCCCGCCGTCGTCACGGCCGCGGGCGTCGTCGAGCCGTACGAACCGCTCGAAGATCCGCTCCCGGTCCGCCTCGGGCACGCCTTCCCCGTCGTCGGCGACCTCGACGAGGGCCTGCCCGCCGGCCCTGCGCACGGTCACGGTGACGGCCGAACGGGCGTGCCGGTGCGCGTTGTCGAGCAAGTTGGCCAGCACCCGCCCCAGCTGCCCCCGCGATCCGGCCACCTCCACGGGCTCCGGCTCCACGGGCTCCGGTTCCACGGGCTCCGGCTCCGCGGGTTTCGCCCGCACGACCACGCCCGGCCGCCCGGCCGCCTCCTCCCGGACCAGCGCCGCCAGATCCACCCGCGCGCCGGCCACCGGCCCCTCCCCCGCGTCCAGCCGAGCGAGCAGCAGCAGGTCGGCGGCCAGCCGCTGGAGCCGTACGGTGTCCTCGACCGCGCCCGGCACATCCAGCAGCGCCGGGTGCGCGACGCCCACTTCGAGCTGGGTGCGCAGCGAGGCGATGGGGCTGCGCAGCTCGTGCGAGGCGTCGGCGACGAACCGGCGCTGGCGTTCCACCGAGGTCTCCAGCGCGGCCAGCGTCTCGTTCGTCGTGCGGGCCAGCCGGGCGACCTCGTCATGGGTGTCCGGCTCGGGCACCCGGCGGGTCAGATCGGCGGCGGCGGTGATCGCGGCCATCTCCCGCCGGATGCCCTCGACCGGACGCAGCGCCCGCCGGGTGACCAGCCAGGTCACTGCGGCGACCACGGCGAGCAGCAGGGGAAGGCCGATCAGCATGACGGTGAGGGCGGTCCGCACCGCGCTCTGTTCAGCCGCCAGGGACGCACCCGCGTACACGGTGAGCCGTCCCTTGTTCGGGTCCCGGACGTCCACGGCGGCGAAACGGTAGTCGGCCGTGTCGCCGTCGACGGTGGCGGAACCCGCACTGAAGCGGGTGTCGTCACCGACCTCACCGGGGTCGAGCGAGTCGGGGGAGGAGTCGTCGTCGAAGCCGCCGCTCTCGCCGTTCGCCCCGGTCACCCCGCCCACGCCGCCGTCGTCTCCCGCGTCCTCCCCGGCGTCCTCCTCCGCCCGCACCGCGCTCGTGCCGGCGCCGCTGATCCGCTCCAGGTCCTCGGTGGCGGCGGTCTGCCCGCCGTTCGCGTCGACGACCTGGACGACCCGGTCGTCGTCGTCCAGCGAGGAGAGCATGTCGTACGGCGTGCCGAGGGCCAGTTGGGCGGCGACGGTCCGCGCGGAGCGCTCCGCCTGTCCGCCGGCCTGGCCGGTCAGACTGGACCGCAGGGACAGCAGCACGGCCGTCCCCGCCGCGAGGAGCGCCACGGCGACCACGAGCGTGGCGCCGAGCGTCGCCCGGGCCCGCACGGACCCGAACCGGGAGCCGGACCGTCGGCTCATCGCGCCGCCTCCGGCCGCTCCAGCCGGTAGCCGGCGCCGCGCACCGTCCGGATGAGCCCCGCGCCCAGCTTGCGGCGCAGCGCGCTGACGTACACCTCGACGATGTTGGGGTCGCCGTCGTAGGCGAAGTCCCAGACGTGGTCGAGGATCTCGGTCTTGGACACCACCTCGCCGGCCCGCACGACCAGTTGCTCCAGGACGGCGAACTCCTTGGCCGTGAGGGCGGCTTCGGCCTCGGTGCCGCCGTCCTGGCGCAGGAAGACGCGCCGCGCGGCGGTGTCGACCCTGAGATCACCCAGGACGTGCACCGCAGCGGCCCCGGCGCCCTGTCCGCGCCGGCGCAGCAGCGCCTTGACGCGGGCGACGAGGACGACGTACGAGAACGGCTTGGTGAGGTAGTCGTCCGCGCCGGTGTCCAGGCCCTCCGCCTCGTCGTACTCGCCGTCCTTGGCGGTGAGCATGAGGATCGGGACGTCGTTGCCGGCTGCGCGCAGGGTGGAGCAGACCCGGTAGCCGTTCATGCCGGGCAGCATGACGTCGAGGACGATCAGGTCGTACGGCGCCTCGCTCGCCCGGTGCAGTCCCTCGATCCCGTCGTGGACCACGTCCACGGCATAGCCCTCGGCGGTCAGGCCGCCCGCAAGCGACCGGGCCAGTCGCTTCTCGTCCTCCACGATCAACAGCCGCATGGCACCAGGGTCCCAAACCGATCCTGAAGTGATCTTCAGGTTGCTTCAGCGTGCCTTCAGGTGCGTTCGGGCAGCTTGGTTGTCGTCGAAGCCGAAGCAGGCCGAAACCAAAGCATCCAGGAGGAACCATCATGAAGCGCAAGCTCGTCATCGCAGCCGTCGCCGCGTCCGTCGTGATCGGCGGGGGTACGGCGGTCGCCTTCGCCGACGACGAGGCGCGAACCGGCTCGGCCGAGGTGCGGGCCGCCCAGCCGGTGGCCGCCGACCGGGCCGAGGAGAGCACGGCGAAGTCCTCGAAGGCCACCGCCGCCGAGGTGATCACGGCCGCCCTGAAGCACACGCCGGGCACCGCCGTCGGCGCGGACCGGGAGGACGACGGAGCCGACGCGGGCACCTGGCAGGTGGACGTCGTCGGGGCCGACGGCGTCGAGCGGACCGTCACCGTCTCCCCCGACACCGGCAAGGCCGTCCACGTCCAACGGGACACCGATGACGACGCCGACGCCGACGCCGATGACGACGCCGACCGCGCCGACGACAAGCGTGACGACGCCGACGACGCCCGCGAGGACCTCGCCGCGCTGAAGGGCGCGAGCGTCGACGCCCACGAGGCCGCGCTGGCCGTCGCCGCCAAGGGCGAGGTGACCGACGTCGACCTGGACGACGACGAGCGCGCCACGGTCTGGAGCGTGGACACCGCCCGGTCCGGCGAGTGGCAGGTCGACGTGCGCACGGGCGAGGTCACCCAGGAACTCGACGACTGACCCCGCGTCCGAGCGTCAGGCGAGAGCGTCAGGCGAGGGGCACGAGATCGCTCGTGCCCCTCCGGGCGCGCCCGGCGACGGCCGCCGCCGTCAGCAGGACCACCGCTCCGGTCAGCGCGAAGCACACCGCCACCGGCAGCCGCCCGGCCAGCGCGCCGGCGACCGCCGTACCGGCCGTGCTGCCCGCGTTGACGGCCGTGTTGACCCATGCCCCGGCCCGCACCCGGGCCTGGGGCGCGGCGATCTCGTCGGCCATGAGATAGGCCGTGGTGATCGTCGGCGACACGAAGAACCCGGCGGCCGCGACGGCGACGGCGAGCGTGCCGAGCCCGGGCGCGAGTCCCGCACCGCACAGTGTCAGCCCGAGCCCCGCCGTGAGCAGCGGCAGCCGCGCCCCGGTCGAGGCCCGCCAGGAGACGGCCCCGTTGAGCAGCCCCCCGACGGCGCTGCCGGCGGACAGCGCGGCCAGCACCCAGGCGGCGCTCGCCCCACCCGTCCCGTGTCCGTGGTGCTCGGCGAACGCCACGACCAGCAGATCGACCACGCCGAGGGCCAGCCCCACGCCCGCGATGGCGACCACCGGCCGCCCGAGACCGCGCAGACCGCCGCCGTCCCGCCGCACGGTGGCCTTCCCCGGCCCCACCGTCCGCACGGCCGGCGACGACAGGAACCCGGCCGTGCCCGCGGCCATCAGGGCCGCCCCCACGACGATCCCCGCGGCCGGCGGGGCGAGGCCGACGAGGACGCCGACCAGCAACGGCCCGACGACGAAGAGGAGTTCCTCGGCGACCCCGTCGAGGCTGTACGCGCGTTGCAGCAGGGCCCGGTCCGGGGCGAGCCTGCCCCACACCGCCCGCATGGTGGGTCCCAGTGGTGGCACACAGGCGCCCGCGGTGGCCGCGAGGGCGCCCAGCACGGGAGCCGGGGCGCCGGCCGGGCGCGTCAGGACCAGGGTCAGCAGGACGAGCACCGCGAGGTAGGCGGCGGTCATCGGTGCGAGCGCCCGGCGTGGCCCGTGCCGGTCGATGAGGGCCGCCCTGGCGGGCGACAGGAAGACGGTGGTCGCCCCGAACAGGGCCATCACGACGCCCGCCACCGCGTACGAGCCCGAGGAGCGGGTCACGGCGAGCATCAGGGACAGCGGGACGATCCCGTAGGACAGCCGTCCGGTCAGGGCGGCGGCGAAGGTACGGCGGGCGTGTGGAACGCGCAGGACGACGGCATACGAAGGCCGCACGGCAGACGAAGCGGACATGAGGAGTTCCTCGACTCATGGCGGGAGAAAAAGGGGACGCCTGATCGCCGCGAGCGGGGCGGCCGGACGCCGCTCACCGATCGCGGGCCGAGGCGGGCCCTAGGCCAAGAGGAGGAACACGCTGGTGACCGTATCAGCACGGACACGGGGCCGACGAGGGGATTTTCGGTGGACAGCTCGTCGGCGCGTCCCGGGGTCGGACGGGGGTCACGCACCGAGCGGGGCGTGCGGCAGGACGGCTGCCCGCACCGAACGGAGTGCACGGCCGGACGGCTGCCCCCGCCGAGGTGGCCGTGCAGGCCCCGATCGTGCGGGCGCTGCCGGTGTCGCCGTCGCCCTCACCGTCGGGCTCACGCGACGCCGGCTCGGCGAACGCACGCCGCTTGCGAGCGGCGGGTGCGTTGCCCGGCCGCGCAACGCACGCCGGTTGCGAGGGGTGCGGTGCCCGGCCGCGTCGCGCGACGCACGCCGGTGACCGCCGGGCCGGCGCCCCGCCTTCTCCGCGTCGGCCGCGCGTCAGCCCTGGGTGAGCCCCGCCACCAGTTCGTCCGCCGCCCGGTAGGGGTCCAGTTCGCCGGCGACGATGCGCTCGGCGAGCGTGCTCAGCCGGCGGTCGCCGTGCAGGTCCCCGATGCGTTCACGCAGGGCCGTGACGGCGATCGTCTCGACCTCGCGGGCCGCGCGGGAGCGGCGCCGCTCCGCGAGGACGCCGTGCTCCTCCATCCACGCCCGGTGCTTCTCCAGCGCCTCGACGACCTCGTCGACGCCCTCGGCACGGGCGGCGACGGTCTTCACGATCGGCGGGCGCCAGTCCCCGGGGCCGCGTGCCTCGCCGAGGCCGAGCATGTGGTTCAGCTCACGGGCGGTGGCGTCGGCGCCGTCCCGGTCGGCCTTGTTGACGACGTAGACGTCACCGATCTCCAGGATCCCGGCCTTGGCGGCCTGGATGCCGTCGCCCATGCCCGGCGCCAGCAGGACGACACTGGTGTCCGCCTGCGACGCGATCTCGACCTCCGACTGACCGACGCCGACCGTCTCGACCAGGATCACGTCGCAGCCGGCCGCGTCCAGCACCCGGATCGCCTGCGGGGCCGACCAGGCGAGACCGCCCAGGTGGCCGCGGGTGGCCATCGAGCGGATGTAGACGCCGGGGTCGGAGGCGTGCTCCGACATCCGGACGCGGTCGCCGAGCAGGGCCCCGCCGGAGAACGGCGAGGACGGGTCGACCGCCAGCACCCCGACCCGCCGGCCCTGCTTGCGGTAGGCGGTGACCAGCGCGGACGTGGACGTGGACTTGCCCACGCCCGGTGAACCGGTCAGGCCCACCACATACGCGTTGCCCGTGAGCGGGGCCAGCGCCTCCATGACCTCCCTGAGCTGCGGGGACGCCCCCTCCACCAGGGAGATCAGCCGGGCCACGGCCCGCGGCCGGCCTTCTCTGGCCTGGGCGACCAGCGAGGAGACGTCCTGCATCACAGCTCCGTTCAGATCCGTTCGGGGTGAGACATGCACGAGGCGCGAGGGGTTCAGGCCTTGGGTACCCGCACGATCAGCGCGTCGCCCTGACCGCCGCCGCCGCACAGCGCGGCCGCGCCGACACCGCCGCCCCGGCGCTTGAGCTCCAGGGCCAGGTGCAGGACGAGGCGGGCGCCGGACATGCCGATCGGGTGGCCCAGGGCGATCGCACCGCCGTTGACGTTCACCTTTTCCGTGGAGACGCCGAGGTCCTTCATTGACTGCACCGCGACGGCGGCGAAGGCCTCGTTGATCTCGACCAGGTCGAGGTCGGAGACCTCCAGGCCGTCCTTCTTCAGGGCGTGCAGGATGGCGTTGGAGGGCTGGGACTGGAGCGAGTTGTCCGGCCCGGCCACGTTGCCGTGGGCGCCGATCTCGGCGATCCACGACAGGCCCAGCTGCTCGGCCTTGGCCTTGCTCATCACGACCACGGCCGCCGCGCCGTCGGAGATCTGCGAGGAGGTGCCCGCGGTGATCGTGCCGTCCTTGGTGAACGCCGGACGGAGCTTGCCCAGGGACTCCGCGGTGGTGTCGGCGCGGATGCCCTCGTCCTTGCTGAAGACGACCGGCTCACCCTTGCGCTGCGGGATCTCGACCGGGGTGATCTCCGCCTCGAAGATGCCGTTCTTCTGCGCGGCGGCGGCCCTCTGATGGCTCAGCGCGGCGATCTCGTCCTGCTCGGGACGCGCGATCCCGAGCCGCTTGTTGTGCTTCTCCGTGGACTCGCCCATGGCGATGTTCTCGAAGGCGTCGGTCAGACCGTCGTACGCCATCGCGTCGAGCATCTCGATCGCGCCGTACTTGAAGCCCTCGCGGGACTTCGGCAGCAGGTGCGGGGCGTTGGTCATGGACTCCTGGCCGCCGGCCACCACGATGTCGAACTCACCCGCGCGGATCAGCTGGTCGGCCAGCGCGATCGCGTCGAGTCCGGACAGACACACCTTGTTGATCGTGAGCGCCGGGACGTTCATGGGGATGCCGGCCTTGACCGCGGCCTGACGGGCCGGGATCTGCCCTGCCCCGGCCTGGAGCACCTGCCCCATGATCACGTACTGCACCTGGTCGCCACCGATCCCCGCACGGTCGAGGGCGGCCTTGATCGCGAAGCCGCCGAGGTCGGCTCCGGAGAAGGACTTCAGGGAGCCCAGCAGTCGTCCCATGGGCGTCCGTGCGCCCGCGACGATCACCGAGGTCGTGCCGTTGGAACCAGTCGAGTCAGTCATGAGCTGCGATTCCCCTTACCGGCCTGCACGGGCCGAGGAGTGAACGAGGGTTTACTTCGAATGTACTGAGTGGCACTCCGTGCCGTCATCGGGCCGTCAGTGTGATCGCGCGCACGTTGCGTAACCATGACGGCCGCGCTCCACTAACAACATGCTGACGCGAATCGACCACATCGGGATCGCCTGCCACGACCTCGACGCAACCGTCGAGTTCTACCGTTCCACGTACGGCTTCGAGGTGTTCCACGCCGAGGTCAACGAGGAGCAGGGCGTGCGCGAGGCCATGCTCAAGATCAACGATACGTCCGACGGCGGCGCCTCGTACCTCCAGCTCCTGGAGCCGACCCGGCCGGATTCCACCGTCGCCAAGTGGCTCGACAAGAACGGCGAGGGCGTCCACCACATCGCTTTCGGTACGGCAGACGTCGACCAGGAGGCCACGGACATCCGCTCCAAGGGCGTACGCGTTCTGTACGAAGAGCCGCGAGGCGGCTCCATGGGGTCACGAATCACCTTCCTGCACCCAAAGGATTGCCATGGAGTACTGACAGAACTGGTCACTTCGGCGCCTGTTGAGTCACCTGAGCACTGACCCTCGTACATATGGGCCGGTAGGGTTGGGGGCGGTCGCCGCTCACACCGGGGCGACCCGGTCCTGCCGTACGGCGGCGGGACGCAGCCGGGGTCCGGGTTTCGGGGGACGAGCGTCGGGGCAGCAGCCCATGCTCCGTCGTTGATCTGACACCATTCCCCGGGAGCCCCGTCCGGCGGATGGACGGAGCTCGTTCGGGAAGCTTGCGACCAGGGACGGATGGGACCGCGCAGTGCGGGGCTACGAGAGCCAGGAGCGGGAACCGGCGGCTGACGTCGACCACCTGACTCGGTTCGAAGCCGAGATGAAGCGGCTGAAGACCGAGCGGGAAAAGGCGATCCAGCATGCCGAGGACCTCGGCTACCAGGTCGAGGTGCTGCGCGCCAAGTTGCACGAGGCGCGGCGCACCATCATGTCCCGGCCCGCCTTCGACGGCGGCGATATCGGGTACCAGGCCGAGCAGATGCTGCGTAACGCGCAGATGCAGGCCGACCAGTTGCGGCAGGACGCCGAACGGGAGCTGAGCCAGGCCCGGGCGCAGACGCAGCGAATCCTCCAGGAGCACGCCGAACAGGCGGCCCGGCTCCAGGCGGAGCTGCACCAGGAGGCGGTGGCCCGCCGCCAGCAGCTCGACCAGGAGCTGGCGGAACGCCGGCAGAACGTCGAGTCGCACGTCAACGAGAACGTGGCGTGGGCCGAGCAGCTGCGGGCCCGCACCGAGGCTCAGGCGCGCCGGCTGCTCGACGAGTCGCGGGCCGAGGCCGAGCAGGCTCTGGCGGCCGCCCGCGCCGAGGCCGAACGGGTGGCCGCGGAGGCCCGCCAGCGGCTTCAGGCCGACGCCGAGGCCACCCGCGCCGAGGCCGAGCAGCTGCTGCTGCGGGCCCGCACGGACGCCGAACGGCTGCTGAACGCCGCCTCCAGCCAGGCCCAGGAGGCCAGCGACCACGCCGAGCAGCTGCGCACCTCCACCGCCACGGAGTCCGACGCGGCCCGCCGGCAGGCCGGGGAGCTCAGCCGCGCCGCCGAGCAGCGCATGTCGGAGGCCGAAGAGGCGCTGCGCAAGGCGCAGGCCGAGGCCGACAAGGTGCTCGCGGAGGCGAAGGCCGCCGCCGAGAAGGCGCTCGCCGGCGCCGAGGCGGCCAAGGAGCAGCGCACCCGTACGGCGAAGGAGCAGGTCGCCCGGCTGGTCAGCGAGGCCACCAAGGAGGCCGAGGCCACCAAGGCGGACGCCGAGCAGGCCGTCGCCGACGCCCGTGCCGAGGCCGAGAAGATCGTCGCGGAGGCCGCCGAGAAGGCCCGCACGCTCACCGCCGAGGAGAGCGCGACCCAGCTGTCGAAGGCGGCGAAGACCGCCGAGGACGTCCTGAACAAGGCGCAGGAGGACGCGCAGAACACCACCAAGGCCGCCGCCGAGGAGGCCGAGCGGATCCGCCGCGAGGCGGAGACCGAGGCTGACCGGCTGCGTGCCGAGGCGCACGACATCGCCGAACAGCTCAAGGGCTCGGCGAAGGACGACACCAAGGAGTACCGCGCCAAGACGGTCGAGCTCCAGGAGGAGGCCCGGCGGCTGCGCGGCGAGGCCGAGCAGCTGCGCGCCGACGCGGTCGCCGAGGGCGAGAAGATCCGCGCGGAGGCCCGCAGGGAGGCCGTCCAGCAGATCGAGGAGGCGGCCAGGACCGCCGAGGAACTGCTCTCCAAGGCGAAGGCCGACGCGGACGAGCTGCGCCAGAAGGCCACCTCGGACAGCGAGAAGGTGCGTACCGAGGCCATCGAGCGCGCCACCACGCTGCGCCGGCAGGCCGAGGAGACCCTGGAGCGCACCCGCGCGGAGGCCGAGCGCCAGCGCGACGAGGCGGTGGAGCTGGCCGAGACCATCACCTCGAACGCCGAGGAGGCCGCGCGCGAGCTGCGCGAGGAGACCGAACGCGGGATCGAGTCCCGGCAGGCCGAGGCGGCCGAGGAGCTGACCCGGCTGCACACCGAGGCGGAGTCCCGGCTCGCCTCCGCCGAGCAGGCGCTGACCGACGCCCGGGAGGAGGCCGCGCGGATCCGCCGCGAGGCCGGCGAGGAGACCGACCGGCTGCGCTCGGAGGCTGCGGAGCGCATCCGCACGCTCCAGCAGCAGGCCGCCGCGGAGGCGGACCGGCTGCGCGACGAGGCCGCCGCCGACGCGTCCGCCTCGCGCGCCGAGGGCGAGGCCGTCGCCGTACGGCTGCGTTCCGAGGCCGCCGCCGAGGCGGAGCGGCTGAAGTCGGAGGCGCAGGACACCGCCGACCGGGTGCGCGCGGAGGCGCAGGCCGCCGCCGAGCGGCTGGCCACCGAGGCGTCCGAGACGCTGGCCGCCGCCCAGGAGGAGGCGCTGCGGCGCCGCCGCGAGGCCGAGGAGCTCCTCGGTTCCGCCCGCCAGGAGGCCGACCAGGAGCGCGAGCAGGTCCGTCGGCAGAGCGAGGAACTGCTGGCCTCGGCGCGCAAGCGCGTGGAGGAGGCGCAGACCGAGGCCGTCCGGCTGGTCGAGGAGGCCGACCGGCGCGCAGGCGAGATGGTGTCGGCGGCCGAGCAGCACGCGCAGCAGGTGCGGGAGTCCGTCGCCGGGCTGCACGAGCAGGCGCAGGACGAGATCAACGGGCTGCGTTCCGCCGCCGAGCACGCGGCGGAACGTACCCGGCGCGAGGCCGAGGAGGAGGCGGACCGGGTCCGCTCCGACGCCTACGCGGTGCAGGAGCGGGCGGCCGAGGACGCGAACCGGGTCCGGCGCGAGGCGAGCGAGGCCTCGGAGGCCGCGCAGGCGCTGGCCGAGCAGACCGTCGGCGAGGCGATCGCGGAGGCGGAGCGGCTGCGCTCGGAGGCGTCCGCGCACGCCCAGCGGGTCCGCACCGAGGCCTCGGACGCCATCGCCCAGGCCGACCAGGACGCCTCGCGCACCCGGGCGGACGCCCGGGACGACGCCAACCGCATCCGCTCGGACGCGGCGACGCAGGCGGACACCCTCATCACCGAGGCCCGCAACGAGGCGGAGCGGCTCCAGACGGAGACCATCGCGGAGGCCGAGCGCCTCCAGTCCGAGACGATCGCGGAGGCCGACCGGCTGCGGGCCGAGTCCGTCGCCAAGGCGGAGAAGCTCATCGCGGACGCCGCCGGGGACGCGGAGCGGCTGCGCGCCGAGGCCGCCGAGACGGTCGGTTCCGCTCAGCAGCACGCCGAGCGGATCCGCAGCGAGTCCGAGCGCGTCAGGAGGGAGGCGGCCGCGGAGGCCGACCGTCTGATGAGCGTCGCCCGCGAGGAGGCCGACTCGACGCTGGACGAGGCCCGCAAGGAGGCCAACAAGCGGCGCTCCGAGGCGGCCGAGCAGGTCGACACGCTCATCACGGAGACCGCGGCCGAGGCGGACAAGCTCCTCACGGAGGCGCAGCAGCAGGCGCAGCAGGTCACGGCGGACGCGGAGGCGCAGGCCGACTCGATGGTCGGCGCGGCCCGCAACGAGGCCGAGCGGCTGGTGTCCGAGGCGACGGTCGAGGGCAACTCCCGAGTGGAGAAGGCCCGTACGGACGCCGACGAACTGCTGGTCGGCGCCCGCCGGGACGCGACCGCGATAAGGGAGCGGGCGGAGGAGCTGCGCGACCGCATCACGAGCGAGATCGAGGGGCTGCACGAGCGGGCCCGCCGCGAGGCCGCCGAGACGATGAAGTCGACCGGCGACCGCTGCGACGCGCTCATCAAGGCGTCCGAGGAGCAGCTCGCCAAGGCGCAGGCGAAGGCGAAGGAGCTGGTGTCGGACGCCAACTCCGAGGCGGGCAAGGTCCGCATCGCCGCCGTGAAGAAGGCCGAGGGCCTGCTCAAGGAGGCCGAGCAGAAGAAGGCGACGCTCGTGCGCGAGGCCGAGGAGCTCAAGGCCGAGGCGATCCGCGAGGCACGCCGCACGGTCGAGGAGGGCAAGCGCGAGCTGGAGGTCCTGGTGCGCCGGCGTGAGGACATCAACGCCGAGATCTCCCGCGTCCAGGACGTGCTGGAGGCCTTGGAGTCCTTCGAGGTGCCGACCGGCGGCAAGGACGGGGGCGTCAAGGCGGGTGCCGTCATCGGGGCGCCCCGATCGGGTGGGAAGGCGTCGGACGGCTAGCGGAATGTGTGAATTGCGTTAAAGTCTGAGGCCTTTGACCGCACCTTTGGCAAGCGCTCTGCCGCTCAGCCACCCAAAAGGGGTGTCATTCTCCAGATCAAACACGTATACGCTCGATGACACACCGTTCAGGCCCCTAGGATTCCCCCTATCACCTCACCGGTCTCATTCGACAGGAACCCCATGAGCGACACTTCCCCCTACGGCTTCGAGCTTGTGCGGCGTGGGTACGACCGCGCTCAGGTGGACGAACGCATCTCGAAGCTCGTCTCCGACCGTGACAGCGCTCTGGCCCGTATCACTGCTCTGGAAAAGCGCATCGAGGAGCTCCACCTCGAGACGCAGAACGCCCAGGCTCAGGTAAGCGACGCGGAGCCGTCGTACGCCGGTCTCGGCGCGCGTGTCGAGAAGATCCTCCGCCTCGCCGAGGAAGAGGCCAAGGACCTGCGCGAGGAGGCCCGTCGCGCGGCCGAGCAGCACCGTGAGCTCGCCGAGTCGGCGGCCCAGCAGGTGCGCAACGACGCAGAATCGTTCGCTGCGGAGCGCAAGGCCAAGTCCGAGGACGAGGGCGTCCGGATCGTCGAGAAGGCCAAGAGCGACGCGTCGCAGCTGCGTTCCGAGGCGCAGAAGGACGCGCAGTCGAAGCGTGAGGAGGCGGACGCCCTCTTCGAGGAGACCCGCGCCAAGGCCGCGCAGGCCGCCGCCGACTTCGAGACCAACCTCGCCAAGCGCCGCGAGCAGTCGGAGCGCGACCTGGCGTCCCGTCAGCAGAAGGCGGAGAAGCGTCTCGCGGAGATCGAGCACCGCGCGGAGCAGCTGCGCCTCGAGGCCGAGAAGCTGCGCACCGACGCCGAGCGCCGGGCCCGTCAGACCGTCGAGACGGCGCAGCGCCAGGCCGAGGACATCGTGGCCGACGCCAATGCCAAGGCGGACCGCATCCGTTCCGAGTCCGAGCGCGAGCTGGCGGCCCTCACCAACCGCCGCGACTCGATCAACGCCCAGCTGACGAACGTCCGCGAGATGCTCGCCACGCTGACCGGCGCCGCGGTGGCCGCGGCCGGCACGCCGTCCACCGACGACGAGCCGATCTCCCGCGGGGTCCCGGCGCAGCAGTCCCGGTAACGCCCACCGGTACGGCGACCGAACATCGCGAAGCCCTCCGCCACTCCGGTGGCAGAGGGCTTTGTCGCGCTTTAGCGTGGCCGCATGATCGAGCTGTCGGGCCTGACGAAGCGATACGGCGAGAAGGTCGCGGTGAACAACCTCACCTTCACCGTCAGACCGGGCATCGTCACGGGCTTCCTCGGCCCGAACGGCGCCGGCAAGTCCACCACCATGCGGATGCTGCTGGGCCTCGACCGGCCGACCGCCGGGGACGTGCGGATCGACGGGCAGCACTACGACCGGCTGAAGGACCCTCTCACGTACATCGGCGCCCTGCTGGACGCCAAGGCCATGCACGGCGGCCGCAGCGCCTTCAACCATCTGCTGTGCCTGGCGCAGAGCAACGGCATCCCGAGGAGCCGGGTGCACGAGGTGCTGGACACCGTCGGCCTCACCTCCGTGGCGGGGAAGAAGGCCAAGGGGTTCTCGCTGGGCATGGGGCAGCGGCTGGGCATCGCGGGCGCGCTCCTCGGCGACCCCCGGATCCTGATGTTCGACGAGCCGGTCAACGGCCTGGACCCGGAGGGCATCCACTGGATCCGCAATCTGATGAAGTCCCTCGCCGCGCAGGGGCGGACCGTGTTCGTCTCCTCCCACCTCATGAGCGAGATGGCGCTGACCGCCGATCACCTCGTGGTCATCGGGCAGGGCAGGCTGCTCGCCGACACCTCGATGGCCGACTTCATCGCGCAGAACTCGCGCTCGTACGTCCGCATCCGCACCCCCCAGCGGGAGCGGCTGCTCGATGTGCTGCACGGCGCCGGGATCCTGGTCGTCGAGACCGGCAGCGGCGTGCTGGAGGTCGACGGCGGCAAGTCCGAGCACATCGGGGAACTGGCCGCGCAGCACCAGATCGTGCTGCACGAGCTGAGCCCCCAGCGCGCCTCCCTGGAGGAGGCGTTCATGCAGCTCACCGCGGAGTCGGTGGAGTACCACGCGCACACGGACACGCCCCCCGGACCGCCCGAGCAGCTCGAGCAGCCCGGACCTCAGTGGGGCGACGACTGGACGAGGAGCTGATGATGGCGGCGACCCAGGTCATCCGGTCCGAATGGACCAAGATCCGGTCGGTGGCCTCCACCGTGTGGACGCTCTCGCTGGCGGTGGTGGTCACCATCGCCCTCGGCATGCTGATCTCCGCGTTCTCGGGCGACGACTTCGACAACATGAGCCGCGACGACCGGCTCTCCTTCGACCCCACCTTCATCAGCTTCGCCGGGATGAGTCTGGGCCAGCTGGCGATGATCGTGTTCGGGGTGCTGGTCGTGTCGAACGAGTACAGCACCGGCATGATCCGTACCTCGCTGGCCGCCGTGCCGCAGCGCGGCGCCTTCCTGTTCAGCAAGATCGCGGTGGCCACCGGGCTCGCGCTGGTCGTGGGGCTGGCGACCAGCTTCGTCACGTTCTTCCTCGGGCAGGCCATGCTCGGCTCCCACCGGGCGTCGATCGGGGACGACGGTGTCCTGCGGGCGGTCATCGGCGGCGGTCTGTACATGACGCTCATCGCGGTGTTCTCGATGGGCGTGGCCACGATGCTGCGCTCGCCGATGCTGTCGCTCGGCATCCTGATGCCGTTCTTCTTCCTGATCTCCAACATCCTCGGCAACGTCTCCGCGACGAAGAAGATCGGCCGGTATCTGCCCGACCAGGCCGGCAGCAAGATCATGCGGGTGGTCACGCCGATCGACGACGACACCCCGTACGGGCCCTGGGGCGGGTTCGGCATCATGGCGCTGTGGGCGCTCGCCGCGCTCGCCGGCGGCTACCTCCTGCTGAAGAAACGCGACGCGTAACGCTTTGGGCTTTGCTTTGATTTGAGCGGAACCGTCAGCGCCCCGATATCCTCCTAACCCTTACGGGGGCGTGTGCCCTGCTGTCCTGAACCTTTCGATGGGTGCGGAGCATGATCGAAGCAGTCGGCCTGACCAAGCGCTACGGCGACAAGACCGCTGTGTACAACCTTTCCTTCCAGGTACGGCCCGGCGCCGTCACCGGCTTCCTCGGGCCCAACGGCTCGGGCAAGTCGACGACCATGCGGATGATCCTGGGCCTGGACAACCCGACCTCCGGGACGGTGACGATCGGCGGCTACCCGTACCGGAGGCTGCCCAACGCCGCCCGCCAGGTGGGTGCCCTGCTGGACGCCAAGGCCGTGCACGGCGGCCGGCACGCCCGCAACCACCTGCTGAGCCTGGCCCAGCTGTCCGGCATCCCGGCCCGGCGGGTCGACGAGGTGCTCGGCGTGGTCGGCCTCCAGGACGTGGCGCGCAAGCGCTCCAAGGGCTTCTCCCTGGGCATGGGCCAGCGGCTCGGCATCGCGGCCGCGCTGCTCGGCGACCCCCAGGTGCTGCTCTTCGACGAGCCGGTCAACGGCCTCGACCCCGAGGGCATCCTCTGGGTGCGCAACCTGATGAAGTCGCTGGCCGCCGAGGGACGCACGGTGTTCGTCTCCTCCCATCTCATGAGCGAGATGGCGGTGACCGCCGATCACCTGATCGTGATCGGGCGGGGACAGCTGCTCTCCGACATGAGCGTCAAGGACTTCATCTCGGCCAACTCCGCCGACTTCGCCCGGGTCCGCACCCCGCACACCGACCCCCAGCTGCGCGAGAAGCTGGCCTCGGCGCTCACCGAGGCGGGCGGCCATGTGCTGCCCGAGCAGGACGGCGCGCTGCGGGTGACCGGGCTGCCGCTGCCGCGCATCAGCGACATCGCCCACGACACCGACGTACGTCTGTGGGAGCTCTCGCCGCACCAGGCCTCGCTGGAGGAGGCGTACATGCGGATGACGCAGGGCGCCGTCGACTACCGGTCCACCATCGATCAGAAGGCCGGCCTCCAACAGCAGTTGCCGCCCGGCGCGCAGCCGCCGATGCCCATGCCGGTGCCGGGCCAGGGCCAGCCGGGCTGGTACGCCCCACCGCCCCCGCAGCACTCCGGATACGCACCCGCGCAGCCCGCCCAGGCGCCTCCGGCGGCCTCCTACGGGGCGTACGGCGCCCCCGGGGCGCCCGGCACGGCCCCCGGCCCGAACGTGGCCAACCCGTACGCGCAGGCGCCCGCACAGGCCCCGGCCCAGCCGGCCGCCCCGGCGGGTCAGGCCCCGGCGGCCACCCCCGCCCCGGCCCCGGCCGCCTCGCTCGACAAGGCGCCGGCCGCGCCCGCCGCCGCCCCCGACGCCGCCCCGACCAAGTCCGAGGACGCCCGATGAGCACCCCGCAGCACCCGTCGCCGCAGGCCCCGCACGCCTGGCAGGGGGCGCCCGGCCCCGCGTACGCCGCGGCCGGTCCCGCCTACACCTCGCCGATCCCGATCGTGCGCACGCACCTCGGGCACGCCGTCACCTCGGAGTGGACGAAGATCCGGTCGGTGCGCTCCACGATGTGGACGCTGGGCGTGTTCGTGCTGCTCGTCGTCGGCATCGGACTGCTCGCCGGCGCCGTCGTCGCCGCGAACGCCTCCCCGAGCGACCTCGAGAGCGACACCGCGCTGTCGTTCGGCTTCTTCGGGGTGCTCCTGGGCAGCATGTGCATCATCACGCTCGGCGTGCTGACCACGGCCTCGGAGTACGGCACCGGCATGATCCGGACGACGATGGTGGCCTGCCCGTCCCGCGGCCGGGTGCTCGCCGCGAAGGCGGTCGTGTTCTTCGCCGTCGCGTTCGTCGTCACCCTCGTGTCCACGGGCTTCGTCGCCATGGTGCACGTGGGGATGCTGGGCGACGCCCGGCAGCCGACCGGCTCGGAGTGGCTCAAGGCCACCTTCGGAGTCTCCCTCTACCTCGCGCTGCTCGGGCTGATCTCGCTGGCCGTCGGCTCGATCATCCGGCACTCGGCCGGCGCCATCACCATCATGATCGGCGTCCTGCTGGCCCCGCTGGTCATCGCGATCTTCATGTTCTCGTCCTCGCTGGAGGGCCTGCGCCAGGCCCTGTTCGAGTACTCGATCCCGAGCCAGATGAGCGTGTTCTACTCGTCCACGCTCAGCGACAGCGGGCCGAGCGGCTGGGACCCGCTGTGGATCGCGCTCGGCGTGACCGCGGTCGTGCTCGGCAGCGCCTTCGCCCTGCTGGAGAAGCGCGACGTCTGACGGCTGACGGCTGACGGCTGACGGCTGACGGCTAGAACTTCGGCGCGTTACGGGACCGCCGCACCCCTGGGGTGCGGCGGTCCCGCGCGTTCCAGCACGCCTTGTGCCAGTGCCGGCGGTCGTCGACGCCCGCGTGCTCGGGCCAGACGACGACGTGCGGCACGCCGTCGGGGATCAGCTGATCGCAGCCGGGGCACCGGTACGCCTTGCCCTGGGCGCTCGCGCCGGCCACGTGCCGCACGCTCCACTGCTCACCCTGCCAGCTCTCCCCGGACTGCCAGCCTCCGTAACGGCTCGCGCGGTCGTCCTCGGCGCTCCGGCCGGGCGACCCCTCACCCTTGGGGCGGTTGCGACGCGGGGACACGGGACACCTCACGGGGCTATACAGGGAGCAGGATTGGCGTCCAGCCTACGCGGCGTACGCGCGGGTACCCGTAGCGCAGCCGTCCTCTCAAGTCGTCCCTTCCGGCGTCCCATTCTCCAGACAATCCGCAAATCTCTCCGCCAGGCCGTGTCCTCGGCACGTGTCGGACGGTTATGCCGGGTGGGGGAGCTCCGTGTCGGAGCCAAGGAAGCAGGAAAGTCCATGCGCGTTGGAAGTTTCGTGTTGGGAGCCCAGTTCCCCGGCCAGGGTCAGGGCGAGGCGCTGCACCGCGCGGTCCGCTCGACCGAGGTGGCCGAGGAGGCGGGCCTCGACTCGGTCTGGCTGGCCGAGCACCACTTCGTGCCGTACGGCACCTGTCCGTCGGCGGTCACGCTCGCCGCCCTGCTCCTGGGCCGCACCCGCCGCATCCGGGTCGGCACGGCCGTCAGCGTACTGCCCACCGTCCACCCCGTCGCCCTGGGCGAGCAGGCCGCGCTGTTGCATGTGACGAGCGGCGGCCGCTTCTCGCTGGGCGTGGGGCGCGGCGGCCCGTGGGTCGACCTGGAGGTGTTCGGCGCGGGCCTGGAGGCGTACGAGCAGGGGTTCCCGGAATCACTCGATCTGCTGGTGCGCTGGCTGCGCGAGCCCTCGGTGGGGGCCGACGGCGAGCGGTTCCGCTTCCGCGAAGTCCCCGTCGTCCCCAGGCCGTCGGAGGCGCTGACGGACGTGTCGGGTCCGGAGGTCGTCGTCGCGTGCACCTCGCCGGCGAGCGTACGGCTGGCCGCCGAGCGCGGGCTGCCGATGCTCCTGGGCATGCACGTGGGGGACGAGGAGAAGGCCGAGATGGTCGCCACGTGGCGGCAGTACGCACGCGCGGCCGGGCGGTCAGCGGACGAGATCCGGGGCGCGGCGCATGTCTCTGCGGGCGTCTGCCAGATCGCGGACCGGCGCACGGACGCGGTGGAGACTCTGGTGAAGGCGATGCCGGGCTGGCTGAGGCAGGGGCTCGACGCGCACGTCACGGTGGACGGCCGGGCCCGCTCCATGCGGGACCCGGTGGCATACACCGAACTGCTCTGCGGGCTGCACCCGGTGGGCACCCCGCGGCTGTGCGCCGACCGCCTCGCGGCGACCAGCGAGCGGACCGGTATCTCGCGTTTCGCCCTGCTGGTCGAGGGTTCCGGCGACCTGGCGGCCACCGAGGAGAACGTACGGCGGCTGGGCTCGGAGGTGCTCCCCCACCTCCGGTGAACAGCCCAGCCGGCCGCGAGGCTTGCCGCTCCCGTTCTGATGGAACCTCCCGCGTCAGGAGCGGCAAGCAACAGGCTCACGTGTCAGCAGTCCCGGAATTCCGGGGACTGGTTCAGCACCTGACTGCGGACCGAGGTGAAGCGGACGAGCTTCTCGTCGACAGCCGGCTCCAACGGGAACACCGCCACCCGGTGGCAGTTCTGGAAGGCAAGCCGCACACCGAAGTGCCGCTGAAGCGCGCCGCGTATGGCGTCGCTCGCGAGGGCGCGCAGCAACTGCCCGCGTGCCTGCTCGTCCGGCGGGGGCGTCTGGTTGTCGGCGAAGTCTCCGCCGTCCACCTTCAGCTGGGCCACCAGGGAGCTGACCATCTCCCATGCGTAAGGCAGGGAGGTCCGGACGCAGTCGACGAATTCTGCTTCGTCGACCTCGCCTCGCTCGGCCTGTTCGAGTAGGGCCGGTGAGACGTCGAGCGACATGGGTACTCCTCTCGCACCCCCGGGACATCAGGGGTTGCCGGACAGGGAAAGGGAGTTCGCATGCCGAAACACCGCACACGCTGAGTACACGCATCGCGACCTCCCGTTCACTACGGTAGGCAACGGACCGTGACCGCACCAGGAGAATGGGCACATAGGGAACTCCCAGTAGGCACACAATCGGCCACTGCCGAATGATCGTTTTCCAGGTCGAAAGGGGCGTGCCCCGAGGGGCCCGGTGGACATCGGTGACGGGAGACAGACGGGCGAATCGCGTGCGCGGTGGGGCGTCGGATAGCGTTGCGGACCATGCGTCTCGTCATCGCCCGGTGCTCCGTGGACTACGCCGGCCGGCTCACCGCCCACCTGCCCTCCGCCCCCCGTCTCATCCTGGTGAAGGCGGACGGCAGCGTCTCGATCCACGCGGACGACCGGGCCTACAAGCCCCTGAACTGGATGTCGCCGCCCTGCACTCTGAAGGAGGGCGCGGGCGACGAGGAAGGCGTCTGGACCGTCGTCAACAAGGGCGGAGAGAAGCTCATCATCACGATGGAGGAGATCCTCCACGACTCGTCGCACGAACTCGGCGTCGATCCCGGCCTGATCAAGGACGGCGTGGAAGCACACCTCCAGGAACTGCTCGCCGACCGCATCGAGACCCTCGGCGAGGGCTACACCCTCATCCGCCGGGAGTACATGACCGCCATCGGCCCGGTCGACATCCTGTGCCGGGACGCGGAGGGGCAGACCGTCGCGGTGGAGATCAAGCGGCGCGGCGAGATCGACGGCGTCGAGCAACTCACGCGCTACCTCGAGCTGCTGAACCGTGACCCGCACCTCGCGCCGGTGCGCGGAGTCTTCGCCGCCCAGGAGATCAAGCCCCAGGCCCGCGTACTCGCCACGGACCGCGGCATCGGCTGCCAGGTCCTGGACTACAACGCGATGCGGGGCATCGAGGACGACAAGCTGCGGCTGTTCTGACCCACTCACCCGTACGACGTGAATGGGCCGAGTTCCCGAAGAGGAACCCGGCCCTTCCGTCTGTCCGGAGGCTCAGATCACCTGGTCCGGCGAGACCGGAGCGGAGGCACTGGCGGAACTGACCGAGCTCGCGGGTGAGGACGACATCGAGCTGCTGGCCGCGTTGGAGGTGGGAGGCGTGGTGCCCGTCGGAGGCGGGCTGCTGGGGACGGACTCGGACGGCGACGGTGAGGGCGACGCCGAGCCCGTGCCTCCGCTGGAGGAGCCGGACGGCGACGGCGACGCGGACCCGGAGGGCGAGTCCGACGACGGTGGCTTCGGCGTGGCCGAGGAACCACCGCTCCCCGACCCGTGTGAGCTGCTCGCCTCCGACGACGGCTCCGCCTCCCCCGTGGGGGTCGGGTCGTCGGAGGTGCCCATCGTTCCGTCCGGGCCCGGGTCCGTCGGCCTGCTCGTCGCTTCGCCCGTGTCGGCGGAACCGCTGTCGTCGGCCGGGGTGTCCGTGTCCTGCGCCCCGTCGTCCAGGCCGGTGCCGGCGGTCGGGTTGACGCCGACCCGGTCGGAGGGGTCGTTGGCGTCGTTGTTGGAGGTCGCGCCGAGGGTCACGACCGTGCCGAGGACGGCCACGAGCAGCGCGCCCGCGCCGGCCGCGACCAGGTTGCGCTTGGCCAGGCTCTTCAGGCCGCCCCGGTTGTGACGGGCCGACGACCCGGCGGGCTCACGGCGGGCGACGACGGTCCGGGCCTCCGGCGGATAGGTCGGGAGCACCGCCTGGACGCCGCGCGGCGGGGACGCCGACTCCTCGTGGCGGGCGTCGGGCACCTCCTCGCCGGCCGTCGCCGCCGCGAGGCCGGGCACGTCCCCGGAGCGGTCGGCGACCAACGCGAGGGCGCGGCGGCCGGCGACGGTCCCACGCTTGTCGGCGATCGCCCCGCGCAGGGCGAGGGAGGCCTCCAGCTCGGAGCGGGACCGGTCGAGGTCTCCGCCGCAGAGGGCGAGCACGCCCAGTTCGTGGTGGAAGTAGGCCCGGTCGGCGGACTCCCCGGCGAGCCGCGCGGCCTCGGCGCCCTCGTGCAGGGTGCTCTCCCAGGCGCTCCAGTGCAGGCCCGCGGCGAACGCGGGCGCGGCGGTGCGGGCCAGCTTGACGGCGGTGGACTCCTCGTCCTCGCCGGTCCGGGTCGTCGCGGGGACGATCACGGTGAGAGCGGCGAGCACGGCGTCGGCCTCCGCGCAGACCCGCTCGGGTGTGACCGAGGGGTGTCCGGCCCACCAGGCGTAGTGCTGGGCGGCGGTGTGGGCGCGGGCCTCGACGTCGTCGGCGTATCCGGCGGCCTCGAGCTGGGTCTGGACGCCGGCGGCGAGCCGGTAGCGGGCGCCGACCGGGGAGACGAGTCCGCAGGCGGCCAGTTCGCCGAGCGCCGCGTCGGCGTGGGTGTCACCGACCAGGGCGGGCAGGTGGGCCTGGTGCGGGACCTCACCGTCCAGGGCGACGGCGAACCGCAGGGTGGCGCGGGCGGAGGCGCTGAGACGGGCGGCGAGCAGCGGGGCGGGAGCGGCGGCCTCACCGAGCGAGGGCAGGGGTATCTCCTCGGCCTCGCCGGCTCCGGCGAGGCCGTCGACGGACCCGGCGAGCGGCCGGGCGTCCTCGAAGACGCCGAAGGCGTCGACCGCGTCGGCGCCGGCCCGCAGTCGGTCGCGCTGCGAGAGCAGGGCGCCGGCCTGGACGAACCGGAGCGGCAGGCCCTCGGACTCGAACCACAGGTCGCCGGCCCAGTTGGCCTCCTCCTCGGTGAGGACGCGGCCCACGGCGTGCTCGATCACCTCGACGCCGCCCGCGCGGTCCAGTCCGGTGAGGACGACCTCCTCGACGGCGGACTCCGCGGAGGGCAGCGGGGTGTCCGGGGTCGCGCCGAGCAGGAAGGCGCACTCGGGCGTCGCGTCCAGGAGTTCGTCGAGGGCGGCGCCGCCGAGATCGAGGTCGTCGACCACGACGACCGCGCCGATCTCGCGGACCAGGCCGCTCAGGTCGTCGCTCCCGGGGCGGTGGCGGGGGGCGTCGTAGACGGCGTGGAAGAGGTCGTGCAGGAGGTCGGCCGCGGTGCGGCGGAAGCCGGTGAGGCGGACCACGCCGTCGGGGGCGAGGTCCTCGCAGTCCTCGGCGACGAGGTCGAGAAGGCTGGTGCGGCCGGAGCCCGCCGGGCCGGTGAGGCGTACGGAGCGGCCGCGGGCCAGCAGGCGGACCAGTTGCTCGCGTTCGTCCTGGCGGCCCAGGAGCGGCTGTGCGGGCCGGGTGGTTCCGGCGGGGACCGGCGGCCTGGCGGCCTGCTCGGCCTCGGCACGCTGCTCCGCGGTGCGCTTGGCGGGGCGCTCCGGTATCCCTCCCCCGCTCGCGGCTGCGTTCGAGCGGGAGGGGCCCGCCGGCGGGCAGAGTTCTATCTCGCTGCCGTCGACCGGGTTGACCGTGAGCAGGTGTTCGCCCGCGACGAGCCGCACGGTGCGGGCCAGGGCCGGTGCGTGCTGGCTGAAGTCGGGAGTGAGGGGGTCCCTGGACGGGCGCGGGCGCGGCGTACCGCCGTCGTCGTCCTGGCCGTACTCCTCGGGTCCCCGGGTGTTCGGGTCCATAGGTTCAAGCCCCCCAAAAGCGTGGTGTGGCGGTAGCCCCTCCCGGCCTTGCTGCACACTGCGCTGTCGCTTCTGGTCCGGTGCCCGCTCGAGGGCTGAGCGCGGCGGGCAGACGAACCGTAAACCTTCGCACAGTATCTACGACAGCCCGGGGTGGCGGGCCGCCCGAACCGTCACAGTGTCGTGAGGATTGCGCCACGTTTTCCGCCGCAGGCCACGCGCCCTCGGGGGTCAGACCCGGGGCAGGGACTCCACTCCGATACCGCCCTCGATCGCGAGGATCCGGTGCAGCCGGGTGGCCACCAGCAGGCGTTGCATCTGCGGAGGCACCCCGCGCAGCACCAGGCGTCGGCCGCACCGGCCGGCCCGTCGGTGGACGCCCATGATGACGCCGAGTCCGGTGGCGTCCCAGGAGTCAAGCTCGGACAGGTCGAGCACCAGGTCGCCGACTCCGTCGTCCACGGCCGTGTGCAGGGCCGTGCGGGCGTCCGCCGCGCTGCGGACGTCGAGACGGCCCCCGACGACCAGCTCTACGTGGTCGCCCCTGATGTGCATAGCGCTCCCCTAAGCGTGCGTCTCGTGCTCCGCGGTGTGGTGTCCGGTGTTGCATCCTCTGACTGCGGGAAGCGGTCGAAGGTTGCCGTCTGTGAGCGAACCGATACCGAATTCACTCGCAGGGGTGAGACCCATGGGGCCTGTGCGGTTTCGGTGCTTCTAGAAGCCCTGCCCGCTCAGGCGTCCGATGTCACCGGCGTCAACCATCCGGCGCAGCCGCTCCGCATGCCTCTCGGCGGGAGATTAGCGGGCGTGAGGCGCTGTGTGACCGGTTAGTAACGCGGCTCACGTCTCAGGGCGTGAGACACCGGTCACGTCGTCAATTACTGTCCGATTCAGGCCGATTGAGCCGGTACTGACCGGGCGCCGACGGGAGTGACGAAGGGAACGGAACGGATCCGCGGGGACGGTCTAGATTGGCCGCATGGTCAATCTGACGCGCATCTACACGAGGACCGGCGACCAGGGCACCACCGCCCTCGGCGACATGAGCCGGGTCGCCAAGACCGACCTGCGGATCGCCGCGTACGCCGACGTCAACGAGGCGAACGCGGCGCTCGGCACGGCTCTCGCCCTGGGCGGGCTGGACGAGGAGCTCGTCGCGGTGCTCACCCGGGTCCAGAACGACCTGTTCGACGTGGGCGCGGACCTGTCGACACCGGTGGTGGAGAACCCGGAGTTCCCGCCCCTGCGGGTCGAGCAGTTCTACGTCGACCGCCTGGAGGCGGACTGCGACCGGTTCAACGAGCGGCTGGAGAAGCTGCGGTCGTTCATCCTGCCCGGCGGCACCCCGGGGGCGGCCCTGCTCCATCAGGCCTGCACGGTCGTCCGGCGGGCGGAGCGCTCCACCTGGGCCGCGCTGGAGGTGCACGGAGAGCGGATGAACCCGCTCACCGCGACCTACCTCAACCGGCTCTCGGATCTGCTCTTCATTCTGGCCCGCACCGCCAACAAGGCGGTCGGCGACGTGCTCTGGGTGCCGGGCGGGGAGCGCTAGCGCATCTTGGCCGGTTCCCGCTCCGATCCGCCGTCCGATCCGCCGTCCGATCCGCCGAACGACCCGCCCTTCGGTCAGGCCTTCGTCTCGGCTTGCGGGACGGCTTGCGGGACGGCCTTCGGGAAGAGGGTGTAGCTCCCCGCGATGACGAGGTTGATGCCGATCACCCACAGCATCCGCAGTTGCCACGCCCGCAGCGAGCCGGTCTCGCCGTCCGCGCCGACGTACCAGGCGGCCGCCTGGAGCAGCGCCACGGCGACCAGTGCGGCGAGCGTCCAGCGGCCCGCGACCTTCCATTCGTGGACGGCGCGGGCCCTGCCGTACTCCGGCGGCCGCACGGGCGGCGGGCCCCCGGCGAAGCGGTGGGCGACCCTGGCGTCCGCCCATCTGACGGTGGAGTGGCCGAGGCCCACGGTGAAGCCGATGTAGACGGCGGCGAGCCCGTGCCGCCAGTCCGGCTCGGCGCCGTTCTTGAGGTCGATCGCGGTCACCGCGAACAGCACGAGCTCCAGCAGCGGCTCGCACAGCAGCAGGGCGAGCCCCAGCCGCGGCATCCGGAACACGTACCGGAAGGCCAGTCCGGCGGCCAGCAGCACCCAGAAGGCCACCTCGCAGGCGATGATCAGTCCGACGATCACGGTTCGCTCCTCTCGCTCACCCTCCCAGGCTCCCGGGTGCGAGGGCACGTCTCGTCGTCGGCGGTGACGAACTCGCGGTACATCGAACGATGCAGTCGGGGTCCGTCCCAGGGGAGCAGGCGGACGGGACGGGCGGCGTGTTGGATGGAGGCATGGCCGTCCGAGAACCGCGCAGCCTGCGCCGCCCGCACCGCTTCGACGTGTTCATCGCGGTCGGCGGGCTGCTCGGCGGGCTCCTGCTGGTCGCCCTCGGTCTAGCCACCCGGCCGTCCGACGATCCGATCGTGCTCCTCGACGGCCCCTGGCCGGTTCTGCTGCCGCTCGGTGTGATGGCCGGCTGCGAGGCGCTGCGCCGGATCGCTCCGCGCACGGCCCTGCTGACCGGCACGGCCGCGATCGTCCTGGACACCCTGACCCAGGGCAACCTGTGCACGGTCCTGATGTACACCGACGTGATGTACGCGGCCGTGCTGTACGGCTCGCTCGCGTCGGCCCGCCGGATCCAGTGGATCACCGGACTGCTGACGGTGGCCGGGACGCTGGTGCCGTTCGCGGTGTGGCGGGTGCCGGAGGCCCTGCTGATCGGGGTGGTGGTCGGCATCGTGGCCTACGCGCCCGCGGCCACCGGCTGGATCGTGCGCAACCACCGCGACGCGGCCGAGGCGGCCCGGCTGCGGGCCGAACAGACCGCGCTGCTCGCCGAGCTGGACCGCACCCAGGCCGTCACGAGCGAACGGGCCAGAATGGCACGGGAGTTGCACGACATGGTCGCCAACCACCTGTCCGCGATCGCCATCCACTCGACGGCGGCGCTCTCGATCGACGACCCGGACACCTCCCGGCAGGCGCTCACCGTCATCCGCGAGAACAGCGTCGAGGGGCTGGCGGAGATGCGGCGGCTGATCGGGATCCTGCGCGACGGCAGCGAGGACCACGAGCCCGCCGCGGCCCCCACCCTGGACGGCCTGGAGGCTCTCGTCGAGGGCGCCCGTGCCAATGGTCTCGACGTCGTCCTCGAATCCGAGCACGGCGGGGTGCCCGCGCCGGTCGAACTCGCCGCCTACCGGATCGTCCAGGAGTCGCTGACCAACGCGCTGAAGCACGCCTGCCCCGGCCGGGTCACGGTCGCCCTCGTCCAGCGCGACGGGGTGCTCGACGTACGGGTGCGAAGCCCGTACGGCCGCCGGGACGGGCCCCGCGCCCCCGGTTCCGGCGCCGGACTGGTCGGCATGCGGGAGCGGGCGGCGCTGCTGGACGGCACGTTCGAGGCCGGGCCGGAGGACTCCTGCTGGACGGTGCGTGCCACGTTCCCCCTGGTCGAAGGAGAGTCGGTATGAACTCCGCCATCCGGGTCCTCGTCGCCGAGGACCAGTCCGCCGTGCGCGCCGGGCTCGTCCTGATCCTGGGCAGCGCGTCCGACATCGAGGTGGTGGGCGAGGCGGCGGACGGGGAGCGGGCGGTGGCGCTGGCCCGGGAGCTGCGGCCCGACGTGGTGCTGATGGACGTTCAGATGCCGCGCCTCGACGGGGTGTCCGCGACGCGGCAGATCGTCGAGGAGGGGCTCGCCGACGTGCTGGTGCTGACCACCTTCGACCTCGACGCCTACGTGTTCGGGGCGCTGCGGGCGGGCGCGGCGGGGTTCCTGCTGAAGCACACGGAGGCGAGGGATCTCCTGGCGGCGATCCGCACGGTGGCCGGCGGGGAGGGGCTGATCGCTCCCGCGGTGACCCGTCGGCTCATCGCCGAGTTCGCCGCGAAGCCGGTGCGTGCGCCGAAGGCAGACCCCGCCGTCCTGGACGCCCTCACCCCGGCGCGAGCGCGAGGTGCTGGCCTGTCTCGGCGAGGGGATGTCGAACGCGGGTGTCGCCGTACGCCTCGACATGGCGGAGGCGACGGTGAAGACGCACGTCAGCCGTCTGCTGGGGAAGCTGGAGCTGCGCAGCCGGGTGCAAGCGGCGGTGCTGGCCCAGGAGTTGGGCATCCAGGCGGGATCCGAAGGGGCTCCGGAGGTTTAGTGGGCCGCAGTGGTCCAGACCTATTGACCTGTGGTCCAGACCTTTCTATTCTCGCGGCACCGTGGGCGTGAAGGCTCAGTCACGCCCCCCGACTCCCCCCGAGGAGGCGCAGGATGCGCTTCAGACACAGAGCCGCGGCAGGTTTCGCGACACTGTTGCTCCCGCTGGCCGGCCTGGTCGGCCTCGCCGGCCCCGCCCAGGCCGCCACGACCGCCACCGCCACCTACACCAAGGCGTCGGACTGGGGCACCGGCTTCGAAGGCAGGTGGACGGTGAAGAACACCGGTACCGCCGCCATCAGTTCATGGACGGTCGAGTGGGACTTCCCCTCCGGCACCTCCGTCACCTCCGCCTGGGACGCCGACGTCACGTCCTCCGGCACCCACTGGACCGCCAAGAACAAGTCCTGGAACGGCAGCCTCGCCGCAGGCGCCTCCGTCTCCTTCGGCTTCAACGGCGCCGGCGCCGGATCCCCGTCGAACTGCAAGCTCAACGGCGACAGTTGCGACGGCACGACGGTCCCTGGCGACGCCTCCCCCTCCGCCCCCGGCACCCCGACCGCCTCCGCCCTCACCGACACCTCGGTGAAGCTGACCTGGTCCGCCGCCACCGACGACAAGGGCGTCAAGAACTACGACGTCCTGCGCGACGGCGCCAAGGTCGCCACGGTGACGACGACCTCGTACACCGACAGCGGGCTGACGGCCGGCACCGACTACTCCTACACCGTCCAGGCCCGTGACACCGCCGACCAGACCGGTCCGGTCAGCGGCGCGGTCGCCGTGCACACCACGGGCGGCGGCACCACTCCCCCGACCACCGGCTCCAAGGTGAAGCTCGGCTACTTCACCGAGTGGGGCGTCTACGGCCGCAACTACAACGTCAAGAACCTGGTGACGTCGGGCTCGGCTGCGAAGATCACGCACATCAACTACGCCTTCGGGAACGTCACCAACGGCCAGTGCGCGATCGGCGACTCCTACGCCGACTACGACAAGGCCTTCACCGCGGACCAGTCGGTCAGCGGCGTCGCCGACACCTGGGACCAGCCGCTGCGCGGCAACTTCAACCAGCTGCGCCAGCTGAAGGCCAAGTACCCCAACATCAAGGTGCTGTGGTCCTTCGGCGGCTGGACCTGGTCCGGCGGCTTCGCCCAGGCCGCGGCCAACCCGGCCGCGTTCGCGCAGTCCTGCTACAACCTGGTCGAGGACCCGCGCTGGGCCGACGTCTTCGACGGCATCGACATCGACTGGGAGTACCCGAACGCCTGCGGCCTGTCCTGTGACACCAGCGGGGCGGCGGCCTACAAGAACCTGATGCAGGCCCTGCGCGCCAAGTTCGGCACGGGCAACCTGGTCACCGCGGCCACCACCGCCGACGGCTCCACCGGCGGCAAGATCGACGCGGCGGACTACGCGGGCGCGGCGGCGTACGTCGACTGGTACAACGTGATGACGTACGACTTCTTCGGCGCCTGGGCGGCCCAGGGCCCGACGGCCCCGCACTCCCCGCTCACCTCGTACAGCGGCATCCCGCAGGCCGGGTTCACCACGGCCGACGCGATGGCCAAGTTCAAGGCGAAGGGCGTGCCCGCGAGCAAGCTGCTCATCGGCATCGGCTTCTACGGCCGCGGCTGGACCGGCGTCACCCAGGACGCCCCGGGCGGCACGGCGACGGGCCCGGCGGCCGGCACGTACGAGCAGGGGATCGAGGACTACAAGGTCCTCAAGACGTCCTGCCCGGCCACCGGCACCATCGCCGGCACGGCCTACGCGAAGTGCGGCGGCAACTGGTGGTCCTACGACACCCCGGCCACCATCGCCGGAAAGATGAGCTGGGCCAAGAACCAGGGTCTGGGCGGCGCGTTCTTCTGGGAGTTCAGCGGCGACACCAGCAACGGTGAACTGGTGAGCGCCATCAACAGCGGCCTGTCGTAACCGCCTGAGCCAGTTCGCGTGAACGAACGACGTTCGCTCTCCTTCGGACTTCACATGTCCGGGGGAGAGCGGATGTGCTTATGCCACATTCACCCGCTGCCCGGGCGGGGCTGCCTCCAGCCACGCGAGGAAACCGGTCAGCGCGTCCTCGCTCATGGCGAGTTCGAGGCGCGTGCCCCGGTGCACACAGGTGAGGATCACCGCGTCGGACAGCAGCGCCAGCTCCTCCTCGCCCTCGGGAAGACGGCGGCCGGCCACCTCGATCGAGCCGCGCTCCAGGACCCGGCGCGGGCGGTAGGCGTACGAGAAGACGCGGTACCACTCGATGCGGTCGCCGTTGTAGCGCGCGACCCCGTAGCTCCAGCCCTTTCCGCTCGTGTCCGGTTTCTCGGAGACGTCCCAGCGCAGGGAACAGTCGAAGGTGCCGCCGGACCGCTGGATGAGTCTGCGGCGCAGGCCGAAGACGAACAACCCCAGCGCCACCAGGGCCACGACGATTCCGCAGACAGTCAGAGCGAGGACCATCGACACCGACCTCCTCGTCTCCTAGGTACCGAAAATAGGTAACGGAACGGAAAAATCATCCAGATCTGCCTCAGCCGCGGTCGGCTCCGGATTGCTCCGGAGCCGACCGCGGCTGAGTGACGTCAAGCGGCTAGCGCCGGGTCAGCGCGAGGTCGCCGCACGCAGTCGTACGTCCGCGCGACGCTCGGCGGCGGAATCGCCCTCCGCCTTCGCGCGCTCGAGTTCCCGCTCCACGCGCTGGACGTCGATCTCGTCCGAAAGCTCGGCGATCTCGGCCAGCAGCGACAGCTTGTTGTCCGCGAACGAGATGAAACCGCCGTGCACCGCGGCGACGACCGTTCCACCATCACTCGTACGGATGGTCACCGGGCCCGACTCCAGCACACCGAGCAGCGGCTGGTGACCGGGCATGACGCCGATGTCGCCCGACGTGGTGCGCGCGACGACCAGGGTGGCCTCGCCGGACCAGACCTCTCGGTCGGCCGCGACCAGCGCGACGTGCAGCTCAGCAGCCAAGGTGGCTCCTCGGGTCACCACCCGGCTTTTCTGCCGGGTGTTGCGTATAAGTCTAGTAGGGCTCCGAGCACCGAAGTGCCGGGGTCCCGCCCCAGGACTGCGCCGGGGGTCCGGGGCTCGTCCCCCGGAAGATGCGGCGTGGGCGTACGAAGAGGGGCGGGACGCGCCCGCCCCTCTTCAAGAGCACCAAGCTCAGGAAACGCCCAGCTCCTTGGCGTTGGCCTTCAGGTCCTCGATACCACCGCACAGGAAGAACGCCTGCTCCGGGAAGTGGTCGTACTCGCCGTCGATGATCGCGTTGAACGCGGTGATCGACTCGTCCAGCGGAACGTCCGACCCGTCGACGCCGGTGAACTGCTTGGCGACGTGGGTGTTCTGGGACAGGAAGCGCTCCACGCGACGGGCACGGTGGACGGTGAGCTTGTCCTCCTCGCCCAGCTCGTCGATGCCGAGGATCGCGATGATGTCCTGAAGGTCCTTGTACTTCTGCAGGACCGTCTTGACGCGCATCGCGGTGTTGTAGTGGTCCGCCGCGATGTAGCGGGGGTCCAGGATGCGGGACGTGGAGTCCAGCGGGTCCACGGCCGGGTAGATGCCCTTCTCCGAGATCGGACGGGAGAGCACCGTCGTCGCGTCGAGGTGGGCGAAGGTGGTGGCCGGGGCCGGGTCGGTCAGGTCGTCCGCGGGGACGTAGATCGCCTGCATCGAGGTGATCGAGTGACCACGGGTCGAGGTGATGCGCTCCTGGAGGAGACCCATCTCGTCGGCCAGGTTCGGCTGGTAGCCCACCGCGGAGGGCATACGGCCGAGCAGGGTCGAGACCTCGGAACCGGCCTGCGTGAAGCGGAAGATGTTGTCGATGAAGAACAGCACGTCCTGCTTCTGCACATCGCGGAAGTACTCCGCCATGGTCAGACCGGCCAGGGCCACGCGCAGACGGGTGCCCGGGGGCTCGTCCATCTGACCGAAGACCAGGGCGGTCTTGTCGATGACGCCAGACTCCGCCATCTCCTCGATGAGGTCGTTGCCCTCACGGGTGCGCTCGCCGACACCGGCGAACACGGAGACACCGTCGTGGTTGTTGGCGACGCGGTAGATCATCTCCTGGATGAGCACCGTCTTGCCGACGCCGGCACCACCGAACAGACCGATCTTGCCGCCCTTGACGTACGGGGTCAGCAGGTCGATGACCTTGACGCCGGTCTCGAACATCTCGGTCTTCGACTCGAGCTCGTCGAAGTTCGGCGCCTTGCGGTGGATGGTCCAGCGCTCGCCGTCGTACGTCTCGTCGGTGTTCAGCACCTCACCGAGGGTGTTGAACACCTTGCCCTTGGTGAAGTCGCCGACCGGGACGGTGATGCCCGTGCCGGTGTCGGTGACGGCGGCCTGGCGGACCAGACCGTCGGTGGGCTGCATCGAGATCGTGCGGACCAGGCCGTCACCCAGGTGCTGGGCGACCTCCAGGGTCAGCGTCTTCTTCTCGCCGTCCTTCGCCGGGTCGGCGACCTCGACGTGAAGGGCGTTGTAGATCTCCGGCATGGCGTCGACGGGGAATTCCACGTCGACGACCGGGCCGATTACCCGGGCGACGCGGCCCGTGGCAACGGCCGTCTCAACTGTCGTCGTCATTACCTGTCACTCCCCGCGGTCGCGTCGGCCAGGGCTGCGGAGCCACCGACGATCTCGCTGATTTCCTGGGTGATTTCGGCCTGGCGGGCCGCGTTGGCGAGGCGGGAGAGCGTCTCGATGAGCTCTCCCGCGTTGTCGGTGGCCGACTTCATCGCGCGCCGCGTGGCGGCGTGCTTCGAGGCTGCCGACTGGAGAAGAGCGTTGTAGACACGGCTCTCCACATACCGCGGCAGGAGGGCGTCGAGGACGTCCTCCGCCGAGGGCTCGAAGTCGTACAGCGGAAGGATCTCGCCCTTCGTCGCCGACTCCTCGGCAACCTCGTCGAGGCTGAGCGGCAGCAGACGGTCGCCGAGCGCCGTCTGCGTCATCATCGAGACGAACTCGGTGAAGACGATGTGGATCTCGTCCACGCCGCCGTCCGCCGTCTCCTTCTCGATGGCCTCGATGAGCGGGGCCGCGACCTTCTTGGCGTCCGCGTACGTCGGCTCGTCCGTGAAGCCCGACCACGACTCCGCGACCTTGCGCTCACGGAAGTTGTAGTGCGCGAGACCACGCCGGCCGACGATGTACGTGTCGACCTGCTTGCCCTCGGCCTCGAGGCGCGCCGTCAGCTGCTCCGCGGCCTTGATGGCGTTGGAGTTGAAGGCACCGGCGAGACCACGGTCGCTCGTCAGGAGCAGCACCGCGGACCGCACGACCGTCTCGGCCTGCGTGGTCAGCGCGTGCTTCGTGTTCGATCCGGTACCGACCGCCGTGACCGCGCGGGTGAGCTCGGTCGCGTACGGCGTGGAGGCCGCCACCTTGCGCTGCGCCTTGACGACACGCGAGGCGGCGATCATCTCCATCGCCTTGGTGATCTTCTTGGTCGCGGTGACGGATCGGATGCGACGCTTGTAGACCCGGAGCTGGGCTCCCATGAGTCAGGTCCCTTCCTTACGTCACTTGGCCGCGGCCGGGGCGTCCTCGCCGAGGAGCTTGCCGTCCGAGGTCTCGAACTGCTTCTTGAACTCGGCGATCGCGTCGGCGATGGCGATGAGGGTGTCGTCCGACATCTTGCCGCCCTCCTTGATGGAGGTCATGAGGCCCTGCTCCTTGCGGTGCAGGTACTCCAGGAGCTCCTTCTCGAAGCGGCGGACGTCGGCGACCGGGACGTCGTCCATCTTGCCGGTGGTACCGGCCCACACGGAGACGACCTGGTCCTCGGTCGGCATCGGCTGGTACTGAGCCTGCTTGAGCAGCTCGACCAGACGCTGACCGCGCTCCAGCTGGGACTTCGACGCGGCGTCCAGGTCGGAACCGAAGGCGGCGAACGCCTCCAGCTCACGGTACTGGGCGAGGTCGAGGCGGAGACGCCCGGAGACCTGCTTCATCGCCTTGTGCTGCGCGGAACCACCGACTCGGGAGACGGAGATACCGACGTTCAGCGCGGGGCGCTGACCGGCGTTGAACAGGTCCGACTCCAGGAAGCACTGGCCGTCGGTGATGGAGATGACGTTGGTCGGGATGAACGCCGAGACGTCGTTGGCCTTCGTCTCGACGATCGGCAGACCGGTCATCGAACCGGCGCCCAGTTCGTCGGAGAGCTTCGCGCAGCGCTCCAGCAGACGGGAGTGCAGGTAGAAGACGTCGCCCGGGTAGGCCTCGCGGCCCGGCGGACGGCGCAGCAGCAGCGACACGGCGCGGTAGGCGTCGGCCTGCTTCGAGAGGTCGTCGAAGATGATGAGGACGTGCTTGCCCTCGTACATCCACTGCTGACCGATGGCCGAACCGGTGTACGGCGCCAGGTACTTGAAGCCGGCCGGGTCGGACGCCGGGGCGGCGACGATGGTCGTGTACTCCAGCGCACCGGCCTCTTCGAGGGCGCCACGCACGGAGGCGATGGTCGAGCCCTTCTGGCCGATGGCGACGTAGACGCAGCGGACCTGCTTCTTCACGTCACCGGAACGCCAGTTGTCGCGCTGGTTGATGATCGTGTCGACGGCCAGGGCGGTCTTGCCGGTCTGGCGGTCGCCGATGATCAGCTGACGCTGACCACGGCCGACCGGGGTCATCGCGTCGACGGCCTTGTAGCCGGTCTCCATCGGCTCGTGCACCGACTTACGGGCCATGACACCCGGAGCCTGGAGCTCCAGGGCACGGCGGCCGGACGTCTCGATCTCGCCGAGGCCGTCGATCGGGTTGCCGAGCGGGTCGACCACACGGCCGAGGTAGCCCTCGCCGACGGCGACGGACAGGACCTCTCCCGTGCGGGTGACCGGCTGGCCCTCCTCGACGCCGCTGAACTCGCCGAGGATGACGGTACCGATCTCGCGCTCTTCGAGGTTGAGCGCGAGACCGAGGGTGCCGTCCTCGAACTTCAGCAGTTCGTTGGCCATGGCCGAGGGAAGGCCCTCGACCTTCGCGATGCCGTCGCCGGCAAGGGTGACCGTACCGACCTCCTCGCGCGAGGCCGCGTCCGGCTTGTACGACTGGACAAAGTTCTCCAGCGCATCCCGGATCTCCTCCGGCCGGATCGTGAGCTCCGCCATCTGGGTTCCCTGCTCTCCTTGTTGGGCCCGAAGTTTCACTTTGGGGGGATGGGGACTCCCCCCTGAAAGAGGTGAATCCTCTGCACGGCCCAACCAGGGCCGCCATCAGTTCGTACTGCGGTCTTGAGTTGCTGCTAGCTCGCCATGCGGCGGGCGACGTCCTCGATGCGGTCCGCGAGGGATCCGTTGATCACCTCGTCGCCGACCTGCACCCGCATCCCGCCGAGGACCGCGGGGTCCACGTCGAGGTTGAGGTGCATCGGGCGGCCGTAGAGCTTGGCGAGGGCGGCGCCGAGGCGCTGCTTCTGCGGGTCGCTCAGCGGTACCGCCGAGGTGACGACGGCGACCATGCGGTCCCGGCGCTCAGCGGCGAGCTTGGACAGGCCTTCGAGGCCCGCTTCCAGGCTACGTCCACGGGGCGCGGTCACGAGGCGCGTCACCAGTCGCTCGGTGGCCGCGTCGGCCCGGCCGCCGAGCAGGCTGCGCAGCAGCTCGCTCTTGGCCGAGGCGGTGGCCTTCCGGTTGGTCAGTGCGGCGCGCAGCTCGGTGTTCGAGGCGACGATCCGTCCGAAACGGAACAGCTCGTCCTCGACGTTGTCGAGCCTGCCGGCCCTCTGCGCGGCGGTGAGGTCTGCGATGTTCGCCAGCTCCTCCAGCACGTCCACCAGGTCGCGCGACTGCGACCAGCGGGAACGCACCGTGCCGGACACCAGGTCGGCGGTGGCGCCGCTGATCTGGGCGCCGAGCAGGCGCTGGACCAGCTCGGCCTTGGCCTCGCCGGCCTGCGCCGGGTCGGTGAGGACCCGACGCAGCGAGACCTCGCGGTGAAGCAGCGCGGTGACGGCCGCCAGCTCGTCGGCGAGCTGCGCCGCGTCCACGGACGTGGAGTCCGTCAGCGCGTCGAGACGCTCACGGGCTGCTGCGAATGCCTCGCGGCTCGCTCCGTGTGCGGTCATCGAGACGCCTCGGCCTTCTCCTCGAGGTCGTCGAGGAAGCGGTCGATGACGCGGCTCTGGCGGGCGTGGTCGTCGAGAGACTCCCCGACGAGCTTGCCGGCCAGTTCGGTGGCGAGCTTGCCGACGTCCTGACGCAGCGCGGACGCGGCGGCCTTGCGGTCCGCCTCGATCTGGCTGTGTCCGGCGGCGACGATCTCCTCGCGCTGGCGCTGGCCTTCCGCACGCATCTCGGTGATGAGTGCGGCGCCCTGCTCCTGCGCCTCCTGGCGCAGCCGCGCGGCCTCGTGACGGGCCTCGGCGAGCTGGGCCTTGTACTGCTCAAGAACGCTCTGGGCTTCGGTCTGTGCGGCCTCTGCCTTCTCGATACCGCCCTCGATGGCCTCGCGCCGCTGCTCCAGAACCTTGTTGATGTTCGGGAGAAGCTTCTTGGCGAGGAAGCCGAAGACGATGACGAAGGCGATCAGGCCGATCACGAGCTCCGGAATCGGCGGGATGAGCGGGTTTTCCGCTTCCTCAGCCGCCAGCTGAACCAGGGGGCTCATATCAGTGCCTTTCGTCGAAAGGGGCGGTCCGACGGATCAGGAGGTCGGGTAGACGAACGGCATGACCAGACCGATCAGGGCGAGCGCCTCACAGAAGGCGAAGCCGAGGATCTGGTTGGCGCGGATCAGGCCGGCAGCCTCGGGCTGACGGGCGAGCGCCTGGGTGCCGTTACCGAAGATGATGCCGACGCCGACGCCCGGGCCGATCGCGGCGAGGCCGTAGCCGATCGAGCCGAGGTTGCCCTTGATCTCGACGCCGGCGGCAAGGGTCTGGAGAGCGGACATGCCGGTTCTTCCTTCTCTTTCAAGGACCGGTGGGGGTTGGCCACCGGATGTCTGGGTGGGGGTCGGGCTGGCTCAGTGGTGCTCGGCGAGCGCGCCCTGGATGAAGCTGCAGGTCAGGAGGACGAAGACGTACGCCTGCACAGCCTGGATGAAGAGTTCGAAGGCCGTCATCACGAGAACCATCACGAACGAGACGGCGGAGTAGGCGATGCCGATGCCGTTCAGCATGTACCAGGTGGCGATCGTGAAGAGCAGCAAGAGGGTGTGGCCGGCGAACATGTTCGCGAACAGTCGGACGGCGTGAGTGAAGGGCCGCACGAGGAGGTTCGAGAAGAGCTCGATCGTCATCGACAGCGGGAGGACCGCGCCGAGCGACTTGTCGTAACCGGTGAAGTTCTTCCAGGCGCCGACGAATCCTTGGCGCTTGAAGGTCAGGGAGACCCACAGGATGTAGACGATGCCGGCGAGAACCGCGGGGTACGAAATGATCGCGGTGACCGGGAACTGGGCGATCGGGACGATCGACCAGAGGTTCATCATCCAGACGAAGAAGAAGAGCGAGACGACCAGCGGTACGTACTTCTCGCCTTCCTTCTTTCCGATGGTCTCGTAGACGACACCTCGGCGGACGAAGTCGTAGCCGGCTTCGGCGACCAGCTGGAGCTTGCCGGGGACGACCTTCGGACGGGCGAAGGCGGCCCAGAAGAAGCCGACGATGATGATCGAGCCGAGCAGCGCCAGCAGCATCGTCTTGTTGAAGTACGAGTTGCCGTCCGCGTCGCCGAAGAGCGGCTCGAACAGGAACGAGTGCAGGCCCGGAGCCGGGAAGCCACAACCGTCGAACAGGTGGCAGTCGGTCTCGAAAGCGAGCACCTGCGTCGGGTCAGCACTCACCGCGGGCTCCTTCGTCGTGGTGCATGGGTACGGCAACCTCGTTGTGTCGGCGCGGCGTACGACCGCGTTTCGGCACGGGACTGGTGTTTCTGATGTGAGGGCGGCTTGGGGGCATCTCGCCTCGCGATTGAGCAGGCGTCAGCTCGAATGCCCGCGCCCGCGATGCCGCAGTTGGCACCGGACGATAGCAGGATCTCCCAGACGTCTTTATCCCGGCCCTACCCCTCACGACGAGTGCCTCGAATTTTCGGGCTTTTCGCCCTTCGAGGAGGTCGTGGAGGCCGAATCGGGTTCGACGTAAAGGATCTTGGCCTTCATATGCGCACGCGCCTGTGCGGCGATCCACGCGATGGTGGCGGCGACGAGCGTGATGGCGAAGGCCCGGGGGTTGAACAGCGTCGTGTTCTTGAACGCGGCCATGAAGATGAACAGCAGCAGGATCTGAGCCGCGTAGAGCATCAGACCCATGGCCTGGAACAACTGCGGAAGCGATTTGGCGGTGCGCTGCAGGACGTACAGCCCCAGCCCCATGAACGCGATCACGATCACCGTGCCGACGGCCGCTCCGATGACACCCTTGCCACCGGCGACCACGCCGCTGACGGCGGCGGCGACAGCACCGACGGCGACAGTGGGCACGGCGGCCTGGGCCAGGATCCGGACGTCATTGGACGGCATGGCGGCAACTCCGCTTTCAAAGGGGGGCAGGGTGTCGTCATGGACGAGCGTAGTCCCGGTTCGAGGGGCGAAAAACTCACGCCGGCCTCGCTCCGAAGAGCCCTCGCGTTGGGGCTCTTTGGTTGTGTTCGGGGTTCTCGTGAACCGTATCACAAACTATTTGATGAGGTCTTTACCTGGCGGGTGTGCTCACTGTCACACATGAGAGTGACAGTGCACGTCTGCGCGGGAACCGGGAGGTCTTGTCTGGTATTGGGATGCTTTGCCCTGCACCGGTTCTCCCACGACTTGGCAATGCTCTCGTCAGATTCTTACCTTGGAGCTGCCCCGGCCACCGATCGCGGTGGCCCCGTTCGCCCCCGCCACCCCTACCGTCACAGGGCCCTGCGCGTCGTCGTCGGCGGGCTGCCCGTCGGCGGCCGGCCCGTCGTGGACGGCCGCTGCCCCGGACTCCCGCTCCTCCGCCTGCAAGGCCCTCCGGCGCCGGTAGCGCGGCGGCACGAAGCCCTCGGCCCAGCGCGGGGTGCGCGGCCTGAAGCGCGGCAGCAGGAGCAGCGCCAGACCGATCGCGCTGAGGATCACCACCCCGAGGACGATCCACATGGAAGCCGCGTTGACCGAGTAGGTGAGCGCCCCGAAGGCGATCAGCGCCGACCAGAAGTACATGATCAGCACCGCGCGGCTGTGCGAGTGGCCGATCTCCAGCAGCCGGTGGTGCAGATGCCCCCGGTCCGCGGCGAACGGCGACTGACCGCGCCAGGTGCGGCGCACGATCGCCAGGATCAGGTCGGCGGCCGGGATCGCGATGATCGTCAGCGGCATCAGCAGCGGGATGTAGACCGGCACCATCTGGTGCACGGCGTTGCGCTCGGAGCCGGAGAACAGCCGCATGATGTCCGGATCGACCTGCCCCGTGACGGAGATCGCGCCGGCCGCCAGCACCAGACCGATCAGCATCGAGCCGGAGTCGCCCATGAAGATCCGCGCGGGATGCATGTTGTGCGGCAGGAAGCCCAGGCACATGCCCATCAGGATCGCCGCGAAGAGCGTCGCCGGGGCGGCGGCCTCGATGCCGTAGGAGTACCAGATGCGGTAGGCGTACATGAAGAACGCCGCCGAGGCGATGCACACCATGCCCGCCGCCAGGCCGTCGAGACCGTCCACGAAGTTGACCGCGTTGATCGTGATCACCACCAGCGCGACCGTGAGCAGGGTGCCCTGCCACTGGGTCAGCGCGACCGTGCCGACCAGCGGCACCGGCAGCCACAGGATCGTCAGACCCTGCATGACCATGACGCCGGCGGCGATCATCTGGCCGCCCAGCTTGATCAGGGCGTCGATCTCGAACTTGTCGTCCAGGACGCCGATCAGCCAGATCAGCGCGGCCCCCGAGAGCAGGGCGCGCGGCTCGTTCGACTTCTCGAAGACCTCGTTGAGGTTGGTGAGATGGTCGGCGACCAGCAGGCCGGCGCACAGGCCGAAGAACATGGCGATCCCGCCGAGCCGCGGAGTGGGTTCCCGGTGCACGTCACGGGCCCTGATCTCCGGCATCGCTCCGGCCACGATCGCGAACTTACGTACCGGCCCTGTCAGCAGATACGTCACCGCGGCCGTGATGCAGAGCGTCAGCAGGTATTCACGCACGGGCTTCCCCACAGGTCTCGCTGGCCATCTCAGTCCCACACCCTAGCGATCGACCACCGCACGGCGCATATGTGTGAGGACTACCGGGTAGTGACGATGGTTTCACGTCAGGCTGCGCGCGGGGACGCACGGGGGTGCGCACGAGGCGGTGTGCGCGGCGCGACCACCCCGGATCAGCCCGCGTACGGCGGGAACCCCAGGGCCAGCTCGCGCACCTCCTCACGGGCCTTCCTGGCCTCGACCTCGTCCCGCAGCACCCCCGCGAGCAGCGCCGCGACCCGTGCCATCTCCTCCTCCCCCATGCCCTGCGTGGTCAGGGCAGCGGTGCCCAGGCGCAGGCCACGGGCGTGGGCGGCGGTGACATCGGCGCCCGGGGCATGCGGGAGGGCGCAGCAGTCCAGCACCATCCCGGCGGCCGCGAGCAGCCCGCGCGCGGTGCGCCCGTCGACACCCAGCGGTGCCGGGTCGGCGGTGATGAGGTGGGTGTCGGTCCCGCCGGTCGTGACGGTGAGCCCCTCCCGCTGCAAGGCCGCTGCGAGAACCCTCGCATTGGCGACCACCTGATGGGCGTACCCGGCGAACGCCGGGGTTGCCGCCTCGCCGAAGGCGACCGCCTTCGCGGCGATGGTGTGCATCTGCGCGCCGCCCTGCGTGAACGGGAAGACCGCCCGGTCCACCCGCTCGGCGAGCTCGCCGCCGCACAGCAGCATTCCGCCGCGCGGCCCGCGCAGCACCTTGTGCGTGGTGGCGCAGACGATGTCGGCGTACGGCACCGGACTGGGCGCCGCTCCCCCGGCGACGAGCCCGATGGGATGAGCGGCGTCGGCGATCAGAAAGGCGCCCGTCTCGTCGGCGACCTCGCGGAAGAAGGCGTAGTCGATGTGGCGCGGATAGGCGGTGGATCCGCACACGATCGCCTTGGGCCGGTGGCCCCGGGCCAGCGTGCGGACCTGCTCGTGATCGATGAGCCCGCTCTCCGCGTCCACCCCGTAGGGGATGAAGTCGAACCAGCGGCCGGAGAAGTTGGCCGGCGAACCGTGCGTGAGGTGGCCGCCGTCGGGCAGCCCCAGCGCCAGGACCGTGTCGCCGGGCCGGAGCACCGCGGCGTAGGCGGCCAGCATCGCGGAGGAGCCCGAGTGGGCCTGCACGTTGGCGTGTTCGGCGCCGAACAGCGTCCTGGCGCGGTCCACGGCGATCCGCTCGGCGATGTCGACGATCTCGCAGCCGCCGTGGTGCCGGGCCCCCGGGTAGCCCTCCGCGTACTTGTTGGCGAGCGGTGAGCCGAGCGCGGCCAGCACGGCGGGCGAGGTGAAGTTCTCGGCGGCGATCAGCTGGAGCGTCGACGCCTGCCGCTCCCGCTCCCCGAGCAGGATCTCGGCCAGCTCGGGGTCCTGCCGGCGCAGGACATCGGCCTCGGGGGCATGGGTGACCGACATGGTGCGCTCCGGGCGTCGACGGTGACGTACGTCCAATGTAGGCCCGGGGTGGGGGGTGCGCGCGGTCGCCGCGTCCGCGCGGGAACCCGGCGACAACGGTCACGACCGGGACCCGGTCCGCGCCGCCCTCAGGTGCGTGCGGGCACGCCGGTGAGCGCCGTGACCACCGGATCCAGCGCCTGGTGTATCTCGTCGCCGATCGAGCGGAAGAACGGCAGGGGCGCCCCGTACGGGTCGTAGACCTCGTCCGCCTCGAGTGTCGGGGCCAGGAGCCACCCGCGCAGCGCCGCCGCCGCGCGGACCAGGGCACGGGCGCGCATCACCACGCCCTCGTCCAGCGGCGGGAGGGTGGCCGGGTCGATGGCGTTCACCAGGCGGGTGAACTCCTTCAGGGTGAAGGTGCGCAGGCCCGCCGAGTGGCCCATGGAGATGACCTGGGCGCGGTGGTCGCGGGTCGCCGTCAGGACCAGGTCGGCCATGATGACGTGCTCGTCGAGCAGCTCACGGCCGGTGAATCCGGTGGCGTCCGCGCCGAAGTCGGCCAGCACGGTCTCCGCGTTGCTCTCCATCGGCGCGCCCTCGTGGCCCCAGGTGCCCGCGCTCTCCACGATCAGCCCGCCGCCCAGCACCCCGAGCCGCTGCGACACGAAATGCCGCGTCAGCCGCTCGGTGATCGGCGAGCGGCAGACGTTGCCGGTGCTGACGTGGAGGATGCGGAAGCTGTCGCGCGGAAACCCGAACGTCGTGGTCTGTTCCGCGGCACGTTCCCCGTTGCCTATGCCACGCCCCGCGTCAGGGGCTGTCAATTCGCCACCTCGAGGTCGGGTACGACCTTCCGCAGCTCGTCCGCGGAGATCGCGCCCGCGCGCAGCAGCAGCGGCACCTCTCGGCTGACGTCGACGATCGAGGAGGGGACGTTGCCTGGGGTCGGGCCGCCGTCGAGGTAGACGGAGACGGAGTCGCCGAGCATCTCCTGGGCGTAGTCGCAGTTCTCCGGCGCCGGGTGCCCGGTCAGGTTCGCCGAGGACACCGCCATCGGGCCGACCTCCGTGAGCAGCTCGATGGCGACGGGGTGCAGCGGCATACGGACGGCGACCGTGCCGCGGGTGTCGCCCAGGTCCCACTGCAGGGACGGCTGGTGCTTGGCGACGAGCGTGAGCGCGCCCGGCCAGAACGCGTCGACCAGCTCCCAGGCCATCTCGGAGAAGTCCGTGACGAGGCCGTGCAGCGTGTTCGGGGAGCCGATGAGGACGGGGGTGGGCATGTTGCGGCCCCGGCCCTTGGCCGCCAGCAGGTCGGCGACGGCCTCCGAGGAGAACGCGTCGGCGCCGATGCCGTACACCGTGTCGGTCGGGAGGACCACGAGCTCGCCACGGCGGACGGCGGACGCGGCCTCGCGCAGACCGGTCACGCGGTCGGTCGCGTCGTTGGTGTCGTATCGCCGTGCCATCTAGCGGGCCTCCTCGTACACGTACTGCTGCGGATCGAAAGGGTGGGGGGCGCTCACGGCGTCGCCCGGCGGGCGGTCGCGAAGCGCGGGCGCTTGTTGAGGTCGGGGTGGTCGGCCGCGTCGGCCCAGCCCCGCTCCTCGGTGAAGATCCACGGCACCTGGCCGCCCTGGGTGTCGGCGTGCTCGATGACGACGACACCGCCGGGACGCAGCAGCCGGTGCGCGGTGCGCTCGATGCCGCGGATCAGGTCGAGGCCGTCCTCCCCCGAGAACAGGGCGAGTTCGGGGTCGTAGTCGCGCGCCTCGGGCGCCACGTACTCCCACTCGGTGAGCGGGATGTACGGGGGGTTGGAGATGACCAGGTCGACCTGGCCGTCGAGGTCACGGAAGGCCTCCAGGGCGTCTCCCTGACGCAGGTCGACCCTGGACCCCTCCATGTTCTTGCGCGTCCAGCGCAGGGCGTCCTCGGACAGCTCCACGGCGTGCACACGCGAGCGCGGCACCTCCTGGGCGAGGGCGAGCGCGATGGCGCCGCTGCCGGTGCACAGGTCGACGATGCGGGGCTCGACGACGTCCATGGCGCGGACCGCGTCTATGGCCCAGCCGACCACCGACTCGGTCTCCGGGCGCGGTACGAAGACGCCGGGGCCGACCTGGAGCTCGAGGTACCGGAAGAAGGTCCGTCCGGTGATGTGCTGGAGCGGCTCGCGCTGCTCCCGCCGGGCGATGGTCTCCCAGTAACGGGCGTCGAAGTCGGAGTCCTTCACGGAGTGGAGCTCACCGCGCTTCACGCCGTGCACGAACGCGGCGAGCTCCTCCGCGTCGTTGCGCGGCGAGGGCACGCCGGCGTCGGCCAGCCGCTGGGTGGCCTGGGCCACCTCTGCGAGCAGCAGGTTCACGCAAGTCCTCCGTGTCGTACTCGTCGTGCGTACGTCCTACAACGCTTACGCGGCTGCGAGCTTGGCAGCCGAGTCCGCGTCGACGCAGGCCTGGATCACCGCGTCGAGGTCGCCGTCCAGGACCTGGTCCAGGTTGTACGACTTGAAGCCGACGCGGTGGTCCGAGATGCGGTTCTCCGGGAAGTTGTACGTGCGGATCTTCTCGGAGCGGTCCACCGTGCGGACCTGGCTGCGGCGGGCGTCGGCGGCCTCCCGCTCCGCTTCCTCCTGCGCCGCTGCGAGCAGCCTGGAGCGCAGGATACGCATCGCCTGCTCCTTGTTCTGCAACTGGCTCTTCTCGTTCTGGCAGGAGGCGACGACTCCGGTGGGAATGTGCGTGATGCGCACCGCGGAGTCGGTGGTGTTGACGGACTGCCCGCCGGGCCCGGAGGAGCGGTAGACGTCGATGCGGAGGTCGTTCGCGTTGATCTCGACCTCGACCTCCTCGGCCTCGGGCGTCACGAGGACGCCGGCCGCGGAGGTGTGGATCCGCCCCTGGGACTCGGTGGCGGGCACGCGCTGCACCCGGTGCACGCCGCCTTCGTACTTCATCCGCGCCCAGACGCCCTGGCCGGGCTCGGTGGCTCCCTGTCCGCCCTTGGTCTTCACCGCGACCTGGACGTCCTTGTAGCCGCCCAGCTCGGATTCGGTCGCGTCGATGATCTCGGTCTTCCAGCCGACGCGCTCGGCGTAGCGGAGGTACATGCGCAGCAGGTCGCCGGCGAACAGGGCCGACTCGTCGCCGCCCGCGCCCGCCTTGATCTCGAGGATGACGTCCTTGTCGTCGGACGGGTCCCGGGGCACCAGCAGCAGCCGCAGCTTCTCCGTCAGCTCCTCGCGCTGCTTCTCCAGCTCCTTCACCTCGGCGGCGAAGTCCGGGTCGGCGGAGGCGAACTCGCGCGCGGTCTCCAGGTCGTCACCGGTCTGCTTCCAGGAGCGGTACGTGCCGACGATGGGCGTCAGCTCGGCGTAGCGCTTGTTCAGCTTGCGCGCGTTGGCCTGGTCTGCGTGGACCGACGGGTCGGCGAGCTTCTTCTCCAGGTCGGCGTGCTCTCCGAGCAGCTCCTCGACGGCCTCGAACATGATGCGCTCCTGAATGACGTGCGTGGGGGAAGGGCGGGCGACCAAAAACGCCGGTCCCGGCGTGCCCCCTGGGCGGGGACACTGCCGTGGACCGGCGAAGAGGTGCTCGCTACTTCTTGGAGCCGGCGGGCGCCTTGCCGAAGCGGGCCTCGAAGCGGGCCACACGGCCACCGGTGTCGAGGATCTTCTGCTTGCCCGTGTAGAACGGGTGGCACTCGGAGCAGACGTCGGCGCGGATGGAACCGCTCTCGATCGTGCTACGGGTGGTGAACGAGGCGCCACAGGTGCAGCTGACCTGGGTCTCGACGTACTCGGGGTGGATGTCGCGCTTCAAGGTGTCTCCTAGTTTCGGGAGGGCGCCGGGTCGCTGCCGCGGGATACGGCAAACGTGAACCGGAGCCGACGTACCAGTCTGCCAGGACTGGCCGCATCCCCCAAAACCGGGGGGCGGGGGGATCTATTCCCCGGAGTGTTCGAAGCCCCTCACGAGGACGCCACGACGCCCGCCGCCTCGCCCGTGGCGGTGCCTTCGGTGGCGGCCTTCGGGATGGGCCGGTCGTTCTTCAGGGCCGTCCACACCTGTTCGGCCTTGGCTTTGGCGACGATGACCCGGTTGAGGTTGGCCGGGTCGTACCGGACCGGCATCGTGACCATGTTCATGTTGGCCGCGCTGATGCCCTTGAGTCCGTTCGCGAAGGACATCAGGGAGTTCAGCGAACCGAGGCCGGAGTCGGCCGTGACGGCCTTGGTCGCGGTGTCGGCGAGGTCGTACAGCTTGGTGCCGCTGGTAAACAGGCCGACGTGCTTGACCTGGTTGACCAGGGCCTTGATAAAGGCCTGCTGGAGCTGGATGCGGCCGAGGTCGGAGCCGTCGCCGACGCCGTGCCGGGTGCGGACCAGACCGAGGGCCTGCTCGCCGGTGAGCGTGTGCGTGCCGGCCTCGAGGTCCAGATGGCTGTCGGGGTCGTCGATGGCCTTGGTCGTGGTGACCTCGACGCCGCCGAGTTCGTCGATGAGCTTCTCGAAGCCGGAGAAGTCGACTTCCAGGTAGTGGTCCATACGGACGCCGCTGATCGACTCGACCGTCTTCACGGCGCAGGCCGCGCCACCGGTCGAGTACGCCGAGTTGAACATCACGTCGGACGCGGCGTCGTGCGTGGTACCGCTCGTGTCGGTGCAGGCGGGGCGGTCTATCAGCGTGTCGCGCGGTATGGAGACCACACTGGCCTTCTTGTGGCCCTCGTACACGTGGACGATCATCGCGGTGTCGGAGCGGGCGCTGCCGTCGTCCGTGCCGCCGCCGAGCTTCTTGTTGGCGCCGGAGCGGGTGTCCGAGCCGAGCACGAGGATGTTCTCGGAGCCGTTGTCGACCTTGGTGGGCCGGTCGGCGCCCAGCGCCTGGTCGATGTCGACGCTCTCGATGTTGCCGTTGAGCTTGAAGTAGAGGTAGCCGACGCCGGTACCGCCCAGCACGAGGACGCCCGCGGCGCTCCACGCGGCGATCAGCACGCCCCTGCGTCGCCCACGCTGCCTGCGGTGGCGCGGGCCGTCGCTGCCGGGCGCCCCGCTCGTTGTGCCGGCCTCACCCGGGGTACCGGGCTCCGGCGTGCTCTCGGGGGACATGTGCTCCTCTGTTCTCGTGCAACCTCACCATCGTCACTCCGCCAGGTCAGACGGGGAAACTCGGGACAGGGTTGCACAACGCGTCGTGCCCGGTCCGTGACGGACCGGGCACGCGGCGTGACCCGGGTCAGCGGGGTCTACCCCCGCTCACCTGCGCGTTCGGCCGGACTCAGCCGAACAGGTCGTACTGCTTGTAAGACGTCCCGAGTGAGACCCTTGTGGCAAAGATCGCAGTGGTGGCCTTTCCGGTGCCCTTGTACAGGTACAGGGTGCCTGCCGGGGTGCGGGCCAGCAGGTCGGCCAGACCGTCGCCGTTGACGTCACCGACGGCGGCGATGACGTTGTACGTCGTGTTGGTCCAGGTGGCGACCTTGATACGGGCCGCGAAGGCGCTCGTGGCGGTGCCATTGCCCTTGTAGAGGTAGACCGCGCCGGTGGCCTTGTCGCGGGCGATGAGGTCCGTCCTGCCGTCGAAGCTGAAGTCGCCGTGGCCGCGCACGACGTTGTACGCGTTCCAGCCCGTGCCGTTCTTGACGGGCGCGGCGAAGGCGCCGTTGCCCTTGCCCGGGTAGACCCACATCGCGCCGGCGGAGTCGACGGCGACCAGGTCCGGCAGGTAGTCACCCGTGACGTCGCCGGGGGCGAGGATCTGGGTGCGGGTCTTCCAGTTGTCGCCGATGAGCTTGTTGACCCAGGTCCCGCTGGAGGGCACCCAGTGCTTCCAGAAGACGTCGCCGTCGGAGGTGCGGCGCAGGATCAGGTCCTGGTAGCCGTCGCGGTCCAGGTCGGTCTGCACGACGAGGTTGTAGGCGCTCATGGAGCCCCAGGTGTCGCCACCGGCCAGCGAGGTGCCCTTGGAGTACAGGTCGCGCGCGACCTTCGTGGACGCGTTGCGCACCCACAGGTCGGCGAGGTGGTCGTAGTTGAGGTTGGTGTCGTCCATGCGCGGATAGGCGCTGGCGGCGTACGTGGAGATCTTGCTGAAGACGCTGTACGCGCCGCTCTCGACGCAGTCCTTCACACCCCAGGAGACGACGCCCACGATGCGGTTCTCGCCGGCCGCGTTCCTGACGATCAGCGGGCCGCCGGAGTCACCGTTGCAGGCGGTGGTGGTGCCCGTGTCACTGCCGGTGGCGGGCGTGCCCGCGCACACCATGTGACCCTTGAGGTACTCGGCTCCGTAGTAGCCCGAGCAGGTGGTGTTCGACTGGATCGGCAGCTCGGCCGTCTTCAGGGTGTCGGAGATGTCCTGCGTGGCGGAGCTGGTGCGGCCCCAGCCGTACAGCGTGGCCTTGGTGCCGGTCGCGTACGAGGCGCTGTCGGTGTTCGTGGTCATCTTGATCGGCGTGGCCGTGACCGGCGTCTCCAGCGTCAGTACGGCGATGTCGTTGTCCAGCGTGGTGTCGCTGTACGACCAGTGGTTCCACTGGCGCGAGACGAGCGAGACGGTGCCGCCGTGCACGTTGCCGTCGGAGGACATCAGCTGGGTGCTGCTCGTGACGGCCCAGCCGTTGGCATACCAGTTGTAGCCCTTGACGCAGTGCGCGGCGGTCAGGATCTTCGTCGGCGAGATCACGGAGCCGCCGCAGAAGAAGCCGATGTCGTCGCTGGTGGTGTCGGTGCCCCGGTCGTCGGAGTACCAGAGCTGAGCCATCCACGGCGCGGTGGTGATCGTCGTCGTGGTACCGCCGATGATCTTCGGATTGATCGTCCTCGGGCTCGCGCTCGCGCTCAGGGACTCCTTGGCGCTCGACCCCGGTGTGTCGTCGCCGGCGACGGCGAGGGGGGCCCGCTCCTTGAGCTCCTGGGCCGACATCGTCCTGGCGGGCGATGGCGTCGGCGGCGTCTCCGCGGCCTGCGCCGACGACAGGAACAGCGCACCGGCGACGGCGGCGGCCAGCCCGGCCGCGGCGACGGGCAGCGCGATCCGTATCCGGCGTCTGTGCCGACCGCCCCCTGACGTGGATGTACCCACTCGAGTCCCCCCTAGGGATCAAGAAATGCGAAGCAGCTCGAAGCAGCTCGAAAGAGTTCGAAGAGGTTCGACGCAGTTCGATCTGAAGAAAGCGTGAAGGGCGAGATCGTATCCCGCTGCACGGCACGGCTGAGGGCCGCCCCCTGTGTGTGCGGGGGCGGCCCTCAGCCGGTGCTCGGCGAACCGCGTCGGACCAAGGAGTCCGTCGTCAGTCGTTGTTGCCCGTCGACGGCGTCGTCTTCTGGATCTGCATCAGGAACTCGCCGTTCGACTTCGTCTGCTTCATCTTGTCGAGGAGCAGCTCGATCGCCTGCTGCTGGTCGAGCGCGTGCAGCACCCGGCGCAGCTTCCAGGTGACGGCGAGCTCGTCGTTGCCGAGCAGGATCTCTTCCTTACGGGTACCGGACGCGTCGACGTCCACCGCGGGGAAGATGCGCTTGTCGGCGAGCTTCCGGTCGAGCTTGAGCTCCATGTTGCCGGTGCCCTTGAACTCCTCGAAGATCACCTCGTCCATGCGGGACCCGGTGTCCACCAGAGCGGTGGCGAGGATGGTCAGCGAGCCGCCGTCCTCGATGTTGCGGGCCGCACCGAAGAAGCGCTTCGGCGGGTACAGGGCGGTCGAGTCGACACCACCGGACAGGATACGACCGGAGGCCGGGGCGGCGAGGTTGTACGCACGGCCCAGACGCGTGATCGAGTCGAGCAGCACGACGACGTCGTGACCCAGCTCCACCAGACGCTTGGCGCGCTCGATGGCGAGCTCGGCGACCGTGGTGTGGTCCTCGGCCGGACGGTCGAAGGTCGAGGAGATGACCTCGCCCTTGACCGACCGCTGCATGTCGGTGACCTCTTCCGGACGCTCGTCGACCAGGACGACCATCAGGTGGCACTCGGGGTTGTTGTGCGTGATCGCGTTGGCGACCGCCTGCATGATCATGGTCTTGCCGGTCTTCGGCGGGGCCACGATCAGACCGCGCTGGCCCTTGCCAATCGGCGACACGAGGTCGATGATGCGGGTCGTCAGCACGCCCGGGTCCGTCTCCAGACGGAGGCGGTCCTGCGGGTAGAGCGGGGTCAGCTTGTTGAACTCCGGTCGCCCGCGCCCGGAATCGGGCGCCATGCCGTTGGTGGAGTCCAGCCGGACGAGCGCGTTGAACTTCTCGCGGCGCTCGCCGTCCTTGGGCTGACGGACCGCACCGGTGACGTGGTCGCCCTTGCGCAGGCCGTTCTTGCGGACCTGGGCGAGCGAGACGTACACGTCGTTGGGACCCGGCAGGTAACCCGACGTACGGATGAAGGCGTAGTTGTCGAGGATGTCCAGGATGCCCGCGACGGGGATCAGCACGTCGTCGTCGGCGACCTGCGGCTCGGCGGCGCCGATCTCGTCACGCCCGCGACGGCCACGGCGGTCGCGGTAACGACCGCGACGGCCACGCCGTCCGTCGCCGAACTCGTCGTCGTCCTGCGGGCCGTTGTCGCGCTGCTGGCGGTCCTGACGGCCACCGCCCTGCTGCTGGCCCTGCTGCTGGCCGCCGCCTCGCTGCTGCTGGCCGCCACCCTGCTGGTCGTCACCCTTGCGACGGTCACCGCGGTCTCCGCGGTCGCCGCGCTCACCGCGGTCGCCACGCTCACCGCGGTCGCGGCCGCGCTCACGGCGGTCGCGGCGGCGGCCCTCGCCACCGTCGGCGTCGCCCTGCGGCTGCGCGTCGGTCTGCGCCGGGGCGGACGCCTCGGCCTTCGGGGCGGCCTTCGCCTCGGCGACGACCGTCTCCGGGCTGCCCGCGTCGGCGGTGGCACGACGGCGACGGCGCTCGGTGGGGGCGTCGTTGCCGCCGGCCGGCTGGCCGGGGATCTCGATCTGCTGCTGGGCCACGGCCTTCTCGGCGGGGGCCTCGGCCTTGGCGGTGTCCGCCTTCTTCTCGGCGGGCTCGTCGCCGGTGCGCGCCTTGGAGGTGGCGCGGCGCTTGGGCTTGGTCTCGGCGACGTCCCCCGCGGGGGTCGTCGCGGCCTTGGGAGCGGATGCTCCGCCTCCCGCCTGCGCCTCCTTGATGACCTCGATCAGCTGGCTCTTGCGCATACGCGCCGTGCCCCTGATACCGAGACCGGATGCGACCTGCTGAAGCTCGGCCAGCACCATGCCCTCGAGGCCGGTACCGCGGCGCCGCCGGGAGCCGGCACCGGTGGCAGGCGCGGAGGCGTCCGTGGCGGGCGCGGCAGCGGTCTCCTCGACACGTGCGCCCATCAGATCGGTGGTGTCGCTCACGAAGGGTCCTTCCCTGGAGCGGACGTCGGCCTGTCTGGCTCGGCGACCGGTTGTGCTGTCCGACTTCGGTCCTTGCTGTGGCGAAGCCGGGGCGGTGGTCCGCCAAACGGCGGAAGAGAATTTGCTGGTGATGGCGCTACCGCGACGAGCCATGACACTCAGTGTCACGCGGCCTGGTCGCACCAATTCCGGAGCGTGCCCTGTGGACCACTCAACGTCGCTGTACTGCGTACTGCCCAGGTACGACGTACGGAACGCAGTGCGGCTTGGGGAGCTCCCGGAAGAATGTCTGTCCCGAAGCGGGACACGAAGCACCTCGCCATGGTGGGGTCGGGTGCAGACTTGAGGTTAACACTACCGGATCCAACAAACATTCCCCCTCTCGAAATCCGGCAACCGTGCGCCTAAATGTCGCCGGAGTGGCTGTCACCAGCAGGCGCGAGCGGCAGGACGCAGGCGCCTTTCAGGTCCAGGGCCAGGCGGTTCGCGGCCCAGTCCGCGCCGGCCGAGGCCTCGATCTTGTCGGCCGTTCCCGCGTCGGCCAGCGCCATCACGGTCGGTCCTGCGCCGGAGACGACGGCCGGAATGCCGTCGGCGCGCAGCCGTTCCACCAGTGCCGCGCTCTCGGGCATGGCCGGCGCGCGGTACTCCTGGTGCAGCCGGTCCTCGGTGGCGGGCAGCAGCAGTTCGGGGCGCCGGGTGAGGGCCTCCACGAGCAGTGCGGCCCGGCCCGCGTTGGCGGCGGCGTCGACGTGCGGGACGGAGCGCGGGAGCAGGCCGCGCGCGGTCTCGGTGAGAACCGGCTTTCCGGGTACGAAAACCACCGGAACGATGGAATCGGCGGGCTCCATCCTGATCGCCCGCGCGGCGCCCGCCTCCATCCAGGACAGGGTGAACCCGCCCAGCAGACAGGCCGCCACGTTGTCCGGGTGGCCCTCGATCTCGGTCGCGAGCTCGAGCAGGGCCGCGTCGTCGAGCTTGCTCTCGCCGCCTATGGTCACCGCGCGCGCGGCGACGATCCCGGCGCAGATCGCGGCGGAGGAGGAGCCCAGGCCGCGGCCGTGCGGGATGCGGTTGGCGCAGACGATCTCCAGGCCGCGCGGCTGGCCGCCCAGGACGTCGAACGCGGTGCGCAGGGAACGGACGAGGAGATGCTTCTCGTCACGCGGGAGCGTCTCGCTGCCCTCCCCCGCGATGTCGATGTGCAGCCCGGAGTCGGCCACCCGGACGACGACGTCGTCGTAGAGTCCCAGCGCGAGGCCGAAGGCGTCGAAACCCGGGCCGAGGTTGGCGCTGGTGGCGGGAACGCGCACCCGGACGGGGGCGGCGCGGAAGGCGGGACCGGCCATCTCGCGATGACTCTCCTTGAGCTGCGGGACTGTCGAATGACATTCGATATGTACGGGAGACCTGCACGGGAACCCTGGAGCCCGCGGAGACGACGCGCCGACGACACGGCTACGACGCGGCATATGCGGCAGGCGGATTCAGTACAGCCTATCGAAGGAAGGTTCCGTGGCGACATAGGGCGCACAGGCGGCGCACGATGCGTGTCGCAAGCCCCTTGTGCACCCCTGCGCGGGAAAGCCCCCTGCGCGTCGCCCGCACGTGACGCGCGGACGACGCGCGGACCGCTTACGCGAGCCCGAGGCGCTCGGCGGCCGTCACCGCGTCGACCGGGACGGTGACGGGCTGCGGGGCGCCGGCGACGGCCCAGTCGGGGTCCTTCAGGCCGTTCCCGGTGACGGTGCACACGATCTTCTGCCCCGGGTCGACCTTGCCCTGCTCGGCGGCCTTCAGCAGGCCGGCCACGGACGCGGCGGACGCGGGCTCCACGAAGACGCCCTCCTGCGCGGCCAACAGGCGGTAGGCGCGCAGGATCTCACGGTCCGTCACCTCGTCGATGAAGCCGCCGGACTCCTCCTGCGCGGCCAGCGCGAACTTCCAGGAGGCCGGATTGCCGATGCGGATCGCGGTGGCGATGGTCGACGGGTCCTTGACGACCTCGCCGCGCACGATCGGGGCGCTGCCCGAGGCCTGGAACCCCCACATACGAGGGGTCCGCGAGGCGATCCTGTCGGCGGCGTACTCCTGGTACCCCTTCCAGTACGCGGTGATGTTGCCCGCGTTGCCGACCGGCAGGACGTGGATGTCGGGGGCGTCGCCGAGCATGTCCACGATCTCGAACGCGGCCGTCTTCTGGCCCTCGATGCGCACCGGGTTCACCGAATTGACCAGTGCCACCGGGTAGTTGTCGCTCAGCGCACGGGCGAGCGTGAGGCAGTCGTCGAAGTTGCCGTCGACCTGGAGGATCTTCGCGCCGTGGACGAGGGCCTGGCCCATCTTGCCGATCGCGATCTTGCCCTGCGGGACGAGAACCGCGCAGACCATTCCGGCGCGCACCGCGTAGGCGGCGGCGGACGCGGAGGTGTTGCCGGTGGAGGCGCAGATGACGGCCTGCGCGCCCTCCTCCTTGGCCCGCGTGATGGCCATGGTCATGCCGCGGTCCTTGAAGGACCCGGTGGGGTTGGCGCCCTCCACCTTGAGGTGGACCTCGCAGCCCGTGCGCTCGGAGAGCACCTGCGCGGGCACGAGGGGCGTGCCGCCCTCACGGAGCGTCACGACGGGCGTGCTGTCGGAAACCGGCAGCCGGTCCCGGTACTCCTCGATGATTCCGCGCCACTGGTGGGTCATTGCTGGTTACTCTCCTTCAACCCGCATGATGCTGGCGACACCCCGCACGGTGTCGAGCTTGCGCAGCGCCTCGACGGTCCCGCTGAGGGAGGCGTCGGACGCGCGGTGGGTGACGACGACGAGAGAGGCCTCGCCGTCGCTGTCTTGCCGTCCTTGCTGGCGCACCGTATCGATGGACACCCCGTGCTCGGCGAACACGGTCGCCACCTGGGCGAGAACACCCGGTTTGTCGGCGACGTCCAGGCTGATGTGGTAGCGCGTGACGACATCGCCCATCGGCGAGACCGTCAGGGCGGCATACGCCGACTCGCCGGGCCCCGTTGCCCCGCTGAGCCGGTTGCGGCAGACGGCGACGAGGTCGCCGAGCACGGCGGAGGCGGTGGGAGCACCGCCGGCGCCGGGACCGTAGAACATGAGCTGCCCGGCCGCGTCCGACTCCACGAAGACGGCGTTGTAGGCGCCGCGCACGGAGGCCAGCGGGTGGCTCAGCGGAATCATCGCGGGGTGCACGCGCGCGGTGACCGACCCGCCGTCCGCGGCCCGCTCACAGATGGCGAGCAGCTTGATGGTGCAGCCCATCGCCCGCGCGGACGCGAAGTCGGCCGCCGTCACCTCGGTCATGCCCTCGCGGTAGACGTCGTCGAGACGCACACGCGTGTGGAAGGCGATCCCGGCGAGGATGGCCGCCTTGGCGGCCGCGTCGAACGCCTCCACGTCGGCCGTGGGGTCGGCCTCGGCGTACCCCAGGGCGGTGGCCTCGTCGAGGGCCTCCTGATACCCGGCGCCGGTGGAGTCCATCTTGTCGAGGATGAAGTTGGTGGTGCCGTTGACGATCCCGAGCACCCGGTTGACCTTGTCCCCGGCGAGGGACTCGCGAAGCGGCCGGATCAGCGGGATGGCGCCGGCGACGGAGGCCTCGTAGTAGAGGTCCTCGCCGTGCTCCTCGGCGACGGCGTGCAGCGCGGCGCCGTCCTGGGCGAGGAGCGCCTTGTTCGCGGAGACGACGGAGGCGCCGTACTCGAAGGCGGTGGTGATGAGCGTACGGGCGGGCTCGATGCCCCCGATGACCTCGACGACGACGTCGATGTCGCCGCGCTTGACGAGGGCGGTGGCGTCGGTGGTCACGAGGGCGGGGTCGATGCCCTCCCGGACCCTGGACGGCCGCCGAACGGCCACCCCGGCCAGTTCCACGGGGGCCCCCGATCCGCGCGGCGAGGTCGTCGGCGTGCGTCGTCATGATGCGCGCCACCTCTGAGCCGACCACTCCACAGCCCAGCAGCGCCACCTTCAGCGGACGCGTACGCATCATCCGACCTCGTTTCCTCATACCGTCTACGGTTGTTTCCGGTTGCCCCAGTCTCACTCACCGGACCGGAGTTTCTATCCCTGGTCCGGATCGTGAGACATCTATTTCATTTCCACGGGGGTGACGGACAGGAGATCTTCCGTCCCTTTTCCATCGACGCCTGTCGGCGTCCGCGGACGGATTCCGGCATTCGTCGGCCGGAGGGTTCCGTCTCCCCCTCAGCCCACATCGAGGCGCAGCAGATCCTCCTCGGTCTCCCGCCGCACGATGACCCGCGACTCACCCTCGCGGACGGCGACCACGGGCGGCCGCAGCACATGGTTGTAGTTGCTGGCCATGGACCGGCAGTACGCCCCCGTGGCGGGCACCGCGATCAGGTCACCCGGTGCCAGGTCGGAGGGCAGGAACGCGTCCTTCACGACGATGTCGCCGCTCTCGCAGTGCTTGCCGACGACACGCGCGAGCATCGGCTCGGCGTCGGAGGTCCGGGAGACCAGCGAGACGCTGTACTCCGCGTCGTACAGCGCCGTACGGATGTTGTCCGACATACCGCCGTCGACGGAGACGTACGTACGCAGCCCGTCGAGCGGCTTGATCGTGCCGACCTCGTAGAGCGTGAAGGCGGTCGGGCCGACGATGGCGCGCCCCGGCTCGACGGAGATACGAGGCGTGCGCAGCCGGGCGCCCTCGCACTCACGCGTGACGATCTCGGTGAGCGCCTTGGCGATCTCGTGGGGCTCGCGGGGATCGTCGTCGCTGGTGTACGCGATCCCGAGCCCGCCGCCGAGGTCGATCTCGGGCAGCTCGACGCCGTGCTCGTCACGGATGTCCTTGAGCAGTCCGACGACCCGGTGGGCGGCGACCTCGAAGCCGGACATGTCGAAGATCTGCGACCCGATGTGGGAGTGCAGCCCGATGAGTTCCAGCCCGTCGAGCTGAAGGGCGCGCCGGACGGCTTCCGCCGCCTGTCCGCCCGCGAGCGGAATCCCGAACTTCTGGTCCTCGTGCGCGGTGGCGATGAACTCGTGCGTATGGGCTTCGACCCCGACGGTGATACGGATCTGCACCCGCTGCCGCTTACCGAGCGACTGCGCGACATGGGAGACGCGCACGATCTCCTGGAAGGAGTCGAGAACGATACGCCCGACACCGGCGTCGATGGCCCGGTGAATTTCGTCGACGGACTTGTTGTTGCCGTGGAAGGCGATGCGATCGGCGGGCATTCCGGCGGACAGGGCAGTGGCGAGCTCGCCGCCCGAACAGACGTCGAGGTTGAGCCCCTCCTCGTGCAGCCACCGCACGACGGCCCGGGACAGGAACGCCTTGCCGGCGTAGAACACGTCGGCGTCGGCCCCGAAAGCGGAACGCCAGGCACGGGCCCGCTCCCGGAAGTCCGCCTCGTCGAGGATGTAGGCGGGGGTGCCGTACTGCTCGGCGAGAGCGGTGACGCCGACACCGCCCACGGTCAGCACACCGTCGGCGTCACGGGCGACGGTGTGCGCCCAGACCTTCGGATGGAGGGCGTTGAGATCGGCGGGCGGGGCGGAGTAGTGGCCCTCCGGAAAAACGTCGGCGTGGCGGGGCCCGGCGGGGTGGGCGGAACGGCTCATCTGGGCGTGCTCTTTCAGAGATGGTCGGGTGCGTCGATGCCGAGCAGGGTCAGGCCGCCGGCCAGCACCGTCCCGGCGGCTTCGGCAAGCGCGAGCCGGGCACGGTGGGCGGCCGAGGGTTTCTCCTCACCACGGGGCAGGACGGTGGGCCAGAGGGGGGTGACGGCGTCGGCGACGGCGAGGAGATGCCGGGCGAGACGGTCGGGAGCGTGCCGGGTCGCCGCCGCGGCCAGGATGCGGGGATGGTCGGCGAGGGCGATCTCGAGTTCGCGTACGTCCTGGACGTCTCCGGGGTGGGCGTCGAAGCCCAGGTCGGCGGCGTTACGGCTGAGCGCCCGGGTGCGGGCGTGGGCGTAACGGACCCGGAAGAGCGGGTTGCCCTCCCGCTGGGAGAGATACCCGGAGGTGATGCGGGGCCGGTCATGAGCGGCGGGATGGAGCAGGGCCCACCGCCCGGCGTCACGGCCGAGCGAAACGGGATCGGCCGGGGCGGCGGGCACGGGACGCACGTTGACCTCGAGCGGAGCCGGCGCGTCGGGCCTGCCGTACGCGTCGACCTCGGCACCGAGCACCTCGGTCCACTCCCGCTCGGGACGCGCCGCACAGCTGGTACGGACGAGCGCCCCCTGCGAACGCAGCACACGCGCGACGACGTCCATGACGACGACGGCGCGGACCTCATGAGCCGCGTGCAGCTGTACGAGCTGCCCGGTGGGGCGATCGGCGTACCCGTACCGCACCCCGCTCCGCAGGATCTCCCGGACGAGCGAGGCCGACGTCTGCGCCCTGCGCAGGCTGATATTGAGGAACCCGGGCCCGGTGACGACGACGTCACTGACCCCGGCGGCGCCAAGGAGATACGGCCGGAGAACCTCGGCGACCCGCTGCGGCGGCTGCCCGGCCGGCCGCGCCAGCTGAAGCGCGATGTTCGTCGCGTAGTCCCCACACCCACCGGGCCCCGGAGCGGTGACGACGGCCCGCCCCGGCACGACCACACTCAGCTCCCCGTCATCGACAGCACGACGCACCGCGCACAGCACGGTACGAGAGAGCTCGACGGGGGTCACGGGACAAGCGTAGGGGAGGAGGGGGGTGAGTAGGCGACCCGGTTTACGGGAGGTCCGGGATGTGGACGGGGGTGGCGGTATACGGGGTGCGGGGGGCCGGGGCGCCGTGGGCCCAGGTGAGCAAGAGGGGCAGCAGGTGCGCAAGGAGGGCTGAGGATGGGGGTGCGGGGTGCGGGGATGCGGGGATGCGGGGATGCGGGGGTGCGGACGCGGGGCTGAGGACGCGAGGCTGAGGACCTGGCGGAGCGAAGCGCTGGGCCTGGTGGAACGCGGCGCTGGTGCACTGGTGGAGCGAGGCGCTGTACCTGGTGGAGCGAGGCGTTGGTGCACAGCCTGGTCCGAGGCGCTGGTGCACTGGAGCTCGTCAGGCCTGGGATCGGTGTTACTCGGCTTCTGGGATCGGTGTTACTCGGCCCCTGACATTCGGTGTTACTCGTTCCCTGGGCCCGGGCCGCCCGGCCCCACACCTTTCCCCGCCCCTACACCTTCCCCGGCCCCGAGGACGGGCCCGAGTCCCATCCCTCGCCCCAGACCCTCCCCACGCTCCATCAACTCCCGTACCACGGTGACAAGTTCGGCGGGGTCAAAAGGCTTGGCGAGGAACGCGTCGACGCCGACCTCGAGTCCGGCCTCGACCTCGTACTGCGTACACGCGCTGATGACGACAAGGGGAAGATCACGCGTCCGTGGATCGGCACGCAGCCGGGCGGCGGTACGCAACCCGTCCAACCGGGGCATGACGACATCGAGCGTCACGAGATCGGGCTGCACCTGATGAACGACATCCAGACACTCGACACCATCGCCCGCGGTCACGACCTCGATGCCCTCCAGCTCGAGATTGACCCTGATCAGCTGCCGGATGACCTTGTTGTCGTCCACAACAAGCACCCGGCCCGACGCGCCTGGCACAACTCGAGAGTAGGTCGGGACCGGCCACCGCGTCCGGGTTTTCCCCACTTCCGCCCCGTGCGGGCGACCCACACCCCACTTCACCCCGGTCCGGACGTACGACGCCCCACCCCGGACCCGCAGAAACCCGTTCATGAACACCCCTAGCGAGCTGGTAGTGTTCTACCCGTCGCCGCGAGCAACACCTCACGACCGACACGCCCCCGTAGCTCAGGGGATAGAGCAACGGCCTCCGGAGCCGTGTGCGCAGGTTCGAATCCTGCCGGGGGCACCTTGTACGAGGTGCCCGAAGACCCCGCCACCAGCGCTTTCGCTGAGGACGGGGTCTTGGCGTATGTGCAGGCGTGTGCTGCTCGGAGCGGCCGTATGTCGGCGTCTGTGGGCGAGGCGTGGACGGGATCTAGGGGCGTTCCCCAGGTGGGCCCGACCAAAGCGACGCGGCCCCGGACGAGTACGGGGCCGCATCGCGAAGCGGTATCGGTCCCCCTAGTCGGCGGTGACCCCCCAGTAGCCGATCTGCGCAGGCCTGCCGTCGCGGTAGAGCACTGTGCAGTTCCCCTGGGCGCGGCTCGGGAAGCCCAGTTGCTCGGAATCAAGAGCTGCGTCCCACTCCTCGTAGGTGGGCCGGCCGTGAGGAGCCCACGCACGCACTTCCCCATCGGTCAGGGGCCGCATGAACGGACCGTCATCGGTGTCCGCGGCTTCGATCATGAGAGGAAAGTCGAGCACGGTGCACGTGCCGCCGGTGAATATGTACTCCTGCCACTCCGGGTCGCGCCACAGTTCCTCGACGGACTGCCCCTCGAAACCGTGGTTGTCCCGCGTCAACTCGTCCTCCTGAGCCTGCCGGAACGCGGCCACCAGATCACGCTGATACGGGCCCGTGTGACTCCACTCGTTTCCGCCCATCCGTATCCCCTCCCCATCCGAACTGCTTGATCAGGAGCGGAGCGTAAAGGACGGCACCGACAGGGCGCCCCACCCCGGCGCCGGTCACGCCATGAAGGCTCCCCCACAGCTCTGTTCAGCCGTCAGCACCCCTGAGAGCGGCGCCAGTGCCGACACCTCACGCTCCCGGTACACGCGCACGCTGAGCTGCGTGGCGACCACCTTCAGATCGGTCACGCCGACGAAGACGAGCACCGGCTCCACCGGTACGGGAAATCCGCAGTCCTGATGTACCCAGGCCCCGATGACAGGCCGGTCTAGGAGGTTCGGTTCCGCCTGGAGCAGTACCTGGGCGAGGTCGAGCGCGCATACGCGACGGTGGCCGGCACCATCAACAGTCAGTAGCTGCGTCGGAAGAGGTCGTGCCAGACCGGTGGCAGATCGTGCGGGGAACACGGGAAGCACCGGGCGACCAGCCGGCCTCGCACCATGCACCAAGACCGCTGAGCCGCAGGACAGCCACGGCTAAGCCCTCAATGCCCTCAGCCTCCCGAACTGGAATCCCCGATGCGTCGGCGCGGTCGGCGCCCGTAGAGTCGCCGCATGGTGACTGCGACTGTCCGTGAGTGGCACGACGAGGAAGGGTGGGGGGTACTCGACTCTCCCGAGACCCCCGGCGGGTGTTGGGGCCACTACGCCGACATCCAGACGAAAGGCTTCCATACGTTGTCGCCGGGGCAACGTGTCGATCTGCAATGGGAAGCCCCTGGCTTCAAGCAAGACGGCTACGACTATCGGGCAGTGAACATAGTGCCTCGGCCGACCTGACATCCACATCTGACATCGGCAACGGCAGCAGTGGTTGCGGGCGGTCCGTGCCGGCCATGGCTTCCATGCATTCGAAGCTCATGAGGTCGTCCGGGCCCCCGTTCCCGGACGCGCTGGAGCAGCGGAATTACATGCGACCCCTGGGACTGACGGGTGACTGCGTGATGCGGGTCCCCGAGCAGCGGCAGCAGGGTGGCGACGGCTGATGGGCCGGGGGATGCCGCGAACCGCTTCCCGGCGTACGAGCGGCACGGGAGGGACGGGGCCGCGGTGTAGCGCTCCAGGGCAGCCGGACCGAGACGGGAGGACGCGAAGGCTATGCGGTTGCTCCGGAGTCTCGTCGGACACGCGGACGAGACTTCCGGAGCAACCCGTCGAATCCGGATTCCCCGATCCGCTGAAGCACGTCGGTTCTGGATGTCCGGCATGGCCGCCCAGCTCGGCGTCCAGCCGCACGGCATACCGGTCGTGCAGACCTTCCACGCCCTGGGCACCGTCAAGCGGCGCCACCAGGGCCGGGACGACACCAGCCCCGTCGAGCGCGTCGGCATCGAGCAGCAGATCGGCCGCACCTGCGAGCGGGTACTGGCGACCTGCACCGACGAGGTGCACGAACTCGCCGCCATGGGCGTCTCCCGCGCAAGGTGTCCGTCGTGCCCTGCGGCGTCGACGCCGACCGCTTCCACCCCAGGGCGGACACCGCCGACACCCCGGCGCGCGGACAGCGCCACCGGCTGCTCTCCTGCGGCCGGCTGGTCCCCCGCAAGGGCCACGACCGGGCGATCCGCGCCCTGACCCGCATCCCGGACACCGAACTCCTCATCGCCGGCGGCCCGCCCTCCGACAAGCTGCACACCGAACCCGAAGCCCAGCGCCTGCTCCAACTGGCCGAGGAACAGGGCGTGGCCCACCGCGTGCGCCTGCTCGGCGCCGTCGACCCGCACCGGATGCCCGCACTCATGTGCAGCACCGACCTCGTCCTGTGCACACCCCTGTACGAGCCGTTCGGCATCGTTGCACTGGAAGCCACAGCCTGCGGCACACCCGTCGTCGCCACCGACGTCGGCGGCCACCGGGACACCGTCGCCGACGGCCACACCGGACGACTCGTGCCACCGGACGACCCCACCGCGATCGCCGACGCCGTCCACGACCTGCTCACACACGAGCCCACACGCCACCGCTTCGGCGCCACCGGCCGCGAGCGCGTGCTCGCCCGCTACACCTGGCAGCACGTCGCGGACGGCGTCGAACAAGTTCACCGGCGCGTCGCTGCGGGCCAGGAAGTACGTACGGAGGTCGCCTGACGGGCAACCATGGGGGCGCGCGGCGCGCTGCTGTCCTACGTCGAACACCCGAGCTCGTCCCGGCGTCCGCCGCGCACGCCGGGGACTCCTGCGGCGCCCATCACCGGTTCGCTGCCACGGCGGCCGGTCTGCTGGCGGACGGGACGCTCGTCGGGGAGGCGGTGGAAGGCGCCGTCGCCGCCGCGTCCGGGTTCGTCGCCTGGGGCGGTGCCGGCGGGGTGACCGACGGCGGTCCTCGACCATCCTCCTTGCGCGGGCCGAGGAAGCCCGGTGAACCGTCCGGCCTGCTCGTCCTGCGCGCGCTCGGGCCCGGCCACCTTCTCGCCGCGTCCCGGCGCCGTGCGCAGTGCGCAGTGCGCCGAAGCCTGACGGAGCACGAACTGGTGCCGGCCGCCCGCACCCGTCGCCGGGGCCCGCGGCGTCGACCGGCTGCTGCCCGCCTCCGCCCCCGGCCGCGTGGTGTCGCGCGGTGTCGAAGGCGGCGCGCACGGTTCGGGGGCCGGGGGGTGAAGGCGCCGGGGAGAGAGTGGTCAGGTTTACCCGCTGGGCTTCCGGTTAGGTGCATGGTCGTCGCTTGGCGAGCTGCGCCCCGACGGCTCCGGGGAGCCGTGCGCCGGGGTCGGCCACCGTCCACCGCCCCCCATTGGAGCCCCAGGTATGAGCCAGCCGCCCCGGCACCCGGCCGAAGGACGTCCGCCGGCCGGTGCCCCCGCCTCCGGATCGGGACAGGGAAACGCACCGCACTGGCGGCAGGACGATCTCGATCTGCGCAACCGCCTGTACGGCCACGCCGGCGTCGCCCGTGCCGAGGGGGTGCTGTTCCAGCGCTACGGCCTCGGTTCCACCGATGAGGCGTTCGCGCTGCTGAAGGACGCCTCCCAGCGGTTCAACATCAAGCTCTCCACCCTCGCCGACGCGGTCGTCCGCACACCGGCCCCCGACACCGACGCGGAACTGTGGTTCCCCCGCCGCACGCGGCACGGCCGCCCCGACGAGCACGGCAGCCATGCCAGCCAGGGCTCGGTCGTCAAGGCGGCTCTGCAACGGGTGCTGACGATCACCCAGACGCCGATGGGCAACGTCCAGCTGGCCGAGAGCGGCCGGCTGCGTATGGTCCGGCACGCCGGGCTCAACAAGTACTTCACCGACTTCTTCGCCTTCGTCGACGGCCCGACCACCACTTGTATGCAGGCGGCCACCCAGCGTGAGCAGGTCACCGTGCGGGACGTGGCGACCGCGGCGGTGTTCGACGAGGACTCCCGCCACGCCATCCTCCAGACGGGCAGCCGGGCCGCGCACAGCGTTCCGCTGGTGAACCGGGCGGGCGTGCCGCTGGGCATCGTGTCCTCCCATCACGAGCGGCCGCTGAGCGGTTTCACCCGCCGCGAGCTGGCCGCACTCGAGCGCACGGGCAGCGACGTCGGCCGATGGCTGTCCTGGCACTGGAACACCGTCGTGCTGGACGCCCTGGAACACCTCCACGCCACGGCCACGGGCGCGCACTGCTGACATCGCCGGGCGGTGCGTGACCGGGGGCGAGGCGGGCTCCTGGGCCGTGCGGGGTCAGCCGGCCGTGCCGCCGTCGGCGGAACGCTTCCCCGCTCGACGCGGACCGGCGGTGCTGTGCCTGACGCACAGGTCGACGGGGACGACCGTGAGCGGGCTGCCGGGGGTCGCCGGGCTGTCGATACGGTCCAGCAGGATGCGCAGGGCGATCGTGCCGATGTCCGTGAAGTCCGTACGGATCGTGGTCAGCGGCGGGAGGAAGTGGGCGGCCTCGGGGATGTCGTCGTAGCCGACGACGCTGACGTCCTGGGGGACCCGGCGGCCCGCCTCGTACAGGGCGCGCAGAACGCCGAGGGCCATCTGGTCGTTCGACACGAAGATCGCGGTGACGGCCGGGTCCTTCGCCAGTTCGCGGCCCAGGTCGTAACCGGAGTCGGCGCTCCAGTCGCCGATGAGGGGGGCGTGCACCTCGGCTCCGGCCGCCTCGAGGGTGGCGCGCCAGCTCTCCGCCCGGCGATCCGCCGAGGTCCAGCCCGTCGGGCCCGCCAGGTGGTGGACCGTGGGGTGGCCGAGGGAGAGAAGGTGCCGCGTGGCCTTGTGGCCGCCGGTGCGGGCGTCCGAGGTGACCATCGGGGTGCCGTCACCCAGCTCGTTGTCCATGACGACCAGCGGGGTGTCCAGGTGGGCCTCGGCGAGGGCCCGGGCCACGCGGACCTGGGGCGCGATCGCGATCACGCCGTCCGCGCCCTCCGCCGACAGCCGGTCCGCGGCCCGCACCACCGTGTCGGGGTCGGCGGTGTCCAGCGCGATCGAGCTCACCAGGTAACCGGCCTCCTGCGCAGCCGAGTTGATGGCGGTGAGGGTCGAGGCGGGGCCGTAGCGGGCAGCGTCGAAGGAGATCACGCCGAGCATCCGGGTGCGCCCGCTGGCCAGCGAGCGGGCGCTGCTGCTGGGGCGGTAGTCGAGCGTGCGCATGGCCGCCCGGACCGCCTCCCGGGTCTCGGCGCGGACGGCCGGGTGGTCGTTGAGCACCCGGGAGACCGTCTGCTTGGAGACCCCGGCCAGTTTGGCGACGTCGTCCATGACCGGACGCGAGCCCGCGAAGTTGCGTCTGCTGCGTCCCCTGGTCCCCGGGCCGGCCGGGCCGTCGGCGGCGCTTCGGGTCATGGCGGGGGCTTCTTCCTCGGGACTGGTCCGGGGCCCGTCGCACTGGGCCGCCCGGCGGACCCACAGGATAGGCCGGGCGGCCGGGGAAGCGGGGGTCAGGTCGTACCGAGCCTCCAGGTGCGGGTGGTGATCCGTTCGGCGTGCCGTACCTCGGCGATCCCGGCCGGCGGGGTGACGGGAAGGTGGACGGCCGCCCCGGCGGCGAGCGGCAGGATCCTCAGGGTGAGGGGCTCACCGGGCGGGAGCCGGTCGAGCGCGATGTCCCAGGGGCGGCCCGTGAAGAACTGGTCGGCGACGAGCGTGTCCCCCACGTAGGCGCGGGCCACGTCGCCGGTCCAGTGCAGGCGCAGCAGGTCGGATCCGGGCAGGGGCGGGGTAGCGGCGCGGGACGCCGGGACGTCGACGCGGAAGACGGCCGCCCTCGTGTCGTAGTGCTCGTCCGCGGGGGCGCTCGCCCGGCCCAGTACGCCCGTCTCCGGGGCCGGCGGCGGGCCCGCCGGGCGGAGCGCGGCGAGCGTGGGGGCGGCGACGGTGGGCGCGTCCTCGTCCGGGACGAGTGTGTAGCGGGTCAGGGCGCCGTCCTGGCTCTCCTTCACCCCGGCACCGGCTGCCGTCGGGGGACGGTCCGGGGCCGGGAGGACGGAGAGGGAGACCGCCGCGGCGGGGTCCCGGGATCCCTCGTCGCCGCTGTGGCCCGCAGCGCCCTCGTCCCTCGCACCGCCCTCGTCGGCGCTGCCTGCACTGCCTGCCGTGCAGGCAGTATCGGCCCTCTCGGCCCTGTCGGTCCTGCCTGCCCCCTCGGCCCTCTCGGCCCTCTCGGTCCTGTCGGCGCTGTCGTCCGAGGCGCGGGGGTGGATGCGCACCTCGCCGGTCGTCGCGTCGAAGACCACGCCGTCGGCGCACAGGACGAGCCGCTGTGCGCCCCAGGCCTCGCCCCGGTAGGCGGTGCGGGCGGTGGCCGCGTCCAGCACCAGGAGGGCCACCCGGTCGCCCGTCGGCGTCTCCGTCTCGACCAGAGCGTCCGTGCCGGGGCGCAGGCCGGTGATCAGGACGCGGTCGCCGTCGGCCACGGTCGTGACGTCCGCACCGGACGGCGCGACGACGGACGTCACCGTCGTCGCGTCCAGCGCCAGTTCGGGCTCGATGCCGTCCGTCGCCGCCAGGACGAGAACCGTCCGGCCGCCGCCGTCGCCGCCGTCGTCCGCGACCGTGCAGACCGGCTGGGCGGTGGCCCAGTCCAGGCGCAGGCCCGCCACGTCGAGGCGCAGGGGCCAGCAGAAGTAGGCGCCCGCGGGGACGGTGACGGGGGTGCTCGGGAGGGAGAGGGGCGGGGCCCCGGGGAAGCCGATCGTGAAGCTGGTGTCCGGGTGGTCCGGGAGCGGCTCGTGGGGCTGGTGGTTGGTGACGAAGAGGAAGCCCGAGGCGCGCCCGTCGCCGCGGACCGCCCAGCGCAGGGTGTCGCGGTCGTGCTGGTCTCGCGGGCGGCCGTCCGGCAGCACCGACCGCATGGGAGCGATCAGCTCGCCGAAGTCCGCCAGGAGCAGGTGCTGCAGCCGGAGTTCGTCGTAGGAGGGGCGGTACTGGCCGTACTCGCCGAGGGGGGCCTGGAAGTCGTAGGTCAGGACGGGGAGGTCGTTGGGGTAGGCGGTGGCGTGGGACTCCTGGAGGGGCGTCCGCTCCCCCGTCGGGTTGGTGCCGCCGTGGAACATGTAGTAGCCCTGCCAGACCGAGCCGCAGCCGATCTTCGTGAGGCCGAGGGCGCCGATGTCGGCGGCGTCGACGCGCGGGCGGCGGTGGTAGGCGACGGCCATGCCGCCGCCCAACTCACAGGTGGCCCAGGGGAACCGGTCCGCGTAGGCGTCGGGGTCCGTGCCGCGTACGGTCGTCGGGCGCAGGTCGGCGCCGATGCCCTCGTCGTCGCGCTGGTGGGTGAAGAAGAAGTGCTTGCGGCAGGTGTCGGGCCAGCCACCGTCGGCCTCGGTCCAGAAGGCCTCGGAGTAGCCGCCGTAGAGGGGGAGCAGCTCGTCGTCGGGGAGGTGGACTCCGCCCCATGCCGTCGAGGTCCAGAGCGGGGCGCGAAGGCCGGTTTCCTGGGCCATGCGCTTCAGGGTGCGCAGGTGGCCGGGCTGGTCGTAGAGCTCGTTCTCGATCTGGATCGCGACGACCGGGCCGTCGTGCGCGCGGTCCAGGCCGTCCAGTTGCGACGCGATCGCCTCCCACCAGGGACGGACGGCGGTCAGGTACGCCGGGTCGTCGGTGCGCGGGGCCGTGGTGCGGGCGAGGACCCAGTCCGGGAGGCCTCCGTTGCGGACCTCCGCGTGGGACCACGGGCCGATACGGGGGACGAAGTCCAGGCCGTGGCGGGCGCAGAGCCGGGCGAAACGGCGCAGATCGCGGTCGCCGTCGAAGCGGACGCGGCCCTCGGTCTCCTCGTGGTGGATCCAGATGACGTACGAGGCGACGACCGTGATCCCGCCCGCCTTCATCTTCAGCAGCTCCTCCTCCCACTCCCGGGCCGGGTACCGGGAGTAGTGGAACTCCCCCGAGACCGGGAACCACGGGCGGCCGCCCCGGGTCAGCCAGCGGCTGGTCACCTCGATGGGGTCGGGGGCGGCGGGGGCGTCGGCGAAGGGGAGATGACCTCGCGGCGGCGGCCCGGCGAGGGGTGCGACGTCCGCCCGGTGCCGCATCAGGACCGCTCCGGGCCGAGGTCGGGGGTGTCGATGAGGTGGGCGTCGAGCGTCGTGGCGCCGTGCAGTTCGAGGACGACCAACTCGTTGACGCCGGACCGCAGAGTGGGGGCCGGGACGTAGAGGGTGCGCTGCGGACCGCGGCTCCAGTAGCGGCCGAGGTGGAACCCGTTGACCCAGGCCTGGCCCTTCGTCCAGCCGGGGAGGGAGAGGAAGGTGTCGGCGGGGGTCCGCACCTCGAACGTCCCGCGGTGGAAAGCCGGTTCGGCGGAGGTGGGGTTCCCGGCCGGGGTGAACACGGCGGTGACCGGTACGTCGTCCAGGGGCAGTGCGTGGGAGTCCCAGCCTCGCAGGGGTGTGCCGTCGAGCGTGACCGGGCCCAGCAGGCCCTTGGGAACGCCGATGCGGGGACCGTAGTTGACCCGGCCCATGTTCTCCACGAGCACCTCGAGTACGGCGTCGGGGCGGGGGACGTGGACGGGCAGGGTCTCCTCGTAGCGCTCGCGTTCGAGGACGCCCGCGGGGGCGCCGTCCAGGAAGACCTGGGCACGGTCCCCCACTCCGCCGGCGAAGCGCAGCAGGCCGGTCCCCGGGGTGGGGACGGTGGTCCGGTACAGGGTGTACCCGGCGCGTTGGCCCAGCTCGTCGGCGGAGCGGGGGTCCGGGGCGTGCACGGGGCGGTCCGCGAGCGGGAGGAGGGGAGCGCGGTGGGTCAACCGGACGGTGACCGGCGGGAGTTTGGGCGACGCGGCGGGCACCGGTTCGTCCGGGACCGGGGCGTGGCGGGCGATGACCTCACGGAAGGCGTGGTACTTCGGGCCCGGGTCACCGCTCTCGGTGAGTGGGGCGTCGTAGTCGTAGGAGGTGACGGTCGGCACGTAGGCGTGGTGGTGGTTGGCGCCGTTGGTGTGCCCGAAGTTGGTGCCGCCGTGGAACATGTAGATGTTGACGGAGGCGCCCGCCGACAGGAGCCGGTCGAGGTCGGCGGCGGCGTCCTCGGCGTCCCTTCCGTGGTGCGGACCGCCCCAGTGGTCGAACCAGCCGATCCAGAACTCCCCGCACATCAGGGGGCCTTCCGGCTGTGCCTCGCGGAGCCGCTGGAGGGACTGGTCCACGCGGCTGCCGAACGTGCCGGTGGCGAGGACGCCGGGCAGCACGCCGTTCTTGAGGTGATCGCCGTCGGTCTGGTCGCAGGTGAACAGGAGCTCCTCGACGCCCCGTGAACGGAGCGCGTGTTCGAGGTGCTCCAGGTAGGCCATGTCGTCGCCGTAGGCGCCGTACTCGTTCTCCACCTGTACGGCGATGACCGGGCCGCCCGAGGCCGCCATGTACGGCAGGAGCGGCGGGAGGAGGAGATCCAGGTAGCGGTCCACGACGTCCGTGAAGCGGGGGTCGCTGGTGCGCAGGCGGATGTCGGCGTCGGTGGTGAGCCAGTGCGGCAGACCGCCGCCGTCCCACTCGGCGCAGATGAAGGGCCCGGGGCGGAGGAGGACGTGCAGGCCCTCCGCCGCGGCCAGCCGGAGGAAGCGGGGCAGGTCGAGGAGTCCGTCGAGGACGAGGGTGCCGGGTTCGGGCTGGTGCAGGTTCCACGGGAGGTAGGTCTCGACCGTGTTCAGCCCCATGAGGCGGGCCTTGCGCAGCCGGTCGGTCCACTGATCGGGGTGGACGCGGAAGTAGTGCAGAGCGCCGGAGAGGATGCGGAACGGTTCGCCGTGGAGGAGGAAACTGTCGGAGGTCGTGGTCAGGGCCGGCATGCGGGTCCCTTCGTCGGGGCGGACGTACGGGGTGCGTTCTGTGCTCGTACGGGATGCGTTCTCGTGCTCGTACGGGATGCGTTCTCGTGCTCGTACGGGGTGCGTTCTCGTGCTCGTACGGGGTGCGTGCATGAGCGGGTGCGTTGTCGTGGTCGTGCGGGTGGGTTGTCGCGGTTGAGAATCTGGTGCGGCTGTGGTTGCGGCCTTCGCTGCGGCTTGGGCTGCCGCTGCGGCTCGGGTCGTGCTGCGGGATGCCCTCGCCGGGCGGACGTGCGGGTGAGGTGCGTGCCTCGCGCCTCGGCCTGCCTGGGGTCGGCCTCGGGCTCGGTCGCGGTCCACTGCTCCCGGCCACGTCGGGCCACCGGTGCTGCGAGGCGGGCCTGGGCGGCCGGGGGCGGCCGGGCGGTCACCGCGCGGGTTTCGTGTGTGTCGCTCGGGTCAGCCAGAGCGTGGCCGCGAGACAGACGGCGGAGACCGCGGCGAGGAGGAGTGGGACCGCTCGGACGCCGGACCACTCGATGACCTTGCCGAGCGCCGGGCCCGCCGCGACGCCGCCCAGCATGGACGCGGCGATGACGACCGCGCCGGCCCGGCGGGCGTGCGGGGCGGCCCGGTGCAGCCAGGGCAGGCCGGTGGGGAAGATCGGTGCGATGAAAAGGCCCACGCCCGCGTAGGCGAAGGGCGCCAGGTCCGGTACCGCCGCCAGCAGGAGACAGCCGGTCATGCCCGCACAGGAGACCGTGATGATGGTCTGGGCGGAGAAGCGCAGCGCGATCGGGGCGACCAGGAAGCGGCCGACGGTCATCATCAGCCAGTACACGGAGGTCGCGGTGGCCGCGACGCCCGCGCTGTGCCCGACGGTCTCCAGGTGCGTGGGTTCCCAGCCTCCGACACCGGCCTCGATGCCGACGTGCAGGACATAGAGGGTGACGAAGACGGCGAGGACGGACCACAGGGCGCGGGCGGCCGGTGTCGTCGCCCCGCCGGCGACGAGGAGCCGCGGGTTCTGCGAGGACTGCGAGGACTGCGAGGGCTGTGAGGGCTGTGACTTCTGCTGGGGCTGCGGCAGCGGCGGGGGGCTGTCGCGTACGCCGCGCAGACAGAACAGCAGGGGCAGGTTGGCGAGCGCGAAGACCAGGAAGACGACGGGGTAGTGCTCGGCGCCGACCACCCCGATCACGGCCGGGCCGAGGATCGCGCCGATGCCGAAGTGGGCGTTGAGGACATTGAGCATCGCGGTGGAACGGTGGCCGAAGCCGACCGCGAAGAGTTGGTTGAGGCCGTAGTCGATACCGCCGAAGCCGAACCCCGCGAGAAGCGCCGCGGTGAGGGCGAGGGGCCAGTTCGGTGCGACCGCGAAGCCCGCCGCGCCGACCGCCATCAGCAGATACGAGGCGGCCAGGATCCGCCGGTTGCCGGTACGGCCGTACAGCCGGTCGAAGAGGAGGACTCCGGCGACCCCGCCGACGAAGTGCGCGCTGAGCCCCAGCCCCGCGGTGGAGGGCGAGAGTCCGAAGTCTTCGCGCAGTGCCGGGATCGCCGGGCCGTAGAGCGCCTGGAGAGCGCCGATGAGCATGAAACCGACGCAGGAGGCGACCACGGCGGACGTCGTGAAGACGGGCCCGGGACTGGTGTCGGGGTCCGTGGCGGTCCCTGTGCCGGAACCCGTGCCGGCGCTGGCGCCAGTCCTGGTGCCGGTGGCGCCGTCGGCCGTGCCGACGATCGTGGGGTCGGGCCCGGGTGAGCCGCCCTGGGCGCGCTGGGCCGTGGGGTGGTCGGTCACGCGGGCTCCCGAGGACGGACGGCCCACCTCAGCGTGGGCGTGCGGGTGATGCTCCGATGGGCGTCAATGTTACCGGTAACATGAGAGGCGTCAAGGTGCCGTACGCGTAGTCGGCACTGAGCTGCTCCGGGATTGCGGGCATGGTCGGGGGTCACCGCCGTGCCGCGCCGACGGGTGTCGTCCCGGGTACGGCTTGGTTGCGACAAGGGATAGACGCCGTACGGGAGTTGGCTGGCGGGCAGCATGCGAGACATGAGCCGAGACCGGTACGTCGACTTCCTGCGCGCGTGGGCGATCCTGCTCGTCGTGCTGGGGCACTGGCTGATCACGGGGCTGGTCCGGCATCCGGACGGCGAGATCACCGCCCCGGAGCTGCTGGCGACCCTGCCCTGGACGCAGTGGCTGACCCTGGGCTTCCAGATCATGCCGTTGTTCTTCCTCGCCGGTGGGCATGCCGCCGGCGGCTCCTGGGCGCGGGCCCGGGCCGCCGGCGGAAGCGCCGCCGGATGGGTGGGGCAGCGTGCCGTGCGGCTGCTGCTGCCCACGGCGGTGTACAGCGGCCTCGTCCTGTCGGCCGTCGGGGTGTGCTCCGCGCTCGGCGTGGACCGCGCCACCCTCGCGCTGGTCGGGTGGGCGATGGCCATGCAGTTCTGGTTCCTGCCGGTGTACCTGCTGCTCAGCGCGCTGACGCCGATGCTGTACTCCCTGCACGAACGAGGGGGTGTGCGTGTGCCTGTGGGCATGGGCGTGCTGGGGCTGGGCGTCGGCACGCTCGTGGCGACGGGCGACGCGTCCTCGCACGGTCCGGCCGTCGAGGCGATCGGAGCACTCAACTACCTGCTCGTGTGGGGTGTCGTCTACCAGCTCGGATTCTGCTGGCGGGACGGGTTGCTGGGCGGCGACGGTGAGACGGCGCCGCGAGCGCGCGGCCGGGCACTGGCCATGATCGTGGGGGGCGCGGTGGGGTTCGCCCTGCTGGTCGGGCCCGGGCCGTTTCCCGTCAGCCTGATCCTGGTGACCGGTGAGGAACTGAGCAACACCGACCCTCCGTCGGCGGCCATGCTGGCGTGGAGCCTGGCACAGGTCGGGGTGGCTCTGCTGGTCGCACCGGTCGTGCGGCGGCTGCTGGAGCGGGCCCGGGTGCGGCGGGCCGTGCGGACGCTGGGGGCCGGGAGCATGGCGCTCTACCTCTGGCACATGCTGCCGGTGCTGATCGTCGCCGCCGCCTTCTACCTGACCGGGCTCGCCCCCGAGCCCCGCTACGGTTCGGCGGGCTGGTGGGGCCTACGGATGCCGTGGCTGCTGGTGCTGGCGAGCGTCCTGGTGGCGGTGGTGCGGGCCTTGCGGCCACTGGAGCGGGCGCTGGCCTCCGTGGAGGTGCGCGGGCGGCCCGACGCGGACGTGCGGGGAGCGGCGGCCTGGCGCATGTGGGTGGGGCTCGGCGTGAGCGTCTGGGCGCTGACGTACTTCGCGGGGCACGGGTTCGCGTACGGCGGCGACGTTCCGGTGTGGCCGACGCTGGGGCTGGGGGTGGGCACGCTGTGCGTGGCCTTCCCTCGCCGGGGCGTCAGAAGCGACGGGGGCAAGGGCAACGGGCGGAATGACGGCGACGGGGGCAATGACGGCGACGGGCGTGACGCGCGGGACCGGCGTGACGAGGATGGCCACGAGGGCGGCGCCGAGGAACAGGCGGCAGGACGGGATCAGCGGGCAGGACAGGCTCAGCGGGCAGGACGGGCCCGCCGGGATCGAGGGGCGCTGGAAGGGACTGTCTGACGTCGACGGTCCCCCGCCCCCTCCCTCGCCTCCCACCCCCCTCGCCTTCCTCGCACAGCCCCCTGGCCCACTCGGCTCACCGGCCTCCCCTCCCCGACGCCTGGGCCTACGCCTGTGCTCCCAAACGTGCGGGAGAGGAGGGCGGGTACGGGCGGCGTCAGGCCGTGCGGGTGCGGGAGAAGGGGGCAGGCACCAGCGGCGTCAGGCCGTGCGCTTGCGGGCCGTCGTCTTCTTCGCAGCCGTCTTCTTCGCCGTCGCCGCCTTCGACGTCGTCCCCTTCGCCGTCGTCTTCTTCGCGGCGGCCTTCTTGGCCGTGCTCTTCGACGCCGCCGTGCCCTTCGCTTCCGCCGTGCTCCTCGACGCCGTTGCCCGCTTCGCCGGCTGAGCCGACTTCGCCGTCTTCGCCGTCGACTTCCTCGGCTGCGCCACGGTCTTCTTCGCCGACGCCGTCGACGTCGACTTCTTGCCGCCCGTCCCCTTGGGCGCCGTACGGGCCGATCTGCGCTGAGCGAGGTGGCTGACCTCGGCCCCCGGCTCCGCCTCCCGCTCCTCCGCCTCCCGCTCCTCCGCCTCCCGCTCCGTCCGCCGCTTCCTCCCCGCTGGGCCCTTGTCCGGTTCCTCACCGCGCGACTCCTTCGCCGCGCGCACGCTCTTCTCCAGGGCCGCCATCAGGTCGAGCACCTTGCCGCTGGACGGCGAGGAAGGGGCCTCGGGGGGCGCCTCGCCGGCCGCCTTCGCCGCCACGACCTCCTCGACCGCCTCGCGGTACTCGTCGTGCAGGTCGTCCAGGTCGACCTCGCCGAGGGTGTCCATCAGGGCGTCCGCCAAGTCGAGTTCCTTGTCGCGGACGGTGACCGAGGTGTCCGGAACCACGCCCTCCGGTGCGCGGACCTCGTCCGGCCAGAGCAGACCGTGCATGACGATCGCCTCGCCGACCACGCGGAGCATCCCGAGGCGCTCACGCCCGCGCAGGGCGTACTTCGCGATCGCCACCTTGTGGCTGCGTTTCAGGGCCTCCCTGAGCAGCGTGTACGGCTTCGCCGCCGGGGCGCCGCCCGCCTGGAGGTAGTAGGCGGCGTCCATCTGGAGCGGGTCGATCCGGTCGGCCGGGACGAAGGCCACGATCTCGATGGTCTTGGCGGTCGGGAGCGGCAGATGGGACAGGTCCTCGTCGGTGATCGGGATGATCGTGCCGTCCGCGTCCTCCCAGCCCTTGCCGATCTCCCCCGAATCCACCTCGCGGTCCTCCAGTTCGCAGACCTTGCGGTAGCGGATGCGGCCGCCGTCCTCCGTGTGGATCTGGCGGAAGGAGATCGAGTGGTTCTCGGTGGCGTTCACCAGCTTGATCGGGATGCTCACGAGGCCGAAGGAGATGGCGCCGTTCCAGATGGATCTCACGTGCCGCACCCTCCTGAGGGACCCTTATGTGACGGTTTCATGTGATTCTCATCGTATGACGCCGATCACAGAGGTGGAGGGGAGACGGCTCGCGCTCAGCAATCTGGAGAAGGTGCTGTATCCGGCGACCGGCTTCACCAAGGGCGAGGTGCTGCATTACTACGCGACCGTCGCCGATGCCCTGCTCCCCCATCTGCGCGACCGGCCGCTGTCCTTCCTGCGCTACCCGGACGGGCCCGACGGGCAGACCTTCTTCGCCAAGAACGTGCCGCCCGGGACGCCCGAATGGGTCACCACCGCCGAGGTGCCCCGGTCGGAGGGGCCCGTCCGGATGGTGGTCGTGCAGGATCTGGCGAGTCTGGTCTGGGCGGCGAACCTCGTCACGGAGTTCCATACGCCCCAGTGGGTGATCCAGGAACCCGAGATCGCCGACCGGCTCGTCCTCGACCTCGATCCCGGCACGCCCGCGACCGTCGTCGAGTGCTGCGAGGTCGCGGTGTGGCTGCGGGAGCGGCTCGCGGCGGACGGGATCGAGGCGTTGCCGAAGACGTCGGGGTCGAAGGGGCTGCATCTGCTGGCGGCTGTCCGGGGTGCCTCCTCCGATCGGGTCTCGGAGTACGCGAAACAGCTGGCCGTGGAGGCGGAGCGGGCCATGCCACGGCTGGTCCTGCACCGGATGACGCGGAGCCTGCGGCCGGGGAAGGTGTTCGTGGACTGGAGTCAGAACGCCGCGCGGAAGACGACCGCGACGCCGTACACCTTGCGGGCACGGGCCGAGCCGACCGTGTCGGCGCCGGTGACCTGGGAAGAGGTCGAGGAGTGCCGGTCCGCCGGGACGCTCACCTTCTCGGCCTCCGACATCGCTCCGCGGCTTCAGGACTTCGGGGATCTGCTGGCACCGCTGCTCGACGCCGGGCGGGCCGGCGCCGTGCCCTGATCGAACCCCCGGCGGCGCCCTCTCGACCCCTCAGGGGGCCCGTCGCCCTCCCTGGAGTCCCGTTTCGGCGGATCGTCCTCGTCCTCGGGCTCCCGTCCGGGGCGTCCCGGGCCGCCGGACATCACACCCTCGCCCATGTCCCCCGGTCGCGGGCCATCGCGTGGAGGGCTTCCACGTCCGCCGGCTTCAGTACGCCGCCGAGACGGGCGAGGTCGGCGAGGTCGGCGTCGGTCAGGACGCGGACCTCGCGCGGCGGGACGGTGACGGAGACACCCGTCGGTCCGACCAGGGCCAGTACGGGGCGGACCTCTGCCGTGAGGGCGTGGGACGCACGGCCGGCGTCGGCGCGCACCCGGCGAAGAAGCGGCTCCGGGTCCCGGCGGCCCAGACCGACCATCGGGTCGGAGACACGCACCCGCTGTTTGAGGGCGTACAGCGTATGGATCGCGAACAGGCCGGCCGGACCGATGGCCAGGTGGTGGACGCGGTCCCCGCCGGGAAGGGGCAGGGAGTGGAGGGTGTGCCAGCCGGCGCCGTCGAGGCGGTCGAGGGCCACGCCGACGGTCTGCTCGGCCGCCAGGGCACGCCGACGCGGATCGGCCCGGAGGCGGTGGGCGGGGCCCGGATCGCGGTCCAGGTCGATCAGAAGGGCCTCGCCGGGGCGGTTGGGGGCCAGATCGTCGTCGGGGTGGAGGGAGAGCCGGGCCAGCTCGGCGGGCGTGGGGACCGGGGGCGGGCCGACCGTGACCGAGCCGGTGACGAAGGGGCCGAGGGCCTCCAGGACGTCCTCTCTGCGGTTCTCCGCGATCAGGTTGATCCTGGCCGCCTCACGGTCGTACCAGGCGATGTTCCTGCCGTCCGTGAGACATACGTAGAGCCGCTCCTGGCCATGCCGCCAGGTCGGTATGACGCGCAGTCCGTTCATGCACCATCACCCCATGACCATGGGAACAGGAGGGGTGCTCCCGGGGCAAGAAGGCGGTTACGTCCGAGGCGAGTTGGGCAGGCACTGGGCAGTGCGTTCGGGGAGGCGCCGGTGCGGACCCGCAGGAAGCAACTCGACGTACCGCCTCCGGACCGTCCATGGAGCGAGATCGTGCCCGGCCTGTGGATGGGCGGGCACGAGTTCCGGGGACGCTCCGGGGAAGTGGAGCTCGCCGTGGTGCGGGATGAGTTCGATCTCGTGCAGACGTTGACCCGGGCCCGGCAGGGACATGGGCCCGACCCCGGCGTGCAGCATCATGTGTGGCCGATTCCGGACGGTCCGCTGGACGGGACCCAGCTCGCCGGGGTGATCCGGCTGGCGCGGGCGGCCGGGGACGCGATGGACGACGGCCGGACGGTCCTCGTCCGCTGCTACAGCGGCTACAACCGCTCGGGCCTGGTCGTCGCCCACACGCTGGTGGGCCGGGGGCACCCGACCGAGGAGGCGATCCGGCTGATACGGTCTCGGCGCTCGCCGTGGGCCCTGCACAACGAGTTGTTCGTGGAGTACCTGCGGGCGGGGCTGCCGACGGCCAGGCTTTTGGAGGAACTGGCCGAATAATCGTTTCGCCATGGCCAGAACCCCGGCACCTCCACCACCCAGCTCCGACGCTCCGACACCCAGCACCACCACTCCACCACCACCGGCACCGGCACCGGCACCGGCACTCCAGCTCCAGTACTCCGTTCCGCCATTCCGCTCCGCCACCGCCTTCCAGCACGCCCCTCCGCACTTCCCTCTCCGGCCCCCCGGTACGCAAAACGGACTTTCTTACGAATAAGGTGTACGGGCCTGGCCGTCGTATCCCAGAGGAGTCACAGAAGTCCCGTGCCCCGCCGTCATCTCTCCAGTCACGCTGGCCCCACACGCCCCTCAGGTCCCGTCGGACCCGCCCGGCGTGGGCTCGCCGCCGCCGTCGTTCTGCTGGCCTCGGTGGCCGTGGGCTGCGGTGACGCGGGTGAGCTTCAGGGCGCCGGGGCGACACCGACGGCGATCAGCCCGGACAGGCTGTGGCCGAATCTCACGCCCGCCTCCAGTCCGGCCTTCGACATCGGCGAGGTGGACACCCAAGTGGTGAAGGGGATCACGGTGCCGGGCGGCGACATCCGCGAGGTGGACCCGGTGGCGGTCGTCCGCGAGGAGATCGCCGCGCATCCGGGCGACTACAGCGAAGGGACGTACGGCGAGACGGCCCGTCGGATGGCGGACTGCGGCAGGAGTGGGGCGGCGGGGAGCCGGTGCCCCGTCCTCAAGGCGTACTACCGGGACCTCACCGGCGACGGCCACGCCGACCTGACGCTGGGCTTCCGGCAGCTGCCCGGCAATCTGACGGCTGTCCGCGTGTACACGGCACGCAAGGACAGACTGGTGCAGATCATGGCCTACGAGGACGCCGTGAGCGGGGTCGAGCTGACCGGACGCTCACTGATCATCCGGGCTCCGTCGGAGGTCGCGGGCTACGAGTACCGCCTGCAGTGGACATGGGATCAGCAGCAGCAGGCGATGCTGCTGACCCACGACGAGATGCTGCGCACCGGCGGCCGGAAGTACTCACCCGGGCCCTCCGCATCCCCGGCCCCGTCCGCATCCCCGTCCGCATCCCCGTCCGCTTCCTCGTCCGCCGCTGCTTCCGCCTCCGCGTCGGCGAGCGGCCGATGAGGCTCGCGTTTCCCTCGTGGACCGGCACGCTCGCCGTGAAGGCCGCCGTGTTCATCACGGTGATGTGCTGTGCGCTGGCCGCCCTGCTCGGCGTGCTGGTGCACGTCTCGGTGACGAACCAGACCGTGGGACAGGCCCGCGACCTCGCGCTCTCCCGGCTGAAGGACGCGACGGCGGCGTTCGAGGCCGGGGACACCCTCGGGTGGGGCGCGGGTGTCGATCCGCCGGGTCTGCCCGCGTCGCTGCGGGCGCTGGCGGTGGCCGGCGAGCGCGGCACGATGGTCGCCGACCACCGGGGGCGCCCGACGATGTGGGCGGCCGGCCCCGTCGACGGCGCCCGGGCCCTCGCGGTCCCGGTCGACTACTCGCAGAGCGCCCGCACCATCGAGGCTCTCGACACCGCGATCCTGTGGTCGTCGGTCCTGGCCATCGGCGCGACGCTGCTCGTCGGCGCGGTCGCGGTCACCCGGGTCACCCGGCGCCTGCACACCACCGCGCAGGTCGCCCGGCGGATCACCGCCGGCGATCTGGACGCGCGCGTGGACGACCCCCGTACGAGGGAAGCGGGCCGGCCGCAGGACGAGGTGGGGGCCGTCGCCGTCGCGCTGGACTCCATGGCGTCCTCGCTCCAGGGAAAGCTGCTGAGCGAGCAGCGGTTCACCGCCGACGTGGCGCACGAGCTGCGCACGCCCCTGACGGGGCTGCACGCGGCGGCGGAACTGCTGCCGCCGGGCCGGCCGACGGAGCTGGTCCGCGACCGGGTCGCGGCGCTGCGCACGCTGACGGAGGACCTGCTGGAGATCTCCCGCCTGGACACCGGCCGGGAGCGGCTGGAGCTGGACGCCGAGGAGCTGGGTGCGCTGGCGGCCCGGGTGGTGCGGACGGCACAGGCTTCGGGCTCCTCCGGCGCCTCGGCGGCCGGCACCGAGGTGACGGTCGTCCGGGACGCGCGCGTGGAGACCGACCGGCGACGCCTCGAGCGGGTGCTGGGGAACCTGCTCGCCAACGCGCACCGGCACGGGCGGTCACCCGTCGTCCTGACGGTGGACGGACCCGTGGTCACCGTGCGGGACCACGGGGACGGCTATCCGGAGTACCTCCTGACCCACGGGCCGCAGCGGTTTCGCACCGAGGGCGGGGCGACGGGGCACGGCCTCGGGCTGACGATCGCGGTCGGACAGGCGGAGGTACTGGGCGCCCGGCTGACGTTCACCAACGCCCCGGACGGCGGTGCGGTGGCGACGCTGACGCTCCCTCAGGCGCCTCCTGCGGGAAGCGGCCTCCCCGATGGCGCAGCGTGACGGGCGACACGCGCGAACCGCTCCTAATGTGGCGATTAGTCAGCTTCACCCTCTTCATGGAGGTACCGCCATGCCCCTGCGCAACGCTCTGACCCGCCTCGCCATACTCACGGCAGCCGGCACCCTCGCCGCCACCGCGGTGGTCGCCCCGGCCTTCGCCGACGACTGGGACGGCGACAACCCGACCACCCAGGACGACGGCTCGTCCGACTGGCAGAACCAGGGCGGCGACGGCTTCCAGGGCGACCAGAACCAGAGCGGCGGCGGAGGCGGCCAGGGGAATCAGAACCAGGGCGGCGGCCAAGGCAACAACCAGAACGGCCAAGGCAACCAGAACCAGGGCAGCGGCCAAGGCAACAACCAGAACGGCCAAGGCAACCAGAACCAAGGCGGCGGCCAAGGCAACAACCAGAACGGCCAAGGCAACCAGAACCAGGGCAGCGGCCAAGGCAACAACCAGAACGGCCAAGGCAACCAGAACCAGGGCAGCGGCCAAGGCAACAACCAGAACGGCCAAGGCAACCAGAACCAAGGCGGCGGCCAAGGTCACCAGAACCAAGGCGGCGGCCAGGGCAGCAACCAGAACGGCCAGGGCAACCAGAACCAAGGCGGCGGCCAAGGCAACAACCAGAACGGCCAGGGCAACCAGAACCAAGGCAGCGGCCAGGGCAACAACCAGAACGGCCAGGGCAACCAAGCCGGTCAGAGCGGCCAGGGCGACCAGAACGGCAGCTGGCAGTCGGGCGGGGGCGACTGGCAGTCCGGCGGGGGTGACTGGCAGTCCGGCGGGGGCGACGGGGGCGACTGGCAGTCCGGCAACGGGAACCAGAACGACTCGCGTCGCTACCGCGGGCGCGTCACCGCGAGCCGGCTGCTCCTGCGCAGTGCGCCCACCCGGGCCAGCCAGGTGATCCGTGTGGCCCATCGCGGCGAGATCGTCTCGATCTTCTGCAAGACCCCGGGTCAGAACGTCGAGGGCAACTCCCTCTGGTACCTCCTCACGGACGGCACCTGGGCCTGGGGCTCGGCGCGCTACATCGACACCATCGGAACGGCACCTCGCTGGTGCTGATCCGGCACTGACAAGAAAGCGTCCAAGGCTCACAAGGAGCCATATTTGGGTAGGTTCCGGACATGACCAAAGCCGGAGTCGGAGCAGGGCCGGGAGCAGGGACGGGAGGAGGGACGGGAGGAGGGGCCGCAGCAGGGACGGAAGTCGAGGCCGTGGCAGGGACCGCAACGGGGCCAGGACCCGGCACGGGCACCACGAGTGCCGCAACGACCGTGGCGGCGGCCGACGCGCCCGCCCCCGCGGCGCTCCTCCCCCGGCGCCGCGGCATCGAACTCTCCCTCATCGTCCTGGCCGTGCTGCTCTCCGTGTACGGCTACTGCGCTGTGGGCCTCGCGAAGGACGGCACCGTCCCGCCCGGCGCCGCCGGTTACGGCGCCGGGCTCGGCGTGCTCGCGCTGCTGGCACACCTCGCGGTACGGCTGCGCGCCCCCTGCGCCGACCCGCTGCTCCTCCCCATCGCGGTGCTGCTCAACGGGATGGGCCTGGTGCTGATCTACCGGCTCGACCTGGAGACGCCGGGCGACCGGGCGGCGCCCACCCAACTGGTGTGGTCCACGCTCGGGGTGGCCCTGTTCATCCTGGTCGTGGCCGCGCTGCGCGACCACCGCCTGCTCCAGCGGTACGCGTACGTCTGCGTGGTCGCCGCGCTCGCCCTCCTCGCGCTGCCGATCCTCTTCCCGGCCGTGAACGGCGCGCGGATCTGGATCCGGATCGCCGGTTTCTCCATCCAGCCGGGCGAGTTCGCGAAGGTGCTGCTGGCGGTGTTCTTCGCCGCGTACCTGGCGGCCAACCGCACGGCGCTGGCGTACGCGGGCCGGAAGATCTGGCGCTTCGAGCGGCTTCAGCTGCCCACCGGACGCGTCCTCGGGCCGATCGTCACGATCTGGCTGCTGAGCGTCGGGGTGCTGGTGCTGGAGCGGGACCTCGGCACGTCGTTGCTCTTCTTCGGGCTGTTCGTGGTCATGCTCTACGTCGCCACGGGCCGCACCGGCTGGATCGCCGTCGGGCTGCTCCTCGCCTCGCTCGGCGCGGTCGCCGTCGGCCGCCTGGAACCGCACGTGCACAGCCGGGTCGAGGACTGGCTGCACCCGTTCGCGACGATCGAGGCCGGTGAGGGCCCCAACCAGCTCGCGCAGTCGCTGTTCTCCTTCGCCGCCGGCGGGATGTCCGGCACCGGGCTCGGCCTCGGCCACTCGGTCCTCATCGGCTTCGCCGCGAAGTCGGACTTCATCCTGGCGACGGCGGGCGAGGAACTGGGCCTGCTCGGTCTCTCGGCCCTCTTCCTCCTCTACGGCCTGCTGGTGGAACGCGGCTACCGGGCGGGCCTGTCCCTGCGCGATCCCTTCGGCCGGCTGCTGGCGACCGGACTCGCCTCGATCGTGGCGCTCCAGGTGTTCGTGATCGCGGGCGGGGTGACCGGGCTGATCCCGCTGACCGGCATGGCGATGCCCTTCCTGGCGCAGGGCGGCTCCTCGGTCGTCACCAACTGGGCGATCGTGGCGCTGCTGATCCGGGTGAGCGACTCCGCGAGACGGCCGCGCCACGCACCGCAGGACGCACCCCTCGACGCACCGCGCCCCACACCGCACGGCACGCTCCCCGACCCGCTCCGCGACGAGGACCCACGGAGGCCCGGTTGACCCGGCACATCCGGCACGCCGCCGCCTTCTGCGCCCTGCTGCTGGTGGCGCTCCTGGCCAACGCCCTGCGCGTCCAGGTGGTCCAGTCCGAGGCCTACGACGACAACCCGGCCAACCGGCGCGAAACCATCGCCCGTTACGCCCAGCCGCGCGGCGACATCCTGGTCGACGGCGTCCCGGTGACCGGCTCCCGGGACACCGGTGAGCAACTGCGCTACGAGCGCACGTACCGCGACGGGCCGCTGTACGCGCCGGTGACCGGCTTCGCCTCGCAGGTGTACGGGACGACGTTCCTGGAGCACGCCGGCGACGACGTGCTCTCGGGAGCCGATCCGCTGCTGTCGCCGTTCCCGCTGTGGAACGACGTCACGCACGGCCGCCCCGCCGGCGGCAACGTGGTGACGACCCTGAACCGCCGGGCCCAGCAGGCCGCGTACGAGGGGCTCGGCGGGCGCAAGGGCGCGGTGGCGGCGGTGGAGCCGTCGACGGGGCGGGTGCTGGCGCTGGTGTCCAGTCCCTCGTACGACCCCGCCGTGCTGTCCGGGAACGACGCCGCGGCCGAACGGGCCTGGGTGCGGCTGAACGGCGACCCGGACAAGCCGATGCTCAACCGGGCCGCACGCCAGACGTATCCGCCGGGGTCGACGTTCAAGGTGGTCACCGCGGCGGCGGCCCTGGACGCGGGGGTGATCACCGATCTCGACGCGGCCACCGACTCCCCCGCCCCCTACCGGTTGCCCGGGACGACGACGGGCCTGACGAACGAGGGCCCCGGCTGCGAGGACGCACCGCTGCGGGACGCCTTCGTGTGGTCGTGCAACACGGTGTTCGCGAAACTCGGCGTGGACACCGGGCTGGCGCGGATGACCCGTACGGCGCAGGCGTTCGGCTTCAACGACGTGAACGTGCGGATCCCGTTCGCCGTCGCGCCGAGCACCTTCGACACCTCGCTCGACCGGGCGCAGCTGGCGCTGTCCTCGATCGGCCAGTTCAACACCCGGGCGACCCCGCTCCAGATGGCGATGGTGTCGGCGGCGGTGGCCGACGGGGGGCAGGTGCGCACGCCGTACCTGGTGGAGCGGACGACGCGGCAGGGCGGGGCCACGGTGGCCACGGCCGGTTCCCGCCCGTCCCACCAGGCGATGGCCCCCTCGACGGCCCGGCTGATGCGGGAGCTGATGGTGGACGTGGTGCGGGAGGGCACCGGCACGAACGCCGCGATCCCCGGCGCGGTCGTCGGCGGCAAGACCGGCACCGCCCAGCACGGTCTCGGCAACGCCGGAATCCCGTACGCCTGGTTCGTCTCCTGGGCGCGGGGCGAGCGGGACATGGAGCCGAGGGTGGCGGTCGCGGTGGTGGTCGAGGACGGATCGGCACGCCGCGGGGACATCACCGGCGGCGGCATGGCGGCGCCGATCGCCCGGGCGGTGATGGAGGCGGTGCTCACCTCGTGAGACGGGGGGTACCGGGACCGCACAGGGGCGTCCTACGGTTCGCTCATGACTGACACGAGAGCTGAGAACGTCACCGGGACCGCCGCTTTCGAACTCGCCCAGGTCAACATCTCCCGCCTCAGATTCCCGCTGGACTCACCGGAGTTGAAGGACTTCGTGGACGCTCTCGACCCCGTCAACGCCATCGCGGAGGCGGCGGACGGCTATGTGTGGCGGCTCCAGTCCGACGGCGGCGACGCGACCGACATCCAGGTGTTCGGGGACTCCTGGCTCATCATCAACATGACGGTGTGGCGGGACCTCGACGCCCTGACCACCTTCATGTACCAGGGGCAGCACCGCGAGCTGCTCTCCCGCAGGCGGGAGTGGTTCGAGCGGGTGGCGGAGGCGATGACGGCCCTGTGGTGGGTACCGGTGGGCCACCGTCCGACGGTCGCGGAGGCCGAGTCCCGCCTGCTCCACCTGCGCGCGAACGGCCCGACCCCGTACGCCTTCGGCCTGCGCACGTCCTTCCCCGCGCAGGGCGCGGAGCCGATGACGTTCTCGGTACCGGAGGACTTGGGCTGCTCCGTCTAGCCGGTCCGCCCCATCAGGCGGGCCGGCCCGGTCCCGTCGATGTGCCCGCCCCGTCGGTCCGGTGGCCCGGGAGGGCTAGGGAAGGTCGAGCCGGAACGGGCCGGTGGGCTGCGGCCTGCGGTGACCGCACTCGATCTCGTTGCCGTCCTCGTCCCCGACGTAGGCGGGCAGCGCCTCGGCGTGCACGGTCACCGTCCCCGGCCCGTGGTCCACATCGAACGCCTCGGACGTTCCGGCCGCCTCGGACACGCCGTCACCCGGGCGACCGAGCGTCCAGATCACGAAGGTCTCGCCGGGCCGCATCCAGTGATCGCTGCCGTACGGCTCGAGGACGAGTTCGAGCAGCTCCCTGCCGGAGTTGTGCACACGGAGGGCGGCAACGGGCCGCACTCCGGCGGTCATCGGCGCCCCGCCTGTCCGGGCAGGGGTTCGCGGCGCTCCAGCCACTGCGCGGGGACGGCGTCGACGCCGGTGCGGGCGGCCACGATGCCGCCGGTGATGGCGCAGGTGGTGTCGACGTCCCCGAAGCCCTCCGCGGTGGTCCACAGGGCGGCGACGAGGTCGTCGGGGTGGCGGGCGGCGGACCAGACGGCGAAGGGCACGGTGTCGTCGGCGCGGATGCGCTCACCGTTGCCGAGGATGTCGGCGGCCTTCCAGGGTTCGGTGGCGAAGGGGAGTCCGGCAGCGCGGGCGAGGCCGTCGCGGGTGGCGCTGTCCGGGGTCAGCGCCACCACCTCCGCGAGGCCGAGCCGTCCCGTGGCCGAGAGCGCCGCCGCCACCGCCACGGCGACCGCGCCCGCGACGCCCTCCGGGTGGGCGTGGGTGACCTCGGCGGAGCGGGTGGCCTGTTCGACGGTCCGGGCGAGATCGGCGTGGAACCGGGCGCCCAGCGGCGCCACTCGCATCGCCGCCCCGTTGCCGAGGCTGCCCTCGCCGCCGAAGAGCTCACGGCTGAACTCGGGCCAGCGGCCGGGCTCCTGGAGCAGTCGCGGCAGCAGCTGGTGCATGCCGTGGCCGTAGCCGCGGGCCGGGTCGGCGTCGTGGCCGAGCGCGAAGGCGAGGGCGAGCTCCCGCTGCCGTACCTCCCCGTACTGGTCGAGTACCCGGACGAGGCCGAGGGCCATCGCCGTGTCGTCGGTCCAGTGCCAGTCCGCTTCCTCGGGCATCCGGCGGGCGCGGACCTCCTCGTACGCCTGCCGGGGATCCCGGAAGAGCGGGAACCAGCGCTCCCCGAACGCGTCCCCCAGGGCCAGTCCCTCGAGGCTGCGGCGGGCGGCTGCGCTGCCTGCGTCGTCTCCGTGCGCGGTGCTCAAGTCGTCTCCCCCTACGGCTCGCAGGGGCCGATTCTCGCAGACACCCGTTCGGAAGCCCGGACCAATAAATGGTGCGTGAGGGATTGACGACCTTGCTGACAAGCAGTCTCATAAGAGCCATGACGACCCTCACCGATGCCGACGCGCTGGAAGGGCTGCGGGACGCGCTGGGCCTGCTCAAGGACCGCGAGCAGGTGGCCGAGCGGCTGCTCGCGTCCTCCGCCAAGCACTCCTTCGACCCCGACAAGGAACTGGACTGGGACGCCCCCTTCGAGGAGGGCAAGTGGTTCTGGCCGCCGGAACTGGTGTCGCTGTACGACACTCCGATGTGGCGGCGGATGAGCGAGGAGCAGCGGATCCTGCTGTCGCAGCACGAGGCCGCGGCGCTCGCCTCGCTCGGGATCTGGTTCGAGCTCATCCTCATGCAGTTGCTCGTCCGGCACATCTACGACAAGGCGGCGACGAGCGCGCATGTCCGGTACGCGCTGACCGAGATCGAGGACGAGTGCCGGCACTCGAAGATGTTCGCCCGGCTGATCACCCGGGGCGGCACGCCCTGGTACCCGGTGAGCCGTGCCCACCAGCACCTCGGGCGGCTGTTCAAGACGATCTCCACGACCCCCGGCTCCTTCACCGCGACCCTGCTCGGCGAGGAGGTCCTCGACTGGATGCAGCGGCTGACCTTCCCGGACGAGCGGGTCCAGCCGCTGGTCCGGGGCGTCACCCGGATCCACGTCGTGGAGGAGGCCCGGCATGTGCGCTACGCCCGTGAGGAGCTGCGCCGCCAGATGATGACGGCGCCGAAGTGGTCCCAGGAGTTCACCAGGGTCACGTCGGGCGAGTTCGCGCGGGTGTTCTCCGTGGCCTTCGTGAACCCGGACGTCTACACCGACGTCGGCCTGGACAAGCGGGAGGCCGTGGCGCAGGTGCGGGCGAGCGGGCACCGGCGGGAGGTCATGCAGACGGGATCGAAGAAACTGACGGACTTCCTGGACGACATCGGGGTGCTGCGGGGCGTGGGGCGGCGGCTGTGGAGGTCGTCCGGACTGCTGGCCTGACCCGGCGACGGGCACGGGGCGGGGGTGGGCGATTACGCTGCACGTCATGACCCCCGCCGTCCCCGCCTACCGTCGCCTCAGCGTCGAGGAACGCCGCAGCCAGCTGCTCGAGGCCGCGCTCTCGCTCTTCGCGCACCGCGTCCCCGAGGACGTCTCGCTGGATGACGTGGCGGAGGCCGCCGGGGTGTCCCGGCCGCTCGTCTACCGGTACTTCCCCGGCGGCAAGCAGCAGCTCTACGAGGCTGCCCTGCGCTCCGCCGCCGAGGAGCTGCACCACTGCTTCGACGAGCCCCACGACGGTCCGCTGCTCCCCCGTCTCGCCCGCGCCCTCGACCGCTACCTGACGTTCGTCGGCCGTCACGACGCCGGTTTCAGCGCCCTGCTCCAGGGCGGGAGCGTCGTCGAGACGTCCCGGACGACCGCCATCGTGGACGGCGTACGGCGGGCCGCCGCCGAGCACATCTACAGCCATCTGGGGGTGGCCGATCCCGGGCCGCGGCTCCGGATGACCGTACGGATGTGGATCACCGCGGTCGAGGCGGCCTCCCTCATATGGCTCGACGAGGACAAGCAGCCGCCCGCCGACGAGCTGCGGGACTGGTTGGTCGACCAGTTCTTCGCCGCGCTGACGGTGACCGCGGCGCGCGACGCGCAGACCGCCGAGCTGGTCCGGGGTGCACTGGCGGCGGAGACCTGATCGACACTGGAGCGGTGAAGAGCGAAGACACCCCTTTCGAGGGCGGCCCCATGGACGGCCGGGTGCTGCCCGTGCTGCTGGGCCCGACCGGGCACCCGCCGAAGACGTACCGCATCCCCGTCCCCGACGCGGCCGGCGGCCCGCCCACCGTCCTGGTCTACCGGCGCGTGCCGCGCGGCCACAGCCGGAAACTCGGACTGCCCCAGGGCTGGAAGTACGAGTACGCCGCCGAGGGCGACACGGGGGCCGGGAAGTGGGGCGGCGGGTTGAGCGGCCTGAGGTGGCCGTGGTCGAAGCCCGGCACCCCGTCCGGCACCGAGCCCGGCGCCACGCCGGGCGGACGGCGGGATGACGCCGACGAGTGACCCGGTTGCGCCGAACCGCGCACCTCCAGCGCGCGGGCCGCGCACGCGCGCCTGATGCTCGCCCTACGGGATGGAGACGCCACCCCGCAGCGGAGGTGATGGAGTGTCAGGAAGACTGCTGCGTCCGGTCTGTACGGTCGCCACGGCGGCGCTCGCCGTGCAGGCCGTCCTGGGCCCCGGGCCCGCCGTGGCGGCGCCGGAGCCCCCGGAGCCCGGCGGACGGACGGTGACGGCACCGAGCACGCCGGCCCCGGACGACCCGCCGGCCGCCGGGACGGAGGGCTCGCAGGACACCGACGAGCAGACCGCCGCCGGGACGGAGGACCCGCAGGGCGAAGAGCGGAGCGTGGCCGAGCTGCTGACGGAGCTTCAGCGGCTGTACCGGGAGGCCGAGCGGGCGACCGAGGCCTTCAACGCCACGGAGGAGCAGCTGAAACGGCGCCGGGCCGAGACGGGGCGGCTGGACGCCGCCCTGGTGAAGGCCCGGCTCTCCCTGCACCGGAGCCGGGGCGCGGCCGGACGGCTGGCCCGCCAGCAGTACCAGGGCAGCACCGACATCTCCCCGTACGTACGGCTGCTGCTCGCCCGCGATCCGCAGCACGCCCTCGACCAGGGGCACCTGATCGGCCAGTTGGCGCGCGAGCGGGCCGGGACGGTCGGGCGGCTGGCGAGCGGCGAACGCCGGGCCGACGACCTGGCCCGCAAGGCCCGTGCCGCCCTCGACGAACAGCTCACCCTCACCGAACGCCGGAAGAAGGAGCGCGACGACGTGACCCGGCGGCTGGACGACGTCCAGGCGCTGCTCGCCTCCCTCACCGCCGAGCAGCTCACCGCCCTCGCCGAACTGGAGCGCAGCGGCGTGGCGCGGGCGCAGAAGAAGCTCATGGCGTCCGGTGCGCTCGGCGAGGACAGCAAGCCCTCGAAGGCGGGCGGGAAGGCCGTGCGGTACGCCGTACGGCAGATCGGGAAGCCGTACGAATGGGGCGCGGAAGGCCCGAGGTCGTACGACTGCTCGGGCCTGACGTCCGAGGCCTGGGGCCACGCCGGGAAGCCGATCCCGCGGACCAGCGAGGAGCAGTGGGCGCGGCTGCCGAGGATCCCGCTGACCCGGCTGCGCCCCGGCGACCTGGTGATCTACTTCCCCGAGGCCACCCATGTCGCGCTGTATCTGGGCGGGGGCAAGGTGGTCCAGGCGCCGAGAACCGGCGAGCAGGTCAAGATCACCGGGATCGCCGCCCAGCCCGTCCTCGGAGCCGTCCGCCCGGACGCGCCGCCCGCACCCGCCCAGACCCCCGCTCAGGCCCCCGCGACGGAACCCAGGTAGGCCGCGGTCTTCTCCGGCTCGGAGAAGCAGGCCCACGGCCCTATAGGCCGTTCACCTGCAAGGTCTCCTCAACAGGAGGGCTCAATGCGGGCTGTGGGCCGTCTGTGGGCCGTCAAGCCCGTGCCGGGCCTTGTCGTAGGCGGTTGCGATCGCCTTACGGGTGCGCTCCTGACTGTTCGGCATGAGGTGTGCGTAGATCCGGAGCGTTAGCGCCGCGTTGCCATGGCCCAGGTACTCACTGACGGCCTTGATGTTCTCTCCTCCGTCCAAGAGTGCGGAGGCGTAGAAGTGCCTCATGGCGTGCATGCCGTGCTCGCGTGCGGCCACGTAACCGTCCTCGTCCTTCTCGCGTCCCGGAATGACTCCGGCGGCCACGAGAGCAGGCTTCCAGGCGTCTTCGTTCATGGTTGGACGCCACACGTGGTTGCCCCCCGGCGCGGTGAAGATGAGTCGCTTGGTCACCTTCGGGCCGTCGGGGGTTCTCCACGGCAACGTGATCTCCACTGGCGGGAACTTCTTCATGTGGGCCCGCAGCGCGTCGGCCACGGGACCAGGAAGGGGCACGTCCCGAAGTTTGCCTCCCTTGGGTGGGGCAAAGACGGGCTTGCTACGGCACAACTTCAGTTGCTGCACGACGTGCAAGGTGTCGGCCTCGAAGTCGACGGCATCCACCGCCACGCCGAAAATCTCCCCTTGCCTCAGTCCGCACCCTGCCCCCAAGTCGACCATCGCGCGGTACCGCTCGGGGAGTGCCTCCTGAACGGCAAACACCCGCTCATGAGTCCACGGCACGACGCGCTTGGGGTCGAGCGCCGGCGGGCGGACTGACCGTGCTGAGCAAGGGTTGCGGCTCAGATACCCATCGTCCACGGCGGCGCTGAGCGCAGCGCGCACACTGGCGTAGATGGCACCCCCGTACGAACCGGGAACGCCGTTCGCTTCGAGCTGGGCCACCCACTCACGAACGTGCCCCGGTTGGAAGGATCCAAGAGGCCGCGACCCGATGTATGGGAAAGCGTGCCGCCAGAGTTGGGAGTTCATGGATTCCAGGGTGTTCGGGTCCACCGCGAGGGTCTTGAGCCACTTCTCGGTGAACTGTTGAAAAGTGGTCTTGGCCGCGCGGGGGTCGACGTACTGCCCACGCGTCATGTCTGCCTCGATCTGAGACAGCCACTTCTCGGCGACGCGCTTCTGTCCGTCGGGGAAGCTCTTCGACTTCTCGGTGCCGTCGGGGCCGACGTACCGGGCCCGGTACCGCAGGCCAGTTCCGTGGCGGTCGGACTTGACGCGAGCGGTCCTGCCATTGGTATCGGTCTCGGTCTTGTACCAGCGGTCTTGGATGTGGCCAGCCATGTAGGGCGTGGGTCCCTTCTGCACGGGGGAGAGGGAGGGGCAGAGCAGGGCCCCTCCCTGGGGTTGGGAATGCTGGAAGCGTCAGGCTGCGTGCTGGTCGGCCGACTTGCGGCCGGTCACGTAGGCGTGCACATCAGCCGGGTCGTAGCGAAGGTGCTTGCCGATGCGGAAGCCGGGGGGCCCAATACGCTTCTTCCGCCACTGGTAGACGGTCTCCTTCGGAACATCGAAGATTTCGGCGATGTCATCGGGGGTGAGGTAGCGGTCGGGGATACCTCGCCGGAGGGTGGCGAGGGGGCCGGTGTCTGTGGGCGTTGCCATGGCACTCCAGGTCTGAGGGCGCCGCACAAACCGCAAAATCCGCAGAAAAGCCGGGGACGGCCTCTGGCCTGCGGTGATGTGGTGTGCGGGCGGTGGCGGACGGTGCTCCGCAGAAACCCGCGATATTCCGCAAAAATCAGGGGCGGCCGGTGACCGGCCCCCGGGGGTGGGTGGTGCTCGGTTTTTTGCGGAATATCGCGGGATTGTGCGACGGGCCCCCGGCCGGGACGGGGCGGGGGTCGCGTCGCAGGTCAGCGAGGGTGTCCGGGGTTATTGCGGATTTTGCGGTTTGTGCGGGAGAGGTTGAGGGGCGGACCGCGTCACCGGCCGCCGCCCTGCCGCAGGGCGGGGTGGGCCAGTAGGCGGGGCGCCGGGGGGCGTCCGCGCTTGCCAGTGCGCTCGGGTTGGTAGGACCGCAGATAGCCGTGGTCTTCCAGCAGCGCGAGGGCCGGTTCGAGGTCGGCGACGGTGGGGACCTCACTGCGGGACAGGACGGTGAAGACATCCCGTCGGCTGACGTCCTCCCATCCGTTGTCCCTCAGCGCTTCCAGCACGCTGCGGGCGCGGGACAGGACCGGGTCGGCGCCCATGACGTCGAACACGGCGAGGGCGTGGGCGGTGTAGTACTCCCCCAGCTCGATCGCCGCGTCCATGGTGGCTGCGGTGACCGGGTGGGCGTAGCCGTTGCCGCCGTGTTCGGCGAGGTGCAGCAGCGCGGCCATGCGGGCGGTTGCCCCGGCAAGCTTTCCGGCCCAGTTGGAGATGTGGCCCAGCTTGCCGCCGCGTGCCTTGAGCTGCGGTTCGATGCGCTTTTGATAGGCGATCAGGGCCGCGTCGGCTTCGGGGGTGAGCTGGATGACGGCCGGGTCGGTCCACTCCGCCAGGGACAGGGTGAGGTCGATGACCTTCGCGGTGTAGGTGGCGGCCGCCTGCTCGGGGACCGGGTCGGTGATGATCTCGCGGTCGCCGACCGTGGACACCGGGAGGGAGTACAGGAAGCGGGCCAGCAGTCCGCGTCCCTCGAACCCCTTCACCTTGCCGATGTCGCGCAGCACGTCCGGCTGTACGGCGAGGCCGATGGTCAGGGCGGGGGCGTCGATGTACTCGCGGCGGGTCTGCCGGTTCACCCGCAACCGGTCCCCGGCATGCCCTTTCAGGAAGACTTCCATGTTGGGGGCGCCGGAGTAGCGGCCGGCGATGATGTCGAAGATGCCGCCCTCCGCGCTCATCACCGACAGCCGGCCGCCCTGTTCCGCCATGAGCGAGGTGACCGTCTCGGGTGTCGAGTCATCCGCCAGCAGCACCGGTTCGGCGGGGACGGTGAGCGTGTCGGCCGTCTGCGCGAGGCCGACGGCCGTGGCCACCATCTCCTGCCGCTTCTCTGCGTCGGCGGACGCGGCCTTGGTGGCGGCCTTGTCCGCTGCTTCCTTGGCCAGCCTCGCTGTCAGTTCCGCTTCGACGATGACGGGCTGCATCGCGGTCTTGAGCTGTTTCTCTGCCTCGTACAGGGGGTTGGTCAGCAGGGCGAAGACGGCGGACTTGCGGTTGGCGGGCGGGAGTGCGACCACGGTGAAGAGGTTGGTCGGCTCGCGCCAGTTCCCGCGCACGTGGACCACCGACCGGCCGCCGGCCGCCGTGGCGAGCACGGCGAGGGCGACCGAACCGGCGAGGTCCACCGGGGTCTGTGTCTCCTCCGCCACGGCCGCCACGAACTCCCCCAACCAGGCAGGGAAGACGTGGGCGGGGAACCGCGGGCGCTCACGGCGGCCGGTGAGGGGAATGGGGTCCTCCCACACGTCCGGTGCCGCGTCGTCCTCGCGGGGCGGGTCTTCCAGGGTGGGCAGGCCGGCCCACAGGTCGGGACTGTCCACAGGCTGTGGGGTCATGAGGCCGCCCTCCCTTCGGCGGTGGCGGTGTGGGAGCATACGCCGACGATGACGCGGGCGGTCAGCCTGATGACGGCGGCACGGCCCCGGGCGCGTTCGTGCTGCCCACAGGCACAGAGCCAGTCCGCGACCGGCACGCCCTCGCACTGAATCTGAAGACCCGGGGTGCTGCCCGTGACGGTGACCGTCTGCGGATCAGAACCAACAGCAGAAAGGACGCCCTTGCGGGCGGCGCCCTTCGGCACGCCCACCGACAACCGCGGCAGGCCCTGTACGGCGCCCTGAGGTCCGTTCATAGGGGTTCGGGATGCTTTGTTCATGCCGCGCGCTCCACAGCCGCCTCAAGGCCGTTGGCGACCGCGCGGCGGGCGTAGGTCTCCGGGACGCCTACCGAGACGGCGGCGGCCACGATCTCCTCACCGATCACGGCGAGTCCGCACGGTCCCGGGCACCCGGTGTGCTGTGCGGCGAGGAAGCGGGCGACGCCGAATGCCTGTGATCCGGCGCCGGATTCGGTGCGGGCCCGTACGAGGGCGAGGCCGCGTTCGAGGCCGGTGCGGACGTAGCGCTCGGTGTGGCGGCACCCGGTGGCCACCTGCCGCGACCACGTGGCGCGGGCGGGGAGGGAAGATGCCAATCCCCCCGGGGCGAGGTTGGTGTCTTCCTTCACTGTCAGGGCACGCACGGCCGCCGGGAGAACGGCCATACGGCCGGTCCCGGGCCCGAGCCAACGGGCGTACTGCATCAGGGACTTGATGTCGACACCCGGCCGGACCGCGTTCGACGACGGCATGGCGCCCTGGTAGAGCCAGTGCTCACCGCGCGTCGTCGGCACGGTTCGGGTGGCGGGCAGGGTCTGGCGGGCCCATGCGACGGCCGCCGCGTTGTCCAGGTCGACGACCGTCAGCCCGGCCCCGCCGGGGTGGTAGGCGACAGCCACCGCCTCACGCCACACCGGCGCCCACAGAGGCGAGGTGAGAACGTGCGGGTCGGTGGTCGCGGCGGCCCACGCATGGCACGGCGCCGGGCACTGGCAGGGGCCCGCCGCCTTCATGTTGGGCCGTCCGCCGCAGGCGCCGTTCTTGCAGGCACGGCAGTTGCCGAACGGGACCTTTCCTGCCCGCAGGGGCAGGGCCGGGACGCCGGCCGCCGAGAGGGCGAGCGCGACCCGCAGAGGTTGGGGCATCGTGCTCATGCCGCTGCCCTCCCTTCCAGGGAGAGGGCGGCGAGGAAGCCCCGGCCGATCCATTCGGTGTAGGCGGGCGGGATGCACTCGCTGATCCCATCGCGGGACATCCACGGCACACCCAAGTCATCGCGGACATAGGGCACGTTGGAGAAGTGGCCAACCGCGTGGTACCAGTCGCCCCGGTTGAGCGGGCGGCCCATCTTCACCGTCGGGTGCCGGTGCTCGGGGTGCGGCGGGACAGGGACCGGGAAACTCGCCTCGAACAGACGGTGCCGGTAGGTGTGCAGGCCGAACGACGCACCGCACAAGGTGACCGGGTCGCACAGCTCCGGTGCCGCCTCCGGAACGTTCTCGATGATCCAGGGCCGTCCGGTGGACTGCATGGCCGCGCGGGTCGGGGCGATCAGCCGGGGGTGCTCGCGGCCCTGAATACGCTGGCACAGCGTGTAGTGCTGGCACGGAGGGGACCCGGCGATGACATCGTACTCGTGGCCGTGGGCGCGGATGAACTCGACCGCGTCGCCCTGGATGAACGTGAACGGGTAGCGGGGCTGCGGGGCGATGTCGACGCCGGTCACATCGAACCCGGCACGGTGCCAGCCCACGGCGGCACCGCCCTGACAGCAGAACGCGTCAAGCAGACGCAGCCGGGGCACCTCTCGCCCCGTTCGGGTAGCGGGGGCGATAGGGCCCTCGCCGAACGCACTGAGTTCGGTCATGCTGTAGGTCTCCTGTTCTGCTACGTCGGGATCGGAGACCGTGGGCGGCGGGCTGTCCTGTCCGGGAGTGCCGCCGCCCACGGGCCTAGCTAGAAGGGCGGTTCGTCGCTGTAGCCGCCGGGCCCCCACGGGTCACGGCCGGCGTCGCGGTGACGCAGCCACCGGGGACGGCGCGGCAGGGGCATCAGGAACCACCGCCGGTTCTCGTTCCAGCAGCCGCAGGGCTCCCACTCGTCTCCGGCGTACTCGCCGTTGTGGTCGCCGTAGGGGTGCTCGATGCCCCCCAGTCCCTCGCAGTTGCCACAGTCGGGGCGGGGCGTGTCGGTCAGAACCAGGGACCGGCGAGGCCAGTGGGCAACCTGGATGCGTAGTCGGATCACGGGTGTTGTTCTCCCTATGTCAGCCGTAGAACCTGTTCCGCTTGATGACGGCCTTGCGGATGTTGACCGTCGTTCCGCCCCGGTGGCCGCTCGCGCTGAACACCTGCACGGCGATCCACCCGCCGAAGACGACGGCGGCGAGGATGACGAGCTGGGTGACCAGGGCGGTCAGGGCTGCGATGAAGGTGGTGAGTATGAGCAGTCCGCCGCAGACGGCGAGAAACCCGACGCCTCCGAGGGCGACGTTCACCGCCGCGCGGGAGACGGCCGGCTTGGCCGCGAGCGGGGCGGGCTGTGCGTGCTCGATGGCGTAGCCGGTGACGACGCGGCCGTCGGGGAGGATCACGCTCGCCACGGCCGGGATGGCGCCCGGCTGCATGGGCACGAGTGGGCCGGCGTGGGCGGGGACGATCGGGGTGGGGATGTGGACTTCCACGGCCGCCGTCTCGTGTCCGGTCGTGCGGCCGTACACGGTGGGTTCGTTCATGGTGCTGGTCTCCCTTCTAGCGGCCGGCGTCGGCGAGGGCGCCGGTGACGGCGGTGACGAGCTGGTTGACGGTGTCGCTCGCGTCGGTGCCGGCGAGGTAGAAGCCGAAGAGCGCGATGACGACGGCCGCACCGGCGCCGACGGCCTTGAAGCGCAGCAGCAGCGCGACGCCGACGGCGAGCAGCAGAACGAGCGAGATGGTGATGTCCACGGGGCCTCCGGGCGGGGTCAGCGGGTGCCGGCGCGGTAGGTGCGCGCGGCGCGGTTGTAGATCCAGCGGCCGACGCGTATGCGCTTGCCGGTGGCGTCGCAGCGGCGGCAGTCACGGCCGCGCCGGGTCTTGCCCTTGCGGTCGGTCTTGAAGTCGTGGCCCATGCCGTCGCACTTGCGGCAGTCCCCGAACGGGCTCAGCCAGCACTTGAAGACGTAACCGAGGGTGACGATCAGCAGGAATGCGGTAGCGAGCACTGCAAGGCTCATCAGGGGCCTCTCAGAGGGGTTGGAGGGGGTTTCCGCAGGTCGGCCGCTACGCGCTAGCGACCTGATCAGGAGCGGTTTGGGTCGCTAGCAGGGTTGCTACCGGTAGCGACGTCTGCCGCTACCGGTAGCACGCTGCGGGACCTATCCGGCGTCCCGCTTCTGGTTGCGCTGTGTAATCACGGCGGCGATGTCGTCGCGCTTGATGCCGCGCTTGTTGACCTGTTCGCCGTCGATGCGCCGGCTGATCTGCACCGTGCCGATGCCGTGCGGCTTGAGTGCTGCCGTGAGCGCTTCCGCCTTGGGCTTGGCCTCCAGCTCCGCCCACGGGCCGTAGACGTCGGGGCGCAGGTCGGCGAGGCGGTCAACGACCGTTTCGGACCACACCTTGGTCTCGCCCTTGCCGAGGACGGCCGCGACGTCGTCAAGGATCGTCGCGGACGTCTCCGCCGCCGGGACCTCGCCGACCGCGTCACCCGACAGGGTCCCCTCCGCCTCGCGCAGGGCGGCGGCCCTGGTCAGGACGCGTTCGGCGTCGCGGCCGTCGGCGAGGTAGGTGCGCACGATCCCGGAGTCGTCGGACATGCCCTTGAGCAGACCGACGCCCTTGTGGGACTTCAGCAGCTTGGACGCGTCCAGTCCCTCCGAGTACGACCCGGCACCGAGGATGGTGTCCGACACCTGGTAGGCGCCGACCCGCAGGGCGAACCGGGCCTGATGCTGGTCACGCAGCTCCGACGGGCACGCCTTGTCGTCCGGCTTCTGCGTCGCCGTCATCACCGAGACACCCACCGCGGGGGCGACCCGGGCGAGGTAGACCATCAGGGACAGGATCTCCTTGCCGTGCTCGGGGTGGGTCAGGTACTCCTGCACCTCATCCACCACGAACAGGGTCAGGGGCATGTTCAGCTTCTTGTCCCGGCTGATCTCCGGGGTGAGCTTGCCCTCGGGGCAGACGTGCAGCGGCAGTTCCGAGAGCCGGTGGTAGCGGTCCTCCACATCCGCCTTCAACTCCCGCAGCGCGGCCAGCAGATGCCCCACCGGGTCGACCCCGTTCTTCGGGACGATGCCGAAGCCGATGCGGTGCGCGACCAACGCGAACTTGCGCCAGTCCGGCGACGCCTTGCCATCGAACACGTACAGGCGCACGTACGGGTCCAGCGCGGCGGCGAGCGCGATCGTGCGGGCAGAGAACGTCTTGCCCTGACGCGGCACGGCGCCGACCAGCAGCGACAGCCACAGCATGGTGGCCATGACCGGGTTGCCGCGCTCGTCGACACCCCACGGGAACGGCTTCCAGAAGTCCACCCGCGTCGCCCCCAGCAGCGGCGACTTGCCCGACGGCACGGCGAGCGGGTCACGGTCGGCGATCCAGTACGACACCCGCCGCCCGCTCGTCTCGTCCTTGTCGAGGAAGAGCTGAGTGGGGGCGATGTCCATACCGGAGGCGAGACGGGCGTGAGCCTTCATCGCGTCCTCGAACGTCTTGCCGTACGGCAGATCCACGATCACGCGCCAGCCGTCCCCGTCCCGGCCGATCGGCCTGGGGAAGGCGATCGTCTGATCCTTGGTGGTCAGCCCCGCCGCCTCGTGTGCGCGGATGACGATGTCCGAGGACAGCCGCCGCTTGCGGAACGTCACCTTGGCCATGTCGATGAGCGGCCGGTCCGCCGGCGCCCCGACCACACCGAGGGTGGTGGTCAGCGTCGCCACGGCCAGCGCGAGCAGCCACGACGGCGCCATGACGTACAGGGTCAGCGCGGCGGCCAGGCCGACGAAACCGGCGACCGTCGCCACGATCCCCCGCAGCCGGACGCGGTCGTTGCGCTGCCGCGACAGCTTCAGGTACTCCGCCGCGTCCTCGTTGGCCACGGAGGCGAGCCGCAGGCCCTTGCCCTCCGCGTCGAACACCCACCGGCCGATCGTCGACGACCACCGCCACGCGCCGCGCGGCGAGTACATGCAGATCTTCGGCGTGTAGACCAGCGGCAGCCGGACCGCGTGATAGCCGACCACAGCGGAGTAGTGCCGGACGGCCCACTTGCGGACCGCCGTGCGCTGGTCAGGGAGCTTCACCCAGTCCGGCAGCACCGGCATACGGGCCTTGTCCTTGGCCTCCATCCATTCCGCGACCGAAGGCGGGTAGACCTCGCGCGGCGGGTCGACCGGGGCGCCCTCGGTCAGGCCCTCGGCCTCCGGGTCGTCGACGTCGGGGAGTTCGGCGTTCCACTCCCCCGGCTTGGCCTCGCCCTCACCGAGCGCGGCGGGAGCGGTCGTCTTCTTCAGTGGGAACGGCAGCACGTCGGCCGCCGGCCGCTCGGTGCCCTCCGGGTCCCCGGCGGGCGTGAAAGTGGTGGTCTCGGTCACGATGTACGTACTCCTTCGGGAGTCGAAGGGTCCGGCCGGCTTGCTGTGGAAGGTCGGGCGGCCGGACCCGGGTTCGATCGGGTGTTCAGGCGACGCTCTGTTCCTCGGGGAACGCGCACGGCACGCACATGCCGAGCGTGGGCGGGATGACGTATCCGGCATCCCGGCGGCACACGGGGCAGGAGCGGCGGGCGCGCATCATCGCGGCGTGGGCCCGCCACCGGCCCGCCGTCATCGGCCGGACCGGTTTGGCGAGGTCAACGCGGTACAGGTAGGCGATCAGGGGCGGACGGCCCCGCCGCCGGGGACGTTCGAGCTGAGCGGCCACGTCCTGACCGCCGGGCCGAAGATCGCGGGCCCGCAATTGCCGACGGGTCGCGTATCCGTCCGGGGCGAGGCGCCACCGGAAGACCGGCAGCGTGCTCATGCCGCGCCGCGCCGTCCGGGACGGCGACCGGCCACCGACCCCAACAGCCGCCCCAGGCGGGCCCGGCGGGGACCGGACCGGCCGGACCGCTTGGCCGCGTACATAGCCTCGTCAGCCCGGCGCAGCAACGCTGACAGATCCTCGCCCGGGTGATCGGCGGCCCGCACCCACCCCAGCGACACCGTGGTGTGCACGTCGGGGGCACTGTCGACCGGCCGGGCGAGGACGCGGGCGAGGGTGTGCAACCGGTCGGGGGCCGTGCCGTCGCGGTCGACGACGACGGCGGCGAATTCGTCCCCACCGAGCCGTCCCACGACACCGCCGGGGGTGGTGCCGTGGGCGAGGCGGGCGGCGACCGTGGCGAGCAGCACGTCACCGGCCGCGTGGCCGTGGGTGTCATTGATCTGCTTGAAGTGGTCGACGTCCGCCAGCACGACCACGGCGCGCGGGTCGCGCAGCAGGCGGCGGGCCCGCCGGGTGAACGCGTCCCGCGTCCACAGGCCGGTGAGCGGGTCACGGCGGGCCGTGGTCAGCCGTCCGTACAGCCACCGGGCGTGTACCGCCCACCCGATGACGGCCGGCACGGCCGGTAAGAGCGCGGCGAGGGTGCTCACGGCGTCACCGCCGAGGTGGAACGTTCGGCGAGCAGGGCGTCACGCAGCCTGCGTGCGTTCGCGGGCGAGGTGCGCAGGGCCCGGCGGATGCCCTCCCCGGTGACCTGAGCATCCGGGAGGCCGGCCGTCGCCTTCCGCGCTTCCGCCATGAGCTGGTCGGGGGTGCGGCGGGTGCGGGTCGATTTCGCAGCGACCGGGACACGGCCGGTCGCCCGGCGCGGCCCGGTCGACGCGGCCGGGACCGAACGGGCGGGCGCCGGGGCGATCGGGACCGGCTTCACGATCGGGGCGACGGCGGGCATCGGCTTGATACCGACGCCCGACTTGCCGAGGTTCACCGGCACCGGGGCGGGCACCGGAAGCCGCGTCAGAACGACCGTGGCGGGGGCCGATACCGGCAGGTCAGAGGTAGACCGTTCTCGACTACTTTCTATCGATTCCTCCGCATTCGTGACTGCGGCAGGGATCGGGACTGCGGTGCCGAACATCGAGGCGAGGGCCGCATCCGCACCGTCCGTGATCCGGTGGCGCTGGACGTCCAGCAGCCTCGATCCGAGCGCAGCGTCCCCGACACCGACCTTGCGGGCCAGACGCCACGACGCCCGATCCGACCGCTTCCGTACCCGGTCGACCGGGTGGTGTGCGGCACGCGCCCGGTGGTAAGCGAGGGCCTGAACGATGTCGGCCGTGCGCCGCTCGTTCTCCGCGTCGCGGCCGTCGGTGTGGACGACGATCCGGCGGGCGAGGAACGCCATGCCCTCAGCCGAGACGGACATGCCCATCGGGGTCAGCGCGTAGACCACGGTCCGTCCGGGGTCCGGCGCGGCCATGGCGCCCATGACGGCGGCGGCGGCCGGCAACGCCCACAGACCGGCCCGCACGACACGCGGCGAGGACTGACCCAGCATGGTCAGCCCCAGCAGAACCAGGGCGAGCACGGCCGTGGCGCCCTCACCGGCACCGAGCGCACCGAGCGCGGTACCCGTGCCGTAGGCGTGCCCGATATTGCTGTACGTGCCGATACCTCCGACCACACCCGTGGCGAGCATGGGCACGAACGCCGCCGTCAGGACACCGATCTGAACCCTTGTCAGGGGCTTGCGGGGCTCGCTCATGCCGCTTCCCCCGCCTCGTTGCGGTGGCCGCGAGCGGCGCGCAGGAACGGCACCGTCCGGGTCAGCGCGTCGGCGTACAGGGCGTCCCAACCGGCGATCTCGTCACCGGCCTCCGCCTCCGCCCGCAGGTCGGCGAGGACGTCACGGGCCGCGTCCTCGCGGGCGCCCCGCTCGCCGTCCGTCTCGAACTCCAGCGGGCCCCGGAACAGGTCGACGTCGATACCGAGCGCCAGTTCCGCAAACTCCAGGTCGCCGTGCGCTTCCTGACCGGCGACGAAAGTGCGCATACGCATGGTGGGTCTCTCCTTGGAACGTCGGGAAGGGCGCGGGGCGGTCGGCTGTCCTGTCCGGGAGTGCGACCGCCCCGCGAGGTGGTGTTTGTACGGGGGCCGAAGGCGTCTAGCGCTCGACGACGGGCTTGGCGAGGTCGCGGTGTTGCACCCGTACCGTCAGGCCGTTCGCCCGCAGGTGCACGGCGAGGTGATCAGCGAAGGTCGGGGCGCGGTGGCGACCACCGGCGCATCCGTCGGCGACGACGACCGGTCCGGCGCTGGGACCGGAGCGGAACGCGCTGACCGCTCGCGCGGTCGCCGTGACCAGCTCCGGGATGCCCGGGGTGTTCATCACCGCGACGCGCACCGAAGTGTCATGGGCGGTCATGTAGCGCAATTCCGGCGACACGTGAGGGTCGCGGAAGTGGTGGCGCAGGTCGATGGTCAGGTGTGCGGCGGGCGGCTGTCCGTGCAGGTAGCCGAACGAAACGATCTCAACATCGAAGTCGGACACGACTGCTCCTGTCGCAGGTCGGCGGGGGCGGGTGCTAGCTGATCTGCACGTGGCCGCTGGTCACCCGGCGGCGGACGTTCAGGTGTCCGGCGCCGGTGACGCGGACGCTGCCGGAGGTGGCGTTCACGGACAGACGGCCCGTGGCCTGCGCGGTCGCGGCCATGCGAACGCTGCCGGAGGTGAGGTTCAGCCGGGCGTCGTGGCCGCTGTAGGCGCCGACGTTGACGCTGCCGGACGTGAGGTTGATGTTCAGCGGGCCGCTCACCTCGCCGACGATGACGCTGCCGCTGGTGACCACGGCTTCCAGGTCGCCGACCCGCTCAGCGGTCAGCACTCCGGAGGTGCCGTCGTACTCCAGCCGCGCCAGCGTGCCCGTGACGACGGTGTTCGCACTGTGCGTGCTGATCGCGGCCACCGACCGCGCGGGCAGGTGGACGACGGCGCTGATCGGCGTCACCGCGTCCCCGGCCGGGCCGGTGGCGGTGACCTCGCGGCCGTTGACGAACACCTTGCCGCCGCCGTGGCCGGTGATGTGGACGTTGCCGTTGATGATCTGCACGCCGTTGCCGCCGGAGAACGTCATGGTGTTGCCGCCCACGCGGATGGTGGTGCTGCCGCCCACGCCGCCGGCAACGTCCGGGACACGGACCCTGAGGTTCTGCCCGATGATGCTGACGGTGGTGTCGCGGATCGCGTCGGCCGACGGGCCGGAGACGGCCTCCGTCGTCAGCACCATGCGCGCCTGCTTCAGCGCGGGGTCGACGACGACGCGGATACTGCCGGTGTTCATCGTCAGATCCAGGGCGATCGGGCCGACGACGTCCACGGGGATGATGCGCTCGGTCATGGAAGAACTCCTGACTACGTCGGGATGGGAGACCATGCGCGGCGGGCTGTCCTGTCCGGGAGTGCCGCCGCGCCGGAAACGCGCCACCGCTGCGAAGCAGCGGGGCGGTAGTGCGAGGTCCTGCGCTGTCTCCTTCGGGAACACGGGCTCCCGTTTTAGGCGTATGGAGACGTGACCTTTCGGTCTGAGCCCTCCGGTTGACCAGGGGTCCGGGTCCCTCGGCCCGTTCTGTCCCGGGCCCCTTGTCATGCGCTCGTGCGAGCCGCTGAGGCGACCCGAACAAGAGGAACATGTATTACGTGTTCCTCATCTTGCAGAGAGGTGTTCGCTCCGTCAAGCCCTTCGGTTGTTTGGACTTCGGCGAGCCCCTCGTGCTCGATGTACCTACAGCCTGGCGTCGACGACGCCGACACTCGACTTCGCGGCTGTACGACCTGAGTCGTTCTTGGTTAGCGTGAAGTCGTACCAAGTCGTCTCAACAAGACGGAGGTTGGGCGTGGCGAACGAACGGCTGCGCGGCGCGATAGTGGACTTGGGCCTGACGCTCGATGAAGTCGCCGAACGACTCGGGGTCGCGTCCAAGACGGTCGAACGGTGGATCAACGACCCTGAGCGCAAGCCCTATCGACGCTTCCAGTTCGCAACGGCATCGCTGTTGAAGTGTGAAGTGTCGTACCTGTGGCCGGACGAACGCACGTCAGCCGAGGTCGCAGCCGCCGGCCACGCCGAGTTGGTCAGGCTCTATCCACACCGGTCCGTTGTGATGCAAACCCTCTGGACGAACCTCTACTCCAGGGCGACCCGTCAGTTTGACCTGCTGGTGTACTCCGGGTTCTGGCTCACGGAAGACGCAACGTTCCACCGGATCGTGAAGGAGAAGTCAGCCGACGGAGTGCCGATCCGCTTCATGCTGGGTGCGCCCATGTCGCCGGCCGTGGCGGTACGCGGCGAGGACGAAGGGATCGGCGCGGCGATGGCAGGCAAGATCCGGAACGCCCTCATCAACTACGGCCCGCTCTTCGGTCTCCCCGGGGTGGAGTTCCGGCTGCACAGCACAACCCTCTACAACTCGATCTACCGGGCCGATGACGAGATGCTGGCGAACGGGCACCTCTACGGCGTCGGCGCCTACATGGCACCCGTGTTGCACCTGCGACGCGTACCCGGCGGGGAACTCTTCGACGCCTACGCTGAGAGCGTTGAGAAGGTATGGGAATCGGCCCGCCCGATCTCATCGCCTGCCGATTGGGAAGGCATTGCCTGATGAGCCGCATCGACTACTTCCGCGACCCGAACGCCCCTCAGGCCAACTCGGTGGTGCCTTCGGTCACTGCGGTCGTCCGAGACGACGCGGGGCGTTTGCTGCTCATCCACAAGACGGACAACGATCTGTGGGCACTGCCGGGCGGTGGCCATGACATCGGCGAGCGCATCGCAGACACGGTCGTTCGTGAGGTCCTGGAAGAGACCGGTATCGACGTTGAGGTCGACAACATCGCCGGGCTCTACACCGACCCTCAACACGTGTTGGCGTACGACGACGGCGAGGTCCGGCAGCAGTTCTCCATCTGCTTCCGGGCCCATCCAGTCGGCGGGACCCTGCGCACAAGCAGCGAATCGAAAGAGGTCCGCTGGATTGATCCGGCGGACCTTGACGGGCTGGACATCCACCCTTCGATGATGCTGCGTATCCGGCACGGTCTCGATGACGCGCGGCGAGAGCCCTACATCGGCTGACCACCAACGGAGGCTTCCGCCATCCGTCCCCCGACACGCTTCGACGCTGCATGGATCTCGGGGGCCGCTCGTTGAATGAAGCGGCCGACGATCGTGTCCGGGCCGTATCGCTGCACGATCTCATCCAGCCGCTCAGCCGGCGTCGTCTGTGTCCCGTCCGGCGTCGTCGTCATGTCGCAGTAGAGCAAGGCGTCGACCAGGTCAGGGCGCTCTAGGGCGAACTCGCCCTCCAGCTCCGGTCGAAGTCCCCGTTCCTCCGCTTCCAACAAGGCACAGGAGTGATGCGCCACAAGACGAACAACCCGTTCGTCCGCGCCTTCCTGATCTCTGAGGAACCGTGCGCCGTCCAAGGGGTGGAAGCCCGTGGTGGCGATGGCCGGTGAGTAGCCGATGTCATGCAGCACGGCGGCGGCTTCCAGCAACTCCGCATCGCGTCCCAGGATCGGACTCAGGGAGCGAGCACGCTTGGCGACCCCAAGTGAGTGTGCCCACCGGCGCGGGAGCGGATCGGAAAGCAGCGATTCAGAGAGCGTGTACGCCCACTCAGTCAGTCCCATGACGGCCAAGACTACGGCCGGGTGGCGGGAGTCGGGAGAGCGCGCACGGTGCGACCCTTGCCATGCACAGTGGCAAGCAGACCGTTTCCCTCCATCTGCGCCAGAACACGACGCACGGCGGTCCGGGAAGCGCCGAACCGCTCACACAGCTTCGCTTCGGACGGGTACACGTCTCCCACTGAGAGTGAGTCCTCTTTGACCACGTCCGTCATGCGCTCCGCGAGAGACCGCCGATCGCCTCCCCGGACCACGCGCCACCCAATGCCGGGAGCAGACTCGACAACCCCGTCAGCTTCAAGAACCTTGAGCGCACGTCGGATCGTGTTCCGGGAGACGCTGTGCGAGTCCATCAGGTCGGCCTCTGACGGCAGAGTGTCGCTGCCTTGCTCCGCCTGAATCTCGTTGCGCAGCATCTCCGCAATGACCAGGTAGGTCCCGCGCGGACTGGCCTCCGGCACTTCGACTCCTCTCGCGTTGCTCCGTCGCTCACTACCAAGGATCCCACGGGCGTACTCTCACGCAGTCGATACGCCCAGAGCAACCCACCATCATACGCACCGCGTTCGACTTTCCCTAACCTGCTGCACGCCGCGCTTTCGCCAGCCAGAATGCTTCTACAGGGAATTCGGAAGAGCGCCTGCATGACGATACTTCTCCAGGCATAAAGGACGGACATGAACGCACACCCAAAAGTCGACGAAAGATCCATTCTGGGCGGGCTCAGGCGAGTATTCCTTGCCGCTCCCGGAAACGTAGGCGGCGACTTCATCCTCCGAGACCCCATCCGACTATCCGACGGAAAATCAATCAATGGCGCAGACAGTACAGAAATCGCCGGAATGATCACTCGCCTCAATCAGGCGAAATCAAAGACCGAGAGCTCTTTTCAGTGGGAAAGTGAAGCGGAATTTTCTCTAGTCTCACTTAGCCCATTTAGTGCATTTGACAGAATTTTCGACGATACAACATTCCCAGGGCAGGGTGAAAATCCCGTAACTTTCAAGGTCGGCAGACCCTCCCGAGAATTTGCCGCCTATCTACTGTGCGCTGCTACCCAAAATTCTGTTTCCGCGACACCTGCGGCATCCGTGAGGCAAAGAGCAATCATGCGCCGGGCGGCAGCACTAGGCATTGACCGAATCTCGGCAAACCGTTCAACCGCAGAGACGGCCTCACTGTTTGACGTGGTTGCCGAGGGCCTGCGCGCTACCACATTGCGAATCACTGCCGCCAAAAGCCATTCAGACTTCGAGACTCTTGCCAACTCGTTCCTATTCCATGCCGCCTACAATACGGATGCGGCAGCCCGCATCGGCCTAGAGCCAATGTTTCGAACTCAGTCCATCCAACGCGTGCGGAGGAATCAAAACGGTTCGTTTGACGGCCCTAGGCAAACCTACGATGCAGACTTGGTGCACCACTACCTCATGGGCGTAGCCGCAGAAATCCCGCTACTGGAATATCTATCCTACTATCACATCGCCGAGCACTTTTTTGAGAAAGTATTCAACGAAGATTTGGTGAACCAGGTTCGATCGGGAATCATCGATCCATCTTTCTCTGCACGCCGAAACAAGGATATCCAGTCCATCATCCGAATCGTCACCAAAGTACAGCGTCAAGTCAAGGATGAGGGCGGAGTGAACGAGCAGAGAGCGCTACAACTGGCACTCAATCGATTCGTTAACATTCCTCGCCTAGTAGCCGATCTAGACGCCTACGACTCCAGCCTGATCGACTACTATGCCAATAACGATGTCCCCTTTGCCGGCGCGAGCAAAGTAAATATTCGAATGCATGACGAAGAGGGAGTGCGAGACGCAATCGCAAAGAGAATTTACAAGGTCAGGAATGCCCTGGTGCACGCCAAGGAAGGCGAGTTGCCAAAATATGCACCGTTCGCCCACGATGAAGAGCTTGCTCGCGAGATTCCTCTAATGCGTTTTGCGGCCGAACAGATTGTCATTGCACGCGGCAAGGTTCTTTAGTCCTCTGGCGGGCCGTCCCGTTCAGCACCGATCATTGTCCTGGTCTTTGTCCAGTGCGCCGACGGACGCCACAGTTCACCACCGTACGCACACCCCTCTGACCTGCCCCACGAACCCCTGCGAACGCCCCCGTACGGCCCTACGCACAGTTGGAAAGCGTGTTGGGGGGCGCCCCCTAGCGAGTTCCACCAGCCCAGAGTGCCGGCGTGGTCCGGCACTCTGGCGTTAGTCCGTCTGTTCGCGGCCGGACCCCGTCCGCCGGGGGAAGGAACGCATGCTGGACATCGCTCAGGCGGTAAGGGGGCGCGTGTCGGCCGCCTCCAGCCGCGGCCTCGGCACCGCCGCTGGCATAACCCGGGCATGCTCCTGCACCAACGCACGCAGTTCTGCCGGCGTGGGCCACGGCGCGCAGCGGTGAATCATGCGGTGGCAGTTCGAGCAGATCAGGGCGAGGTCTGCCAGCTTTGTCGTGCCTTCCCCTGCCTCATGGAGCGGCACCACGTGATGGCACTCGATGTAGCCCTGCCCGCGCTCGCCGTAGACCGCGCTGAAGTCGAAGTCACACACTTCGCAGGCCAGGATGCCGCCCTTTTTGAGGACAGCAGCGATCTTCTTCGCACGGAGCGCCTTGTTCCGTTCGCGTGTGCGGTGGCGGCGGTACAGCACACGCCCCTCCGGTGCGCTGACCTCATCGTCATCGGTGTCGTCATTCTCGGGCAGCACGGGCTGAAGAGTCCCGGAGCGCAACCCCTCGCGCAGCAGTGCCGCGGCCCGCGCCATCTCCGCCGGGCGCTCAAGAAACTCGTGCAACACCTCACGGTCCAGCTGCCCGCCGTTCGTCGGGGTGCCCTGGTAGTCGGGGTGGAAGCTGGCAATGTTGAGCGTCTTGAAGGCGGCACCGTTGCAGTTGCGGTACTCAGCTGCGCGCTCCTCCGGAGGATAGGCGCCCAGAAGTTGAAGGAGTTCGGACAGCTCCCCGATGCGCGGGTCAGAGGCAGACAAGCCGTGCCAGTCGTTCCGCGCGACGACGTCACAAGCGAGGATCAGTTCGTCGCGCGTCCACTTCGGGCTGCGCGATACACCGATCCTGAACCCTTCGCGCTTGAGCCAGTCAACAGCGTGGCCTACACCTCCACTTAGCTCTTTCCAGGTGAGGGGCCTGCCGTGCTGGTGCTTGTGAGCTACGGCCGCGATGGCCTTGGAATCGTACTCCTTGCCATCGTGCAGGATGAGGAACTTCCTGGCCTCTTTGAAGCCGTACAGGCTGAGGAACGCCGGTCCCCCCAGCTCGTCGTACTCCTGCATGGTCTGTAGAACGTCGTCTCGCGAGATGGCTCCCTTTTCCATGGCTGAAGCCTACGGTCCGGCTATGACAGCATGCTCAGAACTGCACTTCGTATCGCGGCAGCCGAACGGCCGTATACCGTCTCGCGGTTCCGCATCCTTGCGAGCCTGTACGCAGCCCGCCCACGCGAACTAAGGCCAGTGGAACGGGTCGTGGTTCACGTGGATGAGCGTTGACATAGTCGCCGACCCCGACGTACCGGATGCTGTACTCGGCTTCCCTGAGTACACCGCGTCCGTCTCAGTTTCCGTCTCGTTCATTGCCGTAAGCGGCCGTCCAGGGCCGTTCAGCCTGCCCCGGGCCGACACAGCGTTTGTACGGGAATGAACCCCGGCGAACGCATCCGGATCACCCCCTGACCAGCCCAGACAAACCTGCCAAGCGAGTTACTCACCTCGACCACACCACTACCCACCTGGCCGGCTCAAAGCAAAGAGCCCCCGGACACAGTGTCCGGGGGCTCTGATCTCGTGTTTGATTGGTGACGCCGGGCCGTCTGTGGGCCGTCCGAGGGCGGCCCGCAACGACCAACAACGACCAACGACGGCCGTCAAGGTGCTGGTCAGGAGACTGTCAGGCTCCAGTCACCGAGGCCAGATAGGCCCCCGTCTTCTCCGGCTCGTAGAAGAAGTTCTCGAAGTCGGCCGGGTCGTTGAAGGCGTTGGCGAAACGATCAGCCACGGGGGGCAGCTGGCCGGCCGCGCCCAGCAGATTGACGATGTGCTCCGGCGGCGGGGCCAGCATGGCGTTGGTCCACTTGGTGACGTGCCGGGCGGTGTCCCAGTACCGGTCGAAGGTGGCGCGCATCCACTCCTCGTCGAACTCCTTCTCGCCGCGCTCGAGGATCGAGGAGAGGTAGGCGGCCGCGCACTTGGACGCCGAGTTGGAGCCCTGACCGGTGATCGGGTCGTTGGCGACGACGACGTCGGCGACGCCGAGCACCAGGCCGCCGCCGGGGAGGCGGCCGACGGGGTTGCGGACGGTGGGCGCGTAGCGGCCCGCCAGGGTGCCTCCCGCGTCGGTCAGTTCGACCTTGGTGGCCCGCGCGTACTCCCAGGGCGTGAACTTCTCCATGAGCCCCAGGGTCAGGGAGAGGTGCTCCGCCGGGTCCTTGACGCCGTTGAAGACGTCCAGCGGGCCGCCGGGTATGCCCTCCCAGAACAGGATGTCCGCGCGGCCGGACGTGGTGAGCGTCGGCATGACGAACAGTTCGCCGACGCCGGGGACCAGGTTGCAGCGGACGGCGTCCAGGTCCGGGTGCTCCGGGCGCGGGCCCAGTCCGTGCACGTAGGCGACGGCGAGGGCGCGCTGCGGCTCGCTGTAGGGGGAGCGCTCCGGGTCGCGACCGAACATCTGGACGAGTTCGCCCTTGCCCGCGGAGACCAGGACCAGGTCGTAGGCGCGGGAGAAGTAGTCGAGGTCGGAGACCGCCGCGCCGTGGATCACCAGCTGGCCGCCGCGCTGGGCGAACGTCTCCATCCAGCCGGCCATCTTCACCCGCTGGTCGACGGACTGCGCGTACCCGTCGAGCCTGCCCAGCCAGTCGATCGCGCGCTGTGTCGGGCCCGGGTCGTGCGAACCGGGGGCCGCCACCGAGACGCCGAGCCCGCCGATCTTCGGGGCCTGCTGCTCCCAGAAGTTCAGCTGGAGGTCGCGCTCGTGCTGGAGGGCGGTGTGGAACATGCACTGCGTCGACATGACCCGGCCGGAGCGGATCTCGTCCGCCGTCCGGTTCGACATCAGGGTGACCTCGTACCCGTGCGACTGGAGGCCGAGGGCGAGCTGGAGACCGGACTGGCCGGCTCCGACGACGAGTATCTTCCGCATGCGGGGAACTCTCCTTGAAGGGCCTTACTCGGGGGTTTCGTCGAGCGCGTGGCCCACCAGGGCCAGGAGGGTCTCGATCACCGAGATCCGGCGCCGCGCATCCATGATCATGACAGGTATGTGCGCGGGGATCGTCAGCGCCTCCCGCACGTCGGCCGGCTCGAACACCGCGCTGCCGTCGAAGTGGTTGACGGCGACGACGTACGGCAGCCCGCAGCTCTCGAAGTAGTCCAGCGCCGGGAAGCAGTCCTTCAGGCGGCGGGTGTCGGCCAGTACGACCGCGCCGATCGCGCCACGCACCAGGTCGTCCCACATGAACCAGAACCGCTGCTGGCCCGGCGTACCGAACAGGTAGAGCACCAGGTCGTCGTCGAGGGTGAGCCGGCCGTAGTCCATGGCGACCGTGGTGGTGACCTTCTCCGGGGTCCCGGTGAGGTCGTCGGTCTCCTCGCTGGCCTCGGTCATCAGCGCCTCCGTCTGGAGGGGCTCGATCTCCGAGACGGTGCCCACGAGGGTCGTCTTGCCGACGCCGAAACCGCCCGCCACCACGATCTTCGTGGCGATGGGGGCACGGGTGCGGTCCGTCTGCCAGGGCTGCAGGGGCTCGTCGGGCTCGGCCTCGACGAGGGGGGAGACGCCACGAGCGGCGTCAGAGACGACGGAGTCCACTCAGCACCCTTTCCAGCAGAGCGCGGTCGGGACGGCCCGTACCGTGAGCGGTACCGGTGCCGTACACACGGATCTTTCCCTGGTCCGCGAGGTCACTGAGGAGCACCCGGACCACGCCGAGCGGCATCTTCAGCAGCGCGGCGATCTCGGCCACCGTGCGCATACGGCGGCACAGTTCGACGATGGCCCGCAGTTCCGGCATGACCGTGGGCTTGAGGGATCCTCCCCCGAAGGTCAGTTCCTTGCGTTCCTCGGGGGCTTCGAGGGCCGCCACGAAGGTCTCCACCAGCAGGACGTGCCCGAAGCGGGTACGGCCACCGGTGAGCGAGTACGGGCGCACCCGGGCCGGCTTGCGGTCGCCGCCCCGCACGGGCAGCTGCTGCCGGCCGCGCTGGGGCTGCTTCGGAACGGCGCTCATCGCAGGCCCCCCGGTTCCTCGGACTCCAGTGACTGCCGTAGCTCACTGCGCAGTTCGGGGGTCAGGACGTGTCCGGCACGACCGACGAAGAGGGCCATGTGATAGGCCACCACGCTCATGTCGCAGTCGGCGGAGCCGTGCACTCCGAGGAGCGAACCGTCGCTGATCGACATGACGAAGAGGCTGCCCTCGTCCATGGCGACCATGGTGTGCCTGACCCCGCCGAAGGCCATCAGCTTGGCGGCGCCGATGGTGAGGCTGCCGATGCCGGAGACGATGGTGGCGAGATCGGCGGAGGAGCCACGCGGGCCGGAGGGTTTCGCCTCGCGGGCCTCGCGGGCCTCGAGGTTGCGGCCCGGGTCCGAGGACAGCAGGAGCAGGCCGTCCGAGGAGACGACGGCGACGGACTGGATGCCGGGCACCTCCTCCACGAGGTTGGTCAACAGCCAGTGCAGGTTTCGGGCTTCACTGCTCAGTCCGAAGGTACTGGGCGCGGTCAACTGCTTGCCTCCTCGACTGTGCCCCCCGTGCTTTCTTCGGCGTGTGCGCGTGCTTCTTGAGTTGTTTTTCGAGTTGCTCCGGTGGACGGGACCTGGTTCTGGCCCGTCCGTTCGGCGATTTCGGCTTCCACGTCGCGGTAGCCGGCCTCCGCCCCCCGGCGGAAACCGCCCAGACGGCGGCGGAGGGCGTCCGCGTCGACGGAACCGGTCCGCTGGCGCGGGGCTTGGCTGGGTGCGGTGATCTTGGGGGTGCGCTTCGGGAGGCCCTTGTCCGTGACGAGCTCTTCCGGGGCGTCCGGTGTGCGGGCGTGCTCCGCCTCGGCCTCGCCCGCGGCGGGTTCGCCGTCGGCGGGTCCGCCGTCGATGAGTTCACCATCGGCGGGTTCGCCGCCGGGTGCGGGTGGGACCGGTGGGGTGTGCCCGCCGTCGGGTGCGGCAGGGTCGGGGGCGAGGAGGTCGGTGGCGCTCCGCTCCCCCGCCCCGTCGGTGGCCGCCGCTTCTCCTGCTTCCTCGCCCTGCGGGTTCGGCAGCAGCAGTTCCATCGTCGTCTCGGCCGGTGTCTCGGCCGGGAGGTGCTCCGGAGCCGGCGCGGGCGTTCCTGCCGGGGCCTCCGTCTGCCGTACCGCCTTCTCCGCCAGCGCGACCAGCGGGTCCGCGGGCTTCGTACGGCCCGGCAGGACGTTGGAGTTGGCCTCCGCGGTCGCCCCCGGCAGCGAGAAGGACTGGGGCGTGGCCGCCGGGTTCGTCATCGGGATCGCGGCGGCCGGGGCCGCGGCGAGGAGCGTGGCCGGCAGGACGACGACCGCCGCCACCCCGCCCTGCTTCTGCTCGCGCAGCCGCACCCGCGCCCCGTGTCGGTGGGCGAGCCTGGCCACCACGAACAGGCCGAGGCCGAGACCCTCCTCGCCCTCCTGGTCGTACGGCGTCTCGGGGTCGAACTCGGCGAGGCGGGCGTTGAGGCGGCTCATCCGGTCCTCGGCCATGCCGATGCCCTCGTCCTGGACGGAGAGCATGACCTCGCCGTTCTCCAGGAGCCAGCCGGAGACCTCGACGGGCAGGTCGGGCGGGGAGAACGAGGTGGCGTTCTCCATGAGTTCGGCCAGCAGGTGGGAGAGGTCGTCCGCGGCGAATCCGGCCACGTGCGCGTGCGGCGGAAGCGCGGAGATGCGCACCCGCTCGTACCGCTCGATCTCACTGACCGCCGCGCGGACGACGTCCACCAGCGGGATCGGTCCCGCGTGCTGCTGGACGTGTTCCGTGCCGGCCAGCACCAGCAGGTTCTCGCTGTGGCGGCGCATGACGGTGGCGAAGTGGTCGAGCTTGAAGAGCGTGGCCAGCCGGTCGGGGTCCTGCTCGCGCTCCTCCAGCCCCTCGATGACGGCCAGTTGCCGTTCGACGAGGCCGAGGGTGCGCAGGGCGAGGTTGACGAAGGTGCCGCCGATGCTGTCCCGCAGCCCGGCGAGCTGAGCGGCGGAGTCGGCGAGTTCGGTGCGCAGTTCCTCGCGGGCGTCGGCCATCCGCTGACGCTGACCGACGAGGTGTTTGCGGTCGGACTCCAGGGTGCCGACGCGCTCGTGGAGCGCCACGGCGTGCTCGTGCAGGGCGTTGACGGAGCGGACGACCTGGGCGAACTCGTCGTTGCGGCCGGTGAACCGGACCGGTTCCTCCGCCGCCGGGTGCTCGGCCTCCGCCAGTCGCGCCGACCCCCGGCGCAGGACGGACAGCGGGCGGGTGAGGCTGCGTGCCATGCCCGTCGCGACCACGACCGCCAGCAGCATCAGGGCCCCGAGGAGGGTGACGCGCAGCTCCAGGTCGGTGACGTCGTCGTCGCGCAGCCGGGAGAGGTCCTCGACGCGATGGCCGTACAGCGAGGACTCGGCCCCGCGCATCAGGTCGACCCGGGCGGAGAGCGCGGCGTCGAGCTTCTTGACGCTGGTGTCGAGTTCGCCGTCGCTCAGCTTCGGCTGGTCGGTGAGGGAGGCGAGGTAGGCCTCGGCCGTGTCGACGTCTCCGCCGGTGACCGTGGAGTCGTACGCGGCCACCGCCTCCTGCGGCGCGCCCTCCCGGAAGTCCGCGAGGGCCGCGTCGGAGCGCAGCCGGGCCTGCTGCGCTGCGGCGGTGAGCGCGTTGCGCTGCTTGGTGTCGGCGTCCGAGGAGACCTTCTCGGTGACCGACCGCCCGGTGACGGGGTCGTACGCGGTCTCCGTACCCGTCGGCACGTTCAGTGCCGCGAGCAGCAGTCCCCGGGTCGCGGAGGCCTGCTGGACGACGGTGTCGAGTTCGGCGAGGGCGTAGGCGCCGGAGCCCGCGCGGGGCGGCATCTCCTCGGCCAGCCGGTCGACGAGCACATGGAGCGCGGCGATGGCGCCGGAGTACGCCTCGTGCGCCTGGAGCGCCGTGCTCTTGCCGGTGAGGGCGGACTGGCGCACGGACGGCACGGAGCCGAGGGCCTCGCGCAGCGCCTCGGAGACCTCCGTCCCGGTGGTCAGCTCGCGCGCCTGGCGGTCCACCCGGGCGCTGCCCTGGGTGGAGGGCGCCTTGGACTTCACCCGGCCGGCCGCCACGTAGGTGGTGACCTCGTCGCGCTCGTCCGCCAGGGACTGGGCGAGGGCGAGGGCGTCCTGGGTCTGTTCGGCCAGGGTGACCAGGTCCTGGGAGTCCTTCAGCTGCCCGGAGGCGGCGAGGATCGAGGGGGCGCCCGCCCCGGCTACGGCGGCGGCCACGACGGCCACCGCGACGATCAGCCGGTTGCGCACATGGGTCGGACGGCCCTTGCCGACGGGGGTGCGCTCCGCGCCCCCCTCGGAGGCCGTCTGCCTGCCTGTACGCCGAGGCCGCGTCTTCTGCACCGGTGCTCGCATTCCTGACTCGTGTGCCATGGGCCGGATGTGACGCTCCGTCAACTGGTGCGTACGTCCGGTACGGTTCCCGACCCTCCCAGTGCCGGTGGGCAGGGGCCCCGCATCGCTTGCCCCGCCACCCGAAGGAGTGAACATCGGAGGGGAGTTGGCGGGCAAGTTTCTCCGGTGTGCGCAGCGCCCGCGCGCGGCAGGCCGGTTGGACGTGGGCGGCGGGCTTTGACAGTATTCGCCGCCACGTCTTCCCGGAGTGCTTCAATCCTACCCAAATCAGGCGTCTGACCTGCGGAGCTACGTCAATTCCGGGAAGGGTGCCAGCCTTTTGCGAACGCTGTGAAGGGGTCGTGCAGACTGACCGGATGCGTACGGAACTTGTGTCGGAGGCCGGCGATCGGGCCCGCCCCAACGAGGACTTCGCGAGTATCGGACTTCCCGCCTCCGGACAGGGCGGTTCGCTCGTCCTGCTGGACGGGGTGACGCCGCCGCCGGGCGGCGCCGGCTGTCTGCACTCGGTCCCGTGGTTCACCGCGCGGCTCGGCGGCGCCCTGACCGAACTGACCGTTTCCCTCCCGGATGTTCCGTTGGCCGAGGCGCTCGCCCGCGCCATCGCGCGTACCGCCGGGGCCCATGCGGACACCTGTGACCTTTCTCACCCACGCACCCCTCAGGCCACCGTGGTCCTCGCGCGTTGGTCGCCGCTGACCGTCGAGTACCTGGTCCTGTGCGACGCGACGCTGCTGCTGGCCGCCCCGGACGGCACGGTCACGCCGGTCCGCGACGACCGGCTGGCCCGGCTGCCGCGCGCCCTGCTGCGGAGCGCCGAGGTCGTCGACGGCACGCTCCGTAACAGAGAGGGCGGCTTCTTCACGGCCGCGGCCGACCCCGGTGCGGCCGCCCGGGCGGTCACCGCGAGCGTGCCGCGCGCGGAGGTCCGCTCGCTGGCCGCGCTGTCGGACGGGGCGACCCGCTGGACGGAACTCTTCGGCCAGGGCGACTGGACGGACCTGTTCACCCTCGTCCGCGAGAAGGGTGCGCGGCCGCTGGTGGAACGGGTGCGGGAGCTGGAGCGGGCGGACGACGACGCCGGACGGGTCCTGCTGGGCCGGGCGAAGACGCACGACGACGCGACGGTGGTGTGCGTGGAGCTGTGACGGCGTCGCCGTGCTCCCCCTGACTCGCTCCGGCTACTTCTCCATCCCCCGGTTCAGCTGGTGGAGCAGCCGGGCCAGCTCCGAGACCTCTTGGGGGTCCCAGTCGGAGAAGTGGGTGACGTACCGCTCGCGGCGGGCCTCGCGGACCCGTCTCACCCGGGTGCGCCCCTCCTCGGTGAGGTCGACGAGCCAGGCGCGGCCGTCCGCCGGGTCCGGCTCGCGGGCGACCAGTCCGAGTTGCTCCAGGGCGCGCAGCTGCCGGGACATGGTGGCCTTGCCGACCCCGATGTAGCCGGCGAGTTCCGTGGCGCGCTGACGGCCGCACTCCTCCAGCCGGACGAGGAGCCCGTAGGCGGCGGACTCCAGGTCCGGGTGGACCTCACGGGCCATCTCCCCCTGGTTGGCGCGGGCCCGGCGCAGCAGCACCGTGAGCTCCCGCTCCAGGGACAGGAACTCCCGGTCGCCCTGCTCCACACCACGCGACGACGTGCCGGACCCGCTGTCGCGTCCGTCGCCGTTTGTGTCCTCGTGCACGTCAGCACCCCTGATCTCGCCGGTCGCCGCCATCGGCGCAGCTCCTCAGTATTTCGCAGGCAGCGACCGGCGGCGCTTCCCAGGACCCCGGTGCGGGGCCGGCGGCGGAACCGGGAAGGCCCGGGTCTCCCTCAAGGGACCCGGGCCTTCCGCTTCCGGTCGCGTCCGTCACGCCGCGACCGGAACCTCCGGCGCCGCGCCGTTCGTGGCGGGTGCGAGCGCCAGTTCCAGGACCTGGCGGACATCCGTGACGGCGTGGACGTCCAGCTTGTCCAGCACCTCCGCCGGGACGTCGTCCAGGTCGGGCTCGTTGCGCTTGGGGATCACGACGGTCGTGACACCGGCCCGGTGCGCGGCGAGCAGCTTCTGCTTCACACCGCCGATCGGCAGGACCCGGCCGGTCAGCGAGACCTCGCCGGTCATCGCCACGTCCGTGCGGACGAGGCGGCCGGACAGCAGGGACGCGAGGGCGGTCGTCATCGTGACGCCGGCGCTCGGACCGTCCTTCGGGACCGCGCCCGCCGGGAAGTGGATGTGCACGCCCCGGTCCTTCAGGTCGCCCACCGGCAGTTCCAGTTCGGCGCCGTGGCTGCGCAGGAAGCTGAGCGCGATCTGCGCCGACTCCTTCATCACGTCACCGAGCTGACCGGTCAGGGTCAGGCCCGCCGCGCCGGTCTCCGGGTCGGCCAGCGACGCCTCGACGAAGAGCACGTCACCGCCGGCGCCGGTGACCGCGAGGCCGGTCGCGACCCCGGGCACGGCCGTGCGGCGCTCGGCCGGGTCCTGGGCGGACTCGGGCACGTGGTGCGGCCGGCCGATCAGCGCGCGCAGGTCCTCGTCCCGGATGGTGAACGGCAGCTTCCGCTCGCCCAGTTCGTGCTGGGCGGCGACCTTGCGCAGCAGCCGCGCGATGGACCGCTCCAGGGTGCGCACCCCCGCCTCGCGGGTGTACTCGCCGGCGAGCTTGCGCAGCGCGCTCTCGTCGAGGGTCACCTCGTCCCTGTCCAGGCCGGCCCGCTCCAGCTGGCGCGGGAGCAGGTGGTCGCGGGCGATGACGACCTTCTCGTCCTCGGTGTAGCCGTCGAGGCGGACCAGCTCCATACGGTCGAGCAGCGCCTCCGGGATGGCTTCGAGCACGTTGGCGGTGGCCAGGAAGACCACGTCCGACAGGTCGAGCTCGACCTCCAGGTAGTGGTCGCGGAACGTGTGGTTCTGCGCCGGGTCCAGGACCTCCAGCAGGGCGGCCGCCGGGTCGCCCCGGAAGTCGGATCCCACCTTGTCGATCTCGTCGAGGAGCACCACCGGGTTCAGCGACCCGGCCTCCTTGATCGCCCGCACGATCCGGCCGGGCAGCGCGCCGACGTACGTACGGCGGTGACCGCGGATCTCGGCCTCGTCCCGGACGCCGCCGAGGGCGACCCGGACGAACTTGCGGCCCATGGCGTGCGCGACGGACTCGCCGAGGCTGGTCTTGCCGACCCCGGGCGGGCCGACGAGCGCCAGCACGGCACCGCCGCGCCGGCCGCCCACGACGCCCAGGCCGCGCTCACCGCGCCGCTTGCGCACCGCGAGGTACTCGGTGATCCGCTCCTTCACGTCGTCCAGGCCGGCGTGCTCGGCGTCGAGGACGGAGCGGGCGCCCTGGATGTCGTACCGGTCCTCGGTCCGCTCGTTCCACGGCAGTTCGAGGACGGTGTCCAGCCAGGTGCGGATCCAGGAGCCCTCGGGCGACTGGTCGCTGGACCGCTCCAGCTTGTCGACCTCCTTGAGGGCGGCCTCGCGGACCTTCTCGGGCAGGTCGGCGGCCTCGACACGGGCGCGGTAGTCGTCGGACTCCTCGCCCTCCTGTTCGCCGTTGAGCTCGCGCAGCTCCTTGCGCACGGCCTCGAGCTGGCGCCGCAGCAGGAATTCGCGCTGCTGCTTGTCGACGCCCTCCTGGACGTCCTTGGCGATGGTCTCGGCCACGTCCTGCTCGGCCAGGTGGTCGCGCAGCTGCTGGGTGGCGAGCTTCAGGCGGACCACCGGGTCGGCGGTCTCCAGGAGCTCCACCTTCTGCTCGGTGGTCAGGAACGGCGAGTAACCCGAGTTGTCGGCGAGCGTGGAGACGTCGTCGATGGCCTGGACGCGGTCGACGACCTGCCAGGCGCCGCGCTTGCGCAGCCAGGCGGTGGCGAGCGCCTTGTACTCCTTGACGAGTTCGGCGACATGACCGGGCAGCGGCTCGGGGACGGCCTGGTCGACCCTCGTCCCCTCGACCCACAGGGCCGCGCCGGGCCCGGTGGTGCCCGCGCCGATCTTCACGCGGCCGCGGCCGCGGATCAGCGCGCCCGGGTCGCCGTCGGCCAGCCGGCCGACCTGCTCGACGGTGCCGAGCACACCGGTGCCCGCGTAGGTCCCGTCGACGCGCGGCACCAGGAGTACCTGAGGCTTGCCGGGCGTTGAACGGGCGGCGGCCTCAGCGGCCTCCACCGCGGCCCGCACATCGGTGTCGTTGAGGTCCAGTGGAACCACCATGCCGGGGAGCACGACCTCGTCGTCGAGAGGCAACACGGGCAGGGTGAGTGAGGTGGACAGCGAAGCCATGATCTCCCCTTCGGCAGTCAAGTTGAGCTATGCCGACTCAATGCACCTGAGTCTTCGAATGTTCCCCACCCGAGGGCCCGTTCGCTGTGGGCGATCACGGCTGTTGCGGCGGGCCGCTTCGGACTTACGGTCAGACGTAAGAGGCCAATAAGCGATGAGCCCGTTACGCGGCCGCTTCCAGGGGGTTGTCATGGATCGTTTCGTCCAGGCATGGGTGGACGGGTGGGTCGTGTCGCGGGGGGCCGCTCCACCCGTGGCCGAGTCCTGGGGCTGGACCGTCGACGTGGGGACGCGCACCGATCACGTCACCCGGCATGTGCTCGGCGCCACGAACGACGCGGTGGCGGAGCCGACCGTCCGGAAAGTGGCGGGCGCGGTGACCGGGGCCGGCGTCTGGCTGAAGGTGTTCGCCGACCCGGCGGTGGTCGGGCCCTGGCTGGGTCCCGGCTGGTGGATCGACCCCGAGCCCGGCTTCCTGATGACGGCCCCGCTCCCGGACACCCCGCCCGGCGCCGCCCCCGACGGCTACCGGACCCGCACCTGGTCGCGCGGCGGCGTGACCCGCACCATGGTCGCGGCCCCGGACGGCTCCCTGGCGGCACGCGGGCAGATCGCCCCGACCGGCGCGACGGCGGTCGTCGACCAGATCGAGACCTCCCCCGGCCACCGCCGCCGCGGACTCGGCGCTTTCGTCATGCGGACGCTGCACCGGGCGGCGGCCGAACAGGGCGCCCGCACCGGCGTCCTGGGGGCGACGCCGCAGGGGCGGGCACTGTACGAGTCCCTGGGGTGGCGCGTCGAGTCATCGCTGACCAGCGCGAAGTTCACGGGAGAGACACGGAGGTGACGTCCGGGGGCCCGGAGGGCGCACCCCTCGGCGCCGCACGACGGGGCGCGCCCCTCGCGCCCCCTCTCCGTACCCCGCCCACTTGTGGCATTCACCCCGAAGTCGTCCGCCGCCACGACCACAATGCGCGTATGACCGATGACTGGAAGCGACGTCTCGACGCCCTCCACGCCGACCTGGTCCGCCGTGACGACCCCGTCGCCTGGGTGACGGAGGCGGACGCCGTCGAGGCCTCGCGGCGCTATCCGCACATCGCGCTGCGCGGACCCGTCTTCGGTGTCGCCGCACGGGACCGGGCGAGGGCCGACCCGGGTTGGCGGCTGCTGAAGCCGGTGGTGGACGGCATGCCCCAGCAGGCCCGCGACGGACTCAACTCGCACCTGTGGTTCAAGGCGAAGGACGGCACCGACGACCGCGCCGCCCGGCGCGAGCTGCTGGCGGCCGTGGCCGTGCTGGAGCGGGCCCCGGCCGACGAGGTGGAGGCCCTGGGCGTGCGCTACCGGGTGGTGCGCGGCGACGAGTTCGCCCGGACCGGCGACGACGGCCTGGAGCCGCCCCGGCCCACCGACCTCGAGCCGGTGTGCCCGTCGTGGGAGGACCCGGGCGCCGCCCCGTCGCCGGACGTGGGCTACGTCCTGGACCCCGGCCGGGACGAGGGCCCGATGGCGGGCGCCCTCCGGCTGGGCCTGCGCGACTTCACGTACACGGGCGCCCGCTTCCCCGCCGACGTGCGCGCGGACTCCGAATGGGCCGCCCGGACGCACCCGGACGTGGTGCGGCTGCCCGTCGGCTTCTCCGTGGCCGAACGTGACGGGTCCGGCTGGACCCCGTGCGGCTCCCTGGCGGCGACCCCGCACGAGGCGCGCCGTTCGCTGTACGAGGGGATGGCCCGGGTCTGGGCGATGCTCTACCGCTTCGACGAGCGCAAGAAGGCCCTGTACGCGCGGGCGGCGGAGGCGTTCCGGGCGGCGGGCCGGGCCGACGAGGCGAGTGTGGAGGACCGCGTGTTCCGGATCTGCCGCGTCGAGCGGATGGTCCGCCTGGGTCCCGACGGCCCCGAGCCGCCCCGCCCGTCGGACCTCGACGAGTACGGCCCCATGAAGCTCCACCCCACCCTGCACACGGACGGCACGGTCCAGTACGACGACTGACCGCCGAGGACCGCCGAAGACAGGTGAGACCGGTGAGCCGGTGAATCATGTGGGGCCGGTGAGACCCGGGGGCCGCCCAGGACCGCCGAGAACCGGCGAGATCCGGCGAGATCCGGCGAGAACCGGCGAGAACCGGCGAGCGACAGTGGAGGGCTCGATCGGGGCGGCCTTCAGCGGGCGGGAAGCGGCGGCCCGGTCCGCGGCGGCCGCCGGAGCCACGGCCAGGTGCCCACGCCTATCGCCAGCGCGATCAGGTGTCCCCAGTTCGTCATGGGATCGGTGAAGGCGATCAGGTCCTGGACCAGCATCCCGCCGAAGACGGCGAGCAGCGGCAGGCGCAGCCACGGTTCGAGCAGACCCGCCAGGGCGCCGACACTCGCGGCGACACCGAAGCTGATGCCGTAGTCGAGGCGGTGCAGCGAACTCTCGGGCAGCCGGCCCACGAGCACGGCCAGACCCACCGGCACCTCGGTCGCGAGGGTGGCCAGGACATGCCCGAGCAGGAAGACGGCGGCCGTCCGGACGCCGCCTGTACGCCGCTCCAGCAGCGTGAGGACGGCAAGGAAGCCGAGCGTGAACGGGGAGGCGAAGCCGCCCGCCACCCAGAGCGCGCTGGCCACCAGCACCAGCACGGGGGTCCGCACCAGGTGCGCGACGTCGGTGCTGGAGCCCTGGTGCAGGGCGTGCACGAGGGAGGGGCCGGCGTGCGCGGTGACGCAGGAGGTGACGGCGAGGACGGCCGCGTACGAGAGGGTGAAAGGAGTGGGGATCCGGTACCGGCGGCGGGGAGCCGCCTCGACGGACGGCTCGACGGGCGGCTCGACGGACGGCTCGACGGACGGCTCGACGGACGGCTCGACGGACGCATCAAACGCCGCATCAAACGCCGACTCGACGGGCGCCCCGACCGCCGCGCCGAAGGGCGGCTCGGCGCGGGGCGGGGTGCGCTGGCCCGGGATGCCGTCCAGCGGAGCGTGGACGCCGGGCGGAGGCGGGCTCGTGGATGCGGCCGTGCGTTCCACCGTGAGGCGCTCCTTCCGTCTCGCCCCACCCTTCGTGCCGTACCGGTCCGTTGTCTGTGACCGACGCCACGCCTGAGCCGATTCACAGAAAGCTCCGAGAATTCTCCCGGCCGTTTCCCACGTGCCCCCAGGCCGCCCCGAAGCCGCCCTGAACGCCTGTACGTCAACCTCATCCGCCGTCCACGGAAATCCCTCAACAAACCGTCAGGGAAATGCCAGGATGGGCCGATGCCCACCCCGTACGACATCCCCGACGCACCCGAAGTACTGGACCGTCGTGAGGGCCCCTACGGCGAGGTCGTCCTGCGCCGGCACGGGGAGTTGCTCCAGATCATCGCCAACGGCTGCTTCCTGATGGACACATCGGACGGCCGCTCGGAGCGGCTCCTGGTCGACGCCGCACGGGACGCGCTGAACGGCCGCCCGTCGCCCGACCTGTTGATCGGCGGCCTCGGCGTCGGCTTCTCCCTGGCGCACGCCGCCGCCGATCCCCGTTGGGGCGCCGTCACGGTCGTGGAGCGCGAGCGCGCCGTCATCGACTGGCACGTCGACGGCCCGCTGGCCGCGCTTTCCGGGGACGCGCTCGCCGACCCCCGATCGAAGATCGTCGAAGCGGATCTGCTCGACTACGTCAATGAGACATGCGACACGTTCGACGCGGTATGCCTCGACATCGACAACGGGCCCGACTGGACCGTCACGGAGGGCAACGACAGCCTCTATTCCACGGCCGGACTCGCAAACTGCGCACGGGTGTTGAGGCCGGGTGGGGTACTGGCCGTATGGTCGGCCCAGCCCTCTGCGGAATTCGAGGGAACCATGAGGAATGCCGGGTTCCAGCAGGTGCGTACCGAAGAGATCCCGGTTGCCCGAGGCGTGCCGGACGTCGTGCACCTCGCGGTCCGGCCTGGATAGCAAAGCCGTGGTGACTCCCCGTACGCTGCACCCCTGACGCCGATCATTTACGCGTCAACCGCAGTCATGCGCAGACAAGGGATCACCCCACTGGTTCCGGAAAGCACACTCAGGGGCGGGCGATGGAGCAGACACACACCGCACACAACAGCACGGCGACGGCGACGCCCGGCGCGCAGCGGCGCGTTCTGGTGGTCGAGGACGACCCGACGATCGTCGACGCCATCGCGGCCCGCCTGCGCGCCGAGGGATTCCTCGTGCAAACGGCGGGCGACGGCCCGGCGGCCGTCGACACGGCAGAGGCCTGGCAGCCCGACCTGCTGATCCTCGACATCATGCTGCCCGGCTTCGACGGCCTGGAGGTCTGCCGTCGTGTGCAGGCCTCCCGTCCGGTGCCGGTGATGATGCTCACCGCGCGCGACGACGAGACCGACATGCTGGTCGGGCTCGGCGTGGGCGCCGACGACTACATGACCAAGCCGTTCTCGATGCGGGAGCTGGCGGCACGCGTGCACGTGCTGCTGCGCCGGGTGGAGCGGGCCGCGATCGCGGCGACGACCCCGCGCAGCGGGATCCTGCGGCTCGGCGAGCTGGAGATCGACCACGCGCAGCGCCGGGTGCGGGTGCGCTCGGAGGACGTGCACCTCACGCCCACCGAGTTCGACCTGCTGGTCTGCCTGGCGAACACCCCGCGCGCGGTGCTCTCCCGCGAGCAGCTCCTCGCGGAGGTCTGGGACTGGGCGGACGCCTCCGGCACCCGCACCGTCGACAGCCACATCAAGGCGCTGCGGCGGAAGATCGGCGCCGAACGGATCCGTACGGTGCACGGCGTGGGCTACGCGCTGGAGACCCCGACGCCATGAGCCCCGGGCAGGACGGACCGAGAAGCCCCGGGGAGCCCTGGGGCCGAGTACGCCCGTTCTCGATCAAGACCAAACTGGGCGCGCTGGTCGTCATCTCGGTGCTGATCACCACCGGTCTGTCGATGATCGCGGTGCACACCAAGACGGAGCTCCGCTTCATCACGGTCTTCTCGATGATCGCCACACTGCTGATCACGCAGTTCGTGGCGCATTCGCTCACCGCGCCGCTGGACGAGATGAACACGGTGGCCCGGTCCATCTCGCACGGCGACTACACCCGTCGGGTGAGCGAGAACCGCCGCGACGAGCTGGGCGACCTGGCCCAGACGATCAACGTCATGGCGGACGAGCTGGAGGCGCAGGACCGACAGCGCAAGGAGCTGGTGGCCAACGTCTCGCACGAGCTGCGCACGCCCATCGCCGGTCTGCGCGCCGTACTGGAGAACGTCGTCGACGGCATCGCCGAGGCGGACACCGAGACGATGCGCACCGCCCTGAAGCAGACCGAGCGGCTCGGGCGGCTGGTCGAGACGCTGCTGGACCTGTCCCGCCTCGACAACGGCGTCGTCCCGCTGCGCAAGCGGCGCTTCGAGGTGTGGCCGTACCTGTCCGGGGTGCTGAAGGAGGCCAACATGGTCGCCTCGGCGCGCGCCACGATGGGATCGGGCGGCAACCACACGCGCACCGACGTCCATCTGCACCTGGACGTGTCCCCGCCGGAGCTGACCGCGCACGCGGATCCGGAGCGGATCCACCAGGTCGTCGCGAACCTGATCGACAACGCGGTCAAGCACAGCCCGCCGCACGGACGGGTGACGGTGAAGGCGCGGCGCGGGCCGCTGCCGGAGTCGCTGGAGATCGAGGTCCTGGACGAGGGGCCCGGCATTCCGCGCTCGGAGTGGCGCCGCGTGTTCGAGCGGTTCAACCGGGGAGCCGTCCGCCGGCCGCACGGACCGGGCAGCGACGGCGGCACGGGGCTGGGGCTGGCGATCGCCCGCTGGGCGGTCGATCTTCACGGCGGCCGGATCGGAGTGGCCGAATCCGAGCGGGGCTGCCGGATTCTTGTCACCCTTCCGGGAGAGTCTTCCGTCTCAAGTTGACGTAAAGTTCGAACCGGAGCCACAAGATCCACCGACGTCCGCGCTGACGGACACGTGTGATCAGGCACCGGACCGTCCCAGGTCGGCACGGGTCCGCACGCTCAGCGTGCGCGACCCGCATCAACACATCCCTTTTGACGCGCAACCGCGCTTGTTTCCCGCCATTTACAGCCGCGAAACGCACCTTCCGATGTGACTTACGCGACGATGCACGGGCCCGGTCTGACCTTCCCCCTCAAGGGGGCGTAGCCTTTATTCCCGCTGTCCATCACCTTGTGAAGCGGAAGAGGGCGGTTGCCGCCGTGTCGCCACAGTCCCCCAGTAACGCATCGAGTATCTCGACCGACGCAGACCAAGCGGGCAAGAATCCCGCTGCCGCGTTCGGGCCGAACGAGTGGCTCGTCGACGAGATTTATCAGCAGTACCTCCAGGACCCGAACTCGGTAGACCGTGCCTGGTGGGACTTCTTCGCCGACTACAAGCCAGGGGCCGCCACTCCCTCGGCTCCGGCGGGTACTGCGGCCGCGGGGGCCGCAGCGACCACCACGCCCCCGGCGCCGGCCGCTCCGGCCGCTCCGGCCGCTCCGGCCCAGGCTGCGCCCGCTGCTCCGGCGCCCGCCGCGCCGGCTCCCGCGCCGGCCGCCGCCCCGAAGCCCGCGGCCGCCGCACCTGCCGCTGCTCCGGCTCCGGCGAAGGCGGCCCCGGCCGCCGCGAAGCCCGCGCCCGCCGCCGCCTCGGCCGCGCCGGCGCAGGGTCCGGAGTTCGTGACGCTGCGCGGCCCCGCCGCCGCGGTCGCCAAGAACATGAACGCCTCGCTGGAGCTGCCCACGGCCACGTCCGTGCGCGCGGTCCCGGTGAAGCTGCTGTTCGACAACCGCATCGTCATCAACAACCACCTCAAGCGCGCCCGGGGCGGGAAGATCTCCTTCACGCACCTGATCGGCTTCGCGATGGTGCAGGCCATCAAGGCCATGCCGTCGATGAACTGGCACTACGCGGAGAAGGACGGGAAGCCCACCCTCGTCAAGCCGCCGCACGTCAACTTCGGTCTGGCCATCGACCTGGTGAAGCCCAACGGCGACCGCCAGCTCGTCGTCGCCGGCATCAAGAAGGCCGAGACGCTGAACTTCTTCGAGTTCTGGCAGGCCTACGAGGACATCGTCCGCCGCGCCCGCGACGGCAAGCTGACGATGGACGACTTCACCGGCGTCACGGTCTCCCTGACCAACCCCGGCGGCCTCGGCACCGTGCACTCCGTGCCGCGTCTGATGCCCGGACAGTCGGTCATCATGGGCGTCGGCTCGATGGACTACCCGGCGGAGTTCCAGGGCACCAGCCAGGACACCCTGAACAAGCTCGGCATCTCGAAGGTCATGACGCTCACGTCGACCTACGACCACCGGGTGATCCAGGGCGCCGCCTCCGGCGAGTTCCTCCGTGTCGTCGCCAACTCCCTCCTCGGCGAGAACGGCTTCTACGACGAGATCTTCGAGGCGCTGCGCATCCCCTACGAGCCGGTCCGCTGGCTCAAGGACATCGACGCCAGCCACGACGACGATGTCACCAAGGCCGCCCGGGTCTTCGAGCTGATCCACTCCTACCGGGTCCGCGGCCACGTCATGGCCGACACCGACCCGCTGGAGTACCGCCAGCGCAAGCACCCCGACCTCGACATCACCGAGCACGGCCTCACCCTGTGGGACCTGGAGCGGGAGTTCGCGGTCGGCGGCTTCGCCGGCAAGTCCCTGATGAAGCTGCGCGACATCCTCGGCGTGCTGCGCGACTCGTACTGCCGCACCACCGGCGTCGAGTTCATGCACATCCAGGACCCGAAGCAGCGCCGCTGGATCCAGGACCGCATCGAGCGCGCGCACAGCAAGCCGGAGCGCGAGGAGCAGCTGCGCATCCTGCGCCGGCTGAACGCGGCGGAGGCCTTCGAGACCTTCCTGCAGACGAAGTACGTCGGCCAGAAGCGCTTCTCCCTGGAGGGCGGCGAGTCCGTCATCCCGCTGCTCGACGCGGTGCTGGACAGCGCGGCCGAGTCGCGCCTCGACGAGGTCGTCATCGGCATGGCCCACCGCGGCCGGCTGAACGTCCTGGCGAACATCGTCGGCAAGTCGTACGCGCAGATCTTCCGCGAGTTCGAGGGCAACCTCGACCCGAAGTCGATGCACGGCTCCGGCGACGTGAAGTACCACCTGGGCGCCGAGGGGACCTTCACGGGCCTGGACGGCGAGCAGATCAAGGTGTCGCTGGCCGCGAACCCGTCCCACCTGGAGACGGTCGACCCGGTCATCGAGGGCATCGCCCGCGCCAAGCAGGACATCATCAACAAGGGCGGCACGGACTTCACCGTCCTGCCGGTCGCCCTGCACGGCGACGCGGCCTTCGCGGGCCAGGGCGTGGTGGCCGAGACCCTGAACATGTCGCAGCTGCGCGGTTACCGCACGGGCGGCACGGTCCACATCGTCATCAACAACCAGGTCGGCTTCACCGCCGCCCCGGAATCCTCGCGCTCGTCGATGTACGCCACCGACGTGGCGCGCATGATCGAGGCCCCGATCTTCCACGTGAACGGCGACGACCCGGAGGCCGTCGTCCGTGTCGCGCGGCTGGCCTTCGAGTTCCGCCAGGCGTTCAACAAGGACGTGGTGATCGACCTCATCTGCTACCGCCGCCGCGGTCACAACGAGTCGGACAACCCGGCCTTCACCCAGCCGCTGATGTACGACCTGATCGACAAGAAGCGCTCGGTGCGCAAGCTGTACACCGAGTCCCTCATCGGTCGCGGCGACATCACCCTGGAAGAGGCCGAGCAGGCGCTCCAGGACTACCAGGGCCAGCTGGAGAAGGTCTTCACGGAGGTCCGCGAGGCCACCGCGCAGCCCGCCGCCGGCGACGCCCACGAGCCGCAGGACAACTTCCCCGTAGCGGTCAACACCGCCGTGTCCGCGGAGGTCGTCAAGCGCATCGCCGAGTCCCAGGTCAACATCCCGGACTACTTCCACGTCCACCCGCGTCTGCTGCCCCAGCTCCAGCGCCGGGCGACGATGGTCGAGGACGGCACGATCGACTGGGGCATGGGCGAGACGCTGGCCGTCGGTTCGCTGCTGCTGGAGGGCACCCCGGTCAGGCTGTCCGGCCAGGACTCGCAGCGCGGCACCTTCGGTCAGCGCCACGCGGTGCTCATCGACCGCGAGACGGGCGAGGAGCACACCCCGCTCCAGTACCTGAACGACGAGCAGGCCCGCTACAACGTCTACAACTCCCTCCTCTCCGAGTACGCGGTGATGGGCTTCGAGTACGGCTACTCGCTGGCCCGTCCCGACGCGCTCGTGATGTGGGAGGCGCAGTTCGGCGACTTCGTCAACGGCGCGCAGACCGTGGTCGACGAGTACATCTCGGCGGCCGAGCAGAAGTGGGGCCAGACGAGCGGTGTCACGCTCCTCCTCCCCCACGGCTACGAGGGCCAGGGCCCGGACCACTCCTCGGCCCGCGTCGAGCGCTTCCTCCAGCTCTGCGCGCAGAACAACATGACGGTCGCGATGCCCACGCTCCCGTCGAACTACTTCCACCTCCTGCGGTGGCAGGTGCACAACCCGCACCACAAGCCGCTGGTCGTCTTCACCCCGAAGTCGATGCTGCGCCTGAAGGCCGCCGCGTCGAAGGCGGAGGAGTTCACGAGCGGCCAGTTCCGCCCGGTCATCGGTGACACGACGGTCACCGACCCGGCGGCCGTGAAGAAGGTCGTCTTCTGCGCCGGCAAGGTCTACTACGACCTGGAGGCCGAGCGTCAGAAGCGCGGCGTCACGGACACGGCGATCATCCGCCTCGAGCGGCTGTACCCGCTGCCGGGTGCCGAGGTCCAGGCGGAGGTCAACAAGTACCCCAACGCCGAGAAGTACCTCTGGACCCAGGAGGAGCCGGCCAACCAGGGCGCCTGGCCGTTCATCGCCCTGAACCTGATCGACCACCTGGACCTCGCGGTCGGCGCGGACGTGCCGCACGGCGAGCGCCTGCGCCGCATCTCGCGCCCGCACGGCTCGTCCCCGGCGGTCGGCTCCGCCAAGCGGCACCAAGCGGAGCAGGAGCAGCTGGTGCGTGAGGTGTTCGAGGCCTGAGCCCTCGAACCCGCCTGACGAACGCGTCCGACCGACGTGTCCGAAGGATTCGTCCGGCGGACCTGTCCGACGGCGAAGGGCCCGCCCCCGGAGGTTTCGGGGGCGGGCCCTTCGCCGTCGCCCGGCGGTCGGCCTGCCCGGACGCCCCGACCCGGGGTTGCCGGGCGACGGGGGTCGCGGGACGACCGGGGTTGCCGGGCGACCAGGGTCGCGGGACGACCGGGGGTTCTCGCGGGACGACCGTGGGTTCTCGGACGACCGGGGGTTCTCAGATGACCTGGGGTTCGAAGTCCCAGTAGGGGCGGTTGCGGGACCGGGCCGAGACGGTGTGCGGGTGCTTGCTGCCGAGCGTCGAGTCGAGGTCCGAGAGGGCCTCCTGCTCGGCCTTCTCCGCCTGCCGCCGGTCCCGCAGACCGCGCAGGTCCGCCGCGTACGCGATCCGCGCCGACAGGGTCAGCGGGTGGGTCCGGCCGAGCGACTCGGTGGCCCGGGTGACCGTGTCGCGGCTGAGGTCGGCGGCGCTCTCGGTGTCGCCGACGATGTTGCGCAGGGCCGAGGCGTTCAGTGCGCAGCCCAGCGTCCACGGGTGGTTCTCGCCCACCGCCTCCGACATCGACGCGAGCGCCTGCTCCAGGAGGACGTGGCCGGCCTCCCGCTCGCCGACGTTGCGCAGGATCAGCGCCTGGTTGGCGCGGGCGCCGGAGACGAAGGGGTGGCCCTCGCCGAGCATCACCTCGTAGCGCGCGACCACGGCCTCGCTGAGTTCACGCGCCCGGTCGATGTCGCCGTGCTCACGGGCGTAGCAGCTCTGGGCCGTGGCGAAGATCAGGGTCAGCGGATGGGTCTCGCCCAGCACCCGCTCACCGCGCTCCAGCACGCTGGAGAGCATCTCGCCGGGCTCCTCCCACTCGATGCCGCGGTCCCGGCCGCGGTCGCGGTCGCCCAGGCGGTAGCGGCACAGCGCGAGGTTGTGCTCGGCGCTGAGGGTCTGCGGGTTGTCGCGGCCCATCACGAGACGGCTCTCACGCACGTTCTTCGCCTGGATGGACTCGGCCTCCGCGTAGCGCCCGAGCAGCCGCAGGTCGATGGCGTAGTAGATCTCGGAGCCGAGCGTCCAGGGATGGCGGGCCCGCAGCAGCACCCGCCGGGACTCCAGGGTCTGCCGGTCGATGTCCAGGGCTTCCTGGTAGCGCCCGAGCAGACGCAGGGAGACCGCCAGGTTGTTGAGGGAGTTGAGGCTCCGCGAGTCCTGTTCGCCGAGCAGGTCGCGGTATCCGACCAGGACCCACTGGGAGAGTTCCAGTGCCTCGTCGTAACGGCCGAGGCCGCGCAGGTCGGCGGCGAGACCGGCCGCCGCCCGCAGATGCTCCAGGTCCTGGGGCCCGCGCTCCGCCTTCAGGTGCTCGGAGGCCGCGCGGCTGAGCGCCTCGGTCCCGGCGTAGTCGCCGACGGCGCGCAGCAGGTTGGTGTAGTGGTAGCTCAGCTCCCAGATCCTGGGGTGGGTCGGACCGAGCAGCTCGCGCCAGGCCTCCATGGCACGTTCGCCGAGCTTGATGCCGGCCTTGTACTCGCCGGAGAAGTACATGTAGCGCAGGCAGTTGAAGACCAGCCGCTGGACGCCCGGGTCCTGGGTCTGGAGCACGTCCGCGTACTTCAGGTGCGGCACGATCTGGGCGTATCCCGGCCACAGGTCGGGGTCGGTGGGCCGCCGCGGATCGGCCGCGGCGAGGGCCTGGCGTACGACGTCGATGAACTCCTTGCGGTCCGCGTCCGGCATGTCCTTGTGCACGATCTGGTGGACCATGCGGTGCAGGTACAGGGACTCGCCGGAAGCGGCGGCCTCGTCGCCGAGCGCTTCGTGGGACTCCAGGCGGACCACCGAGTACTGGCGGAGCTGGTTGATCGCCTTGTTCCACAGCAGCGGGTCGTTGAGCAGTCCGGCGAGCTGTTCGGGCAGTGCTTCGCTGGACATCTCGCGCAGCAGACGGACGGGGATGAAGCCCGGTGCGAAGAACGTGCACAGCCGCAGCAGGTCGACCGACTCGGGGACGGTGTCGCGGAGTTTGTTCAGCAGTATCGACCACGCGGTCTGGAAGGCCAGCGGGAAGTCCGCCGACACCTTCACCACGTCGCTGTCGATGCCGCCGTCGAGCAGGGCGATGTACTGGCGCACCGAGAGGTCGGAGTCGTTCAGCCAGCCCGCCGTCTGGTCGAGCAGGAGCGGCAGGTCCTCCAGCGCGTCCGCGAGCTGGTCGGCCTCCACCTCCGTCAGCCGCGGGGCGCGGCGGCGGATGAACGCCACCGACTCGTCGCGAGCGTAGACGGGCACTTCCAGCAGCTTGCTGTTGTGCTCGGTCCATTCCGGGTTGCGGGAGGTGATGATGACGTGGCCGGGGCCGGTCGGCACCAGGTCCCAGATCTGGTCGGGCTCGTCCGCGCCGTCGAGGATCAGCAGCCAGCGTCCGTACGGTTCGCCGCGGCGCAGCGAGTCGCGGACCGCGCGCAGCCGTTCGCCGTACTCCTGGCCGGTCTGGAGCCCGAGTTTCGGGGCGAGTTCGGCGAGCAGCCGACGGTAGGTGACGCGTTTTTCGGCGTTGACCCACCAGACGACGTCGTACTCGGAGCCGAAGCGGTAGACGTACTCGGCGGACAGCTGGGTCTTGCCCACTCCCGACATGCCGTGGAACGTGACCACGCCGGCGCCCGGCTCGGCGTTGCGCAGCACGTGGTAGGCCTCGTTGAGCAGTGACTCACGGCCGGTGAACCGGGTGTTGCGGCGGGGCACGCCGCCCCAGACCTCGGGCATCGACGCCGGGAACCGGGGACCGCGGCGCGCCGCGTCGGCGGGCTCGGGCAGCGGGTCGGTCGGCAGGTCCAGCCGGTCGAGGAGTCGGCGCTCGGCCTCCTCGGCGCCCATGTTGGTCAGGTCGACCGGGGCGAGGACGGCGGTCGCCGAGGGCACGGACGCCGAGGTGACGGAGACCGCGGCGAACCGGGACGCGTCGGGGGCGACGACCTCGCGCAGCGCCGCGTTCCACTCCTCCTGCGTCCGGGGGCCGAGTTGGAAGTACCACTCGCTGACGATGATGAGGATGCGGCCCTCGGCGAGTTCCAGGTCGCGCAGCAGGTCCACCAGGGGGACGTCCGCCGGGGAGTCCCAGCGCAGGTAGACGACGCGCAGACCACGACGTTCGAGCCGGTCCCCCACCCAGGCCGCCCAGGCCCGGTTGAAACCCGCGAAATGGATCGTGACCGTCTGCCGTGCGGCCCCTCTCCCGGTCGTCCCCACCGGCGTACGAGCTCCAGACATGCAGCGGCCTCCAGCGCGTAGTACCAAAATCCTAGAACCTCGGCGCGTCGTGCGTAAGTCCGCCGACTTCATCCACGCGTGCCTCGATTCGACGATCTTCGCGCACCGGGCGGCCCCTCGCCGCCCATCCTCATTCTTTCGGGCGTGGCACGGCGGGAGCATGACGTTGCGTCCACAGCGCGCGCACGGCCTTCACGTACGCCTGGGCCCGCGCCGTGTGGTTCCGGGGCGCCGGATGGTCGGCCATGCGTTCGTAGGTCGCGGTCATCTCGTCGACGAACCGGCGTCCGCGGACGGTGAGGTCGGGCGAGCCGACGACTCCCGGCAGGGCCGCTCCGACCTGGGCGCGGTAACGGGCGTGCCGGGACCAGGCGTACTCGCTGTCGGGCGGCGTGGTGTGCAGCGCACGGCGCTGGAAGTAGTCCGCGAGGGCCAGGTGCGAGTAGACCCCCTGGAGCAGGCCGTCGTACGGTCGGGGGTCCGTCTTCCAGGGGGCGAAGTAGCGCGCCTCCGGGCCGGCGTGATGGAGCGTCACGAGGTCTCCGAGGGCGGCCAGTTTGGCGTGATGCAGTTCGTGGACGAGGGTTTCGGCCAGGGCCGGGGCGTCCTGCGGGGTGCTGGAGAGCAGGGCGCCGAACGCCTCGTGCCGGGTCGCACTGCAGCTGTCCCGTCCCTCGGCGCCGGGCGGCCGCTCCAGGGGGACCATGCAGCGCAGCAGTGCCGCCGCCTCGCTCACCCGGTGCGCGCCGCCGGTGCGCAGTGCCGCCTCGGTGCCCGACCAGGCCTGGAGCCAGCGTTTGCAGTCCCCGTCGTCGAGGGTCGCGGGTCCGCCGAGCGTCCGGTGGCGGGGGCCCGGTGCGACACGGTAGGGGTCCATGTCGTCCAGGGGCATGGGGCCGCCGGCGGACGGCAGGCCGGGCAGGGCGTGCAGGGGGGTCCAGGCGAGGGCGCCGGACCAGGCCCCTGTCCCGCTCTCCAGACGGACGGCGATGTCCGGGGCGTCGGGCTGGCGCACCGTCAGGCACCCTTCCCGGTGGGTGACGTCGACGGGGACGTCCCCCGTGGTGGCCGTGTGCAGCGAGCCGAGGGACGGCAGCGTGAGCACTCCGTCGTACGCGGTCAGCCGGACGGTGAACGGGATCCCGGCGCGCGCAGCCGCCACCGCCGCGATCGCGCTGAAGTGCGCGAGGTCCCGCCGGAGCCGACGGGCCCGGGACTCGTCCGGGGGGCCGGCGCGGCCGTCGAGTCCGTGCAGACAGCTCAGGGCCCATGGGCCGGTCAGCGGGTGGAAGAGCCGGGCCCGGGCAGGCGAGAGCGCGCCACCCGGCGGGGGCGGGTGGGCCGTACCCGGTAAGGGATGCGGCGCGCCGGGCGAGGCGTCCGGCGTCCTACGCGCATCCCGGGGCATGCCCTCCGGCGGATGCGGGACGCCCGACGACGGGCGCGGTGCGCCGGACCGGGGGTGCGGCATCGCCTGCGGGTGCCGGGACGCGCCGCCCTCGGGCCGAGCCGGGTCCGACGAGGGGTGCGGCGCGCCGGGCCGAGGCAGCCGCGTCCCTCGTACGTCCTGCGGCGTGTCGGCCGGAGCGTGAGCGGTGCCGGGTGGCTGTGGGCGGTCGGCCTCGGCGAGCAGCGCCCAGTCCTCGCGCAGCCGGGCCTTTCGTCCGGGGGAGCAGAGCGCGGGGTCCGCCGCCTCGGCCGCGTCGAGGACGGCGCGCAGCAGGAGCAGCCGTCGGGTGTCCTGGTCCCGCACGAGGAGGGCCAGGGTGTCGGGAGCCCCCTCGGTACGGCCGAGTTCCGCGAGGGCCCGGTCCGGGACCGTCGGCCTTGTCACGGTGTGCCTCCTTCCGGGGCGGCCGGGACGGCGGCCGTGTCCGCGGCGAGCCGGCCGGCGACGTGGCGGATGAAGCGCTGGAGGTCCGCGCAGTACACGGACGGGTTGCGGAAGCCGTGCCCCGCCCGGTAGCGGTGGGCGTAGTGACCGCCTCCGCAGACGGTCAGCAGGGGGCAGGCCCGGCACTGGTCCGCGAGGGCCGCGGCACCCGCCTGCCGGGCCGCGACCGCGGGATGCGACAGCGCCTCGTCGAAGGCGTGCCGGAAGACGTCCAGGCCGGTCCACGCGGCGCCGTCGTAGGCGGACTTCAGGGCGTCCACCTGTTCGATCGAGCCGTCGGTCTCGACCACGACCGCGTCGAACGGAGCGAGCCCGAGGGCCTCGGTGACCGAGGGCAGCCCCAGCAGCAGGGCGATGCACTCCTCGAAGAGGCGGACCCGGGTCTCCCGCCGGCCGGCCCGCCACCAGCGGTCGAAGACGGTGCACAGCCACTCCCCGTGACGGGCGTCCGCCCAGTGGGGCGGCGGGGCGGACCAGTTGCCGTGCGGCAGCAGGAAGTCCAGGCCGGGCGGTCGCAGGGCGAGGAGGGACTCGTACGTCTCCACCGGGTCCAGAGTGACGTCGACGACGGTGAGGATCCCGGCGTAGGCCTGCGGCGCCTGCTCGGCGACCAGCAGCGCCCCGCGCGCGGCGGCGGGCCAGGAGGGACGTCCCGCGTGGTCGACGCGGCGGGCGTTGTGCGCGGCGAGGCCGCCGTCGAGGCTGACGCCGATCCGGATGTCCGCGTCGGCCAGTACGGCGAGGCGCCGAGCGGTGAGGAGGGTGGCGTTGGTCTGGACGGTGGCGTGGACCGTGCAGCCCTCCGGGGCTCGGTCGCGTACCAGGGCCGTGAAGCGGGCCAGCCTCCCGGCACCGGCCAGCAGGGGCTCGCCGCCGTGCAGGACGAGGGAGACGTCCGTGAGGGCATGGGCGCCGGCGTGTTCGGCGATGCGGGTGGCGGTGCGGTCGAGGACCTCGTCGGAGGCGGCCGCGGGGCGGGCGCGCCAGGTGGAGTCGGGGCCCTCGTAGAGGTAGCAGTAGGTGCAGGCGAGGTTGCAGCGGCCGTGCGTCTTCACGATGAACTGGCGGAAGGCCTGTCGAGACACTCCAGCACCCCCATGCCTAGGCCCTTGAGCCGCATGGGGGCGCTTTCCCGGGCGGGCACGGGTCACAAACCCCGCCCGACCGAAGTTGTCCGAGTCGTGCACAGAAGAATCCGGAATCGACTTCAAACGATCGATTGGCGCGAATCCGGCGCTCCGGAGTGCTGACGGTGGTCGCCTCAGAGCGCAGAGGCGAATCCCCACAGCGGCTCGCCCGACTCTCCCGCCCGGTCCCGCAGCTCTGCCAGCAGCTCCAGCAGCACGGGATGCTCAATCGTCCCCAGCTCCTCGAGACCCAGCGACAGCAGATCCGGCAGCGGCTCCCCCTCGCCGGGGACCTCCGGCGCCACCGTCACTCCCGCGGACCCGTCCAGTGCGTCCATGCCTGCCCCTCCCGACTCGCTCCGCTCACGTCGCCCGTTCCAGCGCGGCCAACCGCCGCGCCGTCTGCTCCGCCGTCGGCTCACCCGTCCCCAGGTGATCGTCCGGCAGCCTCGACCACTCCGCACGGGCCAGGCGATAGGCCTCGCGGGCAGCGCGCGGCCGGGCGGCCGCCTCATAGGACATACCCCGCCAGTGATGGGCCTGCGCGCACAGCTCGACGGCCTCATGGCGCCGACGGCCGGTTTCGGCCACCCCCTCCGCCTCCCGGGCCGCCTCCGCCGCGTCGCGGAAGGCGTCGACCGCGAGGTCGAGCCGGGCCGGGCGGCGCAGGCTGCGGTAGGCCTCGAACTGGACCTGGCCCAGTTCCAGTCGACAGCGGGCGGCCAGCAGCGGATCGCCCGCGTCCGCCGCCGCGAGCCCGAAGAGGTGCTCGGCCTCGCGCAGGTCGACCCGGTCCCCGCGGGCCCGGTAGCGCAGCATCAGGGCGCGGCCGAGCAGCAGCAGCCGGTGGGCGACCTGACGGCTGCCCGCCGGGGTCTCCATCCGGCAGTCGCGCAGGACCCGGATCGCCCGGGACAGCGCGTCCTGCGCCCGGACCCCGGAGCGGAGCCCGGCCAGCCGCAGCAGCGCCTCGCCCCACTCGGCGAGGACGTCGGCGTGCACGGGCGCGTCGCGGGACATCCGCTGGGCGGCCTGCGCGAAGCGGTCAGCGGCCGTCTCCAGCTCCGCCGGATCGCCCGACTCGGCGTATCGGGCCACGGCGATCCGGCCGGCCCGCGCCAGCAGGGACGCCCGCCGTCCCTGTTCGCGCACCAGGGCGAGGGCCTCGTCGACCCGGGCCTGGGCGTCGTCCAGCGGGCCGCCCGCCTGGAGCAGCGCGTCGACCAGGTCGAGCAGGATGCGCACCCGCGCGCGTGCCGACTCGGCGGTGTACGGCTCCGCTCCGGTGTCCAGGGCGGTGCGCAGCGACTGCGCGCCCTGCTCGGCGTAGAGACGGGCCTGGACGGGATCGGTGGTGGCGCCCGAGAGCCGCAGCAGGATACGGCCGTGCTCCAGGGGGAGTTCGGGCGGGCGCTGACGCCGGTCGGGCCAGACGTCGGCGAAGGCCTCCAGCATGCCGACGGCGCCCTGGAGCAGCGCGCTGTCCCCGCCGAGCCGCCACTGCGCGTCCAGGGCGCGCACGCGTTCCAAGGTGAGTTTCAGCGCCTGCTTCTCGTCGAGCCCGGGCGCGGCGCAGGCGACGGCGTACTCGCGGTCGGCGCGGCGCAGCAGGTCCAGCGCGCCGGTGCGGTCGCCGCGCCGTCTGCGGTCGGTCGCGCCCGCGTGCAACACCCGGGCCAGCACGGCCCGTTCGTGCAGCCGGCGCGGGTGCGCGGTCGCCCGTTCGGCGGCCGCCTCGGCCTCCTGGAGGAGGTCGTCGCCGCCCTGCACCTCCCACAGCCGCAGGGTGCAGTGCGCGTACTCGGCCCACAGTTCGGGGTCCGCGCCCGTCCGCTCGCGCTCGGTGGCGCCGCGCAGCAGCTGCACCGCGTCGATGACGTCCTGGATCATGCCCTCGCTGTCGAAGCGCTCGATCAGCGCTCGGGCCCTGCGGACCGCCTGGTGCGTCGGCCGGTCCACGGGCTGTCCCGGCCCGGTCTGGCCCGCGGCGCTCTCGAACTGCTCGGGCAGCGGCATGAACCGCCGCAGCACGCGGGCCGCGACCTCCGCGAAGGGCTGGGGCACGGGTGCCTCCTCGCCGTTGCCACCGTGGTCGCCGTCGTCCCCGTGGTCTGCGTGGTCGCCGTGGTCTGCGTGGTCGGCGTGGTCACCCTGGTCCGTGCGCGGGGCGGTGGACGCGGACGGGCGTCCCGTGCCGCCGTCGCCGAGCTGGGCCAGGGCGAGAGCCGGGAAGTTGGGGCCGCCCTTGCCGAAACGCTGCTCGATGTACTCCGAGCAGTGCTTGAGCACCAGCATGGCCTCGTCGCGGCCCAGCCGGGACAGCAGGGCGTCCCGCACATCGGGTTCGATGCGGTACCACTGGGCGCCGCCGTCGGTGTACTCCTCCGACGCGCGCGTGACCAGGCCGCCGACCAGCACCTCGGCCAGTTCGGCCGGCCCGGAGTCGGGCAGCATCGTGCGCTGGACGAGCTGCATCACGGGCAGGCACAGGGGGGCGGCGGCCAGATAGACGGCGAGCCGTCCGGCGGCCGGGGAGGCGCTGGAGCTGAACCTGCTGACCCGTTCGAAGGGCGTGCGCCGCCGGTCGGCGCGCGCCGCCGGGGCGGCCGACTGGTCCGCGCGCACCCAGCCCACGGCGCCCGGGACGGGCCCGGCACCGGCCCCGGACAGCAGCCTCGCCCAGGCGCCGAGGGCGACCGGCTCGGGCGGCAGCACCGGCACCGGCAGCGCACCCCGGCGTGCCTCCGCCGGAACCCCCGCGGGGGTGCGTACGCGCAGCGCGGCCGCTCCGCCGAGCGTCTCGCCGCGGCTCAGCTCGCAGAACAGCACCGGCAGCCGGGTGCGGTTCCACAGGCGCTGCGGCAACGGCTGGAGCACGGCCACCGGGCCCTGCCGGGAGAGGTGGTGCAGCAGCCGGTGCGCGTGGCCGCTGTGCCACAGGGGGCCCGCGCAGTCACTGACGAACAGGACGATCCGGCGGCCGGTGGGGTCGCTGAGCCGGTCCGCGGAGTGCAGCGGCACCGCGTAGGCGTCGGGGCTGCGGCTGACGGCCGGCCGGCCGTCGGGCCCCTGGTGCAGATGGCTGACCTGGATGTCGGAGAAGGCGCCCAACTGACCGAAGACCTGCTGGAGTTCGATGAACAGCCGGTCCCACACGCGCATCGAGGACGAGGCGTCCAGCACCAGCTGGAGCCGGGCGTCGCCCCGGGTGACGGGCCGGTGGACAGGCAGGATCAGGCCGCCCGCCTGCGCGCTGCGCTCCGCCGTCGCCGTCTCGTCGAGCCGCATGCGCAGCGGTGGAGCGGGGCTCCGGTAACGCTGCAACCGCCGTAACGCGCGCTGGAGTTCGAGCGGGGCGGGCAGCACGGGGGCAGCGGGTACGCCCACCGGCAGCGCGGCGGCCCGCCCCGCACCACGGGTGCGCTCCTCCCCGTCCTGCGGTACCGGGTAGAGGCTCACCCGCCCGTCGGCCCCCACCTCCCGCGGCGGCCGCTCCGGCCGTTCGGTGCGGTCCCCCCGCGGCCGTCCCTCCCCGTCGCGGCCGTTGCCGCCGTCGGGCCGGGGCGTGGGCCGGCCACCGGTCCCGACGGACGGGTCCTCCTGGTCGGCGGCGTGCACCGGCCGGGTCCAGCGCGCCAGCCAGAGCGCGTCGCACAGCTGCGGCACATCGGGGTCGAGTCCCACGTCGCGCAACCGGGCGACGAGTTCGGCGAGCGGATCGCCGCCGCGCGCTTGGGGCGTCGGTGCGGCGCCGGGCTCGTCGGAGCCGCCCGGGGTGCCGGGACGGGCGCCTCCCGCCGCAGCCTCGCCCGGGGTGTCGGGACGGCGGCCGTCGGGCGGCACGGGCCCGTGGCGGGCCGCTGCGTCGGGCATCAGGCCCTCACCTCGGGCGGTCGAGTCGCTGGATGAGCAGGTCGGCCAGGCGGTCACGACTGGGCGGCGCGGCCGCGTCGGTGAGGTAGATCGCGTTCAGCAACTGGTCCGCCGCGAGGAGTTCACTGCGCGACCGCTCCAGGAACCGCGTGATCAGGTCGTCCCCCGCGCGCGCCGCCTCGTCGCCGAGGTGCGCACGGACGAAGGTGGCGAGCCGGTTGTGGTCGGGGCGCCCCAGCTCCAGGTGGATGCAGCGGCGCATCAGCGGGGCCGGGAAGTCGCGCTCCCCGTTGCTGGTGAGCACGACGAACGGGAAGGCGCGGCAGCGCACGCGGCCGTCCCGCACCCGCACCTTCACCCCGTCGGCGGTCAGCACCTCCGCCTCGCCGTCCGGCAGCCGGTCGGCGATGCGCTCCAGTTCGGGGATCGCGAACTCGCCCTCCTCCAGGACGTTCAGCAGGTCGTTGGGCAGGTCGATGTCGCTCTTGTCCAGCTCGTCGATGAGCAGCACGCGCGGGGTCTCGGAAGACAGCAGCGCGGTGCCGAGCGGTCCCAGCCGGATGTAGCTGCCGATGCCCTCGACCGCGCCCGGCGAGCCCGCCGCCGACCCGAACCCGCCCTGGGCGGCTATCTGCACGTCCTGGAGCCGGGCGATCGCGTCGTAGTGGTACAGCCCGTCCTGGAGCGCGGACCGGCTGACGATCGACCAGCGCAGCACGTCGCCCAGGCCGAGTTCGTACGCCACCGAGTGGGCGAGCGTGCTCTTGCCCGCGCCGGGGCTGCCCGTGACGAGCAGGGGACGGCGCAGATAGAGCGCCGCGTTGATCATCTCCAGTTCCTCGGCGCCCGGCCGGTGCAGTTCCGCCAGGTGCCGGTGCGCGCCGAGCCTTCGGTCCTGCGAACCGTCGCCGGAGCCTGCCGCGTCCCGGCTGGTGAAGTCCCGCCAGGGGGGCGGGTCGGGCAGCCGCTCGATCCCGTCGTGCGGTTCGCCGGCGCCACGGTAGATGAGCCACTCACTGGATTCGGTCATGATCCGGTCCTCGTCACTCGTCCACCCGCCGCGGCCGTCCGAACGTGCATCACGTTATCCATCCTGGAGGTGCCTGGTAAGGGGCCGACCGGCCCCTCGGGCGGGTGGGTTCAAGGGGCCTCCAGCAGGTCTCCGGCACCGGGCAGCGGCTGATGGGGGTCGTCGTACAGCAGGGCGACGCCGTCGGCCCAGAAGGACTCCGTACGGCCCGCGCGCAGCCGCATCCGGAGATCGTGCACCGCCTCGGGCAGATGCTGCGCGCTGGGCGGTTCGGCGATCCCGTCGATCGTGCCGCGGTGGAACTCCCCGCAGACGGCGTCGGCCCGGCCGTGCCGCCGGCGCCACAGGGCCACGCCGTAACCGCCCAGCACGATCCGCGCGAGCGCCTCCGCGTCGTCCTCGTACCGCAGGTCGCCGTAACGGCAGAGCACCGGGACGGTGCCGTGCGACAGGGCGCGCAGCTGCTCCACGGTCGGTACGGGCTTGCGCAACCCCTCGTCGCAGTCCAGGACTTCGGCCCTGGCCCGGTGCCCGTGCAGCCAGCGCCAGCGGGCCCGGCGCTCCGCGTCCAGGTCGTCCGGACCGTCCAGGTCGTCGGTGCCGTACGCGCCGAACGCCTCGTCGGGCAGCAGGTCGCGGTCGGCGCAGCGGACGACCACCGGCCGCAGCGTCCCCAACGGCTCCTGCCCGGGCGTCAGTTGCCAGGTGTCGACCTCCAGGCCGAGCAGCGCGTGGGGCAGCGCCACCTGAAGGAGCGCGGGCCTGCCCGGCTCGTCGCAGTGCCGGAAGGCCTCCCCGAGCGGGCCGGCGAGGTGCGCGGGCAGGTCGGCCAGCAAGGTGCGCTCGGCCTCGTGCAGCCGGACCACCTCGCCGCCGGGCGCGGCCGTGGAGACCGACCAGTCGCAGCGGTCCGGCTCCCAGCCGCGCCGCACCAGTTCGAGCAGGGCGGAGGGCCGGGCCGCACTGCCGACGCGGTGAGCGCCGAAGACCGTGGCGGGGACGTCGCGCTCCGCCTCCTCCCGCCGGCGCAGCCGCTCGAACCGCTGCTCGGCGAGACCGGACCGGTAGCGGGCGCTCAGCCGCTGCGCGGTCTGCCACACCCAGACCCACAGGGCCTTCTCGGCGTCCGGGGTGCTGGGCACGACGAACGGGCGCGGGGCGGACATCGCCCGCATCGCGTAGTCGAGGACCAGTTCCAGCGCCCCGTCGTCGCTCGCGCTCTCGTACAGCGCTCCGAGGCCGTCGCGCCAGCCGCGCGGCGCGGGCAGCGGGGTGGGGGCCTGGAGTTCGGGCAGGGAGTCCAGGATGTCCAGCAGACCTCGGGTGCTCTGCGGCGGCGGGAGTTCGGCGAGCCGGCCCAGCAGCTGGATCCGCTCGTCCGGGCTGAGGGTGCGGCCCGGCCGCGCGCCGAGCCTGCCCTGCACGTCGGTCCAGGTCTGCCGCCGGGAGGCGGGGTGGCGCTGCCGGTCGCGGTGGTAGCGGTCGTGGGCGTGGAAGACCGCCTGGTACAGGTCGCTGTGCTCGGCGGGCACCGCCTCGGCCGGGACCCGCAGGGTGCGCAGCTGCTCGATCCCGGTGGACGTGCCGCCCGGCCGGTGGTCCGAGCGCGCCTTCAGCACGCCGATCACCTCGCCGCGCTCGGGGTCGATCACCGGGCCGCCCGAGACGCCGTACGGCAGGTCGTTGTCGCCCAGCCGCATCTGCACGTCGGAGGACCAGCCGCCGATGGTGCCCTGCACGGTGAGCGTGCCGTCCAGGACCTGTAAGCGGCCCTCGTTCTCGGTCCAGCCGGCGTACAGCACCCGGCCCTCGCCGTAGTACGCCGCCGGGCGCTCGGAGACATACACGCACTCGTGGTCGTCGACCGGCTCGGTCAGCTGGACCAGGGCGAGGTCGGGGGCGGGCCAGTTGCCCGCGGGCAGGGCCTGGCCTGTGCGGTCGGTCCGGTCGGTCCGGTCGGGAAGCGTCGCCACCACCCGGCCGGGGGCGGTGGACGTGCCCCGCCCGGGTGTCGTCCCGTACACCACCACGACCTCGCCCCCCTCCCCGCCGCAAGCCACATGTGCGCAGGTCAGAACCCAGTTGGGGGCGACGAAGAAGCCGCTCCCGAGGAACGTGTCGGGTTCTTCCAGGGCATACCCGACGACCGGGCGATGAATGCGCACGGTCGCCGCCACGACGAGTTCACGCAGTGCACGACGGGCCGCATCGAACGCGTTCGATGCGCCCGGGGCGTGCCCGCCCGTCATTCCGCGCCCCCGCCCACGGTGCCGTCGGCGCCCCCGTGCACCGGCGCGCCGGGGGACGCGCCCGCGCGCCGGACCCCGTCCTCGCCGGCCGACGAGCCGTCACGCGCGCGGGCGCCCGCGCCGGGGGACGCGGGAGGCGGTGTGCCGGGGTCCGGTGGCCCGCCGTTCCAGGTGAGGGTGACCGTGATGCCGGCCTTGGCCTCGCCGTCGGCGAGCAGACCGACGACCTTCCCGGCCTTGGCGGTCAGCTCGATGCCGAACTCGACGCTCACCTCGTCGGGCCGCACCGCGCGCAGCGGCTCCGCCAGCGATCGCGCGACCCCCGTGACGAGCGCGTGCAGGCTCTCCACGCTCGCCTCCACCCGCTCGGCGAACCCGGTGTCGCTGTACGACAGCCGCCCGGACGGCGCGGTCAGCTCCCCCGTCCCCGAGATCCGGGCCCAGACCGGCGTCCCGTCCGGCAGCGCGATGCGCGCCACCCGTGTCACGTCCTCACCGCTCATGGCACTCCCCCGCTTCCCCAGTCCCCCCGGCCCCGCCCGTCGGCACGCGGGCCGGCCGCGGGGTTCCGACCGCGCGAGGGCTCCGGCGGCCCGCGGGACGCCGTCCTCCTGCGCCTATCCTTTTCCTGTCCCCTCCCCCAGCGGAGAGCGGATCTCTTCCTCCCCTCGCAGGAACAAGGGTCCTTCCCCCGAGGGGGGATGCCTATCCCTGCAACCGACCCACGGAGCACGATCCATGTACTTCACCGATCGCGGAATCGAGGAGCTCGAGAAGCGGCGCGGCGAGGAGGAGGTCACCTTCGAGTGGCTCGCCGAGCAGCTGCGGACGTTCGTCGACCTGAATCCGGACTTCGAGGTGCCGGTGGAGCGGCTGGCGACATGGCTGGCACGGCTGGACGACGAGGACGACGAGTAGGCCGTTCACGACGGTTCGCGTGGAGGGGCGCCCCGGGGGCGCCCCTTTTGCGTACCCGGTGATCACCGGAACGGGTGTCTTGACTTTCCGTGCCCGCGATATATCGTGTTTTGCGGGAGACGCGATATGGCGTGTCGTGTCGCTGTCGTGAGGAGGTCCGCACCATGTCCGAGTGGTCCGTCGCCGAGCCGAGGAAGCTCTCTTTCGACGAGCCCGTGAGCGAACTGCGCGTGCGCATCGTCGACGGCACCGTGAACATCGTGGGCGCCGACGAGGGCCCCGCCCGCCTGGAGATCTCGCGGATCGAGGGACCGCCCCTGGTGGTGAGCCATCGCGACGGAAGCCTCACGGTGGCGTACGAGGACCTGCCCTGGAAGGGATTCCTCAAGTGGCTCGACCGCAAGGGGTGGCGGCGCAGCGCCGTGGTCTCGCTGGCCGTGCCGGCCGGCACCCGCGTGGAGGTGGGCGTCGTCAGCGCCGGCGCGGTGGTCTCCGGCATCGAGGGCGGAGCCGAGGTGAGGGGGGTCAACGGGGACACGACCCTGGTGCGGCTCTCGGGACCGGTGCGCGCGGACACCGTCTCGGGGAGCGTCGAGGCCCAGGCCCTCACCGGCGATCTGCGCTTCAACTCCGTGTCCGGCGACCTGACCGTGGTCGAGGCGGGCTCCTCCGTGAAGGCCGACTCCGTGAGCGGGTCGATGATCGTCGACCTCGATCCGACCAGCCGCCCCGCAAGCATCGACCTGACCAGCGTGTCGGGCGAGATCGCCATCCGGCTGCCCCATCCGGCGGACGCACGGGTGGAGGCGAACACCGCGAGCGGCTCGGTCTCCAACGCCTTCGAGGACCTCCGGGTCAGCGGGCAGTGGGGCGCCAAGCGCATCACCGGCCGACTGGGCGCGGGCAACGGCAGCCTGAAGGCGACGACGATCTCCGGCTCGATCGCCCTGCTGCGACGACCCCCGGCGGAGGACACGGCGTACGAGCCGGCCGACAGTGCGGTGGGCGAGGCGTCGCACGACGCGCCGGGCGACACGGTGGACGACGGGTGGCCCGACGAGCGGAAGGCGAAGCCGGCGACCGGCGCGCCGAAGCAGACACAGGCGTCGGTGTCGAAACCGGCGCCGGAACCGGCTCCGGCCTCGGCTCCGGCCCCGGCCCCGGCCCCGGCCCCGGCGACCGGACCGCAGGGTGGAGCGGGCTCAGGCAGGTCCACCGGCTCGGGGGACAATGCCGTTTCCGGCCAGGGCGGCGAGAGCTCCTCCGGCGACCCGGCCGACAGCACGACCGACAAGAAGGTGCTCTGACATGCCCCCCGTCTTCGCCCACGGCCGTCTCCGCCTCTACCTGCTGAAGCTGCTGGACGAAGCGCCGCGCCACGGCTACGAGGTGATCCGTCTCCTCGAGGAACGCTTCCAAGGGCTCTACGCGCCGTCGGCGGGCACGGTCTACCCTCGGTTGACCAAGCTGGAGGCCGAGGGCCTGGTCACCCACACCAGCGAGGGCGGCCGCAAGGTCTACGCCATCACCGACGCGGGCCGGGCCGAGCTGGCGGACCGCAGCGGCGAACTGGCGGACCTGGAGCTGGAGATCCGCGAGTCGGTCGCCGAACTGGCCGCCGAGATCCGGGCCGACGTGCGCGGCGCGGCGGGTGATCTGCGGCGCGAGATGCGGGCGGCGGCCACCGAGGCCCGTCAGGGCGCCGGGCCGGGTTCCGCGGAGTCCGGCGAACCGGGTGAGTACGGGGAGTACGGCGACAAGGAGTCGTGGCGCGCCGCCAAGGAGGAGATGCGCCGCGTCAAGCAGGAGTGGAAGGAACAGGCGCGCCGGGCCAAGGACGAGAGCCGCCGTGCCCGCGAGGAGGCCCAGCGGGCCCGCCGCCAGGCCAAGGAGGCGCAGGAGCGGGCCCGTACCCAGGCCCAGGAAGAAGTGCAGCGCATCGCCCGCAGGGTCCAGGAACAGGTGCAGGACCACTTCAGCCGGGGCGACTGGCCGACCGGCGTCCGCGAGGGCCTGACGGAACTCGCCAAGGAGTTCGGGGACTTCGGCAGGGAGTACGGCAGGGACTTCGGCTTCGGCCGCACCGGCACGCCGGGCTCCACGGCGGCCTCGGCGACCACCCCCGGCCCGACGGCTCCGACAGCCTCGACGGCGACCACGCACCCGGAGGACTCCGCCACCGCGGCGCCCCGCCCCACCGAGAGCTCCCGCGCCGCCGAGGGCTCCTGCGCCGCCGAATACTCCCGCACCCCGGAGGACTTTCCCGCCGGGTACGAACCGGCCTGGGCCCACGAGGACGCCTACGAGAACAGTGGTGGCGACCCGGCCCGTGATCTGGACCGCCTGCTCGACCGCTTCCGGGACGACATCCGCGACGCGGCCCGCGACCACGGCGTCACCGGGGACCAACTCCGCGAAGCGCGCCGCCACCTGTCCACGGCGGCGGCACACATCGGCGTGATCCTGCGAGCACCGAAGCCCTGACGCCCTGGGCCTGCGCAGGGCGGGCGAACAGACAGCCGCCCGGCCCGGCACCCGAACAGTCACGCAACCGGACACCCGGACAGGCGCACTGACAGCCAGGCACACAGACAGGCGGTCAGGCAGTCAGAGAGACAACCAGGCGCCACCAGCACACAGGCGCACAGGCGCACAGGCACACAGGCAGGCGGACTCAGCCGGCCTTGGCCTCGGCCGGGGCCCCTGGCTCACCCCCTCGGCTGTCGCCGTACAGCACCCGCGTGAGGGACGCGTGGGTGACGCCGTGGTCGGCGAGGATCTCCGAGGGGACGCCACGGCGGGTGGTGAGGGCGAGCAGCAGATGCTCGTCCCCGATATGCCGTTCTCCACGGGCGACGGCGACGCGCAGGGTGCCGGTGAGCAGGTCCTTGGCCCCCCGGCTGAACGGCCGCCGTCCGGACCGTCCGCCGAAGAGGCCGCCCCGGCCGGTGGCGGCCAGTGCTCCTTCGCCGTGCGTCTCCTCGACCCGGGCCACGATCTCCGACAGGTCGATGCCCAGCCCGGACAGGGCGTCCGCGTCAGCCCGGGAGAGCCCGCCGCGGCGACGCGTCTCGTCCAGGTCCCGCACCAGCCCCGCCCGCCCGCCGGGCGGCAGACCGAGCGAGGCCAGCGCGAAGGAACCGCGACTGCCCTCACGGTCGAGCAGGGACAGCAGTACATGCGTCTCCTCGACCCGCGTCGCCTCCTCCCGCTCGGCGTGTCCCACCGCGCCCTCGACCACGGCACGGGCGTCCTTCGTGAACCGCTCGAACATCAATGCCTCCCGTACTTCTTGTGCACGGCCTGCCTGCTGACTCCGAGCTCCGCGGCGATCTCCTGCCACGACCAGCCCTGGTTGCGCGCACTGCGCACCTGCACCGCCTCCAACTGCTCCAGCAGCCGGCGCAGTGCGGCGACGGCGCGCAGTCCGACCCGTGGGTCGCGGTCTCCCGCGCGCTCCGCGAGATCCGTTGCTTCGGTCATGACGTCAACCTACGTTGACATGTCGGCCGTGTCAACCATGGTTGACGCCAGCGGCATGCGAAGGGCGGGCCCGGAACCCCGGACCCGCCGACAGTTCTTGCGGGAGACTCGGCCGCGGCCGAGGACTCAGCCGTTGGTGAGCACGATCTTGCCGAACAGGTCGCCGGACGCGAGCCGTTCGAAGCCCTCGCGGGCCCGGTCGAGCGGCAGCACCTCGTCGATGACGGGACGGACACCGGTCGCGGCACAGAAGGAGAGCAGATCCTCCAGTTCGTCCTTGGTGCCCATGGTGGAGCCGACGACCTTCAGCTCCAGGAAGAAGATGCGGGTCAGCTCGGCGTGTGAGGGCCGGTCACCACTGGTGGCGCCGGAGATGACGAGCGTGCCGCCGGGCCGCAGGGACTTCACCGAGTGCGACCAGGTGGCCGCGCCGACGGTCTCGATGACGGCGTCCACCCGCTGCGGCAGCCGCGCACCGGGCTCCACCGCCTCGACGGCCCCGAGCTCCAGGGCCCGCTTCCGCTTGGCCTCGTCCCTGCTGGTGGCGAAGACGCGCAGTCCGGCCGCCCGGCCCAGCACGATGGCCGCCGTGGCGACACCGCCGCCGGCGCCCTGGACGAGGACGGAGTCACCGGGGCGTACACCCGCGTTGGTGAAGAGCATGCGGTACGCCGTCAGCCAGGCCGTGGGCAGACAGGCGGCCTCCTCGAAGGAGAGCTCCTTGGGCTTGGGCAGGATGTTCCAGGTCGGCACGGCGACCTGCTCGGCGAAGGTGCCCTGGTACCTCTCGGTGAGGATGGAACGAGGCTCGTCGGGCCCGACACCGTGCCCGCTCTGGCCGATGACGGAGTGCAGGACGACCTCGTTGCCGTCCTCGTCGACCCCGGCGGCGTCGCAGCCGAGGATCATCGGCAGTCGGCCCTCGGGGAGACCGACGCCCCGAAGCGACCAGAGATCGTGATGGTTGAGGGAGGCGGCCCTGACATGGACGGTGCTCCAGCCCGGCCGGACCTCGGGGGCCGGGCGCTCCCCCGACTCCAGGCCGGAAAGCGGCTGGTCGCGGTCGATTCGGGCGGCGTAGACGGCGAACATGAAGCCGACGATAGGGTCCGGCGACGACGAGCGAAACCGAACGCCACTGTGAGACATGCCCTCTTGCGCTCCCACGCCCGGCACCGCCCGAGCACCGACCGGCCAGATCCAGCCGTGCCCGGCACACCGCCCGAACACCAGCCGCCCACACGCAGCCCTGCCCGGCACACCGCCCGAACACCAGCCGCCCACACGCAGCCCTGCCCGGCGCCACCGACCGAGCCCGGCCGGCCAGATCCAGCCGTGCCCGGCACACCGCTCGAGCGCCGGCCGACCAGGCGCAGCCCACCCGGCCACCCGGCACCGCCGAGCGAGCGCCGGCCGAGCGGGAGCGCCGGCCGAGCGCCACGGTCGGGCAGATGCAGCCCGTCCGGCGCTTGAGGACGAGGCCCGTTCAGGGCCGAAGCGGGGGTCCAGGGGCGGCAGCCCCGGGGACGGCGCCCTCGTCATCACCCGAACGGGCGGGTGGGTGGGCAAAAAAATGGCCCCGCCCTCGCGGACGGGACCATCCGGGACGCACGTCAGCGACGAGCAACCCCTTCCGCACGAGCAGCCGCGGCCACCGCCGCGGTCACCGCGGGAGCGACCCTCTCGTCGAACGGCGACGGGATGACGTAGTCGGCGGCGAGATCGTCACCGACGACCCCCGCCAGCGCCTCGGCCGCCGCGATCTTCATACCCTCGGTGATCCGCGAGGCACGCACCTGAAGCGCGCCCGCGAAGATCCCCGGGAACGCCAGCACGTTGTTGATCTGGTTGGGGAAGTCCGACCGCCCGGTCGCGACGACGGCCGCGTACTTGTGCGCGACGTCGGGATGCACCTCGGGCGTCGGGTTGGCCATGGCGAAGACGAACGCGCCCTTCGCCATCGAGGCCACCGCCTCCTCCGGGACCGTACCGCCGGAGACGCCGATGAAGACGTCGGCGCCCGCCAGCGCCTGCTCCAGCGACCCGCTCAGCCCGGCCTTGTTGGTGAACCCGGCCAGCTGGCGCTTGACGTCGGTGAGGTCCTCGCGGTCCGCCGAGACGATGCCCTTGCGATCGGTGACCGCGACGTCCCCGATGCCGGCCTCCACCAGCATCTTGGCGATGGCGACACCGGCCGCGCCGGCGCCCGAGATGACCGCGCGCAGCTCGCCGATGCCCCGGCCGCTCAGCCGCGCCGCGTTGCGCAGCGCCGCCAGCGTCACGATCGCCGTGCCGTGCTGGTCGTCGTGGAAGACCGGGATGTCGAGCGCGTCCTGGAGCCGGCGCTCGATCTCGAAGCACCGCGGCGCCGAGATGTCCTCCAGGTTCACTCCGCCGAACGAGGGTGCGAGACGCACCACCGTCTCGATGATCTCGTCCACGTCCGTGCAGGCGAGCGCGATCGGAACCGCGTCCACCCCGCCGAACTGCTTGAACAGGATCGCCTTGCCTTCCATGACCGGAAGGGAGGCCTCGGGGCCGATGTCCCCGAGCCCGAGGACGGCGGTGCCGTCGGTCACGACGGCGACGACGGACGACTTCCAGGTGTAGTCGTTCACCAGGTCCGGCTGTTCCGCGATCGCGGTGCACACGCGCGCGACGCCGGGGGTGTAAGCGAGGGACAGGTCGTCCCTGTCGCGGATCGGGACGGTGGCCTGCACGGCCATCTTTCCGCCGCGGTGCAGCGCGAACACCGGGTCGAAGGAGTCGAGGGGCTCCGCACCGCCCTCCCGGCCCGTCTGGTCGGCGCTCTCGCTGCGAGGATTGACGATCTCCGCTGCCACTGTGTTGTACCCCTTAGGTCTGCATGGTTTGAGGGTGGCCACTCCTGATTGAGAAGTGGGCGGGCATCGCGCGGGGCCCCAGAGGTGATGCGTACGGGCACCTGCGCGTCGGGCGCGCCGCACACGCGCCCTGAGCCCCGGATGAGGGGTGTAAAAATCCTTCTTACCGGACGGACACCACAGCCGACGAGTCCATTCCGTGCAAGGTCACACGGCTCACGCTGTGGACCTTGGACAGAGGTCACCTTGAGTGACATGACTCATGCGCGAAGTCTCGCCAAGCCGCCCGGAACCCTTGACACGGACTCAAGTCGACGAACAGCGCGCACGCCGGACGACCACACCGTGAGATCAACCGAAGATCTTTCGGCCGGAACGGGGGATTCCCGCAGATGGTCCGGCTCCGTCCGGTCGTGATGTACCGGAGTGATGCGGTTCGGGGGTTGCCCGTTATCCGATTTTGACATGGCTGGCCCCCTGAATGGCGTCGTCCGAATGGCAAGATGCCGTCATCACACGAGGTCGCGACACCCGAAGGTGTGTGTTCTCGTCGACCCATCGGCATTTGTCGACCCATCGGCATCTCCATCCATCCGCCGGAGGAATCCACCATGACCGCAAGCTCCACCCGACGCACGACCGCCGCGCGCACCCGCCTGGCAGCGGTCGGATCCCTCGCGGTCGCTGGCGCCCTGCTGCTCACCGCCTGCGGTGACCAGACCAAGGACAACGGCTCCGGAAGCAGCGACAGCGCGTCGACGAGCGCCGCCCCGCTGGCCGACAAGCTGCCCCAGGCGATCCGGGACAAGGGCGTGATCCGGGTCGGTTCCGACATCGCGTACGCGCCCGTCGAGTTCAAGGACGACTCCGGCAAGACGGCCGGTATCGACCCCGACATCGCCGCCGCCATGGGCGAGCAGCTCGGCGTGAAGTTCGAGTTCCAGGAACGCCACGTTCGACACCCTCGTCGGCGGTCTCGCGTCCAAGCGCTACGACGTCGCCATGTCGGCCATGACCGACACCAAGGACCGCCAGGAAGGCATCGACGGCGACACCGGCAAGAAGGTCGGCGCCGGCGTCGACTTCGTCGACTACTTCACCGCCGGTGTCTCCCTCTACACCAACAAGGGCGACGCCCAGGGCATCAAGACCTGGGACGACCTCTGCGGCAAGACCATGGCCGTGCAGCGCAACACCTTCTCGCACGACCTCGCCAAGGACCAGGCGGCGAAGTGCAAGAAGGACGGCAAGGCCGCACTCAAGATCGAGGACTTCGCCACCAACCCCGAGGCCGAGACCCGGATGCGCTCCAAGGGCGCCGACGTCGTCTCCGCCGACTTCCCGATCGCCGCCTACTCCGTGAAGAACGCCGGCGGCGGCAAGTACTTCGAGATCGTCGGCGACCAGGTCGAGGCGGGGCCGTACGGCATCGCCGTCGCCAAGGACAACACCGAGCTGCGCGACGCGCTGCAGGCGGCCGTCCAGGCGATCATCGCCAACGGCGAGTACAAGAAGATCGTCGAGAAGTGGGGTGTCGCGGACGGCGCGATCACCGAGTCCAAGATCAACGGCGGTTCCTGACACCGCATCGTTCGACTCGGCTCTGAAAGGCTCCACCCGTGACTGTTGACGTCAACAAGACGGACGGTCCCGACGCGACGCCCCCCGCCGGGCCGGAGGCCATCAAGGCCATCCCGGTCCGGCACCCGGGGCGCTACGTATCGGCGATCGTCGCGCTCGCCCTGCTGGGCTCGGTCGTCTACGCCTTCGCCCAAGGCAATATCAACTGGGGCGCGATCCCCGACTACTTCTTCGACGACCGCATCATGCACGGCGTCTGGAACACCCTGCTGCTCACCGTGCTGTCCATGGTGATCGGCATCGCCGGCGGCATCCTGCTCGCCGTGATGCGCCTGTCGAAGAACCCGGTGACCTCGTCGATCTCGTGGTTCTACATCTGGTTCTTCCGCGGCACCCCGGTTCTGGTCCAGCTCTTCGTCTGGTTCAACCTGGGTCTGGTCTTCGAGTACATCAACCTCGGCCCGATCTACAAGGACTACTGGTCGTCCTTCATGACGCCGCTGCTGACGGCGCTGCTCGGGCTGGGACTCAACGAGGCCGCCTACATGGCCGAGATCTGCCGTGCCGGCCTGCTCTCGGTCGACGAGGGGCAGACGGAGGCCTCGCACGCCCTGGGCATGAGCCACACCAAGACCCTGCGCCGGATCGTCATCCCGCAGGCGATGCGTGTGATCGTGCCGCCGACGGGCAACGAGGTCATCAACATGCTGAAGACGACCTCGCTCGTCTCGGCGGTGCAGTTCGCCGACCTCTTCAAGGAGGCCCAGGACATCGGTCAGAACGCGGGCTCCACGGTCGAGATGTACTTCCTCGCCGCCGCCTGGTACCTGATCATGACCTCGATCCTGAGCGTCGGGCAGTACTACGTCGAGCGGTACTACGCGCGCGGCTCGAGCCGCACCCTGCCGCCGACGCCGCTCCAGCGTCTGCGGAGTCTCGTCCTGCCCACCCGCCGCCCGAAGGGGGTCACGGCATGACGCAGCCCTCCCACGCCATGGTGAAGGCCGAAGGCGTCCACAAGTCCTTCGGCGCGGTCGAGGTCCTCAAGGGCATCGACCTGGAGGTCAGGAACGGTGAGGTGTTCTGCCTCATCGGCCCCTCCGGTTCCGGCAAGTCGACCTTCCTGCGGTGCATCAACCACCTGGAGAAGGTCAACGCCGGACGGCTGTACGTCGACGGCGAGCTGGTCGGCTACCGCCAGAAGGGCGACAAGCTGTACGAGCTCAAGGACAGCGAGGTCGCGCTGAAGCGCCGGGACATCGGCATGGTGTTCCAGCGGTTCAACCTGTTCCCGCACATGACGGCCGCGGAGAACGTCATCGAGGCCCCGGTCCAGGTCAAGGGCGTCAGCAAGGCCCAGGCCAGGGAGCGGGCGCGGGAGCTCCTGGACCGCGTCGGCCTCGCCGACAAGGCCGGGAGCTACCCCTCGCAGCTCTCCGGCGGCCAGCAGCAGCGCGTCGCCATCGCCCGTGCCCTGGCGATGGACCCGAAGCTCATGCTGTTCGACGAGCCGACCTCGGCGCTCGACCCGGAGCTGGTCGGTGACGTCCTCGACGTCATGCGCGACCTGGCCGAGTCCGGGATGACGATGGTCGTCGTCACCCACGAGATGGGCTTCGCCCGCGAGGTCGGCGACAGCCTGGTCTTCATGGACGGCGGAGTGGTCGTGGAGTCCGGCAACCCGCGCGACGTCCTGACCGACCCGCAGCACGAGCGGACGCAGGCGTTCCTGTCCAAGGTGCTGTAGCGGCACGGCGGACGGAAAGGGGCGGTACGGGAATCCCGTACCGCCCCTTCCGCCGTTCGGGACGTCTCCAGGCCGACCGGCGACGCCGGCTGGCTGGTTTCCGCCGGTACGCGGGCCCGGTCGCTTCGGCGCCGGCAACAGGGTGTCACCGGCCGCCGCCCGCGGGCCGAGCCTCGCTGAAGCCCTGTTCGACCAGCACGCGAACGTGCCACCACCCGGCCCGGCCGAGCACCCCGTCGAGCCTGGCCCGATTCATGCGGTCGTGGCGCCGCGCGCGCCACGACCGCGTTGATCCGGGGCGTCGTCCCGTCGTCGCGTAATACCCTGGGAGTAAGAACGGCCGTTACCCTGCCCGCACCCCGAGCACAGAGCGCCCTCGTAAGGACTACAAGTGGAACTGGCCTATTACTCGGATTACGCCGTGCGCCTCGTCAACAGCGAGGAACCGGCCCGGGGCAAGGACGCGCTGACCTCGGTCGAGGCGGTTCGCTCTCTCTTCAGCGGCAACCAGTCGGCGGGCCGGCGGGCCACCGACGCGGACGTCACCCGGTTCCGATCGGTCCGGGCCCGCCTGCGCGCGGTCTTCGAGGCGGCCGACGGCGGTGACGAGACCCTCGCGGTGGACCTGCTGAACTCGCTCCTCCTGGAGTTCCCGGTGAGCCCGCAGATCTCCGGCCACGACTTCCGCGACGACGACGGCCGCCCGCTGTGGCACATGCACCTGGCCGATCACCCGTCCAACGCGACGGCGGGCTACGCGGCCGTCGCGGCCATGGGCCTGGCGTTCCACCTCACCGAGTACGGCGTCGACCGCCTGGGCCTGTGCGAGGCGGGCCCGTGCCGCAACGCCTACCTCGACACCTCGACCAACCGCTCCCGGCGCTACTGCTCCGACCGCTGCGCCACCCGCGCCAACGTGGCGGCCTACCGCGCCCGCAAGCGCCTGGAGGCGGACCGGACGGCCGGCACCGGCCTGGCCGCCGACAGCGCCCAGCGCACCAGCGCCAGCGGCGAGCGCTGACCGGGCTTCAGCGGGCGGTAGCGCAGCCGCACCTTGCCCAGGATCAGCTCGTCGGGCACCGTCCCGTAGTCGGTGCTGTCGCCGCCGGCGTAGGTGTTGTCCCCGCGGACCCACCACCCGCCCTCACGGCGCTCCGCGGCCCGCTTCACGACCAGCAGATCCTGCTGGAACGGATGCCGCAGCACGATCACGTCACCGGCCCGGACGCGGGCGCCGTACTGCACCACCAGCCGGTCCCCCTGGTACAGCGTGGGCACCATGGACGGGCCGGTCACCTCGGCCAGTCCGAAGAGCGCGCCCGCCCCCGCGCGCTCGGTCTCCTGCGACAGCTCCGGCATCGCCGGCACCTCCCCGGTCTGTTCCTCCACCAGTCTCAGTCTGACCCCGGACTTTTGTCCTAAGCCCATGGGGGCACCCGCGAAAAGCGGTCTCGCAGGGAGTAATGTCCCACCTGAGAAGACGATCACGAGGAAGGAACGCTCCATGCTTTCCCGCCTGTTTGCCCCCAAGGTCAAGGTCAGCGCACACTGCGACCTGCCCTGCGGTGTGTACGACCCGGCCCAGGCCCGCATCGAGGCGGAGTCGGTGAAGGCCGTGCAGGAAAAGATGGCCGCCAACGACGACCCGCACTTCCAGGCGCGCGCCACCGTCATCAAGGAGCAGCGTGCCGAGCTTGCGAAGCACCATGTCTCCGTGCTGTGGAGCGACTACTTCAAGCCCCCGCACTTCGAGAAGTACCCCCAGCTGCACCAGCTGGTCAACGACACCCTGAAGGCCCTGTCGGCCGCCAAGGCCTCGACGGACCCGAAGACCGGCGAGAAGGCCCTGGAGCTCATCGCCGAGATCGACAAGATCTTCTGGGAGACCAAGAAGGCCTGACCGAGGCCTGATCTTCGCCCCGGGCCGTCCGACCCGCCTCGTGCCGGTCGCGACGGGCCCGTCCGCACCCGGTCCGCGGGCCGCCGAGCACGGCGTGCCCCACGGTCCGGGTGCGGTCTCCTTCCCGCCCCTCTTCCAGCCGCTCCTGGGCTCCTGCGTCCCGTCCCTTGTCCCGTCCCGGACGCCTCTCTTCGTGCGATGCTGGCCCTGTGACCCTCGAGGACCTGAAGCGGCTGCGGCAGGCACGCGACCGGATGGACCGTGACTACGCGGAGCCACTCGACGTCGCCGCGCTCGCGCGCACCGCGCTGATGTCCCCGGGCCACTTCCAGCGCAGCTTCCGCGAGGCCTACGGCGAGACGCCCTACGGCTACCTCATGACCCGGCGGGTCGAGCGCGCGAAGGCCCTCCTGCGCCGCGGCGACCTGACCGTGACGGAGGTCTGCATGGCGGTCGGCTGCACCTCGCTCGGCTCGTTCAGCTCCCGCTTCACCGAACTGGTCGGCGAGACCCCGAGCGCCTACCGGGCGCGGTCGCACGAGGCCGGCGCGGTGATCCCGTCCTGTGTGGCCCGGACGTACACCCGCCCGCTGCGCGGCCGGCCCGCCTAGGGTGGACGTCATGGACCTCAAACTCCACCAGTGTTTCGTCGCCGTCGACGACCACGACAAGGCCCTGCATTTCTACGTCGAGGTGCTCGGTCTCGAAGTCCGCAACGACGTCTCCTTCGAGGGGATGCGGTGGGTGACCGTCGGGTCGCCGCTCCAGCCGGACGTGAACCTCGTACTGGAACCGCCGGGCGCGAACCCGGACTTCTCCCCCGCCGACCGGGAAGCGATGGCCCGGCTGCTCGCCAAGGGGGTGCTGCGCGGGGTGATCTTCACCACCGCCGACTGCGACGCGCTGCACGCGCGCGTGCGGGAGGCAGGCGTCGAGGTGCTCCAGGAGCCGACGGACCAGCCCTACGGGGTGCGCGACTGCGCGTTCCGTGACCCGGCGGGGAACATGCTGCGGTTCATGGAGCGGACCGGATGAGCCGACCCGTCCGCTGGGCCCACGTCTTCGTCGACCGGCCCGCCCCGGGCTTCGCGCGGGCCTGCGACTTCTGGACCGCCGTCACGCAGACGTCCCTCTCCGAACCCAGGGGCGACGACGGGGAGTTCGTCACCCTGCTGCCGAAGGCCGCCGACGCCTGCGCGAAGGTCCAGGCGGTCGCGGACGGCGACGGCGGGGCGCATCTCGATCTCTCCGTCCAGGATGTGCCCGGTTTCGTCGCGGCGGCGCTGGAACTGGGCGCGGAGACGGCCGCCGCGCACGACGGCTGGGCCGTACTGCGTTCTCCCGCGGGGCACTTGTTCTGCGCGGTGCCGTGGCAGGGGGAGTCCGTGCGGCCGCCCGTGGTGGCCGGCAGCCGCCTGGACCAGGTGTGCATGGACCTCCCGCCGTCCACGTACGAGAGTGAAGTCGCCTTCTGGAGCGGCCTGTTGCCCGACTGGTCGGCCCGCCCGGGATCCCGGCCCGAGTTCCACGTGGTCGAGCCGCCGCCGGGGCTGCCGGTCCGCATCCTGCTCCAGCGGCTCGACACGGATGGCCCCGTCCGCGTCCATCTCGACCTGGCCTGCGGCCCGGACATCGACGCCGTACGCACCCGGCACGAGGAACTCGGCGCGGTCCTGGTCGCCCGCCATCCGCACTGGACGGTGATGCGCGACCCGACCGGCGGCCTGTACTGCCTGACCGGACGCGACGCGGAGACGGGCGGGCTGCCACGCCCCGGTTCCGGGACCACCGGACCGACGACCGAGCACTGACCGAGCCGCCGACCGGGCACGCCGAGCCCCCTAGGGCTCCTCCCCCAACGGCGCGCCCACCCGCAGATTCCACCGCCCCGCCCGGCCACTCAGGTCCACGGCGGTCAGCGGACGCACGTCGAGCCGCCAGAACACCGGTTCCGGGAGGCCCAGCGCGCGGACGAGCAGGGCGCGCACGACGTCGGGTTCCACCACGGCGGTCACCCGGCCCGGAGTGCGGGCGATGTCCTCCAGCCATGCCCCGGCCCGGTCGCACAGGGCCCGTACCGTCTCCCCGCCGTGCGGGGCGTGCGCCGGATCCGTCAGCCAGGACGCCACCGCGTCCGGCTCGGCGGCCGTCACCTCGGCGAGCGTCCGGCCGCGCCAGCGGCCCACGTCGAGAGCGGCCGGCGCGGACGCCTGGGGCGCGGGCAGTCCCAGTGCCTCGGCGGTCTGCCGGCAGCGGGTGGAGGGCGAGGCCGCCGAGCGGTCCGCGTCGGGCAGCAGCGCCGCGACCGACCGGGCCCGGCGCACCGCGGCGGCGTCCAGTTCGCCGCTGCCGTCGTCGAACCGCGCCTCGCGCAGAGCCGAAGTGATCGCCGGTGGGATCAGGGTCACTCGGCAGGTCATCGGTCTCCGCTCGAAGGGTTCAGGGGGCCGGGGCGGTGGGGGCCCCGGGTTCGTCCTCGGTCTCGGCGCCCCGGGTCTCGGCGCCTCGGTTCTCGGCGGCTTCGGCGCCGGTGACCGCGCTGTCGGCCGGCTCCTGCCGGGCGCCCGTCTCCACGTACGCCTCGCAGCGCGGGTTGTGACACGGGCCCGCCACCCAGCGCGGGACCCACGCGCCCAGCGTCTTGTGTCGCCGGACGACGGACTGCACAGGCTGCCCGCAGGCGGGGCAGGCACGTTGTTCCCGGTCCATGCCCTACAGGGTAGGGCGGCCCGGACGCGAGCGCTCCCCGCCGTACGTCAGCGTTCCCTGCCGTACGTCCGTACGACCGCCCCGTTGCCGAAGGAGCGCACCCCGCCGAAGCTGAAGCGGGCGACGTCGAAGGCGGCGCCGAACATCGGCATGCCGGTGCCGTAGACGATCGGGTAGGTCTTGATCACGAGCTCGTCGATCTCGTCGAACAGCTCGCCCGCGACGCGGGAGCCGCCGCACAGATAGATGTCGAGGCCGCCGTCCTCCGCCTTCAGCTCGCGGACCTTGTCGAGCAGGCCGTCCGCGATGATCTCGACGTCCGGGGAGGGCGACTCGCCGAGGGTGCGTGAGGCGACGTACTGGCGCAGGTGTGCGTACGGGCTGGTGACGCCCTCCTTCAGCGCCACGTCGTAGCTGGCCCGGCCCTGGATGACCGTGTCGAACCTCTTGTTCTCGAGGTCGTCGAGGCCGAGCGCGCGTCGGCCGTGGGTCGGCATGGTCTCCGGGTGGTCCGTCTTGAGGAAGTCGAGGAACTCCTCGTCGACGTAGGCGTACATCGCGGTGGCGTCGCCGTGCACGTCCGCGATGAAGCCGTCGACGGAGCAGGCGATGAAGTAGGTGAGCTTTCGCAAGTGGGGGCTCTTTCCGTAGGCTTCCTTCGAACCACTCCAGTTGTAGTACTTCACTTGTAGTGGTTGCAAGGGGATTTCCCGGCGTTCCGGGAAAACGGAGCCAAGTGAGAGAAGAGGATTCCGCATGGCCGGAAATCCGGAGCGCCGGGCGGCCCTGGTGGACGCCGGGGTGGAAGTACTCGCGCGGGAGGGCGCGCGCGGGCTCACCTTCCGCGCGGTGGACTCCGCCGCGGCGGTGCCGGTGGGCACCGCCTCCAACTACTTCACCGGGCGCGACGACCTGCTGCGCCAGATCGACGCCCGGCTGCACGTCCGCCTGGCGCCCGACCCGGAGGTGCTCGGCGCGCTGCTGGCGCAGCCGCGCGACCGTTCCCTGGTCACGGCGTTCATGCACGACCTGATGGCCCGCGCGACCCGTGACCGGAGCGGCTACCTCGCCCTGCTGGAGATGCGCCTCGAGGCCACCCGGCGCCCCGACCTCCGCACCTCCTTCACCACGTCGGTGCGCGGCGACCTCGAGTACGGCATGGACTTCCACCGCGAGGCCCGCCTGCCAGGCGGCGACGAGACCGTCGTCGTCCTGTACCTCGCGATGCTGGGACTGCTCCTGGAGCACCTGACCCTGCCGGGCGTCCTGGACGGCGTTCTGCCGGGGGTGGGGGTGCCGGAGGGGCTGGTCGAGCGGATCGTGGCGACGGTGGTCCCGGACGGCGGCGAGGACCCCGGGTAGACCCCACGCCGGCGGGTCCCGCACACCGCGGGGATGTGCGGGACCCGTCGCGCCGGAGATTTCGGTGGAATCGGTCCGGCTTCCTTCGTCAGCCTTCGTGCTCTACCGCCCGATCGGACCGGTCGCGTCTCAGCTGCTGCGCCGTGTCACGAACTCCGCCAGGGACAGCAGGCCGCCCGCCGACTCCGGGTCCGGGATCGCCCGGGCCAGCTCGTGCATCGCGCGGGCCATACGGTCGGCCGCCTGCTCCTGGGCCCACTCGCGACCGCCGGCCCGCTCGACGGCCAGGGTCGTGCGCTCCAGGTCGGCCGGGGCGTAGGGCGCCGCGTACAGCTCGGCCAGTTCACCGGCCGCCGGGGTGCCGGAGGTCAGCGCGGCGACCACCGGCAAGGACTTCTTGCGGGCGGCGAGATCCGCGCCGGCCGGCTTGCCGGTGTGCCGCGGGTCACCCCACAGGCCGATCACGTCGTCGATGAGCTGGAAGGCGAGCCCGGCCTCCCGGCCGAACGCGTCCAGCGCGTCCACGTCCTCCTCGGCCGCGCCCGCGTACAGCGCGCCCACGGCACAGGCGCAGCCGAGCAGTGCTCCCGTCTTGGCCTCGGCCATGACGAGCACCTCGTCGAGGGTGATCTCGGCGGGGCCGCGTTTCTCCATGGCCGTGTCCGCCTGCTGGCCCGCGCAGAGTTCGATCACACAGGCCGCGACCCGGCGGGCCGCCGCCGATGACGCGGGATGCGGGTCGGCGGCCAGCAGCCCCAGCGCGAGAGCCTGCAGGGCGTCCCCGGCGAGGATCGCGTCGGCGTCGCCGAACACGGTCCAGGCGGTGGGTCGGTGCCGCCGGGTGGTGTCCCGGTCCATCACGTCGTCGTGCAACAGCGTGAAGTTGTGCACCAGTTCGACCGCCGCGGCCGCCCGCAGCGCCACCGCCCGGGCCGCCGGGCCACCGAGCGCGGCGGCCGCGGCGAGCACGAGGGCCGGACGGATCGCCTTGCCCGCGTTGCCCGCCGCCGGGGTGCCGTCGGCGTGCTCCCAGCCGAAGTGGTAGAGCGCGACCCGGCGCATGGAGCCGGGCAGCGAGTCGACGGCCGCGCGCAGTTCCGGATCGACCGACGCCCGGGAGCGCTCCAGGATCACCGCCGCGTCGTGCCCGTCGGCCGGCCCCGGACCGCTGTCGCCCTGGCTCCCGATGGGCCTCCGCCTTTCGCGCGTCTCCCCCCGGTACCGCCTGGTGGCGGAGGTCACCGCCAGCGGCCGATCTCGACGTTCTCCAGAACGCCCAGCGCGTCCGGCACCAGGACCGCGGCCGAGTAGTAGGCCGTGACCAGGTACTTGATGATGGCCTGTTCGTTGATGCCCATGAACCGCACCGACAGGCTCGGCTCGATCTCGTCCGGGATACCGGACTGACGCAGTCCGATGACACCCTGGTCCTCCTGGCCCAGACGCAACGCGATGATGCAGCTGGTGCGGGCCTCGGTGACCGGGATCTTGTTGCACGGGTAGATCGGCACCCCGCGCCAGGTCGGGATCCGGTTGCCGCCGACATCGATCGTCTCGGGGACGAGCCCCCGCTTGTTGAGCTCACGGCCGATCGCGGAGATCGCGCGCGGGTGGGCGAGCAGCATCTTGGTGCCACGCCGCCTGCTGAGGAGTTCGTCCAGGTCGTCCGGCCCGGGCACACCGTCGTGCGGCTGGAGCCGCTGGTCGTACTCGCAGTTGTGCAGCAGGCCGAACTCGCGGTTGTTGACGAGCTCGTGCTCCTGGCGCTCCTTGAGCGCCTCGACGGTCAGCCGCAACTGCTGCTCGGTCTGGTTCATCGGCTGGTTGTAGAGGTCGGCCACGCGCGAGTGGATGCGCAGGACGGTCTGGGCGATGCTCAGTTCGTACTCACGCGGGCGGGCGTCGTAGTCCACGAACGTGTGCGGGATGTCCGGCTCGCCGGCGTGACCGGCGGCGAGGTCGACCTCCTTCTCGCCGTACTTGTTGGTCCGCTGCTCGGGAATCGCGCGCAACTGCTGGAGATGCCCGCTCAGCGAGTCGGCACGCTCCGCGACCTGTTCGACGTCCTGCCGGGCCAGGACCAGCACCGTGCAGGCCGTGTCCGCGCGGGCCGTGTACTCCCAGATGGCGTCCGCGTCGAGCAGCGCCTGGTCGCCGAAGTACGCGCCGTCGGCGAGGACTCCGAGCACCTGGTCGTCGCCGTAGGGGCCGGTGCCGACCTTCTCGACACGGCCGTGCGCCAGCAGGTAGACCTCTTCGCTCTGGCTGCCGAAGGAGGCGATGACCTCGCCCGGGCCGAACTCCCGCTGCCGGCAGCGGGAGGCGAGTTCTGCGAGCACTTCCTCGTCCTCGTAGGAGCGCAGCGCGGGCAGTTCGCCCAGCTCGGCCGGGATGACCTCGACGCGGTCGCCGGTCTTCACGAACGTGATGCGGCCGTCGCCCACCGCGTACGTCAGACGCCTGTTGACCCGGTACGTGCCGCCCTGCACGTCCACCCAGGGCAGATTCCGCAGCAGCCAGCGGGAGCTGATCTCCTGCATCTGCGGTGCGGACTTGGTCGTGGTGGCCAGGTTCCGCGCCGCCGCGGTGCCGAGACTCTGCTGCGGCTTGCCCGACTCCGCGCGGACCTCTTCGCCTACCGACATGAGAAATGCCCTCCCGGTTCATGCACGGGCGCCGAACTGCGCCGGTGCACTTCGTTCACGCGGCAAGCCTTCCATCACGGAGTGTGCTCGTGCTATTACACGAAAGAGCGGGAATGGATCAACGTGGGCAGGGAAGAGGTACGTTTCACCGAACGGTGTTCGACAATGAGCGGGTGACCGATCTCCGCCCCCGCCTGCCGTCGCCCCTCGAGGAAGTGTCCGACGACCGGTTCCGGCGGCACGGCGTCCGGCTGCTGCTGAAGCGGGACGACCTGATCCACCCCGAGCTGATCGGCAACAAGTGGCGCAAGCTCGCGCCCAATCTGGAGCGGGCGGCGGGACGGACGCTGGTCACCTTCGGGGGCGCCTACTCCAACCACCTGCGGGCCACGGCCGCCGCCGGCCGTCTCCTCGGCATGTCCACGGTGGGCGTGGTGCGCGGCGACGAACTGGCCGGCCGGCCGCTGAACCCGTCCCTGGCCCGGTGCGCGGCCGACGGCATGCGTCTGCGCTTCGTGGACCGTTCGACGTACCGCCGCAAGGCCGAGCCGGACGTGCTGGGGAGACTCCTGGACGCCGTCGGCGCGCCGGACGCGTACGTCGTGCCCGAGGGCGGCAGCAACGCGGCGGCGGTCCTCGGCTGCCGGGCGCTCGGCGAGGAGCTGCGGGGCCGTACCGACGTCGTCGCCGTGGCCTGTGGCACCGGCGGCACCCTCGCAGGCCTGGCGGCCGGCCTCGCCCCCGACCAGCGGACCCTGGGGATACCGGTCCTCAGGGGAGGCTTCCTCGCCGACGGGATACAGGCGCTCCAGGAGGAGGCCTTCGGCGGCCGACGGGGCGAGTGGCTGCTGGACGAACGCTTCCACTTCGGCGGCTACGCCCGTGTCACCCCCGAACTCGAGAGTTTCGCGGCCGATTTCGAGCGACGCCACGCGGTGCCCGTCGAACGTCTCTATGTCGCCAAGTCGCTCTACGGCCTCGTCGTCCTGGCCGAGGAGGGCGCCTTCCCGCGCGGCACGACCGTGACGGCCGTGATCACGGGCCGCCCGTTCCCGTGAGGCCGGGGACGTGACGGACGCGCGACGGGGCTAGGCCGTCTCCCGGAACGCCGCCGCCTCCTCCAGGTCCAGTCGGCGCAGCAGCGTGCGCAGCATCTCGTCGTCGATGTAGCGGCCGTCCCGCAGCCGGACGAACATCTCGCGCTCGGCGCTGATCATCTCGCGCGAGAGGCGCCGGTAGGTGTCGTCGACGGTCTCGCCGGTGACCGGGTTGACCTGCCCGAGGCGCTCCCAGACGGCGTTGCGGCGCCGCTCCAGAACGCTGCGCAGCCGGTCGGCGAGCGGCGGCGGGAGCGCGTTGCGCTCATCGGTGAGCAGCGCGTCCAGGCGCTCCTCGGCGACCCGGGAGGCCTGCGCCTGGGCGTTGGCCTCGGCGAGCGTCGCGGCCTGCGGGTCGGGCTCGGGGAACTTCAGCAGGCGGATGAGCGGCGGCAGGCTCAGCCCCTGCACCACCAGGGTGCCGATGACCGTCGTGAAGGTGAGGAAGAGGATCAGGTTGCGGTACGGGAAGGGCGCGTCGCCGTGGTCCACGGTGAGCGGGATGGAGAAGGCGATGGCGAGCGAGACCACACCCCGCATGCCGGCCCAGGCGATGACGATCGGCCCGCGCCAGGTCGGATTCTCCTCCCGCGCGCGGATACGCGCCGACAGCAGCCGGGGCAGGAAGGTCGCCGGGTACACCCACAGGAAGCGCGTCGCCACGACCACGAAGAACAGCGCGACGGCGTACCAGGCGGCGTCCACGCCCTCGTAGGCGCCGAGGCCCTTCAGGACGACCGGGAGCTGGAGGCCGATCAGCGCGAACACCGCCGACTCCAGCACGAAGGCGACCATCTTCCACACGGCCTCCTCCTGGAGGCGGGTCGCGAAGTCGACCTCCCACGCGCGGTGGCCCAGGTAGAGCGCGACGACGACCACCGCGATGACGCCGGAGGCGTGGAACTGCTCGGCCGCCGCGTACGCGACGAAGGGGATCAGCAGGGAGAGCGTGTTCTGGAGCAGGGGCTCCTTGAGGTGCGTGCGCAGCCAGTGCAGCGGGGCCATCAGGATCAGGCCGACTGCGGTCCCGCCGACCGCCGCCACCAGGAACTCCTCGATGCCGCCGGCCCAGGACGCGCCCTCGCCGACCACGACCGCGAGGGCCACCTTGTAGGCGGTGATCGCGGTGGCGTCGTTCAGCAGCGACTCGCCCTGGAGGATGGTGGTGATCCGTGACGGCAGGCCGACCCGACGGGCCACCGCCGTGGCCGCGACCGCGTCCGGCGGCGCCACCACCGCGCCCAGCACCAGTGCCGCCGTCAGCGGCAGCCCGGGGACGATCAGATAGGCCGCCCAGCCGACGGCGAAGGTCGCGAAGAGCACGTACCCGACCGACAGCAGGGCCACCGGACGCAGCTGGGCGCGCAGGTCGAGGTAGGAGCTGTCGGTGGCCGACGTGTACAGCAGCGGGGGCAGCAGGAGCGGCAGCACGACGTCCGGGTCCAGGGTGTAGTCGGGCACCCCCGGCAGGTAGGACACCACCAGACCGACCGCCACCAGCAGCAGCGGCGCGGGCACCGGCGTGCGCCGGGCCGCCGCCGCGAACGCCGCACTGCCGGCCACCAGCAACAGCAGTGGCATCACGTCCATGTCCAGCCCGCCCTCGTTTTTCCGCGCGGTCGTCCGCACGCCCGTCGTAATCTGGCAATCATGAAACAGTGCACGCACGCCGACGCGCTGCCCCACCCGGAACCCGTCCCGCTCGGTGAGACGTGTCCGGAGTGTCTGCGGGACGGTACCCACCCGGTGCAACTTCGACTGTGCCTGACCTGCGGCCACGTCGGCTGCTGCGACTCCTCGCCGAGCCGGCACGCGACGGAGCACCACAAGGAGTCGGGTCACCCGGTGATGCGGACCTTCGAACCCGGCGAGGACTGGCGCTGGTGCTTCGTCGACCATGTCCTCGTATGAGGAGCCCCTACGTCGAGCCCCGTACGGGGAGACCATGACGCCCCGGCCGTCCGGCGGGTACGGTTCGACCATCTGACGCCTGGGTACGTCAACCCGGCGCGCCCTGTTCCCATTTGGGCCGACCGACCTCTAGACACGGAGCGTGTTCACAGCTTTACTGTGAGTGACGCCAGGGGGTTGGGGTCCCGGGGACAGAAACTTGAGAGCGCGATAGCGTCACCGCTGCACCACACACGCGTTACCCCGGGGGGCGACCCTCGGCCCCGAAAAGCTTGTACCACCTTGGAGGTGAGGGTGTCCCAGATCGCAGGCGAGCCCGCGACCCAGGACTTCGTGGAAGTCCGGCTGCCGGCTGCGGGTGCCTACCTGTCGGTGCTGCGGACGGCCACGGCCGGCCTCGCGGCCCGTTTGGACTTCACCCTGGACGAGATCGAGGACCTGCGCATCGCGGTGGACGAGGCCTGCGCGATCCTGCTTCAGCAGGCCGTGCCCGGCTCCGTACTCAGTTGCGTGTTCCGACTCGTCGACGACTCGCTGGAGGTCACCGTCTCCGCGCCGACCACGGACGGACACGCCCCCTCACGGGACACCTTCGCCTGGACCGTCCTGTCCGCCCTCGCGGGCAAGGTGTCCTCCGCCGTCGACGAGGACAAGACCGTGACGATCAGTCTCTACAAACAGCGCGGCGCGGGACCCGGGCCGGCGTGAGGAACGGGGACGGGCCGGTGCGGGACGAAGAGCGCGGCACACGGGAGCTGCCGGCCGAGAACGCCGAGATTCCAGTCTCTCCGGACGGTTCCCGACGCATGGCGGACGGCATCGACGGCATTCCCGAGCAGGCCCGGCCGCATCCGGAGGACGACTCGGTCCCCGCGCAGGCGGGCCTGCCGGAAGGTGCCGTGCAGGGCTCGCCTCGGGAGAGGCGGATCGGGGGCTCGCCCCCGGGCCGAGCAGAGGCGAGGGCTCGACAGAGGGCGACGGGCGGGACAATGAGCGAGCACCAGCGAGACGGCGAACAGAGCGTGCCGGGCACGCAGCACGAGCCACCGGCGACCCCCCTGCCGGTACCGCCCGTGCCGGTACACCCCGTGCCGGCACCCGCCGCACCGGGGGACCGCAGCGGCGCACGGGCGATGTTCATCGAGCTGCGCAAGCTCGAGAACACCAGTGCCGAATACGCGGAGATGCGCAACCAGCTGGTCCGTATGCATCTGCCGCTCGTGGAGCACCTCGCGCGGCGCTTCCGCAACCGCGGCGAGCCGCTGGACGACCTGACCCAGGTCGCCACCATCGGCCTGATCAAGTCGGTCGACCGCTTCGACCCGGAGCGCGGCGTGGAGTTCTCCACGTACGCGACCCCGACGGTCGTCGGGGAGATCAAGCGGCACTTCCGTGACAAGGGCTGGGCGGTGCGGGTGCCGCGCCGGCTCCAGGAGCTGCGCCTGGCGCTGACCACGGCGACGGCCGAGCTGTCGCAGCAGCACGGCCGCTCCCCCACGGTCCACGAGCTGGCCGAGAAGCTGGCGATCTCGGAGGAGGAGGTGCTGGAGGGCCTGGAGTCCGCCAACGCCTACTCCACCCTCTCCCTGGACGTGCCCGACACCGACGACGAGTCGCCGGCGGTCGCGGACACCCTCGGCGCGGAGGACGAGGCGCTGGAGGGCGTCGAGTACCGGGAGTCCCTCAAGCCGCTCCTGGAGGACCTCCCGCCGCGTGAGAAGCGGATCCTGCTGCTGCGGTTCTTCGGCAACATGACCCAGTCGCAGATCGCGCAGGAGGTCGGCATCTCGCAGATGCACGTCTCCCGCCTGCTGGCCCGTACGCTGGCCCAGCTGCGGGAGAAGCTCCTCGTCGAGGAATAGCGGCACACCGGAGCGGGCAGCGGGAACCGCCGCTACTCCGACGCGCGGCCCGGCCCCCGGATCCCGAGGGCCCGGGTCGTCTCGCCGTTGACGAGCAGGACGAGCGACGCTACGGCGACCACCGCGAGCACGATGCCCGCCGGGATCGCCATGCTGTCGGCCCGCAGCAGGTTGTAGGCCACCGGCAGCGCCATGATCTGGGTGATGACGGCGGGTCCCCGGCTCCAGCCGCGCAGGCCCAGCAGCCCCCGCGCGGCGAGCAGCGGCAGCAGGGCGAGCACGATCAGCGTGACGCCGCCGGTGACGGCCTGCCGGCGGTCGCCCGAATCGCCGCCGATCCCCAGGGCGAGCATCCACACCCCACCGACGACCAGCGCCAGCCCCTCCAGGGCGACGAGCGCGGCGGCGTACGTCAGCCGACGCGGGCGGGGTTCAGGGGATTCCGGGGCTACGGGAGTCTGGTCACTGCTCACCCCAGAAGGGTAGCCCGCACCCCTGACCCGGGCCCCGGGCCGCCCACGCGGGAAGGCGCGGCGGTCGTGTCGAGGCTCACCCGGCGATCTCTTACCCGATCCCCACCTCGGCCTGTGCCCGGTACCACCCAGTAGGTACGCTGCAACTCATGCGTGCACTTCTCGTGGTCAATCCGGCGGCAACCACTACCAGTGCACGGACGCGCGACGTCCTCATCCACGCGCTCGCGAGCGAGATGAAGCTCGAGGCGGTCACCACCGAGTACCGCGGACACGCGCGTGACCTGGGCCGGCAGGCGGCGGACAGCGGAAACGTCGATCTGGTGGTGGCCCTCGGCGGCGACGGCACGGTCAACGAGGTGGTCAACGGCCTCCTGCACGCCGGCCCCGATCCGGAGCACCTGCCCGGCCTCGCGGTGGTCCCCGGCGGCTCCACCAACGTCTTCGCCCGCGCCCTGGGGCTGCCCAACGACCCGGTGGAAGCGACCGGCGCGCTGCTGGACGCCCTGCGGGAGAGCAGCGAACGTACGGTCGGCCTCGGCCTGGCCGCGGGAACGCCGGGCACCGAGGACGAAGCGGTGCCGTCGCGCTGGTTCACGTTCAATGCCGGGCTGGGCTTCGACGCCGGAGTCGTGGGGCGGGTGGAGCAGCAGCGCGAGCGCGGCAGAAGATCCACGCACGCTCTTTACATCCGTCAGGCCATGCGCCAGTTGTTGGGTGAGTCACAGCGCCGGCACGGGTCGATCACCCTGGAGCGGCCGGGCGCGGACCCGGTGACCGATTTGGTGCTGTCCATAGTCTGCAACACGGCTCCGTGGACCTATCTGGGTAATCGCCCGGTGTACGCGTCACCTAAGGCCTCGTTCGATACAGGGCTCGACGTACTGGGTCTCAGCCGTCTGTCCACAGCCTCGGTCGCCCGATATGGCACCCAGTTGCTCACTTCGTCCCCCGACCGGGGGCCGCACGGCAAGCATGCGGTCTCCCTGCACGATCTGGACCAGTTCACCTTGCATTCGAAGGTCCCGTTGCCCCTTCAGATGGACGGTGACCACCTGGGGCTGCGAACCAGCGTGACGTTCACAGGCGTACGCCGTGCACTGCGTGTGATTGTGTGAGCAGAAAGGGCTGAACTCCTTTCACTCGAACGTTTAGACCAGGGTCCACCCCATGGAAGTACGGCTGTGACCTAGTCGACACCGAGGAATCAAAAAAAACTTTCCGAAAGGGGTTGTATCCGCCGCTGAGGTTTGCGAGTCTCTACGTGGCGATCGGGACAGCCCGCAAGACCGGCATCCACTGATCACCGGAACCCCTCATCAAACAACAGGACCGCGCCGGGAAACCGGCTGGTGGCCCCTTCACTTGTTGAGGGATTCGTGAAAGCGTTCACATTCACAAGCAACGTGCATGTAATACCAAGGAGAGGTAGCAGCCATGGACTGGCGTCACAACGCCGTTTGCCGCGAGGAAGACCCCGAGCTCTTCTTCCCCATCGGCAACACCGGTCCTGCGCTGCTGCAGATCGAGGAAGCCAAGGCCGTCTGTCGTCGCTGCCCGGTTATGGAGCAGTGTCTGCAGTGGGCGCTCGAGTCCGGCCAGGACTCCGGCGTCTGGGGTGGCCTCAGCGAGGACGAGCGTCGTGCGATGAAGCGCCGCGCCGCCCGCAACCGGGCCCGTCAGGCCTCCGCCTGACGACACCCGCCCCGCGAGCCTGAGCTTGGCGGCACGTGTGCCTGTCGGCATTGTTCCGTTGACAGCGAGACGCATCTCCCGCCCCCGAGCCGCAGCGCGCAGTACCCCCGATGAGCAGCACAGAGCTGCCAACGAGCATTCGAGCCCCGGACCCCTGAACGGTCCGGGGCTTCTTGCTGTGCGCCCGCGCCGTCGGGCGCCCGCGCCCTGCGCCCGTGCCCGCGCCGTCGCGTGCCCGCTACTTCTGCGCGGGCACCGGGATGTCCAGGATCACCTGGGTGCCGCGCTCCGGGCCCGGGATCATGTCGAAGGTTCCGCCCAACTCGCCCTCCACCAGCGTCCGTACGATCTGCAGGCCGAGGTTGCCGGAGGTGTGCGGGTCGAAGCCCTCGGGCAGGCCGACGCCGTCGTCCTTGACGGTGACCAGGAGACGGGCCTCCTTCGTGGTGCCGCCGCGGACCGCGGAGACCTCGACGGTGCCGGTGTCGCCCTCGACGAAGCCGTGTTCCAGGGCGTTCTGCAGGATCTCGGTGAGGACCATGGACAGCGGAGTGGCCACCTCGGCGTCCAGGATGCCGAAGCGACCGCTGCGCCGGCCGGCGACCTTGCCCGGCGAGATCTCGGCGACCATCGCCAGCACCCGGTCGGCGATCTCGTCGAACTCCACCCGCTCGTCCAGGTTCTGAGACAGCGTCTCATGCACGATGGCGATCGAGCCGACCCGGCGGACCGCCTCCTCCAGCGCCTCCCGGCCGCGCTCGGACTCGATACGCCGGGCCTGGAGGCGCAACAGGGCCGCCACCGTCTGGAGGTTGTTCTTCACCCGGTGGTGGATCTCCCGGATGGTCGCGTCCTTGGTCATCAACTCACGCTCGCGGCGGCGCAGTTCGGTGACGTCGCGCAGCAGCACGAGTGCGCCGATGCGGGTGCCCTTGGGCTTGAGCGGGATGGCCCGGAACTGGATGACCCCGTCCTTGGCCTCGATCTCGAACTCGCGGGGCGCCCAGCCGCTGGCGACCTTGGCGAGCGCCTCGTCCACCGGGCCACGGGTCGGGGCGAGTTCGGCCGTGGTCAGCCCCAGGTGCTGGCCGACCAGGTCGGAGGCGAGACCCATCCGGTGGTAGGCCGACAGCGCGTTCGGGGAGGCGTACTGGACGATGCCGTCGCCGTCGACGCGGATCAGGCCGTCGCCGACGCGCGGGGCGGCGTCCATGTCCATCTGCTGGTCGGGGAACGGGAAGGAGCCGGCCGCGATCATCTGTGCGAGGTCGGAGGCGCTCTGGAGGTAGGTGAGCTCCAGGCGGCTGGGGGTGCGCACGGTGAGCAGGTTCGTGTTGCGGGCGATGACCCCGAGGACGCGGCCCTCACGCCGTACGGGGATCGACTCGACCCGGACGGGGACCTCCTCGCGCCACTCCGGGTCGCCCTCGCGCACGATCCGGCCCTCGTCCAGGGCTGCGTCCAGCAGCGGACGGCGACCGCGCGGGACGAGGTGGCCGACCATGTCGTCCTGGTAGGACGTCGGGCCGGTGTTGGGCCGCATCTGGGCGACGGAGACATAGCGGGCGCCGTCGCGGGTGGGGACCCACAGGACCAGGTCGGCGAAGGAGAGGTCGGAGAGCAGCTGCCACTCCGAGACCAGCAGGTGGAGCCACTCGAGGTCGGAGTCGTCGAGTGCGGTGTGCTGGCGTACGAGTTCGTTCATGGAGGGCACGTCTGCGAGCGTACCCGTGGGTCTGTGCGGGGCCTAAACCGTCGGCGGCAGGGGAGCGGCGAGAGCGGCCCGGGCCCCGGAAACACCCGCGGGCCGCGGCGCCTGGGAGGGACCCTCAGCCCTCCCGGCACCGCAGCCCGGAGCAATATCGGCCGCGGGGTGTGCGGTCCCGTCGACCGAAGGTGAGGAACCGGGGCAGTCAGGGCAGAGAGCTCCGGGTCCTCGGTCCGCCTTCCTGTGCGGGGAAGACGGAAGTTCTGTGTCGCGCTCCCTCCCATTGTGGACTAGACCACTAGGGGTGTCCATGGAGGGAAGGTCGTTCGTCGTGGCGGGCATGCGGACGCTCTGACGTCCACAACGCAGCCTAGCCTGTGCGGGTTCCCGCGCGGGGCCAGTTGCGCGGGGCATTTCCGCGATCCGTGCCGGAGTCGACCGCGCGCCCTCCCGCCCTCGAGGACGAACGGGGCCGACTCTGTTAGATTGGCCTCACAGATTGGTCTAAACCACATAGCCCTTCCGAGCCCTCGGAGCCCCTCTCAGAACGGCAGGCCAGCGTGGAAGTTGTCATCGTTGCGGACGCCCGGTCGGGCGGCGAGATCATCGCCGAGGCCATGGCGCGCCTCCTGCGGCGCAAGCCGGACGCCCTGCTCGGTGTGGCCACCGGTTCCACCCCGCTGCCCGTCTACCAGGCGCTGGCGGCCGAGGTGCGCTCCGGATCGGTGGACACCGCGCGGGCGCGGATCGCCCAGCTGGACGAGTACGTGGGCCTGCCCGCCGAGCACCCCGAGTCCTACCGTTCGGTGCTGCGGCGTGAGGTGCTGGAGCCGCTGGGCATCGGCATGGAGGCCTTCCTCGGGCCGGACGGCACGGCCCCCGACGTGCAGGCCGCGTGCGAGGCCTACGACCGCGCGCTGGCCGCCGCCGGCGGAGTGGACCTGCAGCTGCTCGGGATCGGCACCGACGGGCACATCGGGTTCAACGAGCCGTGCTCCTCCCTGGCCTCGCGCACCCGGATCAAGACGCTGACCGAGCAGACCCGGGTGGACAACGCGCGCTTCTTCGACGGGGACATCGAGCAGGTCCCGCACCATGTCATCACCCAGGGCATCGGCACGATCCTGGAGGCGCGGCACCTGGTGCTGCTCGCCACCGGGGAGGGCAAGGCGGACGCGGTCGCGGCGACGGTGGAGGGGCCGGTCGCCGCGGTGTGCCCGGCATCCGCGCTCCAGCTGCACCCGCACGCGACGGTCGTCGTCGACGAGGCCGCCGCGTCCAAGCTGAAGCTCGCGGAGTACTTCCGGCACACGTACGCCGGCAAGCCCGCGTGGCAGGGGATCTGAGAGACGCCACCACTGACGACGACGAAGGCGCCGGGCTCCTGAAGGGGAGCCCGGCGTCGTCGTCGTGGGGAGGTTCAGGCGTGTGCACCGGCCGCGACGACCTCCGCCGCCGCGCGGCCGCACACCCGGGCCGCGCCGTGGGTGGCGATGTGCAGGGCGCCCCGGGGCGGGGCCTGGGGGACGCCCATCTCGACGACGACCGTGTCCGGACGCGCCGCGAGGAGGGTGTCGAGGGCCGCCGTCATCCAGGGGTGGCGGTGCTCGTCACGGACCACGGCGACGATCCGCCGCTCCCCCGCCGCGACCAGCGCCGCGGGCCCCGCGTCCGGGCCCGCGAAGCTGCCGGTCCGGGTCCCCGGCAGCAGCCGGCCGAGCTCGGCGGCCACGCCCCACGGGGTCTCGTCACCGACGGCGATGTTCGCGACCGGGGTGAGCGCGGCGACGTACGGCGGGTCGCTGAGCGGGGTGAAGACGTCGTCGCCGGTGAGGCGCAGCGCCCGCCGGGCGGCGATCAGCCCGACGTCGGCTCGCCCGGCGCTCCCTCCGGCGCGCGCCGTTCCCTCGTCGGCGCCGGCCGCGGCCGTGCTCCGCGGAGCCGTCCAGCGGGCCAGTGCCCGCACCCGTTCCGCCGCGTCGGCGAGGCGTTGCTCGGGGAGTTCGCCCGTGCGGACGGCGGTGACCAGGGCGTCGCGCAGGCGGCGTACCGTCTCGTCGTCCGCCAGGCCGCCGCCCACGCAGATGGCGTCGGCGCCGGCCGCGACGGCGAGGACGCTGCCGCGCTCGATGCCGTAGGTCGCGGCCACGGCCTGCATCTCCATGCCGTCCGTGACGATCAGGCCGTCGTAGCCGAGTTCCTCGCGCAGCAGGGTGGTGAGGACGCGCGGGGACAGGGTCGCGGGCCGGGCCGGGTCCAGGGCGGGGACCAGGATGTGGGCGCTCATCACGGCGCGGGTGCCGGCGGCGATGGCGGCGCGGAACGGCGTCAGTTCGCGTTCCGTCAGGACCGTGGGGTCGGCGTCGATGCGCGGAAGGGCGTGGTGGGAGTCGACGGCCGTGTCGCCGTGCCCCGGGAAGTGCTTGGTGCAGGCCGCCACGCCCGCCGACTGGAGACCGGTGACGTAGGCGGCGGTGTGCCGGGCGACCAGAGCGGGGTCGGCGCCGAAGGAACGGACGCCGATGACCGGGTTCGCGGGGTTGGAGTTCACGTCGGCGGAGGGCGCCCAGTTGAGGTTGACGCCGCACTCCGCGAGGCGGCGGCCCAGCTCGGCGGCGACCTCCAGGGTGAGCGAGACGTCGTCCACCGCGCCCAGGGCGTGGTTGCCGGGGAAGCTGGAGCCGGTGCGCACCTCCAGGCGCGTGACGTCTCCGCCCTCCTCGTCGATCGCGACCAGGACGTCGTCCCGTTCCGCGCGCAGCTGCGCGGTCAGCGCGGCCAGTTGTTCCGGTGAGGCGATGTTCCTGCCGAACAGGCCCACCGACGCCAGCCCCTCGCCCAGGCGGCGCAGCAGCCAGTCGGGGGCGGTGGTGCCGGGGAAGCCGGGTTGCAGGACCGTCAGGGCGTCACGGGTGAGAGTGTCGGTGCCGCTGGCGATTGTCGTCATCGGGGCGTTATCCCTTCACGGCGCCCGCGGTCAGCCCCGCGGCCATCTTGCGCTGGACGAGGAGGAAGAGGGCGACGATCGGCAGCGCCATCATGGTGGCGCCGGCCATCATCGGGGCGTACTCGGTGCCGTGCTTGGTGGAGAAGTTGCTGAGCCACACGGTGGCCGTCTGGTTCTTCTGGCTGAGCAGCATCAGGGCGTAGAGGTACTCGTTCCAGGCCTGGATGAAGCCGTAGACCGAGGTGGCGACCATGCCCGGGGCCAGCAGAGGGAAGACCACCCGGACGAAGGCCCCGGTGCGGGAGCAGCCGTCGACCATCGCGGCCTCCTCCAGCTCCTTGGGGATGTTGACGATGAAGCCGCGCAGCGTCCACACCGTGAAGGGGAGGATGAAGGTCAGGTAGGTGAGGATCAGGCCGGTCAGCTTGTCGTACTGGCCCAGGTCGTTCAGGAGCAGGAAGACCGGGATGATCATGGCCACGAGCGGGACCATCTGGACGGCCAGGATGCCCACGATCACGATCTTGCGGCCGCGGAAGGCGAACCGGGAGATGGCCAGGGCGGCCAGCATGCCCACGACGACGCCGATCGCGACGACCGCGAGGGAGACCAGCAGACTGCGGCCCACCGGGCCCCAGAAGTCGGCGATGTGCAGGGCCCGGCTGAAGTTGTCGAGGGTCAGCCCCGTGGGCAGCAGGCTCGGGTCCGGGTCGATCGCGTCCTTCGCCGGCTTGAACGCGGTGTTGAGCATCCAGTAGACGGGGAAACCCGCGACGGCGAAGACGAACAGGCCGAGGAGGTTCCAGCCGGACTTCGACCTGCGGCGCCCCGAGCGGCTTCCCGCCCGGTTCGCCTCGGAGGCAACGGCGCTCATTCGACCTCTCCGATCTTCAGCATCTGGCGCATGTAGACGGCGACCACCCCGAGCAGCAGCAGCACGGTGATCAGGGCGATCGCCGAGCCCTGGCCGTAGTCGTTGACGACGAAGGCGCGGTCGTAGGAGTACGTCGTCAGGATCTGGAACTCGGCTTCCGGGTGTCCGTTGCGCATGACGAAGACCTGGGGGAACACGCCCATGTCCCAGATGACCGACAGGGTCGTGAGCATCACGATGATCGGTTTGAGGATGGGCAGGGTGACGTACCGGAAGACGCCCCAGGCGCCCGCGCCGTCGAGGCGGGCGGCCTCCTCCAGTTCGGCCGGGACCTGGGTGAGGCCGGCGCTGAGGGTGATGACCACGAAGGGCACGGCGCCCCAGACGACGAGGAGCATGATGACCGCCAGCCCCTGCGGTCCGCTGGCGAACCAGTTGTGGCCGATCAGGTCGACGCCCGGCAGCCTGCTCAGGACCGCGTTGAGGATGCCGTAGTCCGCGTCGAACAGCCACTTGAAGACGGTGGTGGCGACGATGACCGGCATGCCCCAGCTGGCCACGAGCGCGATGTTGACGAGGGTCTTCACCCAGCCGGAGACCCGCTGCAGGAGCAGTGCGATCAGCATGCCGACGACCATCGTGAAGATCACGCAGCCGGCCGCGAAGACGACCGTGCGGAAGACGACCTGCCAGAACTCGCCGTCGTCCAGCACGCCCGTGAAGTTGTCGAACCCGACCGACTCGGCCGGCTGGAAGCCCCACAGCTGGGACTGCCCGAACTTCTGGAAGGAGAGGGTGACCAGGCGGACCAGCGGATAGCCCATCACCAGGGCGAGGACCAGCAGGCAGGGGGCGAGGAGCAGCCAGGGGGTGGTGGCCCCGCCGGCCCTCCGGCCGCCGCGTGGTCTCGGCACCACGGGTGGTGGTGGCGGTGACTGCCGCGTCGGCGGCACTTTGGCAGTGGTCGTGTCTGCGGCACTCATCCGCGCGCTCCTCAGCGGTCCCTCGGGTCGTACGAAGGCGAAGCCCCGTACGGGTCGTACGGGAGGCAGGGCCCCGCCCCGATGAAGCCCTCCGGGGTCGTCGGGGCCCTGCCCTCAGGTCACTTGTTGTTGATGACCTTGTCGATCGCGGCGTCCGCGTCCTTCGCGGCGGCCTCGACCGTCTTCTTGCCGGTGCCGATGCTCTGGAGCATGGTCTGGAGCACCTGGGCCTTCTCGACCTGGCCCCAGCCGGGCGCCATCGGGACGAACCAGTTGGACTCGGCGGCGGTGGCGGGCACCGCGGTGGCCGGATCGTTCTTGAGGGTCGCGAGGTCGGTCTTGTTGTTGGGCAGGTTGCCCTTGGCCATCAGGCCCTTCTGACCGGCGGGACCGGTGAACGCGTTGATCCACTCGGCGGCGAGGGCCTGTGCGTGCGACTTCACCGGGACGGCGAGGTCGGAGCCGCCCAGGAAGACGGGGAGGTTCTTCCCGGACGGACCGGGCATCACGAAGTTCTCGAGGTTGTCCTTGAGCTTGCCGGTCTTGTCGTTCTTCGGGTCGGCGGAGGTCGCGCCCTCCCAGGCCGCGCCGAAGATCATGCCCGACTTGCCCTGGCCGTAGACGATGTAACGGTCGGACTCGTCCTTGGTCTTGTCGCCGTGCATGTACTTGTCGACGACCGACTTGAACTCGTTGAGCCCCTTGACGGACTCGGGCGAGGAGAGGTTGGCCTTCCACTGGCCGCCCTCCTCCTTGGCGATCGAGCCGCCGGCGTCGTAGACGAAGGACATGGCCGCGTACCAGTCGCGGGTGGGCTGGTACCAGGAGGAGAACTTGTCGCCCTCCTTCTTCTGGACCTTGTCCAGGGCGGCGGTCAGCTCGGCGTACGTCTTCGGCGTGGCCTTGACGCCCGCCGAGGCGAAGACGTCCTTGCGCCAGTTGCCGACGCGGCCGCCGGCGTAGTACGGCACGCCGTAGGTCTTGCCGTCGTAGGTCACCGAGGCCTTGAGGCCGTCGAGCCAGGCGGAGGAGTTGTCGAACTTGGCGGTGTCGAGAGGCGCGAAGGCTCCCTTGACCATGTAACCGAGCATCTCGGTGTTGCCCATCTCGACGACGTCGGGGGCCTTGTCGGTGGCGAGAACCGCGTCGAGCTTGGCGTTCTTGTCCGGCCAGCCGTAGTACTCGTGGTTGATCTTGACGCCGGGGTGCGCCTTCTGCACCGCCGCGTCGGCGGCCTTCACCAGCTCGGGCCAGTTGTTCTGCGCGTCGACGGTGAGCCAGACCGTCAGTTCCTTGGCCTCGGTGCCCTTCGAGTCCCCGCTGCCACCGTCGTCCCCGCACGCCGCGATGGAGACCATCATGCCCGCGATACCGATCGCGGCTATCAGCTTGCGCTTCACGCCATCCTCCTCAGGGATGCCACACCCCCCGCCCACGGGCCGGGACCTCGATCTGGACCAATGGTGTAGACCAGTGCGCAGAGCTTGGCTCAGACCAATAAGCCTGTCAAGGGTGGCCGAACCCCCTCCGAACAGCCGTTATGGGACCTACATATGCAGGAACCTTTAAGTAAGAAGCCCTAGAAAACCCGGGCTCCGGAGGGCACCGCTCCGGTAGACCATTTGCCCTGGTGGACTAGACCAGCAAAGGTTGCGACGGTATACAGAGGGATCACGGAACGGTGGAGCAGCATCCCCGCGTCCGTGCCACGATGTGAGCCGCGGCCGACGGCGTGTCGGCCATTTCGGCACCCCGCAGCCGGGAAGGCAGGCCATGAGCACCGACGTCAGCAGTGCGGAGAACGAGGGTGGGGCGACCGTCCGTACCGCGCGTGTGCCCAAGTACTACCGCCTGAAGAAACATCTGCTCGACATCACGGAGACACAGTCTCCGGGCACCCCGGTCCCGCCGGAACGCACCCTGGCGGCCGAGTTCGACACCTCGCGCACGACCGTCCGCCAGGCACTCCAGGAACTCGTCGTCGAGGGCCGCCTCGAGCGCATCCAGGGCAAGGGCACCTTCGTCGCCAAGCCCAAGGTGTCCCAGGCACTCCAACTCACCTCGTACACCGAGGACATGCGCGCCCAGGGCCTCGAACCGACTTCGCAGCTCCTGGACATCGGCTACATCACCGCCGACGACCGCCTCGCCGGTCTGCTCGACATAACGGCCGGCGTCCGGGTGCTGCGCATCGAGCGCCTGCGCATGGCCAACGGCGAACCGATGGCCATCGAGACGACCCATCTGTCGGCGAAGCGCTTCCCGGCCCTGCGCAGGTCGCTGGTCAAGTACGCCTCGCTGTACACCGCCCTCGCCGAGGTCTACGATGTCCGGCTCGCCGAGGCCGAGGAGACCATCGAGACCTCGCTGGCCACCCCGCGTGAGGCGGGCCTGCTGGGCACCGACGTCGGCCTGCCGATGCTGATGCTCTCCCGGCACTCGCTGGACCAGGAGGGCCGGCCCGTGGAGTGGGTGCGGTCGGTGTACCGGGGCGACCGGTACAAGTTCGTGGCACGGCTGAAGCGGCCCACCGGGTAGAGGGTTCGTGGAGGGTCTTCCGCTCGGCTTATCCGTCACTTACATTGCCTGCTCATTACATCTGTGATCAAGGCGATCAGAGTGAGGGGACGGAGCCGCCGATGTCCGACGAAGCAACGAGGGAACCGGTGGTGACGCCTGCGCGCGTCGCCATCGCCCTCTGTCTGATCGCGCCCTTCGTGGCGATGCTGTGGGTGGGTTCGTACGCGAAGGTGGATCCCGCGTTCATCGGGATCCCCTTCTTCTACTGGTACCAGATGCTGTGGGTGCCCCTCTCCGCCGCACTCACCGTGACCGCCTACAAGCTGTGGCAGCGTGACCAGCGCGGCCGCGCGAAGCCCTCCTCCGCTTCCGCGAAGGGTGGTGCGTCGGAATGAAGGACGGCGTGAACGGCGTCGCGCTCGCCGTCTTCATCTTCTTCTTCCTGGCCGTCACGGTCATGGGCTTCCTGGCCGCGCGCTGGCGCAAGGCCGAGAACGACAGCCTCGACGAATGGGGCCTCGGCGGCCGGTCCTTCGGCACCTGGGTCACCTGGTTCCTGCTCGGCGGCGACCTCTACACCGCGTACACCTTCGTCGCCGTGCCCGCGGCGATCTACGCGGCGGGCGCGGCCGGCTTCTTCGCGGTGCCGTACACGATCCTCGTCTACCCGCTGATCTTCACCTTCCTGCCCCGCCTGTGGTCGGTGTCCCACAAGCACGGCTATGTGACGACCTCGGACTTCGTGCGCGGCCGGTTCGGCTCGAAGGGGCTCTCGCTCGCGGTCGCCGTCACCGGCATCCTGGCGACGATGCCGTACATCGCGCTCCAACTGGTCGGCATCCAGGCCGTGCTCGACGTGATGGGCGTCGGCGGCGGCGAGGACACCAACTGGTTCGTGAAGGACCTGCCGCTGCTGATCGCGTTCGGCGTGCTGGCCGCCTACACCTACTCCTCGGGCCTGCGGGCGCCCGCGCTGATCGCGTTCGTGAAGGACACGCTGATCTACATCGTCATCGCGGTGGCGATCATCTACATCCCGATCAAGCTCGGCGGCTTCGACGACATCTTCGCCAAGGCGGGCGAGGCGTTCAGCCAGACCAACCCGGCGACGGGCAAGCCGCGCGGCGCGCTGGCACCGGCCGAACCCGGTCAGTGGACGTACGCCACGCTGGCGCTGGGCTCGGCGCTGGCGCTGTTCATGTATCCGCACTCCATCACGGCGACGCTGTCGTCCCGCAGCCGTGAGGTGATCCGCCGCAACACCACGATCCTGCCGCTGTACTCCCTGATGCTGGGCCTGCTGGCGCTGCTGGGCTTCATGGCGATCGCGGCCGGGGTCAAGGTCACCAACGGTCAGCTGGCGATCCCGCAGCTGTTCGAGGACATGTTCCCGTCCTGGTTCGCGGGTGTGGCGTTCGCGGCGATCGGCATCGGCGCGCTCGTGCCCGCGGCCATCATGTCGATCGCGGCCGCGAACCTCTTCACCCGCAACATCTACAAGGACTTCATCAAGCCGGACGCGACGCCCGCGCAGGAGACGAAGGTCTCCAAGCTGGTCTCGCTCCTGGTCAAGGTGGGCGCCCTGGTCTTCGTCCTCACCATGGACAAGACGGTCGCCATCAACTTCCAGCTGCTGGGCGGCATCTGGATCCTCCAGACCTTCCCGGCCCTGGTCGGCGGCCTCTTCACCCGCTGGTTCCACCGCTGGGCCCTGCTCGCCGGCTGGGCGGTCGGCATGATCTACGGCACCGTCGCCGCGTACGGCGTCGCGTCCCCGACCCAGAAGCACTTCGGCGGCTCGTCGAAGGAGATCCCGGGCATCGGCGAGATCGGCTACATCGGTCTCACGGCGTTCCTGATCAACGTCGTCGTCACCGTGGTGCTGACCTTCGTCCTGAAGGCTGCCAAGGCCCCCGACGGCATCGACGAGACGAAGCCGGAGGACTACACGGCGGACGCCGGCGACCCGGGCGTGGCGGTGGAGCTGCCCCCGGCGACGGCGGGCGCCGGTCACTAGCCAGGTCGTCGAGCACCGCGTCCGGCGGGCCGTCGGAGGAATCCGGCGGCCCGCCGTCGTGTGCCCGGTGGACATTTCCCGGCATGGACGACATCGCTCCGTCCGCGCGACAGTTGACGCTCTGAAACCACCCCGACACAACATCTGGGGGTGGCGTGACGAGTGAGCACAAGATGTATGCTCATGCTCGCTGTCGCCGCAGGGGAATCCGGTGCGAATCCGGAACTGTCCCGCAACGGTGTACTCGCGTGCATCCATACCCATATGCGCACGCCTGTTCAGTCCGAGGTCCTGCCGACAGCGCGCCCGGCCGTCCGGTCCGGGTGCCCTGACGTCCGGGTCTCGTGGAATGGGCCGGTGGACGCGACGCCCCCGCGCTCGCGAGCTGCCCCCTGCCCTCCGCAAGGCCCGTCGCCGAGCGAGGGAGTGCCCCACGTGACCATCGCGCCAGCCGATCCGGTTTCCGTCACCGAGCTGGAGACCGACGGTCCCGGTACCGCGTTGCTGCGGACCCTGACCGAGCTGACCGCCGACCTGCCCGACGCCGACCCCGGCCGGGTCGCGGCCGCCGCCCTGCGCGGCCGGTCCGCCCGGGCCGACGAGGCGGAGCTGCGCGAGCTGGCCACGGAGGGGGCCGCGGGCCTCATCTCCGAGGACCCCGCCTACTCGAAGCTGGCCGCCCGGCTGCTGACGATCAGCATCGCCGCGGAGGCCGCCTCCCAGGGCGTCACGTCGTTCACCGGATCGGTCGCCGTCGGCCACCGCGAGGGCCTGATCGCCGACCGCACCGCCGAGTTCGTGCGGATCCACGCGGTCCGCCTCGACGCGCTGATCGACGAGGGCGCCGACGACCGCTTCGGCTACTTCGGGCTCCGTACCCTGCACAGCCGCTACCTGCTGCGCCACCCGATCACCCGCAAGGTCGTCGAGACACCCCAGCACTTCCTGCTGCGCGTGGCCGCCGGTCTCGCCGAGGACGACACGTCCCGTTCGGTGGACGAGGTCGCCGCGCTCTACGGGCTGATGAGCCGGCTGGACTACCTCCCGTCCTCCCCCACGCTCTTCAACTCCGGCACCCGGCATCCCCAGATGTCGTCCTGCTATCTCCTGGACTCCCCGCTGGACGAGCTGGACTCGATCTACGACCGCTACCACCAGGTGGCCAGGCTGTCGAAGCACGCGGGCGGCATCGGACTGTCGTACTCCCGTATCCGCAGCCGCGGTTCGCTGATCCGCGGCACCAACGGGCACTCCAACGGCATCGTGCCGTTCCTGAAGACGCTCGACGCCTCGGTCGCCGCGGTGAACCAGGGCGGCCGGCGCAAGGGGGCGGCCGCGGTCTACCTGGAGACCTGGCACTCCGACATCGAGGAGTTCCTGGAGCTGCGGGACAACACCGGTGAGGACGCCCGCCGGACGCACAACCTGAACCTCGCGCACTGGATCCCGGACGAGTTCATGCGCCGGGTCAACGCCGACGCCCCCTGGTCGCTGTTCTCCCCCGCCGACGTGCCCGAGCTCGTCGACCTGTGGGGCGAGGAGTTCGACGCGGCCTACCGCAGGGCGGAGGCGGCCGGTCTCGCCAGGAAGACCATCCCCGCCCGTGACCTCTACGGCCGCATGATGCGTACCCTCGCGCAGACCGGCAACGGCTGGATGACCTTCAAGGACGCGGCCAACCGCACCGCCAACCAGACGGCCGAGCCGGGTCACGTCGTGCACTCCTCCAACCTCTGCACGGAGATCCTGGAGGTCACGGACGACGGCGAGACGGCGGTCTGCAACCTCGGATCGGTGAACCTCGGAGCCTTCGTCGACACGACGGCCGGCACCATCGACTGGGAGCGGCTGGACGAGGCCGTCCGTACGGCCGTCACCTTCCTCGACCGGGTCGTCGACATCAACTTCTACCCGACCGAGCAGGCGGGCCGCTCCAACGCCCGGTGGCGTCCGGTCGGCCTGGGCGCGATGGGCCTCCAGGACGTCTTCTTCAAGCTGCGGCTGCCCTTCGACTCCGCCGAGGCCAAGGCGCTGTCCACCCGTATCGCCGAGCGCGTGATGCTCGCCGCGTACGAGGCCTCCGCCGAACTGGCCGAGCGCAACGGCCCGCTGCCGGCCTGGGAGAAGACCCGTACGGCCAGGGGCGTGCTGCACCCGGACCACTACGGCGTGGAGTTCGCCTGGCCCGAGCGCTGGGCGGCCCTGCGCGAGCGGATCGCCGAGACCGGCATGCGCAACTCCCTGCTGCTCGCCATCGCGCCCACCGCCACCATCGCGTCCATCGCGGGGGTGTACGAGTGCATCGAGCCGCAGGTGTCCAACCTGTTCAAGCGCGAGACGCTGTCCGGCGAGTTCCTCCAGGTCAACTCCTACCTGGTGCAGGAGCTCAAGGACCTCGGCGTGTGGGACGCCCGCACCCGTGAGGCGCTGCGCGAGTCCAACGGCTCGGTGCAGGACTTCGCCTGGATCCCGGCCGAGGTGCGCGCCCTGTACCGCACGGCGTGGGAGATCCCGCAGCGCGGCCTGATCGACATGGCCGCCGCCCGTACCCCGTACCTGGACCAGGCCCAGTCCCTGAACCTGTTCCTGGAGACGCCGACCATCGGCAAGCTCTCCTCGATGTACGCGTACGCCTGGAAGTCGGGCCTGAAGACCACGTACTACCTGCGCTCCCGCCCGGCGACCCGCATCGCGCGCGCCGCCCAGGCGCAGACCCCCGCCGCCATCCCCGTGCAGCAGGTGACCTCGGAAGAGGCCGTCGCCTGCTCCCTTGAGAACCCCGAGTCCTGCGAGGCCTGCCAGTAATGACCAGCGAAGCCAAGACCGTGTCCGCCAAGAACCTGCTCGACCCCGGCTTCGAGCTGACCCTCCGCCCGATGCGCTACCCGGACTTCTACGAGCGCTACCGGGACGCCATCAAGAACACCTGGACCGTCGAGGAGGTCGATCTCCACTCGGACGTCGCCGACCTGGCGAAGCTGTCCGAGGGCGAGCAGCACATGATCGGCCGGCTGGTCGCGTTCTTCGCGACGGGCGACTCCATCGTGGCGAACAACCTCGTGCTGACGCTGTACAAGCACATCAACTCCCCCGAAGCGCGCCTCTACCTGTCGCGGCAGCTCTTCGAGGAAGCCGTCCACGTCCAGTTCTATCTGACGCTTCTGGACACCTATCTCCCCGACCCGGCGGACCGCGCCGCCGCCTTCGACGCCGTGGAGAACATTCCCTCCATCCGCGAGAAGGCCGAGTTCTGCTTCAAGTGGATCAACGAGGTCGAGAAGCTGGACCGGCTGGAGACCAAGGCCGACCGCCGCCGCTTCCTGCTCAACCTGATCTGCTTCGCCGCGTGCATCGAGGGCCTGTTCTTCTACGGCGCCTTCGCGTACGTGTACTGGTTCCGCAGCCGGGGGCTGCTGCACGGCCTCGCCACGGGCACCAACTGGGTGTTCCGTGACGAGACGATGCACATGAGCTTCGCCTTCGAGGTGGTCGACACCGTCCGCAAGGAGGAGCCGGACCTCTTCGACGACCGGCTCCAGGAAGAGGTGACCGCCATGCTGCGGGAGGCCGTCGAGGCCGAGCTGCAGTTCGGGCGCGACCTGTGCGGCGAGGGGCTGCCGGGCATGAACACCGACTCGATGCGGCAGTACCTCGAGTGCGTCGCCGACCAGCGTCTGTCGCGGCTCGGCTTCGCCCCGGTGTACGGCTCGGAGAACCCCTTCTCCTTCATGGAGCTCCAGGGTGTTCAGGAGCTGACCAACTTCTTCGAGCGCCGTCCCTCGGCGTACCAGGTCGCGGTGGAGGGCACCGTCGACCTGGACGAGGACTTCTGACCCTCCCGCTCCCCACGGGCCTCCTGGGCCTCCCTGATCTGCCGGTCGGCGCGCCGGTCGCGCACGATGCCGAGCGCGGACGGGAGGACCAGGAGGACGAGGATCCCGAGGACCATGAGCATTCCGATGAGGCCTTCGATCTGGTTCGTGTTCATGGACACCAGTGTTGTGCCGGACGCTCCTGACCGTGAGTGGCAGGACTGCCGCACACCTTCAAATTCCTGCCACTACGGGTGCACACTGGCAGCATGCTGAAAAACGTGGCGGCCGTTCTCGTCGACGGCGTGCATCCCTTCGAACTGGGCGTCGTCTGTGAGGTGTTCGGCCTCGACCGCAGCGACGAGGGACTGCCGGTGTACGACTTCGCCGTGGTGTCGGCCGAGGGCCCGGTCCTGGGCACCCATGTCGGCGGCCTGACCGTGTCCACTCCGTACGGCCTCGACCGGCTGGACGAGGCCGACCTGATCGCCGTTCCGGCCGCGGACGAGAACGTCGACCGCGCGTATCCGCCCGAGCTGCTCGCCGCGCTGCGCCGGGCCGTGGACCGGGGCGCCCGGGTCCTCAGCGTCTGCTCCGGGGTCTTCGTGCTGGGCGCCGCGGGGCTGCTCGACGGCCGGCGCTGCGCCGTGCACTGGCGCCACGCGGACCTGCTGGCCCGGCGCTTTCCCCGGACGGTGGTCGAGCCGGACGTGCTGTACGTCGACGAGGACCCGGTGATCACCTCGGCCGGCACGGCCGCCGGTATCGACGCCTGTCTGCACCTGGTCCGCAAGGAGCAGGGGCCCGAGGTCGCCAACCGGATCGCCCGGCGGATGGTGGTGCCGCCGCACCGGAGCGGCGGCCAGGCCCAGTACATCGAGCGGCCGCTGCCCCGGTCACGGTGCGACACCGTCGGCGAGGTGCTCGCGTGGATGGAGCAGCACCTCGACGAGGAGGTCACGGTGGAGCAGCTCGCGGAACGCGCCCACATGTCACCGCGCACGTTCGCCCGCCGTTTCCAGCAGGAGACGGGCACCACCCCCTATCGCTGGCTGCTGCGCCAGCGGGTGCTGCTGGCGCAGCACCTGCTGGAGGCGACGGACGAGACGGTGGACGCGATCGCCTGGCGCACCGGCTTCGGTACGGCCGGCGCCCTGCGTCACCAGTTCGTGCAGGCGCTGGGGACCTCCCCCAACGCCTATCGGCGCACGTTCCGCGGCCCGCGGGCCGTCGCCTGAGCCGTGGCTCTCACCCGGACACCGCCCGCAGCAGCAGCCGCCGCGGCCGGAGTGTGATGCCGATGTGCGTCCGGTTGTCGGAGCCCGGCACCGGCTCGAAGCGGAACGCGGACGCGACCACCGCTGCGATCAGCGTCAGCTCGGCCATCGAGAAGTGGTCGCTCGGGCACTTCCGGTTGCCGACGCCGAACGGCGTCATCGCGTACTTCGGCACCTCCGAGGAGCGGCCGGGCAACCAGCGGTCGGGATCGAACTCCGTGTGCCGCTCGTACGACCGCGGATCGCGCTGTACGGCGTACGGGCTGTAGACGATGTCGGCGCCCGCCGGAATGCGGTAGCCGCCGAGCTCGGTCTCGGTCACCGCGCGCCGGGTCAATATCCATACGGCGGGATACAACCGCATGGTCTCGACGATGACATTGGCGGTGTGCTGGAGCTTTCGGACGTCGTCGAATGCGACCGGCCGGTCACCGACGACGCTTTTCACCTCTTCGCGGATCTTGTCCACCTGGTCGGGGTGCTCGGTGAGGACGTGGAGCAGCGACATCACCACGGAGCCCGCTGTTTCACTGCCCGGGGTGAGTATCGCGATGACCTGGTCGTGGATCTCCTGTTCCCCGATCGGTTCGCCATTCTCGTCCTTCGCCTCCAGCAAAGCCGTCAGCAAATCGTTCGGCTTTTGACCGGATGCGCGGCGGTCGGCGATGATCTCGTCCACCAGCCGATGCAGATCGGCCAGCGCCCGGTTGAATTCACGGTTGGCCGGAATCGGTACCCGATAAAGGGGCCCGAGGGGCACCACCATGCGCTGGTACATACCGGCGAACAGTGTGGCGAGTGCGGAGGTGATGCGCTCGGACCGGGCGTCCATATAGCTGCCGCGCATGAGACAGCGGGCCGAGATGCGCACGGACACCCGGAAGGACTCGGCGGTGACGTCGAGCACCTCGCCCTTCCGCCAGCGCTCGACGAGCGCGTACGCCTCCTCCTCCATGATCGGCCCGTAGCCGGGGATCGCGTCGAGCCGGAAGGCGGGCTGGATCGTGCGCCGCTGGCGGCGGTGCAGCGGGCCGTTGGCGGTGGCCACGCCCTCCTTGCCGAGCAGGCTCTCCAGGGACTCCCACAGGGGGCCGGAGATGATGTAGTCGGGGCTGAGCGCCAAGGCGCCGGTGAGGTCCGGCGCGGTGACGGCGTACACCGTCTTGGGGCCGAGCCTGAGGCGGACGACGTCGCCGTGGTCGCGCAGTTGGGCCAGGAAGGCCAGCGGGTCACGGGCCAGCTTCCAGCCGTGTCCGAGGAGCGGAACCCTGCCACCGGCCAACGGTGGCTCACGCAGTTCGGGCGCCGCGGGGGTCGCGGGTTTCACCGACTCGACGGTCATTTCTCACCTGCCGCTTCGTTGTTGACGTACGGGGGCGTGGACCGGTCGTCCCAGCTGTCGACCATGTATCGGCCGGACTCGTGGTGGAACCAGTAGACGGAACTGAACCAGTTCCGCATATTGCCGAGGCAGGACCGCACGGCGGCGCCGAGCTGATTTCCACGGACCGTGCCGTCGGTGAGCCGTTCGGCGAGGAGCAGGACGTCCTTCTCGGTCACGAGGAACTCGGAAATGCATTCCTCGACACGACGCCTTAATTCCTCGACCGCCTCTTCCAGGGTCAGCCCCTCATGGGTGATGAGACTGATTCCGAGATTGTGCACCTCATCGCCCGCGATTTCCTTCGGAAGCGAGCAGAGGTCGTTGTACCAGGCGGCGAATTCCTGGCTCAGCAGCGCCGCCCGGCGGAACGCGGGGTGTTTCCGCACCGGGTCCGGTAGTTCTTGGCCCGCACTCGGCTCCAGCAGGTCGGTCCAGATCCAGTGCGCGAACGTGAGCCGACGGAGCGCCAGGTATTCGTCGACTCCGGGAATGCGCCCTTCGATTCGGTTGTGGAATTCCCGGTCGTACGCCTCGATCACGGCGTGGAAGTGCCGGGTGAACCGGGCGTTCCAGGTACCGGGAAGGAAGCAGTGCAGCCGGCTCACGCTGTCCGCGAGCCCGGCGACCAGCGGATCCGGGTGGCCCAGGTGCTCCGCCGGGGAGTCCAGGGCCGCGTGCAAGCGGAACCTGAGCCGCCGCCAGGAGGACGTCCGGCCGTGCACGACGTCACGGTCGTGCCGGTCGTCCCAGACGAAGAACCACGCGCTGTAGTCGGCGATGGCCTGCATGACCTCGTCGGGTGCGCCGAGGTAGAAGCCGGCCATCAGGTCGGTGTAGCAAAGTCCGTCGGCATATTCTGCGACCTTGTCCGCCGACATCAACCGCATTTCCAGCAGCCAGGAGCGCGTCCTCTCCTGCAACCGGGGCCAATACGGATGCAGTTGCCGGGGAAACGCCGCCTCGATGACCGGAAGAGAGAGCGAGGGAGGGACCGCGGGCGCGGCCACCGTCGCTGTGGTGCTGTATGTGGTGCTGTATGGGAAAGCTGGCACGGACAACCCCTCTCAGCCGCCAGTGAGCACACGCCCCTCCCCCCGTGCCGGGCGTGCGCCGTTGCGTATCCCCGCACTTCCCATTCAGCACTACAACTGACCGTTCTGGGAACGGATTTGCTTCATTCACTACCCCAACATGCCGAGAATCCCCCCCTGTGTGACTGGTTATGGATCAGCAGATGTGCAGTAGATGTGCGTAAGCGATCGAACGTCCGACGGACACACGAACGACGCCCGGCCGGAAGGGTCCCGGCCGGGCGTCGTGGTGGTGCGGGTGGGCTCAGTCGTTGGCGACCACGGGGTAACGGGGCTCGTTCTCGGCCATCTGCCGCAGGGCGTCCTTGCGTTCACGCTTGGAGAGACGGTCGATGTAGAGGTAGCCGTACAGGTGGTCGGTCTCGTGCTGCAAACACCGAGCGAAGTATCCGGTGCCGCGCACCTTGATCGGGTTGCCCTTCTCGTCCTGTCCGGTCACTTCGGCGTAGTCGGGACGGGCCAGCGGCGCGTAGGCGGTGGGCACCGACAGACAGCCCTCGTTGCTGTCGTCCAGCCGGCGCCGGTCGGCGGGCAGTTCGACGAGCTCGGGGTTGCAGACCACACCGGTGTGCCGGGCGCCGTCGTCGTCGGGGCAGTCGTAGACGAAGACCTTCAGGTCGACGCCGATCTGGTTGGCGGCCAGACCCACTCCCTCGGCGGTGTGCTGGGAGGCGAACATGTCCGCGACCAGCTGCCGCAGCTCCTCGCCGAACTCGGTGACGTCCTTGCACTCCTTGTGCAGCACCGGGTTCCCGACGACGGTGATCGGCCGCGAGGTGCCGGCCTCACGCCATGCCAGCTCGCGCGCCTCCGCCTCCTCGGTGTCGATGACGAAACCCTCGTCGTCCACGGGCAGCACGCCCGCGTGCTGCTGATCGGTGTCCTGCTGCGCCATGACCGACGATGCCTTCCTCAAACAGACAGGGGATGAATGCTCGATACAGGGTACGGGCAGCGCGCCCCCTCAGGGCGCGGGGAACGGCGCGACCAGCCACGACGAACACGCGGCCGAGAGCGTCAGCAGACCTCTTCCAGATCCCGCCAGTCCCTGGAATCGGGGCTGTCGGCGACCCACCCGTCCAGCAGCCCCCGCACGAGAGAGGCCGGGGCCGCGACGCCGCACTCGCGCTCGGGCACCCACTGAAGCCCGTCCGTCCGGTGCCCTAGCGGACCGGGGTGCCCCGGCTCGCTGTGGTCGTGGGGGTCCAGATGCTCGCCGTCGCCCTCGTCGGAGGGCATCCGCGACTCCGAGCACATCCGGCAGAGCAACCGCACCGACGACGACCAGTCCTCCGCCGCGAAGCCCGCGTCGGCCGCCAGCTGCTCCAGCGCGTCCCGGTCGGACTCGGTGGCCGCCTCCAGCAGGACCACCCAGGTCGGCACGGGCGACGGCGCCCACAGCTCGATCTCGTCGAAGACCGGGTAGGAGTGGCCCGTGACCGTGGTCCGCTCGCCGTGCGGCACCCCGTCGTGCAGCACGACCTCGCCCCAGCGCCGACCGGAGGAGGGCAGCGGGATGGACAGCACCTCCATCCGGGCGGGGTCCAGCCGCCGCCCCCACACCACCTCGGCCTCGCCCTCGGGCGACAGCCGTACGGCCGCGCTGCCCAGCTCCATGCCGACCGGCTCGCCCGCGCTTATGGCGTCGCCGGGGACCCGCAGGCCGTACGCCTGCCAGGCGCGGCGGGCCAGCGGCCAGTCCTGCAGGGCGGTGGCCGCGATGCCCACGTTCCACCAGTCGGGGGCCCCGGCCTCACGGTCGAGGAGGGCGACGGCCCGCAGTCCCGCCGTGCGGGCCTGCTCCCAGTCGTGCCGGAACTTGTGCAGCAGGGCGAGGTTGAACCAGGACTCGGACAGCCAGGGTTCAAGATCGGCGGCACGTGTCAGCAGCGCGCCCGCGTCCTCGTACCGCCCGTCGCCGATCAGCGTGAACGCGCGGTCGGTGGCCTGCCGCCAGGAGGCGGAGGGCCGGTGCCGTCCCTTGCCGAAGATCCTCACGATTCCCGCCTGCCAGTTCCGTTCTGTGGGCTGGCCAGTGCCCCCGGACACTCTCTCCCTCGCATCCAACCACGTGTGGCCGGAGGGCCGCTCATTACCCATGGGTTACCCACCCGAGGGCGAGGTCAGACAGTCCCACCCGTCGTCCGGCACCACCCTGCCCGAGGCTCCCCCGGTGCTGACGCCCGGGGGTTCCCCCAGCGCGCCGCCCCTGTGTTCCACACCACCCTGGCCAGCGCCTCCACCACCTCGGGCGCGTACTCCCCGCCGGTGCCGAGGCGCAGCTCCTCCAGGGCGGTGAGGGGCCCACCGGGACCGCTTCCCCGGACCTTCTCCTCGTATGCGTTCACCACCCGGACTATGCGCGCGGCCACCGGCTGCTCCGGGTAGGGGTCGGCCTGCCGCTCGACGACCGCGGCGACCTGGGCGCCCGCTCCGGTCTGGCGGACGACGGCCCCCCCGAGCAGCGCGATCCGCCGCTGCTGGGCCGCCGGCAGCCCCGCGGTGGCACCGGCCGGAACCGGGTCGACGAGACTGAGCTGGCCGATGTCGTGCATGAGGGCCGCGTACTCCAGGACGGTCAGCTCGGGCTCCGGCAGCCCCAGGTCCCGGCCCACGGCCTGGCTGAGGGCGGCGACCCGGCGGGCATGCCCGGCCGGGGTGTACCCGGCGATCTCGGTGGCGCGGGCCAGCGAGGCGATGGTCTGCCGGTAGGTGGCCCGCACCGCCGCGTACCGGCGCAGGGACAGCTGGGTGAGCAGCAGCGGCACCGAGAACACCGGCAGCGCCCACAGCCCGACGACGGCCACCGCGAGCGCCATCACCGCCCCCGTCGCGCAGACCGCCGAGCCGATCCCGGGCACCGCCCGCAACTCGTCGCGCAGCAGCGGGGCGAACGGCCAGCCGGTACGGGAGTGGGCGAGCGCGGCGGCCACCACGGCGTCGCACAGGACGGTCAGCACGAGCAGCGCGAGCAGCAGCAGCGCGTAGGCGGGCCCGCTCCAGCCGTCGAACACCCCCCGGTTGTGGAGGGGCTGGAAGCAGACGGCGGCGAACCCGACGGCCAGTACCCGCCGGACGAGATGGTCGAGGACGGCCTGTCCGCGGGCCAGCTGCGGCACGCTGCCGAGCAGCGAGACGGCGGCCACGACCGCCACGACCTGGGTGACCCCGTGGTGTGTGGGATGCCCGGCGTGGCCGCCGACCAGCGCGTACGACAGCGACCCGGCGGCGCCGAGCGGCGCGGCCTCCCGCAGCCGGGGCCCGCTCTGCGGCCGGGTCAGCTCCCCGACGGCGACGAGGACGCCGAAGGCGAGCGCGACGGGGCGGTCCTCGATGCCCGTCAGGAACGTGACCAGGAGGGAGCCGGCGCCGAGGAGCACGGCCGCGCAGTGGAGGGCCACGTGTGAGCGGCGGACGGTCATCGTCGCACCTCGGACCGGTCGTCGAAGGCCTGCGCGGGCACGGCCGGCCGGTCCTCCTCGGCGGTCACCACCGGATGCCAGCCGTCCCGGGCGATGGCGTGCGCCAGCGCCGCGACCATCCGGGGGTCGAACTGGGCGCCCGCGCACTTGCGCAGCTCCTCCAGAGCCGCCTGCACCGGCCGGGCCCTGCTGTAGCACCTGGTGGACGTCATGGCGTCGAAGGCGTCCGCGACGGCGACCACCCGGGCCGGCTCCGGGATCTGGCTGCCCACCAGCCCGTACGGGTAGCCCTTGCCGTCGATGCGTTCGTGGTGGTGGAGGATCGCCGAGCGGGCCTCGCCGAGGAAGGAGATCCCGCGGGTGATCTCGTGCCCGTACTCCGGGTGCAGCTCGATCACGCGTCGCTCCTGCGGTGTCAGCGGCCCGTCCTTGCGCAACAGCCGGGTGGGGACGCCGAGTTTGCCGACGTCGTGCAGGATCCCGGCGAAGCGGAGCATGTCGATCCGGCTCTCGTCCATCCCCAGCTCGCGCCCGATCAGCACCGAGGCCTGGCCGACGCGTTCGCTGTGCCCGCGCGTGTAGCCGTCCTTGATGTCGACGGCCTGCACCAGGGCGCGGATGGTCGCCTGGTGGGCGGCGCGCTCCCGGTGGTACTGCGCGAACACCCACCAGGACACGGCCATCGGGAACAGCACGAGCAGGGCGGCCACCGGCCCGTACGGGCTGAGCCACAGCACGGCCATCATCAGCCCGCCGAGCCCGTGCACGGCCAGCGGCGCCAGCGAGCGCAGGAACAGTCCCCGGCAGGCCCGCCACAGCGGCAACCCCTCGGCCAGCGCCAGCATCCCGCCGTTCAGCAGGGCCAGCGCGGCGCAGAACACCAGCACGGCCGCGCCCGCGGGCAGCAGCGCGTACGGCACGTCGGAACCGGCCACGGCCTCCCGCCCGCCGAGCGCGGCGTGCACCTGGGCGGCCGCCCCCACGGCGAGGGACGCGTGGGCGGCCCGCCAGACCCGGCGCAGCAGAAAGGGGCGCCGCTCGACGTGCGAGAACAGCGCCCCGGGCAGCGGGACGAGAGCGGCCGCGGCCGGCGCGAGCAGGAACGCCCCGGCCAGCAGCACGGGGTGGAGGGTGCCGCCGAACCTGCGCCGGGCGATCCGCTCGCCGCCGGCGTACAGGGCCGCGAGCAGGGCGACCGCCCACCAGGGGGTACGCGCGCCGGGCAGCGAGGGGAGCGTGCAGAGCAGGGCGCCGAGGGCGACACAGACGGCGTAACCGCGCGCCCACGCCGGGGTTCCCTCCATGACGCCTCCCCCAGCCGTACCTGTCCGGGCTCAGGAGCCTAGGACGGCAGGGGGTGGGTCCGCGGGCGTATCACCCGCGGATTAGCACATTCGAGTGACGGCAACGCTCGGCTGACGCAGGTGCGGGCCGGTTCAGTTCTCCTGGACCGTCGCCGTCACGTCATGCTCGGGGACGGCCTGGCCGGAGCGGATCAGGTCGATCCGGCCCATGACCTTGGCGCGCAGGTCGGTCGGCACGTCGTCCCGCCCGCAGCACCGCTTCACCAGCTTCTTCACGGCCTCCTCCAGCCCGTACTTCTCCAGGCAGGGGGAGCACTCCTCGAAGTGGTGCTGGAACTTGTCCCGGTCCAGCGGAGGCATCTCGCTGTCGAGGTACTCGTACAGGTGGTCGAGGACCTCACCGCAGTCCGTCTCGTGCGGATCTCCGCAGCTCATGAGCCCGAACCTTTCGCTTCGTTCGACTCTCCGGCACCGGCCGGGACCAGTCCGCGCTCACGGGCGTAGTCCTCGAGCATGCCGCGCAGTTGACGGCGTCCCCGGTGCAGCCGGGACATCACCGTACCGATGGGTGTCCCCATGATGTCCGCGATCTCCTTGTACGCAAAGCCCTCTACGTCCGCGAGATACACGGCGATCCGGAACTCTTCGGGGATGGCCTGGAGCGCCGCCTTCACGTCCGAGTCGGGCAGGTGGTCCAGCGCCTGCGACTCCGCGGAGCGCAGACCGGTGGACATGTGCGACTCCGCACGCGCCAGCTGCCAGTCCTCGATCTCCTCGGCCGCGCTGCGCTGGGGTTCACGCTGCTTCTTGCGGTACGAGTTGATGAAGGTGTTGGTGAGGATCCGGTACAGCCAGGCCTTGAGGTTGGTGCCCTCACGGAACTGGTGGAAGGACGCGTACGCCTTCGCGTACGTCTCCTGCACCAGGTCCTCGGCGTCCGCCGGGTTGCGCGTCATGCGCAGCGCGGCCGAGTACATCTGGTCGAGGAACTCCAGCGCGTCCCGCTCGAAGCGCGCACTGCGCTCGGCGGTGGATTCCGCGCCCGTCTCCCGGCCCGCACCCTGGCCCTCGGGCAGCTCCGCCTGGCCGTTGTCGGTCCCTGCGTCGGTACCGGTGACCGGACCCACCTCCTCAAGATCGCGGGTAGGACCGAAACCGATCCCACTCGAATCGGAGGATAGACGACTACCCGCGCCTGCCGCCGCTCCAATAGGAGCGGTCGTGGCCGCGTGCAGCACCGTCCAGTCCAGATCGGTGCGGCTGCTGCGGCTCGGGCAAAGGGTCGAACCCATGCGGCGGACTTCCTCTCCCAATGACGTCGGTGCCGGTTGTTCAGCACTTCTGTCTGCCTCAACAGCACCCGGCCGCCGCACATTCCCCGCCGATCACCCGAGCGCCGCGACCCACCCGACCACCGCCGCCGTGACGGTCTCCAGCGCTTCCTCCTGAGTGATCCCGGACCGCTTGGGCACGGCGAACCCGTGATCGCCGTACGGCACTTCCACGAGTTCGTACCCGTCCCCGGTGAACTCGCCCGGCTTGCCGAAGGGGTCGTTGCCGCCCTGGACGACGAGGGTGGGCACCCCCGCCCCGAGCAGCTCGTCGACGCGGGACCTCTCCGGCCGGCCCGGCGGGTGGAGCGGGAAGCCGAGCGCGAGCACGGCGTGCGCCCCGAGCTCGGTGGCCGTGCGGCAGGCCACCCGCGCGCCCGCCGACCGTCCGCCCGCGATCACCGGCAGCCCGGGCGCCACGACGGCCGGCCAGATCCCGCTCCAGCCGACGTCGAGGGTCTTCGGCGCGGGCGCGACCTTCTTGCCGGCCACCCGCCAGGGCTGCTCCACGAGAGCGACGCTCACCCCGCGTCCGGGGAGCACGGCCGCGAGCGCCCGGAGGTCCCGGGCCTCGATGCCGCCCCCGGCGCCATGGCCGGCGGCGAGGACGAGCCGCGGCTTGCCCGCGTGGTGCCAGGTGATGCGGGCGGTACCCGCCTCGGTCTCCACCGTCTCGGTGCTCACGACTGTTTCGCTGCTCACGTCAGAAGAGTGTGCCCTCCTCGGGCCCCTCCAGCTCCTTCAGCAGCTCCGCGCCGTTGTTGCGTACGTTGCTGACGGTCGTGGACACCGGATACGCGCGCATCAGCCCGGCCGGCGGGGGTTCGAGGAGGGAGCGCAGGTCCTCGACGTCCGTCCGCGCCGGGTCGAGCCAGGCGTCCCAGCGGTCCGGGGTGAGCATCAGCGGCATCCGGGGGTGGATGTCGGCGAGGGCGTGCGGGCCGTCGGCGGGGGCCACGGCGAGCGGGGAGGTCTCCGCCTCGGTCGTGATCACCGAGCAGGTCACCCACCAGGCCTGCGGATGGTCGTCGGGCAGGGTCCGGTCCCGCCAGAACTCGTACAGCCCGGCCATGGCGAAGACCGAGCCGTCGGCCGGGAGCACGAAGTAGGGCTGCTTGCGCGGCCGCTTCCTCCTCCCCTCGACCTCCAGGTCCCGCTCCTGGGCGCCGGTGACCCACTCGTAGTAGCCGTCGGCGGGCAGGACGCAGCGCCGGCCGGCGAAGGCACCGCGGTAGGAGGGCTTCTCGTGGACGGTCTCGGCGCGCGCGTTGATCATCCGCGCGCCGCCCTCGGGCGTCTTCGCCCAGGAGGGGACCAGTCCCCACCTCAGCTTGCGCAGCTGCCGAACCGGGCGCTTGTCGTCGGCGTCTTTCACCGGACGGTCGAGGACGGCGTAGACCTCCTTGGTCGGCGCCACGTTGTAGTCGGGCTCCAGGACCTCCTCGGGCTCCCACTTCTCGACTTCAAAGATTCCTGCGAGATCCTCGGGCCTGCGACTCGCTGCATACCGTCCGCACATACGTGCCACACTGCCAGGCCCGCCCGTCACCCGGCCACCACCCCCACCGATCACGAGGACAGGGAGCCACCCCGAACCATGGAGAGCACCGCCGCCATCGCGCTGCCCGACCTGTGGGACCGTCTCGTCGGCACCCAGACCGACCCCGACCTGTGGGTGGTGGTGGCCACCGCGGTCGCCGCCCTCGCGGTCGTCGTGCCGCACACCCTGTGGCGGATATCGCGCAACGCGATCACGATCGCCCACGAGGGCGGTCACGGCCTGGTCGCGCTGCTGACCGGCCGGCAGCTGACCGGGATCCGGTTGCACTCCGACACCAGCGGCCTGACCCTCAGCCGGGGCAAGCCGCACGGCCTGGGCATGATCCTCACCGCGGCGGCCGGTTACACCGCTCCCCCGCTGCTCGGCCTGGGCGGAGCCGCTCTCCTCGGCGCCGGCCGCATCACCCTGCTGCTGTGGGCGGCGACGGCGCTGCTGCTCGTCATGCTGGTGATGATCCGCAACGCGTACGGGGCCCTCACGGTGGTCCTCACCGGCGGCGCCTTCCTGCTGGTGTCCTGGCTGGCGGGGCCGCAGGTGCAGGCGGCCTTCGCGTACGCGGTGGTGTGGTTCCTGCTGCTCGGCGGCGTACGGCCCGCCTTCGAGCTCCAGGCGAAGCGCTCGCGCGGAGGCGCGGGCGACTCGGACGCGGACCAGCTGTCCCGTCTGACCCACGTGCCGGCCGGCCTGTGGCTGTTCCTGTTCCACGCGGTGAGCCTGTGCGCTCTGCTCGGCGGGGGCAGGTGGCTGCTGGGGCTGTGAGGCAGCCCCGGAGCGGCGTGACACAGCGGTGCGGGACCTGGCCTGCGGCCCCTCTCAGGGGCGGGGCCGGCCCCGACGGCACCGCACCCGAAGGACGGCCGACCACTAAAGTGGAGCCCATGGCCCCGAACCCCGCCCACACCGCCCTCTGGCCCGCCCCGCACGCGAGCGAGGCCGTCGCCGCGACGGTCCACGTCCCGGGGTCGAAGTCCGTCACCAACCGTGCCCTCGTCCTCGCCTCGCTCGCCTCCGAGCCCGGCTGGCTGCGCCGCCCCCTGCGCTCCCGCGACACCCTGCTGATGGCGGCCGCCCTGCGCGAGATGGGCGTCGGCATCGAGGAGACCGTGTCGTCCAGTTCCTCCGGCGCGGGCAGCCCGGACAGCACCGGTGAGGCCTGGCGGATCCTGCCCGCGGGGCTGCGCGGACCGGCCACGGTCGACGTCGGCAACGCGGGCACGGTGATGCGCTTCCTGCCGCCGGTGGCCGCCCTGGCCGACGGTCCCGTCCACTTCGACGGCGACCCGCGCTCGTACGAGCGTCCCCTGAACGGCGTCGTCGACGCGCTGCGTGTCCTCGGCGCCCGGATCGACGACGACGGCCGCGGCGCGCTGCCGCTGACCGTGCACGGCGGGGGCGCCCTGGACGGCGGGACGGTCGAGATCGACGCCTCGTCGTCGTCCCAGTTCGTGTCGGCCCTGCTCCTGTCCGGCCCCCGCTTCAACCAGGGCGTGGAGGTCCGCCACACCGGCGCCACCCTGCCTTCCGTGCCGCACATCCGGATGACGGTCGACATGCTGCGCGCGGTCGGCGCACAGGTGGACACCCCGGAGTCGGGCGGCGAGCCGAACGTCTGGCGGGTCACGCCGGGCGCCCTGCTGGGCCGGGACCTGACGATCGAGCCGGACCTGTCCAACGCCCAGCCGTTCCTGGCGGCGGCGCTGGTGACGGGCGGCCGGGTGCTGATCCCGGACTGGCCGGCCCGTACCACCCAGCCGGGTGACCGGCTGCGCGAGATCTTCACCGAGATGGGCGGCTCCTGCGAACTGGCCGACTACGGCCTGGTCTTCACCGGCTCGGGCTCGATCCACGGCATCGACGTCGATCTGGGCGACGTCGGCGAGCTGACCCCGGGCATCGCGGCGGTCGCCGCCCTCGCGGACTCCCCGTCCACGCTGCGGGGCGTGTCCCACCTGCGTCTGCACGAGACGGACCGGCTGGCCGCGCTGACGAAGGAGATCAACGAGCTGGGCGGCGATGTGACGGAGACCGCCGACGGGCTGCACATCCGCCCGCGCCGGCTGCACGGCGGGATCTTCCACACCTACGACGACCACCGCATGGCGACGGCCGGCGCGATCATCGGCCTGGCGGTGAAGGGCGTGCAGATCGAGAACGTGGCGACGACGGCGAAGACCCTGCCGGACTTCCCCGAACTGTGGACCGGGATGCTCGGGGTATAGGGACTTTCGCCATGCGCCGCTACAGCAAGAACACCGACGAGGACGACATCCGCAGCCGCCCGAACCGCAAGGGCAACCGGCCTCGAACGCACACCCGACCCAAGCACGAGGACTCCGTCGAGGGCATGGTCCTCACCGTCGACCGGGGCCGGCTGACCTGTCTGGTCGACGACCGGATCGTGATGGCGATGAAGGCCCGCGAACTGGGCCGCAAGGCCGCGATCGTGGGGGACCGGGTCGCGATCGTCGGCGACCTGTCGGGCAAGAAGGACACCCTGGCCCGTATCGTCCGCATCGAGAAGCGCACCTCGGCGCTGCGCCGCACCGCGGACGACGACGACCCCTACGAGCGCGTCGTCGTCGCCAACGCCGACCAGCTCGCCGTGGTCACCGCCCTCGCCGACCCCGAGCCCCGCCCGCGGCTGATCGACCGCTGCCTGGTGGCGGCCTTCGACGCAGGCCTCACCCCCCTGCTGGTCATGACGAAGTCGGACCTCGCCTCGCCGGACAAGCTGCTGGAGCTGTACGGCCATCTCGACATCCCGTACGTCGTGACCAGCCGCGACGAGCTGGAGAACGGCGACGCGGCAGACCGCGTGCGCGAACATCTGGCCGGGCGGATCACGGCGTTCGTGGGGCATTCGGGCGTAGGGAAGACGACCCTGGTCAACGCGCTGGTCCCGGAGGAACGGCGGCGGGTGACCGGCCATGTGAACGCGGTGACCGGGCGCGGCCGACACACCACGACCTCGGCGCTGGCCCTGCCCCTGGCGGGCACCGGCGACTGGGTGATCGACACCCCGGGCGTACGGTCCTTCGGCCTGAACCACGTCGACCCGTCCCGGGTGATCCACGCCTTCCCCGACCTGGAGCCGGGCACGGAGGGCTGTCCGCGCGCGTGCAGTCACGACGAGCCGGACTGCGCGCTGGACGCCTGGGTGGCCGACGGTCACGCCGACCCGGCGCGGCTGTACTCCCTGCGCCGGCTGCTGGCCACCCGCGAGCGCACGGAAGGCGACTGATCCAGCGGCTGACCACCGCGTTGTTTGCGTCCGCCCGGCCCCGGTAAGTGCATAATCGCACCGAGCCGGAGCCGGACCGGGCCGGGCGAACGGAGGGACAGCACATGGCGTGGCTGCTGGTCGTCGTGGCCGGGTTGCTCGAGACCGGTTTCGCCGTGTGCCTCAAGCTGTCCCACGGATTCACCAGGCTCTGGCCCACCATCGCCTTCTGTGCCTTCGCCCTGGGGAGCTTCGGTCTGCTGACCCTCTCCCTGAAGAAGCTCGACGTGGGCCCCGCCTACGCCGTGTGGACCGGCATCGGCGCGGCGGGCACCGCGATCTACGGCATGATCTTCCTCGGCGACCTGGTGTCGGTCCTGAAGCTCGTCTCGATCACCTTGGTGATCATAGGAGTGATCGGACTCCAGCTGTCGGGGTCGGCTCACTGACCCGACCGGTCGGCCGGCTGGCGCTGCAGCGCGCCGCGCACCAGCTCGGCGACGCCGCCCTCCCCCCGTCGGCGGGGCGGCCACACAGGACAGGGCGAGCCGGACGGCGAGCTCGCAGGAGCGGGCCACGTCGGCGGCGTCGGCCCGGACGGCGCCGGGCCCGCAGAGCACGGCCACGGCCCGGTCCCGGACGGCTCCCACCAGGTCACCGGGCGAGGGCAGCGGCCCGTCGGCCCGCCGCTGGGCAGGCACGGCGGAGGAGGACGGCACCGCCGAGAGCGTGGGCGAGGGCAGGCGTTCGTTCCAGAAGCCGGTGAGGACGGCCCGTACGAGGATGTTGTCGCGGGCGGCGGAGGTGGTCCACTCGGCGGTGGCGGTGAGCCGCTCGCGGGCGTCTCCGCGCACGGCGAGCGCCCGCTCGACGCCGGCCAGGTATCCGTCGGTCTCGCGCCTCACGAGCGCCCTGGCGAGGCCCTCCTTGCTGCCGAACTCGTTGTACAGCGTCTGCCGGGACACCCCGGCGACCGCGGCGACGTCCACCATCCGCACCGCGGCCCACGGTCGTAGTGCGAGCGCCTCGAAGGCGGCGTCCAGCAGGGATTCCCGCGCTGCAGGCATCATCGCCTCCCGGGGCGAGCGGCTCTGCGCCCAGGTTTGACGCGGACGCGAGCAGTGTCAAGGGTTCGCGCGGCGGCCGACGGCTCGCAGCCGCTCCGGGGCTCCTCCCCGTCCGTCCTGCGGTCCCCTGTGGCCCGTTCTCACCTTCGGCGGATACGGTTCGTCCCATGCCGGACTACCACGACGACCTCCGACTCGCGCACGTCCTCGCGGACGCCGCCGACGCCGTGACCATGGACCGTTTCAAGGCCCTCGACCTCAAGGTCGAGACCAAACCGGACATGACCCCGGTGAGTGAGGCCGACAAGGCCGCCGAGGAACTGGTCCGCAGTCAGCTCCAGCGGGCCCGCCCGCGCGACGCGATCCTCGGCGAGGAGTACGGCGTCCAGGGCACCGGCCCCCGCCGCTGGGTGATCGACCCGATCGACGGCACGAAGAACTACGTACGGGGCGTTCCCGTCTGGGCCACGCTCATCTCCCTGACGGAGGCGGCAGAGGGGGGCTACCAGCCTGTGGTCGGCGTGGTCTCCGCCCCGGCGCTGGGCCGCCGCTGGTGGGCCGCGAAGGGGCACGGCGCCTTCACCGGGCGCAGCCTGACCTCCGCCACCCGCCTGCGCGTCTCCCGGGTCTCGGAGCTCTCGGACGCCTCCTTCGCGTACTCCTCGCTGACCGGCTGGGAGGAGCGCGGACACCTGAACGGCTTCCTCGACCTGACCCGCGAGGTGTGGCGCACGCGCGCGTACGGCGACTTCTGGCCGTACATGATGGTCGCCGAGGGCTCGGTCGATCTGTGCGCCGAACCCGAGCTGTCCTTCTGGGACATGGCGGCCCCGGCGATCGTCGTGACGGAGGCCGGGGGCACCTTCACAGGCCTCGACGGCCGCCCCGGCCCGCACAGCGGCAACGCGGCCGCGTCGAACGGGCTGCTCCACGAGGAACTGCTGGGCTATCTCAACGAGCGTCACTGACCAGCCCGTTCGGAACTCACATGAGCGCGCGCGCCCTCAATTGGCTGCGCGCGCCCTCTTGTTGACCCCCGCTTTACCTGCCACGCTGACAGCACCCCCCACTTGTGAACTTGTGAATCCATGAACAACCGTGGATTCTTAGGAGGTGGCTCCAGCCATGCTCGTCCGCGACGCCATGAGCACGGTGGTCCTCACCATCGGCCCCGCACACACCCTCCGTCAGGCAGCCGCCCTGATGGCCGCCCGCAGCGTCGGCGCGGCCGTCGTCCTCGATCCGGACGCCGGCGGCATCGGCATCCTCACGGAGCGGGACATCCTCAACTCCGTGGGCCTCGGGCAGGATCCGGACACGGAACGCACGCACGCCCACACCACCAACGACGTCGTCTTCGCCGCCCCGGGCTGGACCCTGGAGGAGGCGGCCCGGGCGATGGCCCACGGCGGCTTCCGGCATCTGATCGTCCTCGACCGCGACGAACCGGCCGGCATCGTCTCGGTCCGCGACATCATCGGCTGCTGGGCGCCGGCGCGGCAGCAGGTACCGGCCTGAGCGCGCGAACGGGCCGGGCCCCCGAAGGGATCACCCGGCCCGTTCACCCCGACGAGCGGTCCAGTGCTGTCGACCGCGCAGGGCCTGGACCGCGGTCTCCAGCCGCTCGCCGCGGATTCTGTCGACTCGATCCTACAGTGGACTTCATCCAATTCACTCCGGGATCTAAAATCACACCTGTTCGGGACCTGGTCCTGTTGGCTGCTAGGCTGATTCCATGAGTGACCTTCTGGAACGGCTGCGCGGACGCGGATGGCGGATGACCGCACAGCGGCGGGTCGTGGCCGAGGTGCTCGACGGCGACCACGTCCACCTGACCGCCGACGAGGTGCACGCCAGGGCTGTGGTCCGGCTGCCCGAGATCTCCCGGGCGACCGTCTACAACACGCTCGGCGAGCTGGTCTCCCTTGGCGAGGTGCTCGAGGTGGCGACCGACAAGCGCGCCAAGCGCTACGACCCCAACGCGCACCGTCCGCACCACCACCTGGTGTGCGCCCGGTGCGGGGCGATCAAGGACGTCCACCCGAGCGGCAATCCGCTGGCCGACCTCCCGGACTCGGAACGCTTCGGCTTCTCGGTCTCGGACGTCGAGGTGACGTACCGCGGGGTCTGCCCGAACTGCGCCGCGGCCTGACTCGCGTCCCAAGAACCACACCGCAGGCCGCCGGCCACGGTGTGGTTCTTCCATGAGTACTGATCTTCCGGGGTGCTGATCTTTCGGGACGACAAACGACCGAGGGCCGGAACCCTTTCGGATTCCGGCCCTCGGTCTTCAGTAGCGGGGACAGGATTTGAACCTGCGACCTCTGGGTTATGAGCCCAGCGAGCTACCGAGCTGCTCCACCCCGCGCCGTTGAATGCAACATTACGTGAAGGCCGAGGACAAAGGCAAATCCATTGTCCGCCACCCGTCGACGCAGGTCAGGACGCCCGCCCGCGCGCTGACGGCACAGGTCACGACGCCCGCCCGCACACCGATGACACCGTCAGGACACCCGCTCGCCCACTGTCGACCTAGGTCAGGACGCTCCAGTCCGTCCGGCGTTCGAGGACGAGGCCCGTTCAGATGTCGAACGCGCGGGTTCGGAGACGGCCCCTGTCGAACGCGCGGGTTCGGAGACGGCCACCCCGGTGACCGGACGGGAAGGGGAGGGACCCCGGTGACCGGACGGAAGGGGAGGACGCGGGGACGAAAGACCCGCCGCGCGGAACCCGGCGCCGGCTCCCCGCCCCACTCCACGACAGACGCCGTCAGGCGGACAGCTCTTCGCGCAAGGCGTCCCGCAGCCGAGCCGCCCGCTCAGCCACCTCGCCCGGGCCCAGCGACACCGCCCGGTCGGCCCACCGCTGCCCCTCGGCCAGCTCGCCGCGACGCGCGTAGACCAGGGCGAGCCGCAACGCCGCCCGCCCATGCCCGGCGTCGGCGGCCCGCGTCCACCACACAGCCGCCTCGGGCTCGCTGCCCTCGCGCGCGAGCAGCAGCCCGAGGTTGAAGGCGCCGTTGCGCGACCCGGCCTCCGCGGCCGTCCGGTACCACCGCGCCGCCTCCACCACGTCCCCGCGCGCGGCGGCCAGCATCCCGACCCGGACCTGGGCCCGCCGGTGGCCCTGGGTCGCCGCCCGCTCGTACCACTCCTCGCACTCGGTCTTCTCGTGGACGGTCTCCCCGAGCTCGTGCGCGGGCTGCGGCGGCCGCCGCGCGTCCAGCACGGCCGCCAGCCGGTAGGCCGCCTCCGCGCTGCCGCCGCCGGCCGCGCAGCGCAGATGCCGTTCGGCCTCCCGCTCGTCCCCGTCGCGCAGGCGCGCGATACCGACCTGGAGAGCCGCCTCGGTGTGCCCGGCGGCCGCCGCCCGCTCGTACCAGCGCAGCGCGACGGCCTCCTCGCCCCGCCCGGCGAAGAGGATGCCGAGGTTGAACGCGGCGTCGACGCTGCCCGCTTCGGCCGCCTTGGAGAACCAGGGCTCCGCCCCGGCCGTGTCGCCGCCCTGGAGCAGCAGGATGGCGAGCGCGTTGGCCGCCTCCCGGTGCCCGGCGTAGGCGGCCCGCCGGTACCACTGCTCGGCCTGCACGGTGCGGCCCTGCTCGGCGCAGAGCAGGGCGAGGTTGTAGGCGCCGTTGTCGTCACCGGCGTCCATCGCGGCCCGGTACCACCGCTCGGCGGTCTGGGTCTGTCCCCGCTCGGCGTGCAGCGCGCCCAGCGCGTTCGCCGCGTTGCCGTCGCCCTTCTGAGCGGCCCGCAGCCACCAGATGGCCGCGTTCTCGGTGTCACCGGCGTCGCGCAGCAGGAACCCGAGCGCGCAGGCGGCCCGCGCCTCGCCGTCCTTGGCGGACGTCAGGTACCAGCGGCCGGCCTCCTTCAGGTCGCCGCGCCGCTCCAGGATCGTCCCGAGGTGCAAGGCGGCCCGCCGGTGTCCGCGCGCGGCAGCCTGGCGGTACCACTGCTCGGCCTCCGCCCGCACGATGACAGCGTTGTCAGGTGCATACCCGTCCGCAGCGCCGTCGGTACGCGAACCCTTGCACTGCTGGTGGTCGAGGGCTCGGGCCAGCCGGTACGCCGCTTCCCGGTGCCCCTGCTCGGCGGCGGCCCGCATCCACTGCTCGGCCCCGGGGTCGCCGCGGTGTTCCAGCAGGTCGGCGAGGGCGTACGCGCCCAGCGCGTGCCCCTGCTCGGCGGACTGGCGCAGCCAGTACTCGGCGGCCGGCTCGTCGCCGCACTCACGGCGGTGGCGGCCCAGGGCGTGCGCGGCGGCGGCGGAGCCGGCGACGGCGGCGACCCGCCACCAGCCGGCGGCCTCGTCGGGGTAGCCGCGCTGGTGGAGGAGGACACCCAGGTTGTTGGCGGCGGCCCGGTCACCCGCCGCGGTGGCGGCACGCAGATGGGGCTCGGCTCCGTCGAGGTCACCACGGCGGAGCAACATGGCCCCGAGGACGCTGACCGCCTCGACATCGCCGGCTTCCGCCGCGAGCCGCAGGCTCATCTCCTCGACGGCCTCCCCCGTCTCGACGGCGTCCGCCGTCTCGTCCCGGCTCTCGTCCGGGGTCGCTTCCTCACCGGAAGGCTGCACAAACCGCCCTGTCTCGAACAGAGTTGCCTTGTCCCCCATAACGTCCATCGTCGCACCACCCGCAACCCGGGTACACCTGGTATACCGCGGCCCGTAAGGTCACTTCAGCGTTTTGTCGACATGCCCACAGAGAGACAAGTCAAACACAGAACGCCCAACTCCCCCCAGCGGCGCGGCCATCGGTCTCCCCGGCACATGCGTTCGCACACCACGAAGGCCCGGATCCTGAAAGGATCCGGGCCTTCGTCTTCAGTAGCGGGGACAGGATTTGAACCTGCGACCTCTGGGTTATGAGCCCAGCGAGCTACCGAGCTGCTCCACCCCGCGTCGTGTTCCACAACCGTACCACGACGCGGGGCGGGCAAGATCAGCCGCTGCTGGGACTGGGACTCGGACTGCTGGTGGCGCCGCCTCCGGAGCTACTGCCGGAGCCGCCGTTCGGACTCGCCGAACTCGTCGGGCTCGGACTGCTGCTCGCCTTGGCGCCCTTGTCGGCCTCGGCCTGCGCGTCCTCGGCCCGCTTCAGCGCGGCCTCGAGGTCCTTCTGCGCCTTGGCGTACGCGTCCCAGTCGGGCTTCTTCAGCGCCTCCTGGCCGGCCGTGAAGGCCTCCTGGGCATCGGTCAGCGCCTCCCGCACCGTCGGGTTGGTGGACGTCGGCGGTGTGGTCGTGCCGTCGCCCTCGTCCGCCGGCGGCGGGGTCGTACCCTCCGCGCCGAAGACCTTGTTGAGGGCCTCGTCCAGGGTGTCCTCGAAGGCGGTGTTGCCGCCGTAGGTCACCAACACCTTCTTCAGGAGCGGGTACTTGAGTCCGCCACCGCGCACATAGACGGGCTCGACGTACAGCAGACCTCCGTCGAGTGGCACCGTCAGCAGGTTGCCGTACTCGATGTCGGAGTCGCCGCCCTTGAGAAGCCTGATGGACTCGGCGATGTCCTGTTCCGAGTTGAACTGGCTCTGCACCTGTTTGGGTCCGTCGACGGTCGTACTGGTCGGCAGTTTCAGGACTCTGATCTTGCCGTAGTCGGAAGTGCCCGCCTCGGAGTCGACCGCCATGAACGCGCTGAGGTTGTCCCGGCCGTTGGGCGTGAAGGTCGTGGTCAGCGAGAACGCCTGTGCCTTCTGGTCGGGCATCTTCATGCTCAGGTAGTACGGCGGGACCGCGTCACCCGACTTGTTGGACGGGTCGTCCGGCACCTGCCACACCTCGCTGCCGCTGAGGAACGTCGTGGCGTCCTTCACGTGGTAGCGGGTGAGCAGCTCGCGCTGGACCTTGAACAGGTCCTGCGGGTACCGGAGATGGGCCATCAGGTCGGCCGAGATGGACGACTTGGACTTCACCGTGCCGGGGAACGCCTTCATCCAGGTCTTCAGGACCGGGTCCTGGGTGTCCCACTGGTAGAGCTTGACCTCGCCGGTGTACGCGTCGACGGTCGCCTTCACCGAGTTGCGGATGTAGTTGACCTGGTTCTGCTGGGCCACCACCGCGCGGTTGTCGTTGGTCGCCGTCAGCGAGTCGGCCGTGGTGTCGCCGAGGGTCGTACGGGAGGCGTACGGGTAGCCGTTCGTCGTCGTGTACGCGTCGACGATCCACTCGATCTTGTGGTTGACCACGGCCGGATAGGCGTCGCCGTCGATGGTCAGCCACGGGGCGACCGCCTCGACGCGCTCCTTGGGCGTGCGGTTGTACAGGATCCGCGAACCTTCGCCGATCGCCCCGGAGTACAGGATCTGCGGCTCGCCGAACGCCACCGCGTACGCGGCCCGGTTGACCGGGTTGGAGAGGTTGACCCCGCTCTTGCCGGTGTAACTCGTGGTCTTCTCACCGGCGTCGTCGGAGTAGTCGATCTCCTTCTGGGGACCGCCGACGATCGAGTACGCGGTCGTCTTCTCGCCGTAGTAGATCCGCTGCTGGTACGTGCCCAGATCGCCCTCGGAGGGCAGGTTGGACTCGGTGAACAGCGGGCGTCCCTCGGCGTCGGCGGTGGTGCCCTGGGCTGCGACGACGCCGTAGCCGTGGGTGTAGCGGAAGTGGTTGTTGATCCAGTTCTGCTTGTCGACGCCCGCGAGGTTCAGCTCGCGCAGGCCGATGACGGTGTCCTGGTCGGCCCCGTTGACGTTGTAGCGGTCCACGTCCAGGTTGGTCGGGAACGCGTAGTACTTCCGCATCTGCTGGAGCTGCTGGTACGTCGGGGAGACGATGTTCGGGTCCAGGACGCGGATGCTCGCCGTGGCGTCGACGTCGTCGCGCAGCGTCGTCTTGTCCTTGGTGTTGCTGGTACCCGAGTACTCGGTGACCTGCGCACCGTCGATGCCGTACGCCTCACGTGTCGCCTTGAGGTTCTTCTCGACGTACGGCGCTTCCTTGGCCTGCTCGTTCGGCTGGACCTGGAACTTCTGGACGATCGCCGGGTACAGCCCGCCGATGAGGATCGCCGAGAGCACCATCAGACCGAAGCCGATCACCGGCAGCTGCCAGGTGCGCCGCCACAGGGTGGCGAAGAACAGCAGGGCGCAGATGACGGCGATGCAGAACAGGATCGTCTTGGCCGGCAGATAGGCGTTGGCGTCGACGTAGCGCAGGCCCGTCCAGTTGTCCGTCGCCTTGAAGTCGCTGGACTTCACGGCGAGGCCGTAACGGTCGAGCCAGTAGGCCACCGCCTTCAGCGTGACGAAGATGCCCAGCAGCACCGAAAGGTGGCCGGTGGCCGCGGCCGTGGCGCGCGCGCCCGGGCTGGTGACGCGCAGCCCGCCGTACAGGTAGTGGGTGAGCGCGGCGGCGATCAGCGAGAGGATCGTGGCGGCGAAGCCGAAGCCGAGCAGGAACCGGTACCAGGGCAGGTCGAACGCGAAGAAGGACACGTCGAGATGGAACTGCGGGTCCTTCTGGTGGAAGGGCACGCCGTTGACCCACATCAGCCAGGTCCGCCACTGGCCCGCCGCCGAGGCGCCCGCGATCAGGCCGACCAGGGCGGTGATGCCGAGCAGCAGCCATGTCTTGTAGGGCGCGATACCCATGCGGTAGCGGTCGAGGCTCTGCTGCTCCACCGACATCGCGCTGAGCGGCGGCCGCAGCCGGTGCGCCAGCCAGATGTTGAAGCCGACCGCGAGGGCCATCAGCAGGCCGAAGACGAAGAACAGCCCGATCTTGGTCCACAGTGTGGTCGTGAACACCGACGAGTAGTTCACCGAGCGGTACCAGAGCCAGTCCGTCCAGAACCCCGCGAACATCGTGAACGCCATGCCGAGTACGGCTAGGACGCCCAGTGTCATGAGCAGGGTCCGGACGCGCCGGGACGGGCGGCCCACTCTGATCCGCGGCCCCGTGGGGCCTCCGCCGCGGTCCGGCATCTGGAAAGCCAAGGTGCGCACCTCGAAAGTCGCGATTGATCCGTCAGACCCGCGTGTTCGTGGGCCGTTCGTGGCCCCCCGTGATCGTGGGCCCACACCTATGCAACTTACTCACCGTTTACTCGGTTCCCGATTCCACCCCTGAACGAGGCAGGATTGTGACCATGTCCAACACTCCCATGGCGGCGAGCCCGCTCACCCGGGCCGTACTTGAGATCGACGAGTACGCCTCCGGCCTCGGCTGGGACCAGCCCGCCCGCCTTTTCGCCCTCGTAGACAACGCTCGGCTGCGAACGCAGGAACCGTCGCTCGCCGCCCAGCTCGGCCTTCAGGACGAGTCCGAGACCACCGGTCTCACCCCGATCGAGCAGGACGAAGTGCCAACGGACAAGCCGCTCGACGAGTTCCTGGCCACGATCGCCTGGCCCGACGCGGTGGTCGGCTGCGCCCTCACCGTGGAGCGCCTGATGCTGCCGCCGTCCGCCGAGGCCCAGGTCCCGCAGGGCTTGAGCGACAAGAAGCTCGCGAAGTGGGTCGCGGAGCATCCCGACCGTCAGGAGGTGCGGATGACGGTCGGCGTCCTGCGCGACGGCACCCGCGACTCGGCCCTGCGGCTGCGCGAGAAGGACGCTTCGACGGAGGTCCTCACCGGAGCGGGCCTGGTGCCGGGTCTCGCCGAGGCGTTGTCGGCGACGTTCGCGGAGTAGTCCGTCCGGTTACTTCGTGCACTTCGGCAGGTCCGCGGTGTCGCCGCCGCGGATGTCCTCGAGGGCGTCGAGGGCGTCGTCGATGGTGTTCACCTTGACGAGCCTGAGACCCGAGGGGGTGTCCTTGGCGGCGGCCGCACAGTTCTCCGCGGGGGTCAGGAAGTACTGGGCGCCCTGACTTCGGGCGCCGACCGTCTTCATCTCGATGCCGCCGATCGGCCCGACCTTGCCGGCGTCGTCGATGGTGCCGGTGCCGGCGACGAACTTGCCGCCGGTCAGGCTGCCCGGGGTGAGCTTGTCGTAGATGCCGAGCGCGAACATCAGACCGGCGCTGGGCCCGCCGACGTCGGCGAGCTTGATGTCGATGGTGAAGGGGAAGGTGTGATCGGTCCCGGCCGAGATCCCGACGATGGCCCGCTTCTCGCCGCTGTCGTCGGAGGTCGCGGTGGTGATCGTGACGTCCTGGGTCCTGGCCGCCGCCTTGTTCGCCTTCTCGGCGGCCGCCTGCTCCTTCACCGGAACGATGCGGAAGACGACCTTCTCCCCCGGCTTGTGCTTGGTCACCAGCTTCGCGACGTCGCCCGGCTCCTTCACCGCGGTGCCGTCCACGGCCTTGATCACGTCCCCGGCGTGCAGCTCGCCCTCCGCCGGGGACCCCTTCACCACCGTCGAGACGATCACCCAGGACGTCACCGGGATGTCCAGCTCCTTCAGGGCGGCGACCTTGGCGCTCTCCTGGGACTGGCTGAACTCCTCGGCGTTCTCCTGGGTGGACTGCTCCTCGGTCTTGCCGTCCGGGTACAGCGTGTCGTGCGGCACGACCTTGTTGTCGTGCGCGAGCCAGCCGTAGACCGCCTCGACGAGGTTCATCCGGTAGTCGGCGCTGGTGACCCGCACGGTGGTCATGTTCAGGTGACCGCTCGTCGTGTAGGTCTTGCGCCCGGAGATCTGGAGCACCGGCTCGCCGCCGTGATCGCCAAGGGTGTTCACCGTCGGCCCGGGGGACATCTCCGCGTACGGCACGGGGATGAGTACGCCCGCACACAGGAGCGCGATCAGCATCAGGGTGGAGGCGAGCATCGTCGCGGTGCGGCGTGGCATGTCTCGACACTACGGGACGCTTCTGTCAGCGCACCGTCAGGGCTGCCACCCGGGTCACGTACGCGAGCGGGGCTTCTCCATGGCCGCCCGGAAGCGGGCGTACCCGTCCAGCTCAGGGCCGTCGCTGCGGGCCTTCCGAGTCCGGTTTGCCCAAGTACCCCACAGGCCGGCGCCGATAGCGGCGACAAGTGGAATCAGCAACCAGGCGAGCGCCGCCATGCCGACCTCCGAACCCCGATGAGCCACCACAACTGACTGATCAGCAGATTAACCATGCGCACCGTCAACGCTCACGGCAGGGGTGCGGTTACGCAACCGGAAGCGATTCAGCAGGCGCCGACCCATTCGTCGGTACCGTCCGAGAACGTCTGGTGTTTCCAGATGGGCACTTCGTGCTTGAGATCGTCGATCAGCTTCCGGCAGGCCTCGAAGGCCTCCCCGCGGTGCGGGCACGAGACGGCGACCACGACGGCGAGGTCCCCGACTCCGAGGTCCCCGACCCGGTGCACCGCGGCCAGCGCCCGCACGGGGTACTCGGCGACGACCTTCTCCGCGATCCGGCGCATCTCCGCCTCCGCGCCGGGGTGGCTGGAGTAGCCGAGGGAGTCGACGTCGGCGCCTCCGTCGTGGTTGCGCACCGTGCCGACGAACAGGGCGGTTCCGCCCGCCGCGTCGTCCCCGACGGCCTTGAAGACCTCGTCGAGGGAGAGCGGGCTGTCGCGAACGGCGATGAGCTTGATGGGATCCTGCGCCGCGTGCTCGCCGGGATGGTCGTCGATGGCTGCCATACCCCCATCGTGCCGCACCCCGGGAAGCAGGCGAAATACCGTAATCACCCGGCACGCACGTGTGCCCCTTTGGAGCGACCTCCAAAACGGCCCGTCCGAGGGCGCCCCCTCCGGGGGAAGTCTGAGTGGAGTTCGAGGCAATCCGTGAACACGGCTCGTTCAGGGCCGAACGGGGACCCGGCGGCCCAATTCAGCGCCCCTTCCCAGGGACGGGGAGGGAAGGGGCGGCGGGGGCGGAGAACCCGGCCGCGCGCCCCCGCGCTCATCGGCGCCGAGCCTTGCGGGCCCGCCGCACCACAGCCGCCGCACCCAGGAGGGCGACCGTCGCCCCGGCCGCGCCCGCAGCCGTGGCGTCCTTGCGCCCGAGCCGCCGACCGACGACGGTGTGCCGCCCGGCCACCTCCGCCAGCAGCTCCGCGAGAACGTCCTCATTGGTCCACCGCGGCCGCCACCCCGCGTCGTGCAGCCGGCTCCCGCTCACCACCCAGGGGTACATCGTGTACGCGAGGTCCCCGGCCGGCGACGGCGTCAGCCCGATCCGGTGCAGCCGGGCGGCGGCCCCGAGCGCGACCGCCGACGGCAGCTCCATGCGCCGGATCCCGCTGAGCTCCTCGACCTCCTCCTGCTCCAGCCATCCGTCGCAGCCGACGGCCAGCTCGCCGTCGACCTTCTCCAGGACGGCGTACTCCAGGGCGCTCACCAGGTCCTCGACATGGCAGAACTGCCAGGCCGGCCGCGACCCGGCGACGACCAGCAGGCGCGGCGACTCGAAGTACCGCGTCAGCGCGGTGTCCGTACCGCCGACCAGCACCGCGGGCCGCACCACGGTGACGTTGAGCCCCGGATGCGCCCGGGGCGCACGCCGGGCCAGACGTTCGATCTCCAGGAGATCCCCCACGCCGGTCGCCTCCGCCGTGGCCCGCAGCTCCGCCTCCTCCGAGAGCGGCAGCTCGTTGTCCTCGAGCGCGCCGTAGACCATCGCGGAGGTGCACAGCACCACCCGGTGCACCCCGGCCGCCGCGGCGGCCGTCAGCACGGTCTGCGTGCCGCGCACGTTGTAGGCCGTCCGGGCGGCGGCGTCACTCCCCAGGTCGAGGTCGAGCGCGAGGTGGACCACGACGTCCGCGCCGCGCAGCTTGTCGGCGATCGCCGGGTCCCGGACGTCGAGGATGTGCCACTGTGCCGCGTCGCATTCGCCCCGCCGCTCGTCGATGGCGACGACCTGTTTGATCTCCTGCGACGCGGCGAGCCGCTCCGTGAGCAGCGCGCCGATCCCGGTCGCGGCGCCGGTCACGGCGACGACGGGCCCGCGCGCGCCGGCCGGGGTCGAGTGGTTTCGCGCTGCGCGAACCTGCGGATCTGGGGAACTCACCAGGTGTCTCCAGCGGTTGTCTTGGCATACGGGCGCGAGTGAAGCGTACGTACCAGGTGGCATCCATCCTGCCGCAGGCCAGGAGTCGGCGAAGCACCGAGGCCCGATCGAGCCGGGGTGTCTACGCTGGGTGGTGTTGCAGGGCAGTCGCCGCCGGCCGAGAAACCGGTGGCCTTACCAGCCGAGGAACCCCGTGAGTGACACCCCATTCGGATTCGGCCTTCCGCCGGAGGAGCCGGAAGACGGCGACGAGGGCAAGAAGGGCCCGCAGAGCGGCGGTGGTCAGGGACCGGCCAACCCGTTCGGTTTCGGCGGGCTGCCCGGTGCCGGAGGCTTTGGCGCCCCCGGTGCGGACAACCCGCTCGCCGCGATGTTCGGTTCGCTGAACCCCAACGACCTGGGAGCCGCCTTCCAGCAGCTGGGCCAGATGCTCTCGTACGAGGGCGGACCGGTGAACTGGGACATGGCCAAGCAGATCGCCCGCCAGACGGTCGCCCAGGGCACCGCCGACGGCGTCAAGGACGCCAGCGTCGGACCCTCCGAGCGCACCGCGGTCCAAGAAGCCGTCCGCCTGGCCGACCTCTGGCTGGACGACGCGACGTCCTTGCCGTCCGGCGCGGGCACGGCGGTCGCGTGGTCCCGCGCGGAGTGGGTCGAGGCGACCCTGCCCGCGTGGAAGGAGCTCGTCGACCCGGTCGCCGAGCGCGTCGGCGCGGCCATGGGCGATGTCCTGCCGGAGGAGATGCAGGCCATGGCCGGCCCGCTCATCGGCATGATGCGCTCGATGGGCGGCGCGATGTTCGGCTCGCAGATCGGCCAGGCCGTGGGCGTGCTCGCGGGTGAGGTCGTCGGCTCGACCGACATCGGGCTGCCGCTCGGTCCGGCCGGGCGTGCCGCGCTGCTGCCGGTCAACATCGACGCGTTCGGCAAGGACCTCGGCGTGACGAAGGACGAGGTGCGGCTCTACCTCGCGCTGCGCGAGGCCGCCCACCAGCGCCTGTTCGCGCATGTGCCGTGGCTGCGCTCGCACCTGTTCGGCGCGGTCGAGGGCTACGCGCGCGGGATCAAGGTCGACACGGCCAAGCTCGAGGACGTCGTCGGCCAGTTCGACCCGCAGAACCCGGAGCAGTTGCAGGACGCGCTCCAGCAGGGCATGTTCCAGCCGGAGGACACCCCGGCGCAGAAGGCCGCCCTGGCCCGTCTGGAGACGGCCCTGGCGCTCGTGGAGGGCTGGGTGGACGCGGTGGTGCACGCGGCCGCCAAACCGCGTCTGGCGTCCGCGGACGCCCTGCGCGAGACGCTGCGCCGCCGTCGCGCCTCGGGCGGTCCGGCGGAGCAGACGTTCGCGACGCTGATCGGCCTGGAGCTGCGTCCGCGCCGCCTGCGGGACGCCTCCCGCCTGTGGGCTTCCCTCACGGACGCGCGCGGGGTCGACGGCCGTGACGCATTGTGGGCCCACCCGGACATGCTGCCCACTGCCTCCGACCTGGACGACCCGGACGGCTTCGTGCATCGCGAGCAGATGGACTTCTCCGAGCTGGACAAGATGCTCGGCGAAGCGGCGAGCGGCGGCTCCGGCGCGGGCTCCGGTGACAGGCCGAACCTGAAGAAGGACGACGACGGGACCGACTCGGAGGACGACGACACCGAGTGAGCCTGTACGACGACGCGGTCCTCGTCCTGAAGGGGTACGAGGGCCAGCAAGAGCTGTGCCGGTCCTACCTGGACCATCTCGAGGCGCACCCGGACGGCATGTGGAAGGCCTGCGGCGACGGGCACATCACGGCAAGCGCGCTGGTGATCGACCCGGAGCGGGGCCGGGTGCTGCTGACCCTGCACAAGAAGATCCGGATGTGGCTCCAGATGGGAGGCCACTGCGAGCCGGCCGACGACACCGTGCGGGCCGCCGCACTGCGCGAGGCGACCGAGGAGTCCGGCATCGGCGGCCTCACCCTGCTCCCCGGCGGCCCCGTGCGCCTGGACCGGCATCACACGCCGTGCGCATGGCACTACGACGTCCAGTACGCGGCGCTCGCTCCGGCCGGGGCCGTGGAGGCCATCAGCGACGAATCCCTCGACCTGCGCTGGTTCGCCTACGACGAGGTGGCGGGCGTCGCCGACGAGTCGGTCGTACGGCTGCTGGAAGCGACCCGCGCGAGGCTGTGAGCCGAGAGGCCGGTCCGGCACGGACGGCGGTGGGCCGAGAGGCCCGTCCGGCACGGACGGCGGTGAGCCGAGAGGCCGGTCCGGCACGGACGGCGGTGAGCCGAGAGGCCGGTCCGGCACGCGCGGCTGTGAGCCGAGAGGCCGGTCCGGCACGCGCGGCGGTGAGCCGAGAGGCCCGTCCGGCACGCGCGGCGGTGAGCCGAGACGAGTAAGGGGCGGCCTCCGGGCGGCCGCCCCTTACGTCTGCTTTCCGGACGGTCAGCTCCAGGCGTTGCCCTGGTTCTGCTGCCGTACGCCCTGCTGCCCCATGCCGTACTGGGCGGCCAGCCCGGAGCCGACCTGGGCGTTCTGCGGCGGCAGCAGCTCGCTGGGCTGAACGAGCGCGTAGCCGGTGCCCATGAAGCTGAGCTCCCAGCCCTCACCGGTGTTGCCGCGCCGGCGCCACACTCCGGAGGAGTGCGTCTGGGCCTGCATCTGCACGCGCAGCCCGGTGGACCAGGCGACGATGGCGTCGGCGTCGCAGTTGACGTACTTGTCGGGCGTGACCTGCATCATCAGCGGCGCGCCCGAGGTCATCAGGGCGACCTTGCCACGGCCGGTGATGTTGAGCTGGTACTTCCCGGAGCCGGAGATGCCGTAGAGGCTGTCGACGGCGATGACCTCGTGGTGCAGCGAGGAGTCCATGGCCAGGACGTAGCTGCTGTCCACGGTGAGGCCGTCCTGCTCCACGTCCATCACATGCACGTGCTGGGCGAGGTTGGCGAGATAGACCGTGCCCTGACCGTGACAGCGCATCAGGTCCAGGCCCTCGCCCGTGTGCGCACGGGCGCGTCCCTGCTGGTTGTTCTGGTATTCGGCGTCGAACTCCATCAGGCCCTGGTAGGCGACCATCGTGCCCTTGCGGGCGAGGATGTCGTCGTGGCCCTCCAGGCCGACCCGGAGCATCTGCTTGTTCTGCAGACTCCAGCGCTCCTGGGTCTGCGAGTCGTTGTGCGCGAAAAGTGAGCTCTGCATGGCGTTTCTGGCTCCCCCTCAGCCCCGGACCCGGAGGCGGTCGGTGCTGTCCTCACTCGGCTGGACGACGACGATGCCCTGGCCGGAGAAGGCCATCTGGTAGGCCTCGCCGCTGCCCCGGCCGATGAGCGACTGCGCCTTGAAGCTGCGCTTGCCCTTCACCTTGAGGTTCGGCGACCAGGCGACGAGCGCGTCGGGGTCGACGTACGTCTCGTCCTCGCCGCCGCCGCAGTCGACGACGATCGGCTTGCCCCGGGAGGTCAGCGCGACCCAGCCCTGCCCCGAGATCTTGGTGTTCCACAGGCCCTGCCCGGCGAACTTCGCGAGTCCCTTGACGCGCTCGACGCCCCAGGTGAGGTGCGCGTCGAAGGCGAGCAGGTTGGTGGCGTTGACGGAGATGCCGTCACCGTTGAGGTTGATCACGACGACGTTGGCACCGTAGTCGGCGAGGTAGAGCAGGCCGTCGCCCGAGCATTTCATCAGGGGCGCGCCCTCGCCGGTCATCCAGTCGCGCGCGATCTGACGCACGGCCGGCGGATTGGGCTCGTACTGCACGAAGCCCTCGTAGGCGACCATCGAGCCCACGCGCGCGAGGAGGTCGTTCCCGGTCTGGAGGGCGACCTTCAGCATGTGGTTGCCGTGGTTCTCCATCCGGGCGGTGACGGGTGCGGGGGCATAGCCCGCGAGTGGCTGGTTCATGACGGGCTCCCTCAGACCTCGTACGGCTGGACGACGATGAAGTTGCCGGGAGCGCCCCGGAACTGGAGGTTCACGCTCTCGCCGGTGTCGCCGGGGTAGGCGTTGCGGCGCATGCGGACCTGGCTGGAGACGACCACCTGGGCGGCGGACGACCAGGCGACGACGGCGTTGCAGTCGGCGAACGTGGTGGGGGTCACCGGCAGCACGACGGGCGTGCCGTGCGTCTTGACGACGATCGTGCCGGTGCCGGTGAACTGCATGGTGAACAGCGCGCCGCCGGGGATCCCGTGCCCCTCGATGCGACGGACCTCGTACTGGAGGCTCTCGTCGAAGGCGAGGACGTTCTCCGCGGAGACACAGATGCCGTCACCCTGGAGCTCGATGGGGTGCAGCATCGTGGAGTTCTCGGCGAGGAACACCTGTCCCTGGCCGGTGCAGCGCATCAGCTGCATCTCCTGGCCGGTTGCGTTGCCGACGATCCGACCGGCGAACCCGGCGCCCTTGTAGCTGAAGTCGACCTTGCCCTGGTAGAGGACCATGCTGCCCTGACGGGCGAGCACGGGCTGGCCGCCCATTCCGAGATCGACGCGGACCAGCTTCCTGTTCTGCTGCGTCCAGCGCTGTCCGGTGGGCGTCTCCTTGAACTGCTGGAGCGCCGCGGCCACGCCGGCGCCACCCTGGGGCGCGCCCTGCGGCACGCCGTATCCCTGCTGGCCAGGGACCTGTCCGAAGGGAGGCTGCTGGCCGTAACCGGGCGGCTGCGGCGGCTGACCGTAGCCGGGCGGGGCCTGCGGCGCCTGCGGTGCCTGGGGCTGCTGGCCGTAGCCGGGGGGCATGGGCGCGGTCGGCGCGGGGCCCTGGCCGTACGGCTGCGGTGGCTGGCCGTAGGGCGCCGGGGCCGGGGCGGGAGGCGGCACCTGGCCGCCGGGCGGGGCCAGGGGCGCGATGATGGTCGGCGCAGCGTGCACCGAGGGCGCGGGCGCCGGGGCGGGGGGCGGGGTCGCGCCGGGCGGGGGCGCGAAGCCCTGCACGACGGGCTGCGGCTGCGCCGGGGCGGGCGCGGACGGTGCGCCGAACGCCGGCGGGGCGAAGCCGGGAGACGCGGCGCCGGCCAGCGGCTGCTGGGGCGCGGCGGGCGCCTCCTCCTCGGCGACCTCGCCGCCGAAGTTCTTCAGCAGCGCGTCCAGACCGCCGTCGAAGCCCTGTCCTACGGCCGCGAACCGCCAGACGTCCTTCAGGTAGAAGTCACCCAGCATCACGGCACGCTCGCTGGAGAACTCGGAGCCGTTGAACGCGTAGCGGGCCACTTCCTCGCCGCCCGCGACGATGCGGAGATAACCGGGGTTGATCTGCGACATCTGCCCGGCGCCGTCGAGGGTCGCCGTGAAGGACAGCTTCTGGATCTGCGGCGGAATCCGGTCGAGGGTGATGCGGAAGGACTCCGTGTCGCCCGCCTGGGCGCCCAGGAGCTGAACGGACTCCTCGGGCGACTTCGGCTGGTTGAAGAAGATGAAGTACCGGTCGTCCGAGAGCCGCTCGTCGGCGTCGAGGCCGAAGCAGCTGATGTCGAAGGTCAGGCCGGGGGCGGTGATCTGCACGCCTACGTACAGATCGGTGCCCGCGGTGAGGTCACTGATCCTGGCCTTGTGGCCGCGCTGGAATTCCCTGGGCATGCGTAACGACCGTCCCCCATCCCGATGGTAAATGCGTCGCGTCAGGCTAACGGCAAAGTCGGACAACGCACGATGTCGGTACAGACCCGGTACACAACCGGCGTCACGTGACAAGGGACGGGCTCAGCGCGTCCCCGCAGGTCACTCCTCGCCCGCGGCGGGCAGGTGGGGCAGCCGTTCGGCCGCGACGACGCCCTCGAGGTAGCCACGCGCGCGCTCGGTGCGCGGGTACGCCTCCAGCAGCCGCCAGAAGTCGGCGCCGTGACCGGGCACGAGCAGATGCGCGAGCTCGTGGGCGAGGACGTAGTCGATGACGTACTCGGGCATGCCCTTCAGACGGTGCGACAGGCGGATGCTGCCCTCGGCCGGTGTGCACGAGCCCCAGCGGGTGTTCTGGTTGGTCACCCAGCGGACCGAGGCGGGCCGGGCCCGACCGCCGAAGCACTGGGCCGACAGCCGCTCGGCGCGCTCGGCCAGCTCCGCGTCGCCCGGAACGCGCCGGCTCTCCTGGGCGGCGAGCTTGTCGAGCATGACACTCACCCAGCGTTGTTCCTCCGCCTCGGACATCCGGGCAGGGATGAGCACGATGGTGCGATCGCCCTCGCGGTACGCGGAGACCGTCCGACGTCGACGGGCGCTTCTGCGGACCTCGATCGCGCTCGCCCGTGGGCCGCTCGGCGGCTGGCTCGTCGTGCTGCGCTGTGGTGTACCGGCGCGGTGCAATGGGTCGGCGGACACGCCCCGACGTTACCCGCTGCACACGGCGGAAGTCCCGGCTCCGGGACGGTCGGGTTCCCATCCACCAGGCCACTTTTGCCTCGTACGACGCATTTGTACGACGAACGCCCCTGCCTGTGGACAACTTTCGGCACGCTCGAGCCGGCCCGGGCATGCTGGCACTCGTCGGCGGAGCGAGGACACCCCCACGCTCCCGCTCCGCCGATGTGACGGGGAGTTTCCAGGCATAAGGCATACGGGGGTCTTCGATGCATCCGATGGTGAAGCCCGCGCTGCGGCGCGGCTGGCGTGACCTCAACACGGTGCAGTTCGGGATGACACCGGCGCACGCGCTGACACTCGGCCCGGTCGACACGGCGACGGGCGCCTTCCTCGACCTGCTGGACGGCACCCGCGGGCTGGCGCTGCTCCGTGCGGAGGGCCGCCGCATGGACCTGCCCGACGGCCATGTCGACCGACTGGTGGAGCGGCTGGCGCGGGCGGGGCTGCTCGACGACGCGCGCGGCGGCGGTCCGGAGGCCGCCGATCTGCGGGAGCGGAAAGAGGTGCTGGACCGGCTGCGCCCGGACCTCGCCACGCTGTCCCTCCTCGCGTCGGATCCGGGCGCCGCGATCGAGAACCTGACGGTCCGAGGCCGGCTGCGGGTCCAGGTGCGGGGCGCGGGCCGGGTCGGTGCGGTGCTGGCGGCGCTGCTCTCGGGTGCCGGGGTCGGCGAGGTGGACGTGCGGGACGGCGGCCGGGTGGAGCCGGGGGACGTCGCACCGGGCGGCCTGCCCGCCGAGGCTGTCGGCGAGCGTCGGGACGAGTCCGCCCGCCGCGCCGTACGCCGGGCCGCTCCGGGACCCGCGCCCCGCAGGGGCCCGGGGACACCGGCCGAGCCGGACAGCCCCGGCTTCGCCCTGGTGATCATCGCTCCACGGGACGACGTGTCCGTGCACGCGCCCGCTCCCTCGGCGGCGGAGCCCCTGATCGCCTCGGGCACACCGCATCTCTACGCCGGGGTCGTGGAGGGGACGGGCGTGGTCGGCCCGCTCGTGCTGCCGGGTGAGACGGGTTGCGCCGGCTGTCTGCACCAGGAGCGCACCGACCGGGACCCGGCCTGGCCGCGGCTGGTCGCCCAGTGGCACTCCGGGAGAAGGCGCGCGGCGCGCGCCTGTGATCTGACGCTGGCCACGACCGTCGCCGGACTGGCGGCCGCCCACGCGCTCACCTTCCTCGACGGCCGGACCCCGTCGAGCACGGGCGCCCGCTGGGAAGTCTCCGTCCCCGCCCTCCAGTGGCATGCCCGACCGGTATGGCCCCATTCCGCATGCTCGTGCGGGGCCGCGGAGAAAGGTAAGCAGGAACACATCTCCGAGGAGCGGGTAACGCACGCGACAATGGCAGGGCAGCATTCGAAGGAGTTTCGCCGTAGAACGGACGCGGCGCGGCCGGCTGGGACCTGGAGGGCGCATGTCTGATCTTCCCCGGAAGGCGGTCACCCGGACCGCCAAGCTCGCCGCGCTCCCGCTCGGCTTCGCCGGGCGGGCGACCTGGGGCCTGGGCAAACGGATCGTGGGCGAGTCCGCGGAGATCGTCGGCCGCGAGCTGCAGCAGCGCACCGCCGAACAGCTCTTCAAGGTGCTGGGCGAGCTGAAAGGGGGTGCGATGAAGTTCGGGCAGGCCATGTCCGTCTTCGAGTCCGCCCTGCCCGAGGAGGTCGCCGGTCCCTACCGCGCGGCCCTCACCAAGCTCCAGGACGCGGCGCCGCCGATGCCGACCCGCACGATGCACTCGGTGCTCGCGGAGCGGCTCGGCGAGGACTGGCCCGAGCTGTTCCTGGAGTTCGACGACAAGCCGGCCGCGGCGGCCTCGATCGGCCAGGTGCACCGAGCGGTGTGGCACGACGGCCGGGAGGTCGCGGTCAAGGTCCAGTACCCCGGAGCCGGTGAGGCCCTGCTGTCCGACCTGAACCAACTCAGCCGTTTCGCGCGCCTGTTGGGCCCCCTCATCCCGGGCATGGACGTGAAGCCGCTGATCACCGAGCTCAGGGACCGGGTCTCCGAGGAACTCGACTACGGCCTGGAGGCGCAGGCCCAGCAGGCCCACGCCGAGGAGTTCGCCGACGATCCCGATGTGGTGGTCCCGGCGGTGGTCCACCAGTGCGACCAGGTCCTGGTCACCGAGTGGATCGACGGTGTGCCCCTGTCCGAGGTGATCACCGACGGCACCCAGGAGCAGCGCGACCGGGCGGGCCAGCTGCTGTCCCGGTTCCTCTTCTCCGGCCCGGCCCGCACCGGCCTGCTCCACGCCGACCCGCACCCCGGCAACTTCCGCCTGCTGCCCGGCGGGCCGGACGGCGAGGACGACTGGCGCCTGGGCGTCCTGGACTTCGGCACGGTGGACCGGCTCCCGGGCGGTCTGCCGGACCCGATCGGCGAGTCGCTGCGCATGACCCTCGACGGTGAGGCGGAGGCGGTCTACGAACTCCTGCGCACGGAGGGCTTCGTCAAGAACTCGATCGAGCTGGACCCCGACGCCGTCCTCGACTACCTCCTCCCGATCATCGAGCCGGCCCAGGTGGAGGAGTTCACCTTCAGCCGCGGCTGGATGCGCAGCCAGGCGGCCCGGATCGCCGACCCCCGCTCCCCCGCCCATCAGTTGGGCAAGCAGCTCAACCTGCCGCCGGCCTATCTGCTGATACACCGGGTGACGCTCAGCACGATCGGCGTGCTGTGCCAGCTCGGCGCGACGGTGCGGCTGCGCGAGGAACTGGAGGAGTGGTTGCCCGGCTTCCTCGCGGCGGACGTCCTGGAGGCCTTCGAGGCGGAGGAGTCGGCCGCGGAGGCGTGAGCTCCCGACCGCTTCTCACCTTCTCACCGGCCTGTGACGCGATTCACCACCACTGCGGGTCCAGTCGCCCTTCGCTCGCGCTGAGGTTCTCGCGGACGCAGGCCCCGCAGAGGTAGCGCCGGACGCCGTGCTCAACCGAGCAGGTCCAGGTGACGGGCGGGGGCTCCTCCGCCCGGGCGCCGCAACGGGCACCCACCAGCGGACGGGGCTCTTCCGGGGAACCGCCTCGGTCACCGTCTCCAGAAGGACTCGTCACCTTCGGGACCACAACCCCGTGGCGGTGGTCCGTCCGCACAACGCACCGCGGGGGCCGGTCCGTTCGGACGGACCGGCCCCCGCGGCGAGAGCTTCGCCTCTCTTGCCGGGAGGCCACCGCTTCAGGTGTGTGTGATTACTGCATCACGGCCATGGCGAGAGCCCTGCGGGCACGCAGCGAGGCGCGCTCCGCCCGGCGCTGCATCCGGCGAGCGGTCGCCAGGCGCAGCGCCCGGCGTTCCCGCTCGGCCTCGTGCAGCCGGTCGTGCATATGCGCACGAGCCAGGGCTTCTGGGATGAGTTGCATCTCGCGTGTCCTGTTCTGACGCGAGTCGTACGCGCCTGTGGTGGTGATGTCTTCGGTCGCGGAGCCTGCGGGCTCGCTGGTGAACGGCTTCATCGGGGCCTGCTTCTTGGGGTCTTGCGTGAGGGGGCGGTCGATCGTTCCTGCGGTGTTCATGCCGTGACCGGGTTCTTGCGCGGGCGGCCACGCGGCCGCTTCCGGGCGACGACGACACCCTGGACGAACAGCTCGCCACCCCAGACACCCCAGGGCTCGCGCCGCTCCTTGGCGCCGGCGAGGCAGGCCTCCATCAGCGGGCAGGTGCGGCAGAGGGACTTGGCGTACTCGACGTCGGCCGGCGACTCGGCGAAGAAGACCTCCGGGTCGTAGGAACGGCAGGGGACGGGCACGCCGAGGTTCTCGATGGCGTCGTCGAGCGCGGTGAGCGCCGTGAGCGGGGTCAAGGTGGAGTCCTCCGTGAGGCCGGGCGGGGGGATCGTTTCGGAAGGCGGTACTGACGGGGCGTGCGCTTCGAGTTGCACGGTTCGTCTTTCCTCGTCTGTCGGTCCGGTCCTGTAGGACCGGGTGTCGGCTGGGTACCGGGTTCTTTTCTTGTCCCGAGGCCCCTTCGCTCCGCTGTCCCCGTGTTTCGGGGAAAACAGAAGGGCCGCGGATCCCGGGTGGGTTCCGCGGCCCTGAAGGCGCCGGCCTGATCGACGATCAGGCTGGATCACTCCAGGGTTCTGGCCCACGGAAGGCCCACATCAGGTGGTGCTGCGTCGTCTGCTTCCGGTCTCCGGCACCGGCCGCCGCAAAGGCATAGGCATGCGCCTGCGCCCCTACTGCTTCCAGTGCCTCGCTCGGTCGCTCATTGCGCTCGCGGCTGGGAAGACCCGCGGTGGCAACGGAGGAGGACGCCAGCCGGCCGGCACGGATGCCGGACAGACCGGTGCCCAGGATCGAGGCGTCGAGGATGCACGTGGAGACGACCGAGGGATCGGTCAGTTTGGCGGCGGTGGAGCTGCGGTTGATGATGATCACTGGGATCGCCTCCTCTCGGCGTCTCGGGGACCGGGGATGAATCCGGCCCGTCGGGTATGCAAGTACAGCACGGAATCAGGGCCTTGGAGAAGGCCGCCGTTCCCGTGTCTAAGAACCTATGGGGATTGCCGGGGCATGCGCAAACTATTTTTTCGACGAGTTCGGATCAGTTGCCCGGCCGTCCGCCCTCAGTCCCCCTCCTCGTCCCCTCCGACGTCTTGGCCTGCGCAGATGGCCAGGACATCGGCTCCGTAGCGGTTGAGCTTGCGGACGCCGACCCCCGGGATCCGCGCGAGCTCACCCTCCTCCTCGGGGACGGTCTCGGCGATCGCCATCAGCGTCTTGTCGGTGAAGACGCAGAACGCGGGCTGCCCCGCCCGCTGCGCCTGGACCGCTCGCCAGTCGCGCAGGCGTTCGTACAGCCCCTCGTCCATGTCGGAGGGACACTCCTCGCAGCGCATCAGCTTCATCTCGCCCGCGTCGGTCAGGGTGCGCCCGCAGACCCGGCACCGGGCAGGGGCCCGCTGGGTCCGGCGCCGCTCGACGGGGGCGCCCACCGCGGCACCGGTGAAGCCCCGCTCGATACCCCCGGCGCCTCCGGCGCCCGCGCTGCCGCGTCCGGCGGTGGCGCCCGACCCCGGACGCAGGCCGTCGAGGAAGCGGCTGGGACGGCGGCTCGGACGGCCACCGGGTGAGCGCGAGAGCGCCCAGGAGACATACAGGCGCTCCCGGGCCCGGGTGACCCCGACGTAGAGGAGGCGGCGCTCCTCCTCGATCTGCTCGTCGGACTTGGCGTAGGTGATCGGCATCATCCCCTCGGCGACGCCGACCAGGAACACGACGTCCCACTCCAGGCCCTTGGCCGAGTGCAGCGAGGCCAGGGTGACGCCCTGGACGGTCGGGGCGTGCTGGGCGCTCGCCCGTTCGTCGAGCTCGGCGACCAGGTCGGCGAGGGTGGCGTCGGACTGCGCGGCGGCGAAGTCCTGCGCGAGGTGCACCAGGGCCGCCAGCGACTCCCAGCGTTCCCTGACGGCTCCCGAGCCGGCCGGCGGCTGCGGGGTCCAGCCCTCCCCCGAGAGAACGGCACGTACCTGCGACGGCAGGTCGACCGCGTCCTCGAGGAGGCTGTCGTTGCCGCCGAAGCGGGCCGCGCCGCGCAGCGCGACCCCCGCCTTGCGGACCTCGGGACGGTCGAAGAAGCGCTCCGCGCCGCGCAGCTGGTACGGGATGCCGCGATCGGCGAGGGCCTGTTCGTACGTCTCCGACTGCGCGTTGGTGCGGAACAGGACGGCGATCTCCGCGGCCGGGACGCCGGCGTCGAGGAGCTCGCGGATCCGGCGGGCCGCGCCCTCGGCCTCGGCGGGCTCGTCGGGGTACTCGGCGTAGCCGGGCTCGGGCCCCGGACCACGCTGGGAGACGAGCTCCAGGCGGTGGTCCGCGGCACGGCCCCGGGCCTGGGAGAGCAGACCGTTGGCGAGGTGGACGACCTGGGGCGTGGAGCGGTAGTCGCGCACCAGCTTGACGACGGTGGCACCGGGGTGGCGGGCGCGGAAGTCGAGGAGGTGGTCGGGGGTGGCTCCGGTGAAGGAGTAGATCGTCTGGCTGGCGTCCCCGACCACGCACAGGTTGTCCCGCTCGCCGAGCCACAGCTCGAGCAGGCGCTGCTGGAGCGGGCTGACGTCCTGGTACTCGTCGACCACGAAGTGCTGGTACTGGGCGCGGACCTGCTCGGCGATGTCCTGCCGGTCCTGGAGGACGGCGACGGTCAGCAGCAGGACGTCCTCGAAGTCGATGACACCGCGCTGCCGCTTGAGGTCCTCGTAGGCGGCGTAGAGCTGGGCGATCTCGGCGGGGTCGCGGGGGATCTCACGGCCCGCCCTGGCGGCGGCCAGGGCGTAGTCGGCCGGGACGGTCTGGGTGACCTTGGACCACTCGATCTCCGCGGTGGTGTCCCGCAGCTCGCCCCGGTCGAGACGGATGCGGCACGCGGCCGCCGCGTCGGCGACGAGCTGGATCTTGCGGTCGACGAGCCGGGGCAGGGAGCCACCGATCGCTTTCGGCCAGAAGTACTGAAGCTGCCGGAGAGCCGCGGAGTGGAACGTGCGGGCCTGGACGCCCTGCGCGCCGAGCTGGCGCAGCCGGCCCCGCATCTCCCCCGCGGCACGGTTGGTGAAGGTGACGGCCAGCACGCTCGAGGGGTGCAGGATGCCGGCGCGCACGCCGTAGGCGATGCGGTGGGTGATCGCCCGGGTCTTGCCCGTGCCCGCCCCTGCCAGCACGCACACCGGACCGTGCAGGGCGGTGGCCACCTCGCGCTGCTCGGGGTCGAGCCCTTCGAGCACCGCGTCGGCCGAGTCCGGTACCTGCGGGAAAAGGGGGGAGTGCGTTGCTGCTGTCACATGGCCATGCTGCCAGGTCGGCGGAGACGGGCGAGCCGGTTGTCCACAGGCAGGCCCTCCCAGTCGTACTAATGCGGCGAGTGTCACCCTCGGGGGAAGAAACCCGGCGGGAATGGTGGCCCTTCCCCGTACGTTCTTCCACTGGACCGCCTGCCCCGACCCGCCGAAGGAGCACAGAAGACATGCTGGGCACTGTGACGATGTACAGCACCACGTGGTGCGGCTACTGCCAGCGGCTGAAGAAGCAGCTCGACCGCGAGGGCATCGGATACACCGAGATCAACATCGAGCAGGACCCGGAGTCCGCGGCGTTCGTGGAGAAGGCCAACGGCGGAAACCAGACGGTCCCGACCGTGCTGTTCCCCGACGGCTCCACGCTGACGAACCCGTCGCTGGCGCAGGTGAAGCAGAAGATCGGCGCGTAGCGGCGTTCGGCGCTTCGGCGCCGAGGCGTACGCGAGAAGGGCGGCCCCCCGATAGCTCGGGACGGGCCGCCCTTCTCGCGTCGTGGGTCAGGTGAAGCTGCGGGTCGGCAGCGGCTTGCCGTACCAGAGCTCGATCAGGCGGGCCGCGATGGAGATGCCGTAGGGGGGCAGCACCTCGCCGGACTCGAAGGCGGCGCCGAGTTCGTCGCGGGAGAACCAGCGGGCCTCGTGGATCTCGTCGCCGTCGACGTTGATGTCGAGGGACGTGGCGCGGGCCATGAAGCCCAGCATGAGACTGGACGGGAAGGGCCAGGGCTGGCTGGCGATGTAGTCGACCTGGCCGACGGTGACGCCGACCTCCTCGAAGACCTCGCGGCGCACGGACTGCTCGATGGACTCGCCGGGCTCGACGAAGCCGGCGAGGGTCGAGAAGCGGCCCTCGGGCCAGTGGACCTGGCGACCGAGGAGGATGCGGTCCTCCTCGTCCGTGACGGCCATGATCACCGCGGGGTCGGTACGCGGGTAGTGCTCGGCACCGCAGGCGGGGCAGCGGCGGATGTGACCGGCCGCGGCGATCACCGTCCGCTCGCCGCAGCGGGAGCAGAAGCGGTGCAGGCGCTGCCAGTTCTCCAGGGCCACCGCGTGGACCATCAGTCCCGTCTCGCGCGGCGACAGCAGCAGGCCGGCCTCGCGCAGCCCGGCCGAGCGCGCGGACTGGTCGATACGGCCGGGGAGCGCGTCCTTCTGGAGGGCGAAGTAGCTGACGCCGTCCTCGTCGGTCCCCAGGAAGTAGCGGTGCGCCTCGGTGAGGGGCGCCTCGAACGACGGGGTCATGACGAGTTCGGTGTGGCCTTCGGACGTCTCGTCGATGAGGACCTGACCGCCGGAGACGACGAAGCAACGCGTGGTCGGGTGGCTCCACGCCGCGGCGAGCCAGGCCTCGTCGAGCCGGTGGTGGGCGGCCCGGTCGACACCGCTCGGCGCGGTCAGCGAGATGGGTCGATCGGCGTTCTGGTCGGTCCAGGTGGTCACGGGTACTTCCAACTCCCCCGGTGGAACGGTTGTTGCGGCGGGCGGTTCAGCGGGACGTACGGCAGAGGACGACCGGTCCCGGTGCGGTCTCGCGATGCGGGGCGGTCCTTCCAGTGTGCCCCGCGCGCGTGTCCCCTCCGGACCGTGCGGAGGCGTCAGGGCGCATGACGCCAGTTCTCCCCCAGGTCGCCCCAGAGGTACGCGGTGGTCTCGACGCCCTTCAGGAGGAGATCCACCTCCACCTTCTCGTTCGGAGCGTGCCAGCCGTCCGAGGGCACGGAGATGCCCAGGAAGAGCACGGGGGCGTCGAGGACCTCCTGGAGGTCGGCGGCGGGACCCGAGCCGCCCTCCCGGGTGAAGCGGACGGGCCCTTCGAAGGCGCGGCTCATGGCGCGGACCACGGACTGGAGGGCGGGGTGGTCCAGCGGGGTCAGACACGGACGCGTGGCCGGGCTGAACGTGATCTCGTGCCGGATGCCGGCGGGCAGCTGCTCGGCGGTCCAGGCGCGGACGGCCTTCTCCACCTGCACGGGGTCCTGGCCGGCGACCAGCCGGAAGGACAGCTTCACGAAGGCCGAGGAAGGAATGATCGTCTTGCTGCCAGGGCCCTGGTAGCCGCCGCCGATGCCGTTGACCTCGGCGGTGGGGCGGGCCCAGACGCGCTCCAGGGTGGTGTGTCCGGCCTCGCCGTGGGTGGCGCGCGACCCGGCGGTGCGCAGCCACCGGTCCTCGTCGAAGGGCAGCTCGGCGAAGAGCTCGCGCTCGCGGTCGGTGAGTTCGACGATGCCGTCGTAGAAGCCGGGGACGGCCACGCGCGCGTGCTCGTCGTGCAGGGCCGCCACGAGGCGGGCGGCCGCGGTGGCCGGGTTGGGCACGGCACCGCCGAACGAGCCCGAGTGGATGTCCTGGTCGGGACCGGACAGCCGGATCTCGCACTCGGCGAGGCCGCGCATGCCGGTGCACACCGTGGGGGTGTCCTCCGACCACATCCCGGTGTCGGAGACGATCACCGCATCCGCGGCGAGCCGTTCGGCCTGCTCCTCGACCAGGGCGCGGAAGTTCGGCGAGCCGGACTCCTCCTCGCCCTCGATCAGCAGCTTGAGGCCGACGGCCGGGGTCCGGCGGCCGGTGGCGGCGAGATGGGCGCGGACCCCGAGGGTGTGGAAGAAGACCTGGCCCTTGTCGTCGGCCGCTCCCCGCGCGTACAGGCGGTTCCCGCGGACGACGGGCTCGAAGGGGTCGGTGTCCCAGCCGTCCTCGCGGGCGGCGGGCTGCACGTCGTGATGGCCGTAGACCAGGACGGTGGGAGCCTGCGGATCGTCGGACGGCCACTCCGCGTAGACGGCCGGCGCGCCCGGCGTCCGCCAGACCTCGACCGTGGGGAAGCCGGTCTCCTCGAGCTTGGCCGCGAGCCAGTCCGCGCTGCGCCGTACGTCGGAGGCGTGGTCGGGCTGCGCCGACACCGACGGGATGCGCAGCCATTCGGCGAGGTCGTCGAGGAAGGCGGCGCGGTGCTGCTCGATGTACGTGCGGACGGCGCTGACGGCAGTGTCAACGGTATGGCTCATGGTCACGAGCCTATCGGCCCGCACCGACATCCTCGCCGGGCCCTTGCGCAGGGTTTGCGTGCGCGGCCGGTCCGCCAAGGCCGTGCTCGGCGCCGTCCTCCCCCGTCAACAGGCGCTCCAGGGCCGCCCGATCGGGCAGACCCTCCGGCCGTACGACGTCGCCGCTGCGTACATAGAGGAACGCCGCTGTGACGGATTCCACGGGCACACCCTGCTGCTCGGCCCACGCGAGCCGGTAGAGGGCGAGCTGGAGGGGGTCGGCGGTGCGGGCCCGATGGGTCTTCCAGTCGACGATGTCGTAGGTGGCCGTGTCTCCGTCGCCCTCCTTGTAGACCGCGTCGATCCGGCCCCGTACGACGCGGCCGGCTAGGGCCAGCTGGAAGGGGGCCTCGACGCGGTACGGCGTGCGGTGGGCGTACTCGGTGCTCTCGAAGGCCTCCTTGAGGGCTTCGAGGTCGCGTTCGTCGGCGATCTCGGCGTCGTCGCCGGGCAGCTCGTGCGGTTCCAGCAGGGGGAGCGTCAACTCCTCGAAGCGGGCCTCCACCCAGGCGTGGAACCGGGTGCCCCGGCGCGCGGCCGGTTGCGGGGGGCGCGGCATGGGGCGCGCGAGTTCCTGCGCGAGACCGTCGGGGTCGGCGGCCAGCCTCAGCACCTGCGAGGCGGTCAGGGTCGTCGGCAGGGGCACCTCCGTGACGCTCCGGCGGGCACGGAGCAGCTCGCCGGCGAGCGCGTCGAGGTCGCGGTCCCAGGAGGCGACGGCACGGGCTTCCTCAGGGGTCAGGGAGTGCCTGCGCGGGCGGGCGCCGGGCAGCTCGGGGGCCGTCGCCTGATGGGGCACGACGAGGGGCGTGCCTTCGAAGGGCGCGTCCCCGAACGGATCGGGCTCGTCGTGGGACGGCTCGCCGTAGGGCTCGTCGTGGCCGGGATCGCCGTACTCGGCGTCGTCGTGGCGCGGCTCGTCGTACTCGGGTTCGTAGGCGGGCTCGTCCTCGTCCGGTGGTGGGGGCCAGTCCGGGTCGTCGTGGGAGTCCGGGTCGTGGGCGGCGCCGGGGTGGCCGTCCTGGTGCGAGGCGAGATCCTCCAGGTGGGCGAGGACGGTCTCGGCGGCGGCGCGGCGGCGGGCGAGGGAGTCGTCGTCCAGGGGAAGCGGCCAGACCTGGTCGGCCGTCGCACGGTGCAGTACGGGGTTCTCCGCGTCCTCCTCCGGTTCGTCCGCCCAGGCCTCGATCTCGCCGTGCCCGGCCGCGCAGTGCCGGTACAGCTCCTGGAGGAAGTCGGACGGGCCGCGCGGCTTCTTCTGGGTGGGGCCCCACCAGTGGCCGGACCCGAGGAGCAGGGAACGGGGGCGGGTGAAGGTGACGTAGCCGAGGCGGAGTTCCTCGGTGTGCTGGTGGTCCTTCATGGCCTCGTGGAACGCCTTCATGCCCCGCGCGTCCCAGGAGTCGAGGTCGGGGAGGGTGTCGGCGTCACCGCGCAGTGCGTGCGGCAGCACCTTGGCCTGGGCGGTCCACTTCTCGCGGCCCTGGCCGCTGGGAAAGGTTCCGGTGACCAGACCGGGGACGACGACGACGTCCCACTCCAGGCCCTTGGACTTGTGCGCGGTGAGCACCTTGACGGTGTTCTCGCCGCCGGGGAGGGCGTTGTCGAGGCCCTTCTCGTACTGGGCGGCGGTACGCAGGAAACCGAGGAACGCCAGCAGGCTCGCCTGGCTCTCGCTCGCGGTGAAGGAGGCGGCGATGTCGAGGAAGTTGGACAGGGTCTCGCGGCGCCGGGCGGCCAGGGCCTGCGGGGACGCCGACAGTTCGACCTCGAGGCCGGTGACGGCGAGGACGCGGTGCAGCACGTCCATCAGGGGGTCGGCCAGGGAACGGCGCAGGTCGCGCAGTTCGGTGGCCAGTCGCGCGAACCGTACGCGCGCGTCCGGCGAGAAGGGCAGTCCGTCGTCGTGCCCGGCACCGCCGTCGCCGTACAGGGGCGTCTCCAGGAAGGTGTCGAGGGCGTCCGCCAGCGATATCACCTCGGACGGGTCGACCCCTTCGACGGCCTCGGCGAGACGGCGGTCCGGGTCGTCGTCGCCGTCCCCGCGCGCGTGGGTGACGAGCAGCCGTGCCCTTCGTCCCAGGAGTGCGAGGTCGCGGGGGCCGATGCGCCAGCGCGGGCCGGTGAGCAGGCGGACCAGGGAGGCGTTGGCGCCGGGGTCCTGGAGGACCTCGCAGACGGCGACCAGGTCGGCGACCTCGGGCAGATGCAGGAGACCGGAGAGACCCACCACCTCGACGGGGATGTCCCGGGCGACCAGTGCGCCCTGGATCTCCGCGAAGTCGGTGGCCGTGCGGCACAGCACGGCGATCTCACCGGGAGCCTTGCCGGTGCGCACGAGGTGGGCGACGGAGTCGGCGATCCAGTCCATCTCCTCGGCGTGCGTGTTGAGGAGCGCGCAGCGCACCACCCCGTCGCGTTCGGCCCCGGGAGCGGGGCGCAGTGCCTCCACGCCCGCGTGCATGGCGCGCAGGGGCTCGGCGAGGCCGTTGGCGAGGTCCAGGAGGCGGCCGCCGCTGCGGCGGTTCTCGCTGAGCGACTGGCGGCGCGCCCGGCTTCCGTCGCTGTGCGCGAAGTGCTCGGGGAAGTCGTCGAGGTTCGCCACGGAGGCGCCGCGCCAGCCGTAGATGGCCTGGCAGGGGTCGCCGACGGCGGTCACGGGGTGCCCGGTGCCGCCGCCGAACAGGCCGGCCAGGAGGATGCGCTGGGCCACCGACGTGTCCTGGTACTCGTCGAGGAGGACCACGCGGAACTCCTCGCGCAGGATCGGGCCCACTTCGGGGACCTGGGCGAGCCGGGCGGCCAGGGCGATCTGATCGCCGAAGTCGAGCAGGTCGCGCTCGCGTTTGGCGGTCCGGTAGCGCAGCACCAGGTCGGCCAGTTCACGCCGGGCGGCGGCCGTCTCGGGCACCTTGCGCAGGTCGGCGTTGGTGAGCCTGGCGCCCTCCAGGTCGCTCAGCAGTCCGGCGTCCCACGCGCGCAGCTCCTCGGGGCGGACGAGGTGTTCGGCGAGTTCAGCGTCGAGTGCGAGGAGGTCGCTGATCAGGTCGGCGAAGGACCGGGTGAGCGACGGGTAGGGGCCGGGGGCCTCGCGCAGCACCCGCGCGGCGAGCTGGTAGCGGGTGGCGTCGGCGAGCAGGCGGGAGGTGGGCTCCAGGCCGATGCGCAGGCCGTGGTCGGTCAGCAGGCGTCCCGCGAAGGAGTGGTAGGTGGAGATCACCGGCTCGCCGGGGGGGTTGTCCGGGTCGATGACGTCGGGATCGGTGACGCCCGCCTTGACCAGTGCCTTGCGGACGCGCTCGGCGAGTTCTCCGGCGGCCTTGTTGGTGAAGGTCAGCCCGAGGACCTGGTCGGGGGCGACCTGGCCGGTGCCGACCAGCCACACCACGCGCGCGGCCATCACCGTCGTCTTGCCCGACCCGGCTCCGGCCACGATCACCTGCGGGGCGGGCGGCGCGGTGATGCAGGCCGTCTGCTCCGGGGTGAAGGGGATCCCGAGGAGCTCCTTGAGCTGCTCGGGATCACTGATACGGGCGGGCATGGGGAGAGGCTAGCGGCGGGCACTGACAGTCGATGACAAATCACCCGGAGGGAACGAGAGAATCGCAGGTCAGCACGTGTGGTGCGGTCCGTCACACGGGTCTGTCACGCCCGTCCCGTCCACGAGTCCGCCACGCAGGTCCGCCACACGCTCCTCACCCGGGTCCGTCACTCGACCACGTGCCGTCCTTCGGGCCGGGCGCTGCACGAGGCGCGGAACGCGCAGTGGGTGCACTGCTGGCCGGCGGTCGGGGTGAAGCGCTCGTCGAGGACCTTGCCGGCCGCGGTGGCGAGCAGGTCGCCGACCCACTCCCCCGCCGCGCCCTCGAGGGCTTCCTGCGCCTGCACCTTGGGCAGGCTCTCGCCGCCGTCCCGCTTGGCGGCGCTCTGCCGGAGCTGGACGAGTTCGGCACCGCCCGGTGGGGGCCGTACGCCGTCGAAGGCCTCGTCGACGGCGCCCTCGCGGACGGCGAGCTGGTACACGGCGAGCTGGGGGTGGCGCTCCACCTCACGGGCGGTCGGCGCCTGTTTGCCGGTCTTGAAGTCGACGACGTAGGCACGGCCCTCGGCGTCGGCCTCGACCCGGTCCATCTGGCCGCGGATGCGCACCTGGTACTCGCCCGCTTCGAGGGTGACGTCGAAGTCGTGCTCACTGGCGACCGGGGTGCGGCCCGTGCGGTCCATCACATGCCACTTCAGGAAGCGCTCGAGCGCCACACGCGCGTGTGCCTTCTCCTGGGCGGACTTCCAGGGCGCGTCGAAGGCGAGGGCGTTCCACACGGAGTCGAGGCGTTCCATGAGGACGTCGAGGTCTGCGGGGGTGTGTCCGGAGGCGACCTCGTCGGCGAGGACGTGCACCACGTTGCCGAACCCCTGGGCGACGGTGGCGGGGGCGTCGGCCTTCACCTCGCGGCCCAGGAACCACTGGAGGGCGCAGGTGTTGGCGAGCTGGTCGAGGGCGCTGCCGGAGAGCACGACCGGCTGGTCGCGGTCGCGCAGCGGCACCTTGCTCTCGGTCGGCTCGAACATGCCCCACCAGCGGTACGGGTGGGCGGACGGCACCAGGGGCCTGCCGTCCTCGTCGGCGAGCGCGGCCAGCCGGCCCAGCCGGCGGGCGGCGGCCTCCCTGAGGGTGGCGGAGGCCCGCGGGTCGACCGTCGTGGCGCGCAGTTCGGCGACCAGGGCGGCGACCGCGAGGGGGCGGCGCGGGCGGCCGGTGACGTCCTTGGGTTCGACGCCGAGTTCGGTCAGGAAGCGGGAGGGCTGGTCGCCGTCGTCGGCGGGCGCCTTCACGGCGGTGACGACGAGCCGCTCGCGCGCGCGGGTGGCGGCGACGTAGAACAGGCGGCGCTCCTCGGCGAGCAGCGCTCCGGGGGTGAGTGGCTCGGCCAGTCCGTCGCGGCCGATGCGGTCCGCCTCCAGGAGGGAGCCCCGGCGGCGCAGGTCCGGCCACAGACCTTCCTGGACGCCGGCCACGACGACCAGGCTCCACTCCAGGCCCTTCGCGCGGTGGGCGGTCATCAGCCGTACGGCGTCGGGGCGCACGGCACGCCGGGTGAGGGTGTCGGCGGCGATGTCCTCGGCCTCGATCTCGGCCAGGAAGTTCAGGGCGCCCCGGCCGCCGGTGCGCTCCTCCGCGCGTGCGGCGGCGGCGAAGAGCGCGCACACGGCGTCCAGGTCCCGGTCGGCGTTACGGCCCGCGGCGCCGCCGCGCCGGGCGGCCCGCTCCAGCCGCCCGGGCCAGGGTGTGCCGTCCCACAGGTCCCACAGCGCCTCCTCGGCCGTACCGCCGCCCGCGAGGCCCTCCCTGGCCTTCGCCAGCAGCGCGCCGAGGCGCTGGGCGCCGCGCGCGTACGTCGGGTCGTGGGTGACCAGCCGCTCCGGCTCGGCCAGGGCGCGCGCGAGCAGCTCGTCGGAGGGCGGCGGGAGTGCGTTGCCCGCGGCGCGCTCGTCCTCGCGCAGGGCCCGGCCGAGGCGGCGCAGGTCGGCGGCGTCCATGCCGGCGAGCGGTGAGCCGAGGAGGGTGAGGGCGGTCTCGGTGTCGAGCCAGCAGGCCTCCGCGCCGGCCACGGCGTCCGCGTCCCCCTCCTGTGACGCTGCGGAGGCCGCTGCGGTCGCCACCGCCCGCAGGGCCGTGAGCAGGGGCGCCACGGCGGGTTCGTGGCGCAGGGGGAGGTCGTCGCCGTCGATGTCGAGGGGGACGCCGGCCGCGGTGAGGGCACGGCGGACCGTCGGGATGGTGCGGGAGCCGGCGCGTACCAGTACGGCCATCTCGCTCCAGGGCACGCCGTCCTCCAGGTGTGCGCGGCGCAGGATGTCGGCGACGTTGTCCAGCTCGGTGCCGGGGGTCGGGTACGTGTAGACCTCGACGCGACCGCTGTCGCGTGCGGCGGTCAGCTCGCGGTGGGCACGGACCTTCTCGGCCGGGAGGCGGGTCAGGGGCATCCGCCGGGTGAGCAGCCGGGTGGCGGCCAGCAGGGTGGCGCCGGAGCGGCGGGAGGTGCGCAGGACCTCGACGGGGGCCGGCCGGCCGTCGGGGCGGGGGAAGTCCTCGGGGAAGTTCAGGATGCCGTTCACGTCGGCGCCCCGGAAGGTGTAGATCGACTGGTCGGGGTCGCCGAAGGCCACCAGGCTGCGTCCGCCGCCGGCGAGGGCGTGCAGCAGCCGCACCTGGGCCGGGTCGGTGTCCTGGTACTCGTCGACGAACACGGCGTCGTACCGCGCGGCGAGCCGCTCGGCCACCTCGGGGCGGTGGGCGAGGAGGACCGCGCGGTGGACGAGTTCCGCGTAGTCGATCACGCCGTGCAGGTCGAGGACGTCGAGGTACTCGGCGAGGAAGGCGGCGGCGGCGCGCCAGTCGGGGCGGCCGATGCGGTGGGCGAAGGCGTCCAGAGCCGCGGGGTCGAGGCCCAGTTCGCGGCTGCGGGCGAGCACCGCGCGGACCTCGTCGGCGAAGCCGCGCGTGGTGAGGCAGGCCCGCAGTTCGTCCGGCCAGCGCACATGCGCGAGACCGAGCCGCTGGAGGTCGAGCTGGCCGGCGAGCAGCTCGCGGACGGCCACGTCCTGCTCGGGTCCCGACAGCAGCCGCAGGGGCTCCACGAACAGGTCGGCGTCCTGGTGGGCGCGGATCAGGGCGTAGCAGTACGAGTGGAAGGTGGTCGCCTGGGGTGCGCGGGCGGCCCCCATGCGGTGCGCCATCCGGTCCCGCAGCTCCACGGCCGCCTTGCGGCTGAACGTGAGCACCAGGATGCGCTCGGGGTCGCCCCCGCGGGCGATCCGGGCCGCCACGGACTCGACGAGGGTGGTGGTCTTCCCGGTGCCCGGACCCGCGAGGACGAGCAGTGGACCGGCTCCGTGGTCAACCACGGAGCGCTGTGCGGCGTCCAGACGAGGGGGACCCACCTGGGCCGGCGGGGTACGCACCAGTCGGTAAGCGCCACGGTTCCCCTGTCGCACCTGGGGGTGCGACAGGCGCCTGGTGGAGGAAGAGGAGCTCACGTGGTTCGCCGGTCCTGGTGGGTGTACTGGTTGACGGAGCACCGCTCGGGGGGAGCGGTGATCGCGGGATGAGGGGGACGCGTGCAGCCGACGCTACGCCGACGAGCAGTCCGGAAGGACGGCTTCCGATTCTTCTCTCGAGGCCCTCGCGGCCCTTACGGCCATCACGCCCCTCCCGGCCCGCGTGCCACGCGTGCCCCTCGCCCCTCGAACGTACGCCATGCCGCGGACGTGCCCCCTTTGCGTCGTTTCCCCCGTACGGGCCACAAGCTCCCCTTCGGGCCGTCCGATGGCGGAAGCTGTCAGGTGTGACCTTCCGCGCGTTCGCCGCCGTCCCACCGCGCCCGCTTCATGTCGAGGCGCGGCAGGTGCCCCTGGGCGGCCCTGCTCGCCTGCTTCAGCGGCGTGCCCTCGGCGCGGTAGCGGTCCAGGGCCCGCAGCTCGTGGCCCGGGAGCAGCGTCCCGTCCGCGCGGACCACCCGCCACCAGGGGACGGCGCCGCCGTAGAGGGCCATCACCCGGCCCACCTGTCTGGGCCCGCCCTCCTCCAGCCACTCCGCGACGTCCCCGTACGTCATGACCCGCCCGGGCGGGATCAGCTCCGTGACCTCAAGGACCCGCTCGGCGTACTCCGGCAGCGCGTCCGTGTACTCCGGGCGGGCGGCGTCCGGAAGGCTCTGCTCGCTCATCCGCCCCATCCTGCCCCACGGCACCGACAATGCGACGGGCCGGCGACCCTGGGTGACCCTCGCCCCCGGGCGGTGCTTCAGGCAGACTGTGCGCCCCCGCGTTCGCACCCTGATGCCCCCGTGTGTCGGTGGGGCATGCCACCATCGTGCGGGCGGTGACACCGGTGATACGAGATCAAGAAGAGACGATGAAGCAGCAGGGCGTGCATCCTGAGGGCGCGGCAAGCACCTCTGATGCTGCCCCGCGCCCGGACACCGCCGACGAGGCACGGGAAGAGGTGCACATCGACGAGGTCGAGGGCGACGAACCGCTGCTCCCCGCGCGCGTGCACCGTCCTTCCGACCTGATGCGCCTGCTGGTGGGCGTGCTCGCCGTGGCCCTGCTCCTGGGCATCGCCGCCTTCGCCCACGGGACGACCTCGGGTCTCGAGCAGGACATCAACAAGGGCACCGGACAGGCGCCCGATCTCCTCATCAAGATCGCGGGGCTGGCGTCCAGCATCGCGATCCTGCTGGTGCCGGTCGCGTTCGCGATCGAGCGGCTGATCAAACGCGACGGGCTGCGCATCGCCGACGGCGTCCTCGCCGCGGTCCTCGCACACGGTGTGACCCTCGCCACCGACCTGTGGGTCGCCAAGGCCGCCCCCGGCTCGATCCAGGAGGCGCTCACCCAGCCCTCCCCCGGTGACGTCCACGCCCTCACCGACCCCGTGCACGGCTACCTCGCGCCCGTCATCGCCTATATGACGGCCGTCGGCATGTCCCGCCGGCCGCGCTGGCGCTCCGTGCTGTGGATCGTGCTGCTCCTCGACGCCTTCTCGATGCTCGTCACCGGCTACACGACACCGTTCTCGATCATCCTCACGGTGCTGATCGGCTGGACCGTGGCGTACGGGACGCTGTACGCGGTCGGCTCCCCGAACGTGCGCCCCACCGGACGGACGCTGATGGCGGGCCTGCGGCACGTCGGCTTCCGCCCGGTGAGCGCGGCCCGCGAGGAGGGGCCGGAGGCGGCGGAGAGCGACCGGGGAAGACGCTACTTCGTCACCCTGGAGGACGGTCCGCCGCTGGACGTCACGGTCGTCGACCGGGAACAGCAGGCCCAGGGGTTCTTCTACCGGGCGTGGCGCAATCTGACGCTGCGCGGCTTCGCCACCCGCAGCAGCCTCCAGTCGCTGCGCCAGGCGCTCGAGCAGGAGGCGCTGCTCGCCTACGCGGCCATCGCGGCCGGCGCCAACGCGCCGAAGCTGATCGCCACCTCCGAGCTCGGCCCCGACGCGGTCATCCTCGTCTACGAGCACACCGGCGGCCGCACCCTCGAATCGCTGGCGGACGACGAGATCACCGACGACCTGCTGCGCAACACCTGGCACCAGGTGCAGGCCCTCCAGTCACGACGCATCGCCCACCGCCGGCTCGCGGGTGACGCGATCCTGGTGGATCGTTCCGGCACGGTGATCCTCACCGATCTGCGCGGCGGCGAGATCGCGGCCGGCGACCTGCTGCTGCGCATGGACGTCGCCCAGCTGGTGACGACACTCGGTCTGCTGGTGGGCGCCGAACGGGCGGTGGCCTCCGCCGTGGGCGTGCTCGGACCGGACGCGGTCGCGGACTGTCTGCCGATGCTCCAGCCCATCGCCCTGACCCGCTCCACGCGCGCGACGCTGCGCCGACTGGCACGCGAGCGTGCGCAACGGGAGCGCGACGCGGTCCTGGAGGCCTCGCAGCAGGCCAAACAGGCCCGTCTGGAGGCGGCGGGACACGACACCGCGCGCGTCGTCCTCGAGAAGCCGGACAAGAAGGCGGTCCGCGCGGAGGCGCGGGCCGAGAAGCGGGCCATCGACGACGCGCTCGAGGAGGCCCGCGAGGAGGATCTGCTGACCCAGATCCGCCACCAGGTGCTGCTGATCCGGCCGCAGGCGCCGGTCGAGCCGGCCCGGCTGGAGCGGGTGCGGCCGCGCACCCTGATGAGTTTCATCGCCGGTGCCATCGGCGCCTACTTCCTGCTGACGCAGCTGACCCACATCGAGTTCGGTCCGCTCATCGCCAACGCCGAATGGGGCTGGGTGGCCGCGGCCGTGCTGTTCTCCGCGGTGAGCTACGTCGCCGCGGCGATGAGCCTGCTGGGGTTCGTGCCGGAGCGGGTGCCGTTCCCGCGGACCGTGGCCGCGCAGGTCGCCGGATCGTTCGTGAAGATCGTGGCCCCGGCCGCGGTCGGCGGGGTCGCCCTCAACACCCGCTTCCTCCAGCGTGCGGGGGTGCGGCCCGGGCTCGCGGTGGCAAGCGTCGGCGCCTCGCAGCTGTTCGGGCTCGGCTGCCACATCCTGATGCTGCTGTCGTTCGGCTATCTGACCGGCACCGAGAAGACGCCGTCGCTGTCGCCGTCCCGCACCGTCATCGCGGGTCTGCTCACGGTGGCGGTGCTCGTGCTCGTGGTGACCTCGGTGCCGTTCCTGCGCAAGTTCGTCGCCACGCGCGTGCGGTCCCTGTTCGCCGGCGTCGTGCCGCGCATGCTGGACGTGCTCCAGCGGCCGCAGAAGCTGGTCACCGGCATCGGCGGCATGCTCCTGCTCACCGCCTGCTTCGTGATGTGCCTGGACGCCTCGATCCGCGCGTTCGGCGACGAGTCGACCTCACTCAGCATCGCCAGCGTCGCCGTCGTCTTCCTCGCCGGCAACGCGCTCGGCTCCGCCGCGCCGACACCGGGCGGGGTCGGCGCCGTTGAGGCGACCCTGACGGTCGGACTGATCGCGGTGGGCCTGCCCAAGGAGGTCGCCGCTCCCGCGGTGCTGCTCTTCCGGCTGCTCACACTGTGGCTGCCGGTGCTGCCGGGCTGGCTGGCCTTCAACCACCTGACCCGCAAGGGCGCCCTCTAGCAGGGCTTCGGCGCCCGTACCTCGTACGGCCCGCGCCCCGCGCGCGTGCCCGGGCACCACCGCAGGATGGGATCATGCCGAACCCGTCCCGCCTGCGCGCCGCCGCCGTGACCGCCACCGCCCTGCTGCTGACCTCCATGGTGGCGGGCTGCGGCGACGACGCGCAGGACGAGGATCTGACGGCGCAGAAGCTGAGCTGGAAGGACTGCCCGGCCCCCTCCCACGCGGAGGGCGGCGGCGGCGCCCCGTCCCCGCTGCCGGACGGCGACCAGTGGCAGTGCGCCACCATGAAGGCGCCCCTCGACTGGGACGACCCCAAGGGCGACACGATCGGCATCGCGCTGATCCGGGCCCGGGCGAGCGGCGACGAGAGCCGCAGGATCGGCTCCCTGGTCTTCAACTTCGGCGGCCCCGGCGGCTCGGGTGTCTCCACCCTGCCCGCCTTCGGTGAGGAGTACACGGCCTTGCGCACCCGCTACGACCTGGTCAGCTTCGACCCGCGCGGGGTCGGCCGCAGCGCCGGGGTGGACTGCGAGGACGACCAGCGGCTCGACGCTTACTTCCAGCAGGACGGCACACCCGACGACGCCGTCGAACGCACCGCGCTGCTGGACAACACGAAGGACTTCAACGCGGCCTGCGAGAAGAACTCGAAGAAGATGCTGCCGAACGTGCGGACCACGGACGCGGCCCGCGACATGGACCTGATGCGCCAGGTCCTCGGCGACGACCGGCTGTACTACTTCGGCATCTCCTACGGCACCGAGCTGGGCGGCGTCTACGCCCACCTGTTCCCCGAGAACGTGGGACGCGCCGTCTTCGACGCGGTCGTCGACCCGACCCAGACATCCGAACAGGGCTCTCTCGGCCAGGCCAGGGGCTTTCAGCTCGCACTCGACAACTTCGCCGAGGACTGCACGTCCAAGACGCAGGACTGCCCCGTCGGGGACACCGCGCAGGACGTGAAGGACCGGATCGCGGGGCTTCTGCACAGCCTCGACGCCAAGCCGATCCCCGGCATCTTCCCCCGCGAGCTGACGCAGAGCGCCGCGACCAACGGCATCGCGCAGGCGCTGTACTCGAAGGACTTCTGGGAGTACCTCACCGAGGGCCTGGAGCAGGCCTACGCCGGGGACGGCAAGATCCTCATGCTGTTGTCCGACCTGATGAACGGCCGCAACGAGAACGGCGAGTACAGCAACATCACCGCCGCCAACATCTCCATCAACTGCGCCGACGACAAGCCCCGCTACTCCACCGCAGACGTGCAGCGGAAACTGCCGGAGTTCCGGGCCGCCTCCAGCCTGTTCGGGGACTACCTGGCCTGGGGCATGGTCAGTTGCACCGACTGGCCCGTCGCCGGCGCCGCCGACCATCCCGACGTGAGCGCGCCCGGCTCGGCGCCGATCCTCGTCGTGGGCAACACCGGCGACCCGGCGACCCCGTACGAGGGCGCCCGGAAGATGGTGGAGGCGCTGGGCCCCGGCGTCGGAATCGAGCTGACGTACCAGGGGCAGGGACACGGTGCGTACGGCAGCAAGAACAAGTGCGTACAGACGGCGGTGGACGGCTACCTGCTGAACGGCAAGGTGCCGGCCGCAGGGACCGTCTGCTCCTGACACCACCCCCAATCCCGGAGAAACCCGCAGGTCAAGAGGTTATCCACAGGCCCCGACGGGTGAGCCGTGCGCCGCCTAATATGGCCTGACAGCCGTTCGCCGCCGAGCGCGGACGGCCTGCGAGGGGGGAAGTGCACATGGCGCGATACGTACGGTGGGCGGCGCTGGGGGCCGCTGCCGCACTGCTGGTGGCGGGTTGCGGCAGCGGCGCGTCGGACGGGGACGGGGACGGCAAGGGCGGTACGGCCGACGCGCGGCCCTCGGCCGCCTCCTCCGGAGCGACCGCCACGACGGCCGCGCTGCCCGCCTCGCTGACCGGGCAGAAGCTCGACTGGGGACGCTGCAAGGCCACCGCGGACTCCGCCGCGCCGGGCGGCGACTGGCAGTGCGCGACGCTGAAGGTGCCCCTGGACTGGTCGAAGCCGGGCGGGAGCACGATCGGCCTCGCCCTCATCCGCACCGAATCCCGGGCCGAGGGAAGCGGGCGGACCGGCTCGCTGCTGTTCAACTTCGGCGGGCCCGGCGGCTCGGGAGTCTCGACGCTCCCCTCCTACGGTTCCGCGTACTCCTCGCTCCGTGAGCACTACGACCTGGTCAGCTGGGACCCGCGCGGGGTCGGCGCCAGCGAGGGCGTCCGCTGCCGCCCGGACAAGGACATCCAGGCGGCCGAGTCCCTCGACTCCACCCCGGACACCCCGGCCGAGGAAAAGGCGTACTTCGAGGACGCCACCGAGTTCGGCAAGGGGTGCGAGAAGGCCGCCGGCAAGCTGCTGGCGCATGTGTCGACCACCGACACCGCCCGCGACATGGACCTGATGCGCCAGGTCCTCGGCGACTCGAAGATGCACTACTTCGGCATCTCCTACGGCACCGAACTCGGTGGCGTGTACGCCCACCTGTTCCCGAAGAACGTGGGGCGGCTGATCCTCGACGCGGTCGTCGACCCGACCGCGGACTCGGTGGGTCACGCGCAGAACCAGGCACGCGGCTTCCAGCGGGCTCTCGACGACTACCTCGAATCGACGGGCCAGGATCCCGCGAAGGGCACCAGGAAGATCGCGGATCTGCTGGACCGGATCGACACCGACCCGCTGCCCACGTCGGACGGACGGAAGCTGACCCAGACGCTCGCCGTCACCGGCATCGTCCTGCCGCTGTACAGCAAGCAGGGGTGGCCGAGCCTGACCAGCGCCCTGGAGTCGGCCCAGGCCGGGGACGGCTCCGAGCTGCTGACGCTCGCCGACGGCTACAACGAGCGGGACACCTCGGGGCACTACGGCACGACGACCCACTCGCAACGGGTCATATCGTGCCTGGACGACAAGCAGCGGCCGACCGCCGAGGAGACGAAGAAGCTGCTGCCGGAGTTCGAGAAGATCTCGCCCGTGTTCGGGGACTTCCTCGGCTGGGACACGGCCGGCTGGTGCCACGACTGGCCGGTGGCCGGGCAGTACGACACCCCGGAGGCGAGCGCGGCGGGGGCGGCGCCGATCCTGCTGGTCGGCAACACCGGGGATCCGGCGACGCCGTACGAGGGCGCGCGGAAGATGGCGGACGAACTCGGCAAGGGCGTCGGCGTACTGCTCACCTGGAAGGGCGAGGGACACGGTGCGTACGGCAGCGGGAGCGACTGCGTCGACTCGGCGGTGGACGCGTACCTGTTGAAGGGGACGGTCCCGAAGGACGGCAAGGTCTGCTCATGACGACGGCGGGGGCTTCGCGCACTCGTGGTGCGCGAAGCCCCCGCCGAACGGACCGGGTACCCCGGTGCGCGAAGGGAACAGCCGGGTCAGTAGACCGGCTTGCTCGGCTCGATCTGGTTGACCCAGCCGATCACGCCGCCGCCGACGTGCACGGCGTCGGAGAAGCCCGCGGACTTCAGGACCGCGAGGACTTCCGCACTGCGGACACCCGTCTTGCAGTGCAGGACGATCTTCTTGTCCTGCGGCAGGCCCTCCAGGGCGGTGCCCAGCAGGAACTCGTTCTTCGGGATCAGCTTGGCGCCCGGGATGGAGACGATCTCGTACTCGTTCTGCTCGCGGACGTCGATGATCTCGATGCTCTCGCCGTCGTCGATCCACTCCTTGAGCTGCTTGGGAGTGATCGTCGAGCCGGCGGCCGCCGCCTGGGCCTCCTCGGAGACGACGCCGCAGAAGGCCTCGTAGTCGATGAGCTCGGTGACGGTCGGGTTCTCGCCGCAGACGGCGCAGTCGGGGTCCTTGCGGACCTTGACCTGGCGGTACTGCATCTCCAGGGCGTCGTAGATCATCAGGCGGCCGACCAGCGGTTCGCCGATGCCCGCGAGGAGCTTGATCGCCTCGTTGACCTGGATGGAGCCGATCGACGCGCACAGCACGCCCAGCACGCCGCCCTCGGCGCAGGAGGGGACCATGCCCGGCGGCGGGGGCTCCGGGTAGAGGCAGCGGTAGCAGGGACCGTGCTCGGACCAGAAGACGGACGCCTGGCCGTCGAAGCGGTAGATCGAGCCCCACACGTACGGCTTGTTCAGCAGGACGCACGCGTCGTTGACCAGGTAGCGGGTCGCGAAGTTGTCCGTGCCGTCGACGATCAGGTCGTACTGGCTGAAGATGTCCATCACGTTCTCGGCCTCGAGCCGCTCTTCGTGCAGGACCACGTTCACGTACGGGTTGATGCCGAGGACGGAGTCGCGGGCGGACGCGGCCTTCGAGCGGCCGATGTCGGCCTGGCTGTGGATGATCTGGCGCTGGAGGTTCGACTCGTCGACCTCGTCGAACTCCACGATGCCGAGCGTGCCCACGCCCGCCGCGGCCAGGTACATCAGCGCCGGCGAGCCCAGGCCGCCGGCGCCCACACAGAGCACCTTGGCGTTCTTCAGCCGCTTCTGCCCGTCCATCCCGACATCGGGGATGATCAGGTGGCGGGAGTACCTGCGGACCTCGTCTACGGTGAGCTCAGAGGCTGGCTCGACCAGGGGTGGCAGCGACACGGGGACTCCGTTGGTCGGTCGATCACTACAGTTGTTCTCCCCGCAACACTGTCACGGCCTTCTTCATTCCGAGACACCCGTTCCGACACGCGAGACGAGCTCGTCCCAGTAGCCGGGCATGGTCTCCCAGGGGTCGACGAGGCCGCCTCGATCGGTGCCGTCGGTGAACCAGATCGTCGCGGCGCCCTGCCAGCGGGCGATGCGCAGCGCCTCGTCGAGGTGACCGCGCGGCACGCCGTGCACCAGGTGACAGAAGCGCTCGGGCGGGTGTTCCGCAGTCCACTCCGCCACCTGGGACCAGCGGTAGTCGCTCCAGGGCCCCGAGAAGGTGACCACCTGGTCGGCGTGCTCGGCGTAACCGGGGTACGGGTGGGTGCCGTGGCCGAGGACGATGTGCGGCCCGTCGCTGAGGGTGCGGAGTGTTCCGACCGTGCGGCGCAGCTCGGGGAGGTCGGCACGCCCGGCCGGGCACCGGTCCACGAGGAAGCCGTCGACCTGGTACCAGTCGAGGTGGCGCTGAGCGTCGGCGACCGTCTCGGCGAAGGGACGGGCGCCGTAGCGGGTGTCGAGGCGCCCGAGGACACGGACACCGCCGTTGCGCAGCCGGCCCGCGGCTTCCAGGCAGCGCGGATCGGGGCGGGCGCCGGGGCCGTCGGCGACGTCGAGGACGACCCAGTGCAGGGGGCGGCCGGGACGGGCGAGTTCGCGCCACTCGGTCGGTGCGAGAAGGGGGTGTGCGATGCCGGGTACGCCGAAACCGGTGCGGACGTCGGTGGTGCCGGCGCTCGCGGTGCCCGCCGGGGTTCCGGTCAGATACGACATGCCGCCTCCATCCAGATGTCGGCGAGGGACTCCTCGAGGTTGATGCGGGGCCGCCAGCCGAGCCGGTCGCGGGCGGTGCGCACATCGGCCTGCTGCCAGCTGCCGCAGCCGTCCGGATACGGGTACGCGACGGGGCCCGCGTGGTCGGAGTCGGGGCGGGGGTGGCCGATGGCGGGCCTGAGGTGGCCGCCGGGCGGCCCGTCGAGTTCGTGCAGAGCACCGCCGTACCCGGCCACGCGGGCGAGGACCGAGGCGGCGTCGCGCAGGCGGACGGCGCGGCCGGAGCCGATGTTGATGACGCCCTGCGCGGCGGAGAGCGAGGCGGCGTGCACGGCGCGGGCGACGTCCCGGACGTCGATGAAGTCGCGTTGCACGCCGAGGCCGCCGAGCTTGAGTTCACCGTCCCCGGACTGCATGGCGCGGCGCATGGCCTCCGCGAGCCGGCCCAGCGGGGACCCGGCGGGTGTGCCCGGACCGGCGGGCGAGAAGACCCGGAGCACGACGGCGTCCAGACCGGAGCCGAGGACGAGCTCGGTGGCGGCGAGCTTGCTGACGCCGTACGGGCCGCCGGGGCGGGGCACGGCGTCCTCGGCCGTCGAGGAGCCGGGCTGGCTCGGGCCGTACTCGGCGCCGCAGCCGATCTGTACCAGCCGGGCGCCGCAGCCGCTGCGGCGCAGGGCCTCACAGACCGTGGCGACGGCGACGGTGTTGTGCCGGGTGAGTTCACGGGCGCCGCCCCGGGTGGTGCCCGCGCAGTTGACGACGACCTGGGGGTGGACCGCGTCGAGGAAGCGGGTGAGCGCGCCGGGGCTGCCGGACGCGAGGTCGAAGCGGACGTCGGCGTCGTCGCCGCGGCCGAGCGCGGTGAGCTGGACGGCCGGGTCGGCGAGCAGGCGGTCGGCGACGAAACGACCGAGATAGCCGTTGGCTCCGATCAACAGGACCCTCATCGTGCGGCTCCCGGGATGTGCGCCGAGGCCGTGACCGGGGCCGTGGGGGCCCCGGTCGCCGCGTGTCCTCCGGCTGTCCCCGTGACCGCGGGGGCGCCTGTGACCGCGGGTGCGCCGGGATCTCCGGTCGCTCCGGATCGGGAGGTGGTCATCTGGTCTCTCCTTCAAGCGTGCTGCGATGAGCTGCGGCTGGGTGGGGTGGCGCGTGCGTCGCGTGGTCCGGGCGCGACGGGGGCGGCGCCGCGGGCGGTGGCCGGGACGCGGACGGCAGGCGTCGCAGAGGCGGACGGGCGCGAGGGCGGACCCGGCCCGGCACGGCCGGTCGGTTCGGCGCGGTTCCTCTGTTCAGCACGGCTGATCCGTTCGCGCGTGGGCCGAGGCCCTGGTCAGCGTGCGGGTCGCGTGGAACAGCAGGATCAGCGCGGCTGCCCCGCAGACGAGGGACGGGACACCGGCCGGACCCCAGGCGGCCACGAGGCCCTCCACCGGGGCGGCCAGGAAACCGCAGCCGGGGAGCCGGCCCGTGAAGACCGTGGCCGGGGCGAGCACCTCCGCCGCGCCGGCGGCTCCGAGGACGACCGCCGGGACGTGGGTGAAGCCGTGCACGGTGAGGAGACGGGCGAGGAAGAGGAGCGCGCCCAGGGTGAGGGTGTGGCCGTAGTCGGCCGGTTCGCCCAGCACCGCGGCCGACAGCGGGGTCAGCGCGGCCAGCGCGCACAGGAACAGGGTGAAGGTGCCGAACAGCAGCGGCTGCACGGAGGCGGCGAACTCCTCCAGGCCACGGCTGGCGTCGAGTCGGCGCCGGGCGCGTACGGCCAGCAGGTGGGCGCTCCAGGCGGCCGGCGCGCAGGCCAGGGTGAGGGTCAGCAGCGGGGCGGCGGCGAAGGGCCAGGGGCCGTCCGCCGTCCCGTCGGGGAGGCCGTCGGGGCCGCCGGCGACGGCGGCGCGCAGGAGGCTGTCGCCGAGGGCCGCGTAGCCGAGGAGCCAGCAGGTCCAGGCGCCCGTCCGGTGCGGGCCGGGATGGGCGCCGCGGTGCGGGCTCAACGGGCCCCGGCGCAGCACCGCTCGCAGGGCGAGGGTGACGGCGAGGATGCCCGCCGCGGCGATCAGCAGACACGTGCGCCCGTGGGTGAGACGCACACCGGTCACGGCGGCGGCGCACAGGACGCCCGGCAGGAGGGTGAGCAGCGCCCGGTCCAGGCGGGGTCGCGGGGTCGCGGTGGCCGGGGTGGGCGGGGGCGCTTCGCCGTCGCGGGGGACGCGGGCGTACATCTCCTCCGCGAGGGAGAAGACGTCCCGGTGCCGGAAACGGGCCGCCGTGCGGTCGGTGACCCCGTGGGCCTCCAGACCCGCCGCGATCTCCAGCGGGTCCACGGCGCGCTCGCACAGCTCGCGGTGACGGTGTATCAGTGCCTTCACCGGGTCCGCGGCTCCACGGCGGGGGGCGGCGGGCTTCCGCTCCCCGGCGCAGGCGTCGACACGCGGACCTGGACTCCCCGGCGCCTCCGCCGCTCCGGGTGCTCCCGGCCTTCCCGGCGTTTCCGGCCGGTCCAGTTCGTCGAGCCCGCTCATCGTGCACCCTCCGTCGCAGCGATCGACGAGGTGTCCCGGGCCGGTGGCCCCGCCGCCCGGCCCGGACCGCCGCGGGCGGCGACACGCGCCTCGGGACCGGTCCAGTGGCCCGACAGACACGCCTCGGCCGGGACGGCGAACGGACGGGGATCGCCGTCGTCGAACAGGAACCGCCGCACCGGGGCCTGGGCGACGAGCTCCAGGTAAATGCCGTGAAATGCCGTGATGTTCTGCTCGACCGTGAAGAGTTCCAGGGCTCGGGCGCGGGCGGCCGCGCCCAGGCGTGAACGGCGGCCGGGGTCGCGCAGCAGCGCCGCGCACGCCTCCGCGAGCGCCCGCGGATTGCGCGGCGGAACGACCAGTCCTGTGCCGCCGATGACCTCGACCACCGCGCCTACGTCGGTCGACACGGTGGCGCGGCCGCAGAACATCGCCTCGACCAGACCGACCGGGAACCCCTCGACGACGCTGGACAGGACGACCACCGCACCGGCCGCGTACGCGTCGGCGAGGGTGGGCGCCTCCGGACCGCCGATCTCCTCGAAGGACACCGGGTTGTCGCCGACGGCGTGCGGCCCGTCGGCCTCGTCGGGGAAGAGCTGTGCGGCCAGCACCTTGCAGTGGCCGAGGTAGGCCTCCCCCTCCGCCCCGGCCGGAGCGCCGATGATCCGCAGGCGTGTGTGCGGTTCCTCCTTGCGCAGCTCCGCGAAGGCGTGCAGCAGGGAGACCAGGTCCTTGGCCGGTTCCACCCGGCCGACCCAGACCAGCGTGTGCGGATCGGCGGCGTCGTGGGAGTCGCCCACCTCGGCGAAGCGGGACGCCTCCATGCCCGGGTAGACGGTGCGCAGCTTGGCGCGGTCGGCACCGCATCGCTCCTGCCAGCGGCGGGCGTGGGTGTTGCCGGGGGTGACGCATGCGGCCTGCCGGTACACCTCGGCGGCGAGCCGACCGTGGAAGGCGGCGGCCAGGGCGCGTACGGCGGGAGCCGTTTCGGCGGACCGCACGCCGGGGGAGCCGGCGGGCGAGAGGCCGGTTCCCGAACTCAGGTAGTGCGTCCGCAGCCGGACGCCGTACTCGGTGACCAGCAGCGGCACGTCGAAGAAGTGGCGTGCGAGCAGCCCGGGAAGGGCCGCGGCGCCGCCGGACGCGGCGTGGCACAGGTCGACCGCGCCGAGGCCCTCGCCTCCGTCGCCTCCGCCCTCGTCCCCGTACCAGTCGAGCGAGAGGGGGCGCAGGGCGCGTTCGAGGTGCGCGGCGACGGCGAGCAGTTCGGGTACGCGCGCCTCGCGCGCCGTGCGCAGCGCGCCGGGCGCGCGACAGGCGCGTTCCAGGGCGCGTACGGCGCTTTCCGAGCGGAGCGCTCCCACCAGGCCGCGCTCGTCCCGGGCGAGTTCGGCGAGGCCGTACAGCGCGTTGGCGAAACGGTCCGCCTGAGCGGCCGGAGCGGCTCCCGGGGGGCCCGTCGGGTCCGGGGGGTCACCCTCGCAGAGCGCGGTCACCAACTCGCCGTAGGCCTCCTCGAAGCGCCGGCGCGCACGCCGGCCGTAGGCGACCCCGTCGTCCTCGGCCGTCCACAGCGGCGCCGTGCGTACCCGGCTGACCTGCGGTGGAAGCTGGACCCAGCCCGCTTCCTCCTGGTGTGGGGCGCGGCTGAGCGCGTAGACGTCGAACTCGTGCTGTCCGAGCCCGCGCACGAGCCGGTCGCACCAGAGCCCGGCATCACCGCTCAGATACGGATAGCCGCCCTCCGTCAGCAGTCCGATGCGCACGCGCACTCCCGATCTCCCGTTTGGGGAGCCGCCGTTGACCCGGCGGCTCGCAGCGGGACGAACGTATGCGGACAAGGTGGTGGCGCGGCGGACGGTTGTCCGTCGCACCACCAAAAGGGGTGAACGGTCGTAACTTTCCCGTGCGGGTCGCGTTCGGTCGCGCTAGGAGATCATCCGACTGCGACGCGTCACGTCGTACGTGCCCGTCGGCAGCCGTCCGGCCTACGCGCGAAACACCCCCCGAGGCTTAGCTGCCGGGGTAGGGCCAGGCGTTGGGCAGGCAGTGGATGCCGTCGTGGTCGAGGAACTTCGTCTGCTGCTGCATGACCGGCGCCAGGTCGCCGTCCTTGTCACAGGTGACATGGCTGTAGCCGAGGCGGTGGCCGACCTCGTGGTTGATCAGCATCTGCCGGTAGGCGTACATCGCGTCACCGAAGGTCTCCGACCCCTGGGCCCACCGGTAGGCGTTGATCATCACGCGCTCGGTGGCGGCCGAGTCGCAGGAGACGTTGTCCTCCGTGGTGTCCAGCCCGGACTTGGCGCACCACACGGCGGTGGTCCCCGGACTGGCGAGCGTGATGACGAAGTCGGCGTTGCCCGACTGGATCCGCTCGAAGGTGCGGGCGCCGCCGTGGGCCCAGCTGCGGGCGTCGTTGAGGGTCTTCTGCACGGCCTGCGCGAAGAGCTCGCCGTCGAGGCCGAGACCCTGTTCCACGTCCACCCGATAGGTGTACTTCTGCCCCTGGCCGGGCGCCTTGTCGACGCCCGCGACGGCGTCGAACTTTCCCGAGCCCTTGAGCGCGGGGCTCAGCGCGTACTTCGTGGCCATCCCCTGCGCGTACGTCAGCGTGGCAGGGGCGCCGGGCGCCCCTGCGGACACGGCCGGGCTCGGGCGGTCGTCCCCGCGCGCGGCGTCGCCGACCGCCTCACGGGTCTGCTGCCCGGAGGCGGACCGCGACCGGACGGCGTCGTCGTCCCGGCCGGTGGCGACCTGCCCGGCGACCACGACGGCCAGCACCGTGGTGACGGCGGCGGCCGCGATGCCGGCGAACGCCCGTCCCTTGACTCCCTGGCCGGTCGCGGGCTCGCCGGTGGGCGGTACGTCGTCACCGGCCGCGGCGGTCGTAGGGGAGACGGCGTCCCGGTCGGCGGCGGAGGCGTGACGATCCTGCGCGCGTGCGGCGGCGAACGGCGTCCTCGCGCGCGTGAAGACGTCCTCGTCGTCCTCGCCGAAGGCGTCGAGGTAGTCCTGACGCGGGCCCTGGCGGGAACCTCGACGGGGGCCCTGTCGCGGGCCGTCCTGGGGCATGGGTCGCTGACGCGGTATCACGGGCTGCCCGGTACCCGCTGATCGTCCCCTCAAGTCACCCCAGCCGCCCCCGCTCTCCCGCTGCTCGGGGTGGCCACCCCGAGCCACCTGCGGAAACCCATGGGCGGGAGTCCCTTCGGAAAAGGGGAAGCGCGGTACTCCGTGCGAGGGGGTCACGTCGTACCCGGGGGGCGGCACCTGGACGCTGGCGCCGCGCGGGTCCCCCTGGGGAGGGGGTTCCGGAGCAGCCCCCTGCGATGCGCCCTTGGAGCCGCCTTCGGCGGCACTCTTGGGCGCGGGTCCACGCCGGCTGTGGCGTCCCACGTAGGTCTCAGCCTCCCGGGGTATCGGTCGCGGTGGCGGTGTCGGCGATGAGCTCCCGGACCGCCGTCGCCACCGTCTCGGGATACTCCATCATCGCCACGTGCCCGGCGTCGGGCAGCGTGAGCAGACGGGAGTGGCGGAAGGTACGGGCGGCCCGCTGCGCCATGCGGAATCCGACGAGCTGGTCGCGACCACCGTAGACCAGGAGGGTCGGCGCGAGGACCCGCTCGGCCTGACGCCAGAGACCGTGCTGGCCGCCCAGCGTGTACGCGCTGAGCAGACCGCGCGTGGAACGCGTCATCGCGTCCCAGAAGTACGGCAGCCGAAGGCGCCGCTCCAGCTCCTCCACCGCGTGACGGAACGCGTCCGGGCTGACCCGGCCGGGATCGCCGTAACAGAGCGCCGTGACGCCGCGGACACGCTGCTCGGCGGTCCAGTCCCGGGTGAACCGGGTGAAGAGCGCGGCCACGCCGGGCAGCCCCACCAGACCCGTGGGCACCGCCGTCCGCTGCACCCGCAGCTCGGGCAGCGCGGGTGACACCAGCGTCAGCGTCCGCACGAGGTCGGGCCGGACCGCGGCCACGCGCGTGGACACCGCGCCGCCGAGCGAGTTGCCGAAGAGGTGCACGGGTCCGCGGTCGACGGAGTCCAGGTAGCGGATGACGGCACGCGCGTGTGCCGTGATGGAGTAGTTGCCGTCGTCCGGCGGCGGGGAGTCGCCGAAGCCCGGCAGATCCACGGCCTCGCTCGCCACCACCCCGTCGAGCAGCGCCATCAGCGCGGACCAGTTCTGCGAGGAACCGCCCAGGCCGTGCACGTACAGCGCGGGCTCGAGCCCCTCCCGCGCGGGCGGCCGGGAGCGGACCGTGAGAGTGACGCCCGGCAGTCCGACCTGCCGGAGCCGCTCGCCCTCGGCGACCCGCACGGCGATCGCCTTCGGCAGCACACTGGTGGGCGGCACGGAGGGCAGCTCGGTCGAAGACATGCGGGCAATGTTACGAGACGATCACGCACGCTTTTGTGTGTTCGCCGTCACACGCGCGGGGCACGCGCGCGCGTGCCGGGCACCGGACCGGTACCGCGGCGGAGCCATACCGCGCCGGATCCTGGGCACTCCGCACAGCGATCGCATGGCGTGCGAAACGGGTGTCTCCTAGGCTCGTATCCAGGGCACCCGCTTGTGGCCCCTGCACCTCGCAGGGACGTTCGTAGGAAGGGAGCCCACCATGGCCGTTGACCCCACCGACCCGGAGACGTTCGAAGAGGACGACGACTTCGGGGAGATCGACGTCGAGGCGCCGGAGAACGACGCCGCCGAGCAGTACACGGACGTCGTCCCTCATCGCGACGACCCCCTGGAGGACGTGGATCCCGCCCGGGCCGCCGAAGCCGACCTCGTCGAACAGGCCCGCGTCGTCTCCCTCGACGAGGACGACTATCGCTGACATGCTCCGAGCTGGAGCGGGGCGGAGTATGCCCGTAACATCCCGATCCAAAACTGTTTACACCGCTTTTGCCGTCGTCCAGTCCGTGAAATTCTGCGCTCGCACCGCGCACACCACGGTTACCGAAAAGTACGATGGCGGCGCGGCGCTCACCGCATGAGGACCACCTTGGGAGGCGGCGTGACAGCCATCGAGCAGACAGAGGCGGCGCGCCCGCGAGGCACCCGCCTGCCGCGCCGTGCCCGTCGGAACCAGCTGCTGGGCGCCGCCCAGGAAGTCTTCGTGGCGCAGGGCTACCACTCCGCCGCCATGGACGACATCGCCGAGCGGGCCGGAGTCAGCAAGCCGGTGCTCTACCAGCACTTCCCCGGCAAGCTCGACCTCTACCTGGCCCTGCTGGACCAGCACTGCGAGTCGCTCATCCAGGCCGTGCGCGGCGCGCTGGCCTCGACGACCGACAACAAGCAGCGGGTCCGCGCCACGATGGACGCGTACTTCGCGTACGTCGAGGACGACGGCGGCGCCTTCCGCCTGGTCTTCGAGTCGGACCTGACGAACGAGCCCGCGGTGCGCGAGCGCGTCGACAAGGTGACCACCGAGTGCGCCGAGGCGATCTGCGAGGTCATCGCGGAGGACACCGGCCTCTCCCGCGCGGAGTCGATGCTGCTCGCCTCGGGTCTGGGCGGCCTGGCCCAGGTCGTGGCGCGGTCCTGGCTGCACAGCGACCGCAGCGTGCCGCGCGACCAGGCGGTGCAACTGCTGGCCTCGCTGGCCTGGCGGGGCATCGCCGGTTTCCCGCTGCACGGCACCGATCAGCACTGACCGCGGGGGCGCCCGGCCGTTTGTTCCCGCCCGCTGTTCGCTCCTGGCGTGGACGGCCGCGCCGTGAACGTCCCCTCACCGGGCTAATGTGTGCAGCGTACGGCGCGGACGCCCGCGCACCTCATGACCGTCGGAGGGACATAGCCGTGGAGGTCAAGATCGGCGTGCTGCACGCACCCCGCGAGATCGTTCTGGAGAGCGGTCAGACTCCCGAGGAGGTCGAGCGCGTGGTGGCCGAGGCCCTGGCCGGAAAGTCGCAGCTGCTCAGCCTCGTGGACCAGCACGGCCGCAAGGTCCTGGTCCCGGCCGACCGCCTGGCCTACGTCGAGCTGGGCGAGCCCGCTCCGCGCAAGGTGGGCTTCGGCGCTCTGTAGGCGAAGCAACGAAGTGGGGCCCGACGACCGGTTGGTCGCCGGGCCCCACTTCCGTTTCCGTCCCCCCGCCGGACGGCCGCCGCCGGGCGTACCCGCCACCGGGCGTACCCGCCGCCGAACGTGCCGCCGTCGGACATACCCGCCGTCGGTCGTCGCTGTCGGACGTGAACGTCAGCGGCTTGTCCGGCCGGTTCGCCGTCGGGGTCTCTCCACAGACGGAGCACAACCCGACCACAGAGGAGGATTGCATTCCGCAGGTCACGGGTATGACGGGCTGTGACCTCGACGCACAGCCCCAACCGTCCGGGAGGGACCCACATGATCTTGGAAGCGCTCGGCTCCGCTGTGCTCGGTCTTGTGCTCGCGTGGGCGGCGGCCCACCGCTTCTCCCACCGTCTGCCGGTCCGCACCCTCGTCTTCGCGACGGGCGTCGCCGGAGCCCTGTTCGGTGACTTCGTCACCCACAGCGCGCTGGGCCCCGGCACCGCCCTGGCGAGTCTTCTCGGCGCGGTGATCGTCTCCGCCGCCTCGCTCTCCCTGCTGCTGCGCCCGGCCGGCCGACTCCGCCGCCGGTCGGCCCCCGCCTGAGCCCGGCGGGACCGGGACCGGTCCTAGGCCGCCAGCCCCAGCGCCGCCATCCGCTTGGTGTGCGCCTCGGTGATCCTGGAGAACATCCGGCCGACCTCGGCGAGGTCGAAGCCGTCCGCGACACCGCCCACGAGCATCGTCGACAGCGCGTCGCGGTCCGCGACCACCCGCTGGGACTGCGACAGGGCCTCGCCCATCAGCCGCCGCGCCCACAGCGCGAGCCGTCCGCCCACCCGCGGGTCGGCGTCGATCGCGGCACGCACCCGGTCCACGGCGAAGCCGGCGTGGCCGGTGTCGTCCAGCACGGCCAGCACCAGGGCGCGGCTGTCGGTGTCCAGGCGTACCGCGACCTCGCGGTAGAAGTCACTGGCGATCGAGTCGCCGACGTAGGCCTTGACGAGGCCCTCCAGCCAGTCCGACGGGGCCGTCTGCCGGTGGAAGCCGTCGAGCGCGGCGACGAACGGCTCCATCGCCCGCGTCGGCTCCTCGCCGACCTCCGTGAGCCGGTTGTGCAGCCGCTCGAAGTGGTGGAACTCGGCCGACGCCATCTTCGCCAGCTCCGCCTTGTCCCCCAGCGTGGGCGCCAGCTTCGCGTCCTCCGCGAGCCGCTCGAACGCCGCCAGCTCGCCGTACGCCAACGCACCCAGCAGATCCACGACCGCCGCCCGGTACTGCGGGTCGGCTGAGGCCGTCGCCCAGTCCTGGGCGGCGATGCCGGTGGCGGTGTTCTCAGGCTTGTCAGAGGTCGTCATGAAGCGCACAATAGCCCGCTCGTCGCACGGGGGAAGTCCCTGGTCAATCAGTGTGACAACGAAGACGCACGGGACCACCCGCGACACTGTGACAACCACAACGTGACCGAATCGGCCATCGCGTGTGCGCGATTACAGGGTATGGTGGTAATGCGCCTGCCGAATATTCGACGGGCCGCACGTATGAGGATGCCCGGTCGGTGGCCCGATCGGCTCCGACCCGACAGCCCTCCTCGCCCGTACGGCACTGTCCGTACGGAAACCCGGAGGGGACCCCCTCAGCGGTACGAACGCTAGAGCGTCGGCAGAGGTCCCGTGACCTGACGGCCGCCCGTGAGGCAGCCGTCGTCCCCCGGCACGGTCCTGACACGACCCCCGCGCTCGCCTCGCACCGCGCACACAGAAGAGGCAGCACCCTGACTACGTTCCGAGAGCTCGGCATCCTTTCCGAGACCGCCGAGGCCCTTGAGGCCGTCGGCATCATCAGTCCCTTCCCGATCCAGGAGATGACTCTCCCCGTTGCCCTGACGGGTACGGACGTGATCGGGCAGGCCAAGACCGGCACCGGCAAGACGCTCGGCTTCGGACTCCCGCTCCTCGAGCGCGTGACCGTCCCCGCCGACGTCGAGGCCGGCCGTGCCCGTCCCGAGGACCTCACCGACGCCCCGCAGGCACTCATCGTCGTCCCGACCCGCGAGCTGTGCACGCAGGTCACCAACGACCTGCTGACCGCGGGCAAGGTGCGCAACGTGCGGGTCCTCGCCATCTACGGCGGCCGGGCCTACGAGCCCCAGGTCGAGGCCCTCAAGAAGGGCGTCGACGTGGTCGTCGGCACCCCGGGCCGCCTGCTGGACCTCGCCGGCCAGAAGAAGCTCGACCTCAAGCACATCAAGTCGCTCGTCCTGGACGAGGCCGACGAGATGCTCGACCTGGGCTTCCTGCCCGACGTCGAGAAGATCATCAACATGCTGCCGGCGAAGCGCCAGACCATGCTGTTCTCGGCGACCATGCCGGGCGCGGTCATCGGTCTCGCACGCCGCTACATGTCGCAGCCGACGCACATCAACGCCACGTCGCCGGACGACGCGGGCAGGACCGTCGCGAACACCAAGCAGCACGTGTACCGCGCGCACAACATGGACAAGCCCGAGATGGTCTCGCGCATCCTCCAGGCCGAGGGCCGCGGCCTGGTCATGGTCTTCTGCCGTACCAAGCGCACGGCCGCCGACCTGGCCGACCAGCTCCAGCAGCGCGGCTTCGCCTCCGGCGCGGTCCACGGCGACCTCGGCCAGGGCGCCCGCGAGCAGGCGCTGCGCGCCTTCCGCAACGGCAAGGTCGACGTCCTCGTCTGCACCGACGTGGCCGCCCGCGGCATCGACGTCGAGGGCGTCACGCACGTCATCAACTACCAGTCCCCCGAGGACGAGAAGACGTACCTGCACCGCATCGGCCGTACCGGCCGCGCGGGCGCCAAGGGCATCGCGGTCACCCTGGTGGACTGGGACGACATCCCGCGCTGGCAGCTCATCAACAAGGCGCTGGAACTCGAGTTCAGCGACCCGCCGGAGACGTACTCCACCTCTCCGCACTTCTTCGAGGAACTCGGTATCCCCGCGGGCACCAAGGGTGTTCTGCCGCGCTCGGAGCGCACCCGCGCCGGGCTCGACGCGGAGGAGCTCGAGGACCTCGGCGAGCCGGGCGGCCGTGCGGCGCGTGGTCGTGGTGACCGCAACGGCCGTGGCGACCGAGGTGGCCGTGGTGACCGGGGCGGTCGCGGTGAGCGCGGTGGCCGGAGCGAGTCCCGTTCCGGCGAGCGGCCCGGCGAGGCGTCCGACGAGGGCGAGCGCTCGGCGCGTACCCCCCGTCGCCGTCGTCGTACCCGCAACGGCTCCCCGTTCGAGGCGACGCCCGCCGGGACCACGGCTGCCGAGCAGGTTCCCGTGGCCGAGCCGACGCCCGTGCCGGAGGAGACCGCCGGTCCGCGTACGCCGCGCCGTCGGCGCCGCACCCGCAACGGCTCCGCGCAGGAAGCGGCCGTCGTGACGGCCGGCACGGCGACCGTCGAGCCCGTCGCCGAAGCCGCGGAAGCGGCCGTCGCGACCGCGCAGGGCACCGCCCAGGAGACCCCGGAGACCGCTCCGGAGACCCTGGCCGCGCCGCGCCGCCGTCGTACCCGCAGGACCGCCGAGACCGCGCAGACCGCGACAGCGGCGGCCACGGTGACGGAGTCGCCGGTCGTCGAGGCCCCCGCGGCCCAGGCCGCCGTCGACACGGCGCAGGCGGCGGAGACCAAGCCGCGCCGCCGCACCCGCAAGGCGACGGCTCCGGCCGAAGCCGTGGTCGAGACCGTCGAGGCGGCCCCGGAGGCCATCGCGGCCGCCGAGACCGTGGTCAAGCCGCGCCGCACCCGCAAGGCGGCGGCCGCGGCCCCGGCCGAAGTCGCCGAAGCCGTCACCGACACGGCCGAAGCGACCGAGGCCAAGCCCCGCCGCCGCGCCACCCGCAAGGCCACCGAGCCCGAGACGACGGCCACCACGGCCGACATCCCGGCCCAGGCCACCCAGGAAGCGGCGGCCACCAAGCCGCGCCGCACCCGCAAGACCGCCGCCACCGCCCCGGCCCCCGCCGAGGCCGAGACCGCGGTCGACACGGCGGAGGCGACGGAGGCCAAGCCGCGCCGCCGTACGACCCGCAAGGCGACGGTCCCGGCCGTAGCCGTCGAGGGCGTCACGGACACGGCCGAGACCATCGAGGCCAAGCTGCGCCGCACCCGCAAGACGGCAGCCGCGGGCACCGCCGCCACGGCGACCGTCGAGGCTCCGGCAGCCGTCGAGCCCGAGGCCAAGCCGCGCCGCACCCGTAAGGCAGCGGCTCCGGTCGAGGTCGCGGCGGACACGGCCGAGGCCCCGGAGGCCAAGCCGCGCCGCACCCGCAAGAGCGCCGCCACGGCGACGGAGCCGATCGCCGAGGCCGCCGCGGCGGCCGCGGCTTCGGTCAAGCCGCGCCGCACCCGCAAGGCGGCGGCCACGGCCCCGGCCGAAGCCGCCGAAGCCGTCACCGACACGGCCGAAGCGACCGAGGCCAAGCCCCGCCGCCGCGCCACCCGCAAGGCCACCGAGCCCGAGACGACGGCCACCACGGCCGACATCCCGGCCCAGGCCACCCAGGAAGCGGCGGCCACCAAGCCGCGCCGCACCCGCAAGACCGCCGCCACCGCCCCGGCCCCCGCCGAGGCCGAGACCGCGGTCGACACGGCGGAGGCGAAGCCGAGGGTGCGTCGCACCCGCAAGGCGACGGCCGCCACGGAGCCCGCGGACGGCTGATCGACCGGCATGGCATGACGGCCCGACGGCCCGGTTCCTCCTCGGTGAGGGGCCGGGCCGTCGGCGTTCCCCGGAGGCGTCCCGCCGACGGCGCGCGGCAAACCCTCCCGGTAGCCTCGGGACGTGACCAGGCCCAGCACCAGCAGCCCCTTCCCGCCGCCCCCCGGCGCGCTCTCGTATCCGCTGCGGACCGCGCGCGGTGAGTTCGCGGTCGTCGACGCGCCCGTGCCCGCCGGTGTGGAGCAGCGGGGTGTCGCGCTGCTGCTGCCCGGCTTCACGGGGAGCAAGGAGGACTTCCACCGGATGCACGAGCCGCTCGCGGCCCGCGGCTACCGGACCATCGCCGTGGACGGGCGGGGGCAGAACGAGTCCGACGGACCGGCCGACGACGAATCCGCCTACGCGCGCGAGGAGTTGGCGCGGGACGTGCTGGCGCAGGCGGCGGCCGTCGGCAGCCCTGTGCACCTGATGGGGCACTCCCTCGGCGGTCAGATCGCCCGTGCCGCCGTCCTGCTCGACCACTCCCCCTTCGTGTCGTTCACGCTCCTCGCCTCGGGCCCGGCCGAGATCTCGGACTCCCAGAAGCAGCGCGTGAAGCTGCTGCACGACGCGCTCGCGGTGATGACGATGCCGGAGGTGTGGGAGGCGATCCTGGCGATGGGTCCGCCGGAGGAGGTCGGCGGTCCGGCCGGCGGCCCCGGCGAGCCGGAGCTGTTGCGGCTGCGCTGGCTGAACCACAAACCCGCCCAGCTCCTGGCCACCGGACGCCAGTTGTGCGTGGAACCGGACCGGGTCGGTGAACTGGCCGCCGTTCCGCTGCCGTTCCATGTCCTGTCGGGCGCGCGGGACGATACCTGGCCGCTGCCGCTCCTCGACGCCATGGCCGCCGAGCTGCGGGCGCACCGCACGGTCGTGCCGGGCGCCGAGCACTCGCCGAACCAGGACCGGCCGCTGGCGACGGCCCACGCGCTCGCCGACTTCTGGGACCGTCACCCCATGCGTTAGAAGCTGTCCGGCCGGTCACGCTCAGTACTGTGTGGCCGTCCTCAGTACTGCGACTGCACGTGCTCCCAGAAGCCGTCCCGCAGGGCGCGCCTCAGGTCGGCCTGGCCGCGCAGGGAGTACTGGAGGATGCCTTCCGCCTCCACGAGAAGGTCCTGGTCGACGGAGCCGGGGAGGTAGGGGTGGCCCGGCAGCAGCTCCGCCAGCGACTCCCTGCCCCGCGCCGCCAGCCACTTCGCCGCCACCTGTGCGCCGACGAAGCGGACGGCCTCGCGGGTGGGCCGGTTCCCGCCGGGCCCCTCGTAGGCGGTGGCGGTGCGCCGCGAGACGTACGGCTTGAAGAAGTCGAGGTCGAGGGTGCGCTGGCTGTCGACCTCCCAGAGCAGCGGGTCGGCCTGGTTGCGGCCTTCCGGCGCCTCGATGCCCCAGAGGTGCACACGGGCGCCGTACCCCTGCGCGGCCTCCACCGCCGAGACCAGGTCCTCGTCGCCGCCCAGCAGGGCCGCGTCGCTGATGGCCCGGTGCCGGGCCAGGGACTCCAGGTCGGTCCGGATCAGCGAATCGACGCCCTTCTGCTGGTTGTTCGCGTTCAGATTGCCCAACCGGACCTTCACGTCCGGCAGTTCGGCGATGGACTGCTGCTCGGAGGTGTGGATGCGGCGCCGGGCCCCGTCGTACCAGTACACGCGCAGCAGCCGGCTGTCGGCGAAGATCGAGCGGGCGCGGTCGATGAGCGCCTCGATCAGGCCCTCGGCGTCGAGGTCGAAGGCCCGCCGGTCCTCGGTCCCGGCCACCAGGCGTCCCGCGGCCGCGTACAGATACCCGGCGTCGACGAAGATCGCGTGGGTCGAGGGTGTCTTGGCCACCTCGGCGAGCATGCGGGTGAGCAGCTCGTTCGTGCGGTCGATGCGGGCGGCGAGGGCCGGGAGGTCGTCGTTCATCACCTCCATTGTTCCGGTGGTCACGCTGCGAACACAACCGGTCCCGTTCAGTCTCCGCGAACCCACTTACCGGTGAGTAGTTAGCTGTTCGAAAAATTTCTTTAGCGTAGGGAATGTTTGTAACACGCATCCCGTTGACTCCCTACGTAACCAAGTAGTTCTCCTCAGGAGGATGACCAGACGAAGGGAGAAGCCGATGCGCTTCGAAATCATGCGACTCGACGATGTCGACGGCACGCCCGTGGACAGCACCGTCGTAGACGCCGCCTCCGTCAACCGGATCGTTCAGCAGGCCGCCGCCATAGGGCAGCGGCTGTGGATCCGCCCGGCCGACACCTCGGCCTCATAACGCGGATCCCGTCCCATACATGTTTCAGAGCCCCCACGGCGTCGCCGTGGGGGCTCTGCGTGTGCCGGGGCCGGGTCAGCCCGCCCGGATCACCTGGGTGACCCCGTTGATGATCTGCTGCACGGCGATCGCGGAGAGCATCATGCCCGCCAGTCGCGTCACCAGGACCACGCCGCCGTCCTTGATGACCCGGATGATCAGCAACGAGTAGCGCATCACCAGCCACAGCACCACATGGATGGCGAGGATGGCCGACCAGACCGACACCTGCGTCGGCACGCTGTCGGCCTTCTGCACGGCGAGGATGACGGACACGATCGCGCCGGGCCCGGCCAGCAGCGGCATGCCCAGCGGGACGAGGGCGACGTTGACGTCCTTGGTCTGCTGCGGCTCGTCGGTCTTGCCGGTGAGCAGGTCGAGCGCGATCAGCAGGAGCAGCAGCCCGCCCGCGATCATCAGCGCGGGAACGGAGACATGCAGATAGTCGAGGATCTGGTGCCCGAGGAGCCCGAAGACGGTGATCACGCCACCGGCCACACAGACCGCTTGGAAGGCCATCCTCTTCTGCACCTTGCCGGGGCGTCCGGCGGTCAGCGCGAGGAAGATCGGGGTGATCCCCGGGGGGTCCATGATGACGAAAAGGGTGAGGAAGAGAGAGCCGAAGACGGCGACGTCGAACATCAGTACGGGAGCCTTGCGGGAAGGAGGGTGGACCTGGGCGCGGGAGGTGAGCCTCAGGCTCCGCCGGTGCCCGGCACCGGGAACGCCCCGGTGGCGCGCCGGGTGATCTCCCCGTACACCTCGGGGTCGGTCGTGTACTCGCCGAGCACACAGGTCTTGCGGCTGCCGTGGTAGTCCGACGAGCCGGTGACCAGCAGCCCCAGGTCGGCGGCGAGCCCGCGCAGCCGTGCGCGCGTGTCCGCGTCGTGGTCCATGTGATCGACCTCGATGCCGTCGAGACCGGCGGCCGCCAGCTCGGCGACCACGGACTCCGGCACCGTACGACCGCGCTTGCTCGCGCCCGGGTGCGCGAAGACGGTGACCCCGCCCGCGCCCTTGACCAGCCGGATCGCCTCGAAGGGGTCGCTCTCGTGCTTCTCGACATGGGCCCGGCCGCCGTCGGCCAGCCAGTTTTCGCCGAAGGCGTCGTCGACGGTCGGCACGACGCCGAGCTCCACCAGGGCGGTGGCCACGTGCGGCCGCCCGACGGATCCCTCCCCGGCGATCCGCGCGACCTGCTCCCAGGTGACGGGGACGCCCAGCTCGTTGAGCCTGGCGACCATCGCCCGCGCCCGCGGCACCCGGTCGTCGCGCACCAGCTCCCGCTCGGCGAGCAGGGCGGGCTCCTCGGGGTCGAACAGATAGGCCAGCATGTGCATGCTGACGCCGTCGACACGGCAGGACAGCTCGGCACCGGTCACCAGCGTGAGCCCCGACGGCAGCGCGGCCAGGGCCTCGGCGTATCCGCGCGTGGTGTCGTGATCGGTCAGCGCGACGACGTCCAGACCGGCGGCACCCGCCTTGCGGACCAGCTCACCCGGCGTGTCCGTACCGTCGGAGGCCGTGGAGTGGCAGTGCAGATCGATGCGCACGACGCGGACTCCAGGCAGTGACGGACGGAAGGGGACGCTTCAGCATAGCCGGTCGTCAGGACACCCGCGTCACACCCAAACCAACCGAGCACCCCCTACACACCCGACCTCCGAAACCCCCGCGAAGGCACCTACCCCCCCGCCCCCACGCCCCCACGCCGCGACTCACGTACGGCGACGGCGACCCCGGAGAAGCGGGGACCCGTGCGACCAGCCACGGCGGACCGGCGGCAGTCACACACGACCGCGAGCCCGACGAACCCCCGGCCGCACAACCCGGCGGAGCCCTACGCGGGGAAACCGCGCGACCAGCCACGACGAGCGGCGGGCCGCCACGACCGAAACCGAAAGAGAGCACCACACACCCCGGCTGCGGCCCGGCGGAGCGCTAAGGCTTGAGCAGGCGCGGTGACAGCGCCCCGCAAGGCACCAGCTCCAGCTCGGCTCCCGCGTCCCGCAGATCCGTGAGCACCAGCTCGTCGTACATCAGCAGTCCGGACTGTTCGGGCCACACCACCGCCCACAGCCACAGGCCGCGCGCCTCCCCCGCGAAGACGGCCCGGTCGTCCGGGGTGGCGGAAACATGCCAGAGCGGGGTGGGACGGCCGGCGGCCAGGACCTTGGCCTGCGGGGGTTTCTCGACGCTCATGTACGGTCCCGGATCCGGCCCGTCGACGCCGGCGTACCGAGCGCCGAGTCCGACGCCCAGCTCCTCGGCGACCAGGATCAGCTCGCCCATACCGCCGAGCGGGCCCGGCCCGGAGCAGGCCACCGCGGTGGCGCGGCCTCCGCTGCGGTCGTCACCCGCGTACGTCACGCCGGTGAAGAGCCAGCCGACCGGCAGCGGCCACGGCATCCACACCGGCACCTGCGTGCGGTGGACGACGACACTGAGAGCCTCGACGCTGGGCGGGATCACGGGCTGAAGCGGATGGACCGTCCCGTGCACATCGCACTGCCAGGAATCGGCGAAGAGTCCGGGAGCCCTGACCCGGCCACCACACTTCGGGCAACTGGGTTCGCCCCTCATAGAGCCCCACGGTCCTACCCGAGCACGCCCACGTCAAGGACGATCACCCGTCCGGACGGAAGTGACCGCCTTCCAGATTTACGTGTAGCTTGCATTATTTAGGCGATCTAACTTATCGTGTGTATATACCAACTACCTTCGAGGGGTGAGCGGAACCATGGACCCATTCGATGCGGGAGCCGGAAGCATCCTGCGGCAGCCGAAGGCGGTGTGGGCCACGGCCGGCGCGTCCGTCGTCGCCTTCATGGGCATCGGCCTCGTCGACCCGATCCTGCCGTCCATCGCCCAGGGGCTGGACGCCACGGCCGGCCAGGTCTCCCTGCTCTTCACCTCGTACTTCCTGATCACCGCGTTCGCGATGCTGGTCACCGGCTTCGTCTCGAGCCGGATCGGCGGCCGCAGGACGCTGCTGGCCGGCCTCGCCCTCGTCGTCGTCTTCGCCGGTCTCGCGGGCACGTCGGGCTCGGTCGGCGAACTCGTCGGCTTCCGGGCCGGCTGGGGGCTCGGCAACGCGCTGTTCGTGTCGACCGCCCTCGCGGTGATCGTCGGCGCGGCGGCCGGCGGCAGCGCGGCAGCCATCCTGCTGTACGAGTCGGCCCTCGGCCTCGGCATGGCCTGCGGACCGCTGCTCGGCGCACTGCTCGGCGACGCCAGCTGGCGCTACCCCTTCTTCGGCACCGCGTTCCTGATGGCGATCGGTTTCCTGTGCATCTCGGTGTTCCTGAAGGACCAGCCGAGGCCGGCCCGGAAGATCTCCGTCCTGGACCCGGTCAAGGCGCTCGGGCACGGCGGTCTCGCCTCCGCCGCGGCTTCCGCGTTCTTCTACAACTACACGTTCTTCACGGTGCTGGCCTTCACTCCGTTCGTGCTGAACATGACCCCCTACAAGTCGGGGGCGGTGTTCTTCGCCTGGGGCGTGCTGCTCGCCGTCTTCTCGGTGCTCGTGGCGCCGGCGCTGCAGAGGCGGTTCGGCTCGCTGAAGGTGCTCGGCGGATCGCTGGTGCTGCTCGCCGTCGACGTGTTCGTCCTCGGGTACGGCGACCACACCACGGCGATCGTCTGCACGATCCTGTCGGGCGCGTTCATCGGCGTGAACAACACCGTCTACACCGAGCTGGCGCTCGGCGTCTCGGACGCCCCGCGTCCGGTGGCGAGCGCCGGCTACAACTTCGTGCGGTGGTTCGCGGCCGCGGCCGCGCCCTACTTCGCGCCGAAGATCGAGGAGTGGACCGACATCCATGTCCCGTTCGTCGTCGCGGCCGTGACCGCGGTGCTGGGCGCGGTCGTGGTCGTCGTCCGGCGCAAGGCGCTCACGCACGAAGCCGAGGAACTGGAACCGCGGCACGCGACGGAGGACGGGGTCTCGGTCTTCGCGGGCTGAGCCGACCGGGCGTCAACTGACGATCGACGCGCGGGGATTGGTGACATGGGTCACCCGCGTCAGTCGAGCGGGACGGACCTCCGGGAAGGATCCCGGAGGTCCGTCCCGTGCGTCAGCCAGCGTTCCCGAAGGGCCTGGGCGCCGTGCACGCGTTTCCAGGCGGCCTCGTTGGGGGTCATGGGGAGCAGCGGCAGGAAACGGACCGGGTCGAGGGGCTCGTCGAGTTCGAGATCCTCGACCAGACCCCCGGGCTCGGCGACCAGGACCGAGGTGAACGGGGCGCCGGGCCACAGGGGTTCGCCCACGTCGAGGGAGCTGCCGGGGGCCACGACCACGCCCTCGACCTGCGGGGACGCGGCGAGCACGGCCAGCGGGCGGAGCACCTTGTCGGTGTCGGACACGCCGGGCCTGACGGACAGCACCAGCTCGGCACGCGGCCCCTCGACCGGGTCGGCGAGCATCGCCGTCGGGTCGCTCATCGGCTGCGCGGACATGCCGAGCGTGGCGTAGCGGACGACGTCGCCCTCGTGGAAACGCAGCACCTCGAGGCGGTCCGTACCGAGGAAGGTGACCGCGGCGCGGGCGTCCGGCTCGCCCAGCGCGCTGCGCAAACGGGCCTCGACCAGAGGAAGAACATCAACCATGCGGCGAGCATAGAACTCGTCAGTGCGGGGCAAAGCAGCGCCTTGACACTTCGGTCGACTGCTATTCTGGCCCGGTGGTTCGGGGCAGCACGCAGAGCGTCGCGATCTTGCCCCGACGCAGACGAGACTCCCTTACGAGGGACCGGCTGGAGGAGGTGGGGCTGTCATGGATCGAAGTCACCCGTGCAGTACCACTCGCTCTTCCTGCCGCTGACGCAGCTGCTCCGGCTTCTTGGCCCCGGCTGGTCGCCACCTCTCGCGCTCATCTTCATGCGGAAGAGCACTTCGTTTCCTTTTTCACCTGATCTGCTCGATCTGTCTGATCTGCCAGATCTCCCCGGTCTGATTCAGTAGCGAAGCTCGCCACCGCGACGGAGCGGTGCTCCCCGCTTTGTGGACGTGCCAAACCTCCGCACGCAGGACGTCCTCATTCCGGGCAGTTCCACCCGTCGTGGCGGTCTTTCTTTGCTCGTCGCGAAGGAGCCTGCCATGTCGATGATCCGCGACCTCCGTGCCGTTGTCCGTCCGGCCCGCCCCTCCCTGCGCAAGGGGGGCGGGCGCATGGACACCGGCGCCTACGACACCACCCGCGACCCCGCGACCCCGTCGGCCGTCGTCGACTGCGCGGTCTACCGCGACGGCGCGCGTGTCGCCTACCCGCAGGCCCCGACCCCGCAGGAGGCCATGCGCCGGGTGCGGCGCGACGGAGGCTTCGTGTGGATCGGCCTGCACGAGCCGACCGAGGCCGAATTCGCCGGTATCGCGGCTGAGTTCGGGCTGCACCCGCTGGCCGTGGAGGACGCCGTGCAGGCGCACCAGCGACCCAAGCTGGAGCGTTACGACGACTCGCTCTTCACGGTCTTCAAGACCATCCACTACATCGAGCACGACCGGCTCACGGCCAACAGCGAGGTCGTCGAGACCGGCGAGGTCATGTGCTTCACCGGCAAGGACTTCTTCATCACCGTCCGGCACGGCGGCCAGGGCTCGCTGCGCGCGCTACGCCACCGCCTCCAGGACGACCCCGAACTGCTCGCCAAGGGTCCCTCCGCGGTGCTGCACGCCATCGCCGACCACGTCGTCGACGGCTACATCGCGGTGGCGGACGCCGTGCAGGACGACATCGACGAGGTCGAGACCGAGGTGTTCTCGCCGGGACGCAAGGGCACCCCGCGCGGCACCGACGCCGGCCGGATCTACCAGCTCAAGCGCGAGGTACTGGAGTTCAAGCGCGCGGTGTCGCCGTTGCTGCGGCCGATGCAGCTGCTGAGCGAGCGGCCGATGCGACTGGTCGACCCCGACATCCAGAAGTACTTCCGGGACGTCGCCGACCACCTCGCCCGGGTCCAGGAACAGGTCATCGGCTTCGACGAACTGCTCAACTCGATCCTGCAGGCCAACCTCGCACAGGCGTCCGTCGCGCAGAACGAGGACATGCGGAAGATCACCTCCTGGGCCGCCATCATCGCCGTACCGACGATGGTGTGCGGGGTGTACGGGATGAACTTCGACTACATGCCGGAACTGCACTGGAAGTTCGGCTATCCGGTGGTCATGTCGGCCATGGTGGCGCTCTGTGTCGGGATCCACCGCACGCTGAAGCGCAACGGCTGGCTGTGAGGGCCCCCGCGGTACCGGCTGGCTAGGGTGAGGCCCATGACAAGAGAGCTGCTGCTCGACCAGGCCCTCGTCGAGGAGGCCACCAAGAAGTCCGGCCTCGTCTGGGTCCAGGGCGCCGGTGAACCGGCCGCGCGTGCGCTGTGGCACGTGTGGCACGAGGGCGCGGCCTGTGTGGTCGGCGACGGCCCCGGGGAGCAGCCACTGACCGGGCTGACCGAGGGCGGTTCGACCGAGGTCACCGTACGCAGCAAGGACAAGGGCGGCCGGCTGGTCTGCTGGACGGCGAAGGTGGTCGCCCTCGCGCCCGGCTCCGAGGCGTGGCAGGCGGCCGTCGCCGAGCTCAAGGGCAAGCGGCTGAACGCGCCCGACGGCGAGGCGATGACCGAGCGCTGGGCGCGCGAGTGCCGGGTGCTCCGCCTGGAGCCGACGGGGGTCAGGCTGCCGCTGCCCGAGGGGGATCTGGCGGCACGGCCCGTGCCCTCGCCCGCCACCACGCGGGAGCCGGCGCCGGCCGGGCTGCCGAAGCTGCTGCTGCGCAAGCGCAGACGCGCCTAGCCGGCGCCGCGGGCGGGCCGACGGACCACGGGCGGCGGCTCACGAGGTCGGGAGCTGCTTGCCGTAGTCCACCGTCTCGTCCTTCGCCGGTTCCTTCAGGGCGAAGCTCCTGCCCCAGGAGGAGAAGGTCAGCGTTCCGGCCCCTCCGGCGCGCTCCAGGCGCAGCGGATAGGGCTTGCCCTCCAGCGACACCTCCAGCTTGCCGCCGGAGCCGCCGTCGCCGGTGATGCGGATCGTGCGGACGCCGGACTGCTCGTGGTGGCCGTCGGTGGCCAGCGCGCCGTGCAGCGTCAGCAGACCGTCGAGGAGGAGGTCCTTGTCCGTGAAGCCGCTGAACTTCTTGTACGAGGGGTCGCCCGTCGGCACCTTCACGTACTTGCCGTCGAGTTTGTCGGCGGCCGCCGTGTCCGAACCGTCCTCGCCGGACTTGCCGTCCTCCTTGTTCCAGAAGGCCGCGTCGGCCTTCAGGTACAGCTGCTCACCGACCCGCAACAGGTGGAAGGTGGCTCCCTCAGCGGTGACCGACCCGGTGCCGCCGTCCGCCTTCAGGCTCATGTCCAGCTTGTACGTGTGCCCGCTGGTGACCACGCTCCCGGACAGCCGCACGGCGTCCACGGCACCGGCCGCGGCCTTCGTCCTCGCCTGGATCTGCGCGGCGGACAGCTTGCCGACCCCGTTCGTGCCCGCGTCCGGATCCTCGCTGCACCCTGTCAGTCCCATGCCCACGACCAGTGCGCACAACGCTCTCACCAGTGAGGCGCGGCGAGTTCGGCCCCGCGGAATCGCAGTCACAGAGAAGGCCGCCTTTCTGCGAGGGTGTGCCGAGCGGCGTACGGCAGCGTACCGGGGTCGCGGGGCCCGAGCGGAGCCAGTCCGTCCGGACCGCCCACCAGGGCGGATCCGATCGGGACGGGCTAGCCTGAAGCCCGCACGAGCGGGCAATGGGGAAAAAGGACATCACCGGCAACAGCCCTGACGGCAGTACAGAAGAAGGAGGTGCGGTCATGGCAGCGGGCGCCCCGCGGATCTTCGTGTCGCACCTCTCCGGCGTTCCGGTCTTCGACCCGAGCGGTGACCAGGTGGGACGGGTGCGCGACCTGGTCGTCGTGCTGCGGGTGCGGCGACGGCCGCCGAGGGTGCTCGGGCTCGTCGTCGAACTGTCCACCAGGCGCCGCATCTTCCTGCCCATGACCCGGGTGACCGGCATCGAGTCCGGCCAGGTCATCACCACCGGCGTGCTCAACGTCCGCCGCTTCGAGCAGCGGCCCACCGAGCGCCTCGTCTTCGGCGAGCTGCTCGACCGGCGCGTCACGCTCGGCGAGACCGGCGAGGAGGTCACCGTCCTCGACGTGTCGGTGCAGCAGCTGCCGGCCCGCCGGGACTGGGAGCTCGACCGGGTCTTCGTGCGCAAGGGGAAGAGGGCGACCGCCTTCCGGCGGGCGAAGGGCGAGACGCTCACCGTCGAGTGGTCGGCGGTCACCGGCTTCTCGCTGGAGGAGCACGGCCAGGGTGCGGAGAGCCTCCTCGCCACCTTCGAGCAGCTGCGCCCCGCCGACCTCGCCAACGTCCTGCACCATCTGTCGCCGAAGCGGCGCGCCGAGGTCGCCGCCGCGCTCGACGACGACCGTCTCGCCGACGTCCTCGAGGAGCTGCCGGAGGACGACCAGATCGAGATCCTCGGCAAGCTGAAGGAGGAGCGCGCGGCGGACGTCCTGGAGGCCATGGACCCCGACGACGCGGCCGACCTGCTCTCGGAACTCCCGGAGCAGGACCAGGAGCGGCTGCTGAGCCTGATGCAGCCCGACGACGCGGCCGACATGCGGCGCCTGATGTCGTACGAGGAGCACACCGCGGGCGGGCTGATGACCACCGAGCCGATCGTCCTGCGGCCCGACGCCACCGTCGCCGACGCCCTCGCGCGCGTCCGCAACCGCGACCTCTCGCCCGCGCTCGCCGCCCAGGTGTACGTCTGCCGCCCGCCCGACGAGACCCCCACCGGCAAGTACCTCGGCACGGTCCACTTCCAGCGACTGCTGCGCGACCCCCCGTACACGCTGGTCAGCTCGATACTCGACGACGATCTCCAGGCCCTGGCGCCGGACGCGGCGCTGCCGGTCGTGGCCGGCTTCTTCGCGACGTACGACATGGTCGCGGCCCCCGTCGTCGACGAGGCGGGCTCGCTGCTGGGCGCGGTCACCGTGGACGACGTCCTGGACCACATGCTGCCGGAGGACTGGCGGGAGACGGAGTTCCACCTCGACGAGGACACGACCGAGGAGGTGGGTCCGCATGGCTCCTGACCGAGAGACCGGGCGCGGCGAGCGGACCCCGGCCGGCGCCACGGCGTCCAGCCGTCCCCGGGCCCGCCTGGACCAGCCGCGGCCGCCCCGGCACCGGATCCTGCCCGAGTGGGACCCGGAGGCCTTCGGGCGGCTGTCGGAGCGCATCGCGCGCTTCCTGGGCACCGGGCGGTTCATCGTCTGGATGACGATCGTCATCATCGTCTGGGTCCTGTGGAACATCTTCGCCCCACGCGACCTGCGCTTCGACAACTACCCGTTCATCTTCCTGACCCTGATGCTGTCGCTCCAGGCCTCCTACGCGGCCCCGCTGATCCTGCTCGCGCAGAACCGGCAGGACGACCGCGACCGGGTCAACCTGGAGCAGGACCGCAAGTCGAACGAGCGGTCCATCGCCGACACCGAGTATCTGACCCGGGAAATCGCCGCCCTGCGGATCGGTCTCGGCGAGGTCGCCACCCGGGACTGGATCCGCTCGGAACTCCAGGACATGGTCAAGGAACTGGAGGAACGGTGGGACGGGCATCGCGAACACGCCGTATTCCCGGCAGAACGGTCGCGGGGACGTGACGTAGAAGACCGGTGACGGGCTTACCTGCGCCCCCGCACCGCGCCGTACCATCGTCCCTATGGCTAGCGAAGACGCGGTGCGCGAGGCACTGGCGACGGTGAACGACCCCGAGATCAACCGGCCCATCACCGAACTCGGGATGGTGAAGTCGGTGGCGATCGGCGCGGACGGGGCGGTCGCGGTCGCCGTGTACCTGACGGTCTCCGGCTGCCCCATGCGCGAGACCATCACGCAGCGCGTGACCGACGCGGTCGGTGCCGTCGAGGGCGTCACGCGTGTCGACGTCACCCTCGACGTCATGAGCGACGAGCAGCGCAAGGAACTGGCGAGCGCCCTGCGCGGCGGCCAGACCGAGCGCGAGGTCCCGTTCGCCAAGCCGGGCTCGCTCACCAGGGTGTACGCGGTGGCGTCCGGCAAGGGCGGCGTCGGCAAGTCCTCGGTGACGGTGAACCTGGCGGCGGCGATGGCGGCCGACGGACTCAAGGTGGGCGTCGTCGACGCCGACATCTACGGTCACAGCGTGCCGCGCATGCTGGGCGCGGACGGCCGTCCCACCCAGGTCGAGAACATGATCATGCCGCCGTCCGCGCACGGCGTGAAGGTCATCTCCATCGGCATGTTCACCCCGGGCAACGCCCCGGTCGTCTGGCGCGGCCCGATGCTCCACCGCGCGCTGCAGCAGTTCCTGGCGGACGTGTACTGGGGCGATCTGGACGTGCTGCTCCTCGACCTCCCGCCGGGCACCGGCGACATCGCGATCTCCGTGGCACAGCTGGTGCCGAACGCCGAGATCCTGGTCGTGACGACCCCGCAGCAGGCGGCGGCCGAGGTGGCCGAGCGGGCGGGTTCCATCGCCGTCCAGACCCACCAGAAGATCGTCGGCGTGGTCGAGAACATGTCCGGCCTGCCCTGCCCGCACTGCGGGGAGATGGTCGACGTCTTCGGCACGGGCGGCGGACAGTCGGTGGCCGAGGGGCTCACCCGCACGACCGGCGCCACCGTGCCGGTGCTCGGCTCCATCCCGATCGACGTCCGGCTGCGCGAGGGCGGCGACGAGGGCAAGCCGGTCGTCCTCACCGACCCGGACTCCCCGGCGGGCTCCGCGCTGCGGGCCATCGCGGGCAAGCTGGGCGGCAGGTCGCGCGGCCTGTCGGGGCTGTCGCTCGGGATCACGCCCCGGAACAAGTTCTAGCCCGGCCTCCCGCTCCCGGCCCGGCCGGACCTCGGGGGTCCCGTACACCGTCTTCCCACGACAGCGGGGGCGCCGTCCACCACGGACGGCGCCCCCGCTCTCGTACGGCCGCGGCCGGTCGGCCGGCTGATCAGGCGTACGTCTCGATGTCCTTGATCATGGCGAAACCGAGGCCGTACGCGCTCATGCCCCGCCCGTACGCCCCCACGTGCACCCCTTGCGAGGTCGAGCCGGCCAGCACCCAGCCGAACTCCGACTCGCGGTAGTGGAACGACGTCGGCACGCCGTCGACCGGCAGGGACAGCGTCGACCAGTCCGGTCCCGCGAGGTCGTCGGCGAGGACCCACGCCGTCTCGGTCTGCTGGTCCAGCCAGTCGTCGCGCAGGCTGTGGTCCATCTGGCCCGGCCAGGTGAACGTCAGCAGGCCCACCCCGGCGAGCCAGGCCGCCGAGGAGACCGAGGTGGCCTCCAGCAGGCCCGTGCCGTCCGGACTGCGCCGTACCGGGTTCGCGGCGACGGTCACCACGACCGCGAACTTCCCGCGGTCCTCACCGGCCGTCTCGTGCCGTACGGAGGGCTCGTCGCCGTGTCCGATGGAACCGTGCTCGACGACCCCGTCGGCCGCCGCCCCCACCTGCATCAGCCAGCGCGGCCCCGTGAAGGCCTCGTCGAGGCCGTACCAGGGGAAGGGTGCCTCCAAGTAGCCGTCGACCGCCCGCCGCGCCGAGGGGACCTGTTGTCCGCCCTCCGCCGCAGGCGTCTGCTCGACTGCCCGACTCGTCGTCTCCATGTGCCCGGACGCCTCCTCGTTCTCGACGGAACGACCGGCCCGCCCCCCTTCGGGCGTACTCGTCCGCTCCGCACAACAACCAGGCAGCATAGCCACCCCGCTCCGGACTGCCGGGGAGCCGCTCGGCACGTGCGGCGTGCGCCCCCTCACATCGGGGGGCGCGAGTGACTCAGGTGGCGTCCGCGTCGTAGGGCGGACGGTCGTCCTTGCCGGGCTCCTCGGGCTTCTTGGTCATGTCGATACGACCCTCTCCCGAGGCCGGGGAGATCGCCGAGGTGGAGGAACCCGAGACCGCTGCGTCCGTGTCGCGGCTGTGGACCGCGTCCGTGACCTCGGCCATCTCCTTCTTCAGGTCGAAGCCGTTGCGGATCTCCTTCAGCCCGAGCTCGTCGTTGTCCAGCTGCTTGCGGATGAACGTCTTGGGGTTGAGGTCCTCGAACTCGAAGTCCTTGAACTCCGGGCCCAGTTCGCTGCGGATGTCCGCCTTGGCGCTCTCCGAGAACTCACGGATCTTCCGGACGGTGCGCATCACGTCCTGAATGACCTTCGGGAGCTTGTCCGGACCGAAGACGAGCACGGCCAGGACGACGATCGTCACCAGCTCGAGCGGTCCTATGTCATTGAACACCTGAAGCTCCTTGCGATGTCCGCGGCCCTCGGCCCTCGGCCCTCGGTGGTCAAGTTGGGGTCTTCCGTGGTCCGGGCCGGGTCCACGGTACCTGTCGCACCTGTCGGACCGGTACCGTCCGACGGCGTCCGAGTGCGTGTACGCGGCCGGTTTTCCGCGTTGTTTGCCTTGTGGGACCGGGTTTCGGGGCCCGACCTGTGACGTTTCTGTCAATCCCCGGCCCTGGGAAAGGACCGGGAGGCCGGGAGGACCGGGAGGACCGGGAGGCGCCTCGGAAGGACCGGAAGGCGCGGGGCGGCCAAGGGGCGGGGCGGGAGCGGAAGGCTGGCAGGAGCGGGCGGGAGCGCCGGGGGGGCCGCGTCAGCCGCCGCTCGACGAGCCGAGCACCAGTGTGAGGGTGCGTGTCAGGCCGTCCCGCTGGACCGTCAGCGCCAGCCGGTCGCCGGGACGGTGGGCGCGGGTCTTGACGATCAGCTCCTCGCCGGAGTGGACGCGTCGCCCGTCGATCTCCGTGATGACGTCCCCCGCCCGGACGCCGGCCCGGTCGGCGGGTCCGCCCGCGATGACCGGGGGGCCCGCGGCACCGTCCGCGGTGCCGACCCGGGCGCCGTCACCCGCGTAGGCCATGTCGAGTGTGACCCCGATGACCGGGTGGGTCGCCCTGCCGGTGTTGATCAGCTCCTCGGCGACGCGCTTGCCCTGGTTGACCGGGATGGCGAACCCCAGGCCGATCGAACCGGCCCGGGCGCTCCCGGGGTCGGTGCCGTCGTCGGCGGAACGGATGGCGGAGTTGATGCCGATGACATGGCCCTGGGCGTCGAGGAGGGGCCCGCCGGAGTTCCCCGGATTGATCGGCGCGTCGGTCTGGAGGGCGTCGACGTACGACACGTCGCTCCCGTCCCCGCTCCCGCCGCCGGCGGTGATGGGCCGTTCCTTGGCGCTGATGATGCCGGAGGTGACGGTCCCCTCGAGATCGAAGGGGGCGCCGATGGCGACGACCGGGTCACCGACCCGGACGTTGTCGGAGTTGCCGAGGTAGAGGGGCTTCAGCCCCTTCACCCCGGTCACCCTCACCACCGCGAGGTCGTAGCCGCTGTCCCGGCCGACGACCTCGGCCTCGGCGGTCTGGCCCCCGTTGAACACGACGGTTATCCCGCCGTCGCCTCCGGCAGGCTCGACGACGTGGTTGTTCGTGAGGATGTAGCCGCGCGAGTCGAGTACGAAGCCCGTGCCGGTGCCGGACTCCTCACCGCCGCTGACATGCAGCGTGACGACGCCGGGCAGGGCGCGCGCGGCGATCCCGGCCACGCTGTCCGCGGCCCGCCCGGTGGGCCCCGCGGAGGCCTGCGGCAGCTCTACGGGGTCGAGCCCTCCGTTGCGCTCCAGCTGGACGCCCACGGCTCCGCCGAGCACGCCGGCGACCAACGCGACGGCCAGGGCGCCGCCGAGCAGCCGCCACCGGTCCTGCCTGCGCCGCTGGGATCCGGACCCCGGGTGCGGCGCGAGCACGCCCGCACCCAGGTATTGCAGAGGACCGCCCACGAGCGCCCCGCCGCGCGTACCTCCGGGAGCCGCGGCCCCGGCCAGCGGGGTGGCCGACCAGGGGTCATACCGACGCCAGGGATCGACGGCGGACGCGGTCGCGGTATCCCCCACAGCAACCTGCCCCCCACCACTCCCGACACCGGACACGCCGGACCCTGCGGGTGCGGCGTGAGGTGCGGCCTGAGGTGCCGGTGCGGCCTGAGGTGCCGGAGCGGCTGAAGGTGCCGGTGCGGCTGAATGTGCCGGTGCGGGTGCTGCGGGGTCGAGCGGCGCGAAGTGTCCGAGCGGCGCCGCTTGACCGACGGGAGTGGCGAGGCCGACGGATGCGGCAGGCACAGCAGGCCCGGCCGGCCCGACAAGTTCGGCGGGCCCAGCAGGTCCGGCGGGAGCCGCAGGCCCGGCAGGCGCGGGCCCGGCAGGCGCGACGTGCCCTACCGAGCCGCCGGGCGCGAGCCCCACCGGCCGGGCAGGAGCAGCAGGCGCGGCGTGCCCTACGGGCGCCGTGGCTGTTTCCGGGGCCGCGGGTTCCACCGTCGCCGTGGCGGGCACGGGAACGGGCGGCGAAGCGCCGCGTGCGACCGAGGCAGGCGTGGAGGTCACCGCCGGGTGCTGGACGGGCGGCGCGGGCGCCCAGGGGCCCGGTTCGCCGTACGGCGGGGTGCTATAGGGATCGGGGTCATGCAGCGGCTTGGGCCGCTCGTCGCCGGCCGCTGGGCGCCCTGTGGGGGCCGCCTCGGTGGAGACACCGGCGGCCGCGGCGACGTGAGTACGCCCTGCCGGAGCCCCCGGACCGGTCTGCCCCTCGGGCACCACCGGGCCGGTCTGCCCCTCCGGCACCACCGGGCCGATCTGCCCCTCCGCCGCCTCCGGGCCCCTCCGCCCCTCCAAGGCTTGGGGGCCGGTCTGCCCCTCCGGGGCCGTCGGCGCAGGTAGGGCCGTCGGCGGGGCCGGGGGTGCCAGGGGGGCCGCTTCAGCGGTGGGGCGACTCAGTTCGTAGTCGCCATCGCCGTCGCCATCGCCGTCGCCATCGCCGTCGCCATCGCCGTCGCCATCGCCGTCGTCGGTGGTGGGTGTCGGACGGGCGGGGCGGGCCAGTTCGAAGTCGCCCTCGTCCTCCGTCCCGGTCGACGGTCCGCGGCCGGTGGTCTCCTCGGATGCCGGATCCGCCGTCGTGTCGTCGGCCCGGTCCGCAGGGCTGTGCCGCCCCGGGGATGCCTGCGGTCGAGGTCGGCTCCACCACTTCGCCCGCGTGGGCTGCCCGTCGTCCATGCTCTCCCCCACTCGAGCCCGCTTCCCCGGGACCGAGGCGCCGACCGGCCGCACGCTTCGGCACCGGGCCTGCGGACTCCGCCTTCGCGCCCGGCTGCCTGGCAGGGCGCGGTCCTCCCCGGATCCTCCCTGGATTCAGCCAGGTTCGTGGCGGCGCGGCGCGGGCCCCGGGTCAGCGGGTGTTCTGCGCGGAAGGCGAGGTGGTGGCGGTGGGGACGGGTGCGGCGAGCAGACCGGGCCCGGCGGCCTGCGGAGCGGTGGTCAGGGCGGTCAGGGTGACCGGCGGGGTGGTGCCGAGCGGGCGTATCAGCGGGGACATGACCGCGGCCCCGGCCACCATGGGCGAGGTGAGCCGGTGCAGGGCCTGTTCGGCCGCACCGACGGCCGGGGAGGGCACGCCGGGCAGCAGTGGTGCGGAGACCTCGGTCGGCGCGACCGGGATGTCGCCGAACTGGCCGCCCTGGGAGAGCAGCGGACCGGCGGCGCGACGGCGCTGGCTGTCCGGTGACGCCGCCGAGCCCGTGCCCGGGGTGCGGGCCGGTGTCACATTGCTCCCGGATCCCGAGCCCCCGCGGCTGTCCGCGGTGGTGTCGATCGGGGCGACGGTCGTCATCCCGCCCAGCGCGATCGCGGCCAGCGACACCGCGCCGGCGGCGACGAACGCGAACCGCATACCGCGCGAACGCTCGGTGTCATGGCGGTCGCCACGGCCTACGGCGTGGATGCGGAAGCCGCGGTCCGAGGCCGGTGACAGGACGGACCCGTGGTCATGGGCGGGAACATAGCCGAACTCGAACAGCTCGCCCCGTCTTGATCCGCTCAGTCCGAAGACCCCGTCGCCGAATCCGCCCCCGCCCAGCGGCGTGCCACCGCCGTCCGGGTCACCTCCCGCGGGAAGCCCCTGGAGACGGGCCAGGAAGCTCTCGGAGGGGGCGGGCGGGGCTACTTCCGCGAAGACGTTCTTCAGCCGGCGCTGCGCGTCGACCTCCGACTTGCACTTGGGGCAGGTCGCCACGTGCGCCAGCACGCGCTCACGGGTGTCGTGACCGAGTTCGCCGTCCACCAGGGCGGAGAGCCGGTCTCCGAGGTGCTGCTCCGCGAGGAGCCTCTCGGCGGAGTCGTGTCGGGATCCACTCACGCGGTCGCGCCCCTTCCTCCTCCCAGAGCGGGTACGCGGGGCACGAAGGAGCGGCGCTCGGCACGCGCTTCGGGCGAGCGGTGCGCGAGGGCCTTGCGCAGCTGCGAACGGCCGCGGTGGATGCGCGAACGGACCGTGCCCAGCTTGACGCCCAGGGTCGCGGCGATCTCCTCGTAGGACAGGCCTTCGATGTCACAGAGGACGACCGCGGCACGGAACTCCGGCGCGAGGGTGTCGAGGGCCTGCTGGACGTCCGCGTCGAAGTGGGCGTCGTTGAAGATCTGCTGAGGGTTGGGCTCCTTGCTGGGCAGCCGCTCGGCAGCGTCGTCGCCCAGTGCGTCGAAGCGGATGCGCTGCTTGCGGCGGACCATGTCCAGGAAGAGGTTGGTCGTGATGCGGTGCAGCCAGCCCTCGAAGGTGCCCGGGGTGTACGTCGACAGGGAGCGGAAGACGCGGACGAAGACCTCCTGGGTGAGGTCCTCGGCGTCGTGCTGGTTACCGGTCAGACGGTAGGCGAGCCGGTAGACCCGGCCGCTGTGCATACTGACGATCTCCTCCCACGAGGGCGGAGTCCACGCCTGCCCGTCCGCGTCGGTGGAGAAGGTCGCGGTCTGGGCGGGGCCGGCGGCGGTGCCTGCGGCCTGGCTGTGGTCAGCAGCGGTGTCGTTCACGGATTTAGGCCTGCCTGCCGAACCGAGAAAGCGCCGCAGCACTCCTCCCCGATCCACGGGCGCGACCGCACCTCCCCTGTCGGCTCTGGTGGTGATGTCCAGTGGAGCCCCTACCATAGCCACCTCGCCCGTTAGCTCCGGATAAGCGGTTTTACGAGAAATTGATCTGTGCTGACACGGCTCATACGGCTGCGTCAGCACTTGCTCGACACCCGGTCCCTCGTCGTGATCCAACCGTGTCCCCCCGCTGTCGTTCCCACCCCTTCAAACGCGCGGTCCCATCTGCGGGTTCCCGGCGGCAACGGATACAGTCACGCCCAGGCAACCACGGGGACAGGAGAGGGTCATTACCGGCAACCGGCAGGCAAGCTGGGCGTTCGCCGACGCCTACGCCGCCGAGGACGAAGCGCTGCACTGGGCCCGTGACCGGGCACGTGAGGCAGGGCTGCGCTCGGTGTCGCCCAGCACGGGCGCCGCGCTGCGGATGCTCGCCGCCACCGTGGACGCGAAGGCGGTCGCGGAGATCGGTACCGGCACCGGCGTGTCGGGGATCCACCTGCTGCACGGGATGCGCCCGGACGGTGTGCTGACGACCGTCGACCCGGAGCCGGAGCACCAGCAGTTCGCCCGCCAGGCCTTTCGCGCCTGCGGCTTCGCCAGCAACCGGGCCCGGTTCATCCCGGGCCGCGCGCTCGACGTCCTGCCCCGCCTCGCGGACGCCGGCTATGACCTCGTCTTCTGTGACGGCGACCGGCTGGAACTCCTGGAGTACCTCGCTGAATCGTTGCGCCTGCTGCGACCGGGCGGCCTCGTCGTGTTCGAGGGCGTCTTCGCCAACGGCCGCACGGTCGACTCCGGACCGCAGCCCACCGAGGTCATAAGGATCCGGGAACTGCTGCGGGCGGTGCGCGAGAGCCAGGAGCTGGTGCCGTCGCTGCTGCCGGTGGGCGACGGACTGCTGTGCGCGGTCAAGCGCTGACCGCGGGCTTGACGGTCAGGCTCCGGTCCTCGGTCAGGCTCCGGTCGAGTCCGGTCCGGGTGGGCGCGGCTCGCGCACGGCAGGTCGGTGGGCGGCCCTTGGGCCTTTCGGGCCCGGTGGCCACGGCGGATCACGAAGAACCTGACAAAACGACCGCTCCGGCATCCCGAGGGATGCCGGAGCGGTCGAAAGAGTAGGGTCGCTTGCGCGTCAGCCGACGACCTTCTTGAGGGCGTCGCCGAGCGCGTCGGCCTCATCAGGGGTCAGCTCGACGACGAGTCGACCGCCGCCTTCGAGCGGAACGCGCATGACGATGCCCCGCCCCTCCTTGGTCACCTCGAGCGGGCCGTCACCCGTTCGCGGCTTCATGGCCGCCATGCTCGTTCCCCTTCCTGAAACCAGCTCATCGTCAAAGCCGACGGCCCCTGGAGGGCAGCCGCAGTCCAGCGTGGGACACACGGCACCGGCATCGAACACATTGCTTCCAGGCCATTATCCCGCATCTCAGGACCCGATGACCAACATCAGTCGGCATCGCTTGGGCAACGCGCGCGAGCAAAACCACTCAATTCGGCGATGTGACTGCGATACTGCACCGCCGCACGGACTTCCGCGCACCGGAAACCCTCCGGAATTCTTTGACGCAGGTCACATGTCGGGTCCGGTCCTGGCACGTCGATCTCCGCCATGCTGTCCTCGTACACCTGACGTACTGACGAGTAGTACGCCGGAGCCGCGACACGGAGGGGAAACGCCATGGCCGACACCGTGCTCTACGAGGTGAGCGACGGGCTCGCGACGATCACGCTGAACCGCCCCGAGGCGATGAACGCGCTGAACATCGCGACCAAGGTCGCCCTCCGGGACGCGGTCCAGTCCGCGGCTGCCGACGACGCCGTGCGGGCCGTCCTGCTGACCGCCGCCGGCGAGCGGGCGTTCTGCGTGGGACAGGACCTGAAGGAGCACATCGGGCTGCTGGCCGAGGGTTCGAAGCAGGTCATGAGCACGGTCGCCGAGCACTACAACCCGATCGTGCGGGCGCTGACCGAGGCGCCGAAGCCGGTGGTCGCCGCCGTCAACGGGGTCGCCGCCGGGGCCGGTTTCGGGTTCGCGCTGGCCGCGGACTACCGCGTCGTGGCCGACACGGCGTCCTTCAACACCTCGTTCGCCGGGGTCGCGCTCACCGCCGACTCCGGCGTCTCGTGGACCCTGCCCCGGGTGATCGGTCCGGGCCGGGCCGCCGACCTGCTGCTCTTCCCTCGCAGCATCACGGCCCAGGAGGCGCACGAGCTGGGTATCGCCAACCGGGTCGTACCGGCGGCCTCGCTGCGCTCGGCGGCCGAGCAGCTGGCGCGGATGCTGGCCGAGGGGCCGACGGTGGCGTACGCGGCGATCAAGGAGGCGGTGGCCTACGGGTCCTCCCACTCGCTGGCCGAGGCGCTGACCCGGGAGGACGAGCTGCAGACGCGGGCCGGGGCCTCGGAGGACCACGCGATCGCGGTGCGGGCCTTCGTCAACAAGGAAGAGCCGAAGTACCTGGGCCGCTGAGCCCGGTCACAGCGGGACCGCCGCGGGCTGCGGGGTCGTGACGCCCGGTCACGCGGCCTCCCGCGCCCTCAGCGGGCGCTTCTGGCGACGCATGCCTCCAGGTGGTCGTCCACCAGGCCGCACGCCTGCATCAGCGCGTACGCCGTCGTCGGGCCCACGAAGCGCAGGCCCCGCTTCTTGAGCGCCTTCGACAGGGCCGTCGACTCCTCCGTCACCGCCGGCACGTCGGCCAGGGTCTTCGGGACCGGCCGGCCGGCCGGGTCGGGAGCGTGCGACCAGATCAGTTCGTCCAGGTCGCCGGGTGCCCAGCCGGCCAGCACGCGCGCGTTGGCGAGGGTGGCGTCGACCTTGGCGCGGTTGCGGATGATCCCCGGGTCGGCGAGCAGGCGTGCGCGGTCCTCGTCGGTGAAGACGGCGACCGAGGCGATTCGGAAGTCGGCGAAGGCCGCACGGAAGCCGGGGCGGCGGCGCAGGATCGTGATCCAGGACAGGCCGGACTGGAACGCCTCCAGGCTGAGGCGTTCGAACAGGGCGTCGTCACCGTGGACCGGGCGGCCCCACTCCTCGTCGTGATAGGTCACGTAGTCCGGCGTGGACAGCGCCCAGGGGCAGCGCAGGGCGCCGTCCGCGCCGACGAGGGCGTTCCCGTCGCTCACTGCTGGTCCTCCGGGGCCGGCTCCTCCATGGAGACGTGGCCGCCGCCTGCCCGGGTCCTGGCGCCGGCCAGGGCGGACTCCAGGTCGGCGATGCGGGCGTCGCGCTCGGCGAGTTCGGCGGCGACGCGGTTGAGGGCGTCGTCCACGTCGGCCATGCGGTAGCCGCGGACGGCCAGCGGGAAGCGGAGGTGGTCGATGTCGGAGCGGTCGACCGGGCGGTCCGGGGGCAGCGGGTCGTGCAGGCGCTCGGGGGCGACCTCCGGCAGCGGGCCGGTGCCCTCGCCACCGCCCACCACGGCGAGGGTCACCGCGGCGACCACGACGGCCAGCGCGATGACCAGGAACAAGAACATAACCATCGGTGGGTCCCCACGCTCGGAGTGCTCGGAGTGGATGTGCTTGGGTCCGATCGTGCCATGCGGGTCCGACGGTTAGGGTCGCAGGCGGTGGATGTGCCGGACGTACTGGGAGAGGTCACAGGGGATGCTCAGGCTGGGCAGGCGTGAATTCGACGCGCACGAGCCGGTGGTCATGGCGATCGTGAACCGGACCCCCGACTCCTTCTACGACCAGGGGGCGACCTTCCGCGACGAGCCGGCTCTCGCGCGCGTGGAGCAGGCGGTGGCGGAGGGCGCGGCCATCATCGACATCGGCGGCGTCAAGGCCGGGCCGGGCGAAGAGGTCACCGCGCGGGAGGAGGCCCGGCGGACCGTCGGCTTCGTGGCCGAGGTGCGGCGGCGCTTCCCGGACGTGATCATCAGCGTGGACACCTGGCGGGCCGAGGTCGGCGAGGCGGTCTGCGAGGCGGGGGCCGATCTGCTCAACGACGCCTGGGGCGGCGTCGATCCGCGGCTGGCGGAGGTCGCGGCGCGCTACGGGACCGGGCTGGTGTGCACGCACGCGGGGGGCGCCGAGCCGCGCACCCGTCCGCACCGGGTGACGTACGACGACGTCATGGCCGACATCCTGCGGGTGACCGTGGGGCTGGCGGAGCGGGCTGCGGAACTGGGCGTGCCGAGGGAGTCGATCATGATCGATCCGGGGCACGACTTCGGGAAGAACACCCGGCACAGCCTGGAGGCGACCCGGCGGCTCGGGGAGATGGTGGAGACGGGGTGGCCGGTGCTGGTGTCCCTGTCCAACAAGGACTTCGTGGGCGAGACGCTGGACCGGCCGGTGAAGGAGCGGGTGGTGGGGACCCTGGCCACCACCGCCGTGTCGGCGTGGCTGGGAGCACAGGTGTACCGGGTGCACGAGGTGGCGGAGACCCGTCAGGTGCTGGACATGGTGGCGTCGATCGCCGGGCACCGGGCCCCGGCGGTGGCGCGCCGGGGACTGGCCTAGCCTTCCCCGCGCCCGGCGGTAGCGCGACGGGGACTGACCCGGCCTCCCCGCCCACGGCGGTAGCGCGACGGGGACTGACCCGGCCTTCCCCGCACCCGGCGGTAGCGCGACGAGGGCTGCGTCAGCCTCCCCCGCCCCGGCGGTAGCGCGACGAGGGCTGCGTCAGCCTTCCCCGCCCACGGCGGTAGCGCGACGGGGGGCCGGCCCAGCCTCCCTCACCCCCGCCGCCTCTCTCCCCTCCCGGAGCCCGCTCCCGCTCCTCGAACGCCGGAGGGGCTGCATTCCGGGCGGAGCGCCTAGCGGCCGGCCTCCTTCGACACCAGGGCCACCGCCTCCTCCACGTCGTCCGTGACGTGGAAGAGGAGAAGGTCCTTCTCGGCGGCCTTGCCCTGGGCGATCAGGGTGTTGCGCAGCCAGTCGATGAGGCCGCCCCAGTACTCCGTGCCGAAGAGGACGATCGGGAAGCGCGTGACCTTCTGGGTCTGGACGAGGGTGAGGGCCTCGAAGAGCTCGTCCAGCGTGCCGAGGCCGCCGGGCAGGACGACGAAGCCCTGCGCGTACTTCACGAACATCATCTTCCGTACGAAGAAGTAGCGGAAGTTCAGACCGATGTCGACGTACGGGTTGAGGCCCTGTTCGAAGGGGAGCTCGATGCCGAGGCCCACCGAGACGCCACCCGCTTCGGACGCCCCCTTGTTCGCCGCCTCCATCGCGCCCGGGCCGCCGCCCGTGATCACGGCCCACCCGGCGTCGACGAGGGCCCTGCCGAGCCGTACGCCGACCTCGTACTCCGGGGAACCCACCGGGGTGCGGGCGGAACCGAACACGCTGATCGCCGCCGGGAGTTCGGCGAGGGTGCCGAAGCCCTCGATGAACTCCGACTGGATGCGCAGGACCCGCCAGGGGTCCGTGTGAACCCAGTCGGAGGGGGCGCGTTCGTCCAGCAGCCGCTGGTCCGTGGTGCTCGACTGCACCTGGTCCCGCCTGCGGAGGACCGGTCCCAGGCGCTGTTCGTCCGGTGGCTGCTTCTTGCCCTCGGGGTTCCCTGTAGCCATGGTGAGCTCCCTCCGCGGTTGGGCTTCCCCGGCTCGAGCGAAGCGGAGAGCCGGGGAAGTTCGTTCCACCTCAGCGTAGATCCACGCGGGTTACGGACGGGGGACGTCGGCGTGTCCGCCACTCGGTGCCCACGGGCCGGAGGTGCAGTCAGGCGGTGAGCCAGGCCTTCAGCCGCTCCTCGCCCGCCAGGATCTTGGCCGTCTCCACGCGTTCGTCCCGCTTGTGCGCCAAGTGCGGGTTGCCTGGCCCGTAGTTGACCGCGGGGACGCCCAGCGCGGAGAAGCGACTCACGTCCGTCCAGCCGTACTTGGGCATCGGGGTGCCGCCGACCGCCTTGATGAAGGCCGCGGCGGCCGGGTGGGAGAGGCCGGGAAGGGCGGCCGGGCTGTGGTCGTCGACCACGAACTCCGCCACCCCGCAGTCGGCGAAGACCTCGCGGACGTGGGCGACGGCCTCCGCCTCGCTCCGGTCCGGCGCGTAGCGGAAGTTGACGGTGACGACGCACTCGTCGGGGATGACGTTGCCGGCCACCCCGCCCGTGATGCCGACCGCGTTGAGCCCCTCGCGGTACTCCAGGCCGTCGATGACCGGGTGGCGCGGCTCGTAGGAGGCCAGCCGGGCCAGGATCGGGGCCGCAGCGTGGATGGCGTTGGAGCCCATCCAGCTGCGCGCCGAGTGGGACCGCTCGCCCTTCGTCCTCAGCAGGACCCGCAGGGTGCCCTGGCAGCCGCCCTCCACCTGGCCGTCGGAGGGCTCCAGCAGCACGGCGAAGTCGCCCGCCAGCCACTCGGGACGGTGCTCGGCCACGTGCTTGAGGCCGTTGAGGTCGGCGGCGACCTCCTCGTTGTCGTAGAAGACGAAGGTCAGGTCGCGGTTGGGGGCCGGGACCGTCGCCGCGATACGCAGCTGGACCGCCACCCCGGACTTCATGTCACAGGTGCCGCAACCCCACAGGACCCCGTCCTCGTCCAGCCGCGAGGGAACGTTGTCGGCGATCGGGACCGTGTCGATGTGACCGGCGAGGACCACGCGCTCCGCGCGGCCCAGGTTCGTGCGGGCGATCACGTTGTTGCCGTACCGGTCCACGGTCAGGTGGGGCAGAGCGCGCAGGACGGCCTCGATCGCGTCCGCGAGCGGCTTCTCGGTGCCGCTCTCCGAACGGAAGTCGACGAGCCGCGCGGTGAGTGCGGCGGCGTCCAGAGTGAGGTCAAGCGGGGTGTCGGCCATGCCGTCGACCCTAACGCCCCCGCAGAACGTCCTGCTTCTTCGCGCTCGGCACACAGGCCTCCTACTCCTCAGTACTCTCCAGTACCTTGTACGCGTGCCAGAGCCGTCACCCTCCCCCAAGCGCCGCGGCCGCCTCCTCCGTTTCGGGGCGGCCTGCGCGGTCCTGTCCGCCGTCGCGGGTTATGTCGTGGTGCAGTACGTCACCGGCGGCACCGATGATCCGGGCTGCCGGGTCGTCTCCGGCGGAGCGAACGGGGCGTCGTACGAGTTCACGCCGGAGCAGGCGGTGAACGCGGCCACGATCGCCGCCGTCGGGACCGACCGGGCCATGCCCGAGCGGGCCGTGGCCATCGCACTCGCGACCGCCCTCCAGGAGTCGGGGCTGCGCAACCTCGCCCATGGCGACCGCGACTCGCTGGGTCTGTTCCAGCAGCGGCCCTCGCAGGGCTGGGGCACCGAGAAGCAGGTCACGGACCCGGCGTACGCGGCGGCCGTCTTCTACGAGCATCTCGCCAAGGTCCGCGGCTACGCCGAACTGCCGCTCACGGTCGCCGCGCAGCGCGTGCAGCGAAGCGGCTATCCGGAGGCGTACGCCAAGCACGAGCCGGACGCCACGGTGCTGGCCGCCGCGCTGACGGGGACGGCGGCGGCCACGCTGACCTGCAACGGCCGCTCGGCCGCCACGACGACGGCCACGGGGCCGGACGCGGTGCGGGCGGCGCTGGCCCGCGACTTCGGGCGCAAGGCGCTCCGGCAGGCGGGCGCCGAAGCCGACGCGCAGGACGCCTCGCCCACCCCCTCGGCGGACCCGGACGTGCCGGTCGCCGAGAGCGTCGGCCGGACCGTGACGCTGCCCGTGGCCGCGGACACCGCCGGTGGGCGCGGTGTGAGCGAGCGCGGCTGGCAGCTGGCGCACTGGGCGGTGGCCAACGCCTCGGCGCTGCGCATCGAGCGGGTCTCGTACGCGGGCCGGGAGTGGGTCGCCGGGAACACCGACAGCCGGTGGCGGGCGACCGGCACGACCAGTGCGGAGGCCGCCGGCTCCACGGGGGCGGGCGGCGGTGCGGGCACCGTACACATCGTCACCGCGCAGTAGTACGAGTCTTCACTCGGTCGGGTCATGTACGGACCGTCCGGACGGCCGGGTGCTCAGGTTTTCGCGCCGTCACCCCCGAATCCGGGGAATCCCTTGCGGACAAAGGGCTCCGGAGGTTTGACGGACTTTCACATCGGGCGGTTTTTGCCCGTTTTTATCCGCAGGCGATAATGCGACGCATTGCCAACTCTTTACGTCGGCCGTGCGCAACCTTCGCGGGCTTCGAGCGGTAGTCACTGCGTCCGGGCCCGGACAGACAGACAGTCACAGCAGTCACAGACAGTCCTTGTTCTCTCCCGTCGAAGGAGCATCATGTCCCTCCCCCTGACCCGCCGGATCGCCCGTGCCGCGCTGCTTGTCGCTGCAGGAGCGGCCGCCGGGGTCGGTGCGGCCGGCTCCGCCAGTGCGGCCCCCAGCCTTCCCGCTCCGAACCTCGGCGGACTGACCGCCCTGGACGGCGCGAGCGTCGGCAACACGGTCGACGGCGCGGCGCAGAACGTCACCGGACTCGCGGGTGAGACCGGTGGCAAGACCGTCGAGCAGGCGGTGCCGGCCGCGGGCAAGAGCGGCGGCAAGGCCGTGAAGAAGGCGGCGCCCGCGGCGCAGAAGACGGCCGGCGAGGCGGCGGGTTCCGCCGGAAGCCTCCTCGGGGACACCGCGTCGACCGCCACCAAGGGCGGACTGCCGACGGAATCGCTCACCAAGGGCGGGCTGCCCGGCGCCGAGACCCTGCCGGTGAAGGGTCTGCCGCTCGGCTGACGCCTGCGGCCCCCCGAGGCCGGTGACGGGGTCCAGGGTGCTCCCTGGACCCCGTCTCGTCGTTGCGCGCGCCGGACCCGCCACGGGCGCCGGGCGGGCACCCGGGACCGCGGGGGCGGCCCGGCGGGCTAGCGGGCCAGCCGCGCGACCGCCGCCGCGATCCGCTCGTCCGTCGCCGTCAGCGCCACGCGTACGAAGTTCTCGCCCGCCTCGCCGTAGAAGTCGCCCGGGGCCACCAGGATGCCCAGGTCCGCCAGGTGGGCGACGGTGGTCCAGCAGGACTCGTCCCGGGTCGCCCAGAGGTAGAGGCCGGCCTCGCTGTGTTCGATGCGGAAACCGTGGGAGAGCAGTGCCTCGCGCAGCGCGGTGCGGCGGGCCGCATAGCGTTCGCGCTGCTCATGGACGTGGGCGTCGTCGCCGAGGGCCGCCACGGCCGCTGCCTGCGTGGTCGCCGACGTCATCATGCCGCCGTGCTTGCGGATCTCCAGGAGCGGGGCCAGGACGGCCGGGTCGCCCGCCAGGAAGGCCGCCCGGTAGCCCGCCAGGTTCGAGCGCTTCGACAGTGAGTGGACCGAGACGATGCCCTCGTACGAGCCGCCGTTGACGTCCGGGTGCAGGACGGAGACCGGGTCGGCCTCCCAGCCCAGCTCCAGATAGCACTCGTCGGAGAAGAGCAGCACGCCGTGCTCGCGGGCCCAGGCCACGATCCGGGTCAGCTCGTCCTTGGAGAGCACCTTGCCCGTGGGGTTGGACGGCGAGTTGAGCCAGAGCAGCTTCAGCCCCTCCGGGTCCAGGTCCGTGGGGTCGTCGTAGACCTCGTACTCCGCGCGGGCCAGGCGCGCGCCGACCTCGTAGGTCGGGTAGGCCAGCCGCGGGTGGGCGACCCGGTCGCCGGGGCCGAGGCCCAGCTGGGTCGGGAGCCAGGCGACCAGTTCCTTGGAGCCGACGATCGGCAGCACGTGCCGGTGGGTCACACCGCGGGCACCGAGCCGGCGCTCCACCCAGCCGGTGATCGCGTCGCGCAGTTCGGGCGTGCCCCAGACCGTCGGGTAGCCGGGCGAGTCGGCCGCGTCGATGAGGGCCTTCTGGATCAGCTCGGGGACCGGGTCCACGGGGGTGCCGACGGACAGGTCGACGATGGCGTCCTGATGGGCCGCGGCCGTCGCCTTGTACGGCGCCAGCTTGTCCCAGGGAAAGGTGGGGAGACGGTCGGAGACTGCGGACACGGCTTCTGGCTCACTTTCTGGGTACGGCGGCGGCCTCTACGGCAAACGCCTCGGCCCCGCACGGCGATCTGAGGTGATCAGGCCGTACGGGACCGAGGCGGCACACTCGCGGGCCGCTCTTACTGGTTCTGCGGCGGCAGCGCGGCGACGAAGGGGTGGTCGCGCTCAATCAGACCCAGCTTGCTGGCGCCGCCGGGCGAACCGAGCTCGTCGAAGAACTCGACGTTCGCCTTGTAGTAGTCCTTCCACTCCTCCGGAGTGTCGTCCTCGTAGAAGATCGCCTCGACCGGGCAGACCGGTTCACAGGCGCCGCAGTCGACGCATTCGTCCGGGTGGATGTACAAGGACCGCTGGCCCTCGTAGATGCAGTCGACCGGGCACTCTTCGATGCACGCCTTGTCCTTGACGTCGACACAAGGCTGCGCGATGACGTAGGTCACGCTGTCGTTCCTCCTCGATTGGGCGCTGGCGGGCCTCCTGAGGCTCCGCCGCCTGGCGCGCGGGAGCGCGGCGTCGTCGATGCCCGCCTCTAGTATCTCCGTTCTTGGGCATGATCCGAACAGGAGGGGTGAACTGACCTGTGGAAATCTCGGCCGCCGGACGCCTCGAGGTCCGCATCACCACTGCTGACGTGGGTAAACGTGTCTCCGTACGATGCCTGACCGAGGCGGGTACGGCCGGGGGTAAATTCACCGACACGGTAGGTGTTCTCACATCATGGGACGCCGGTGTGCTGGTGATCACACGGAAGAGCGGCGAGAGCGTCCGCATTGACGCGTCCTCGCTGGTCGCCGGGAAGGTCGTACCGGCCGCCCCGGCGCGCCGCCGCGGCCCGGCCGCCGGCTACGAGGAGCTCGCGCAGATCGCCTCACGGGCCTGGCGCCCCCTGGACAGTGCGCGGCTCGGCGAATGGGAGCTGCGGGCCGCCGCCGGGTTCACCCGCCGGGCCAACTCGGTGCTGCCGCTCGGCACGCCGGGCGTCCCCCTGGACGAGGCCCTGGACGTCGTACGGCGTTGGTACGGCGAGCGCGGGCTGCCGGCCTATGTGCAGACCGCGACGGGGGCCGAGGGCACCCAGGAACTGCTGTGTGCGGAGCTGGAGCGGCGCGGGTGGGCGCGCGAGGTGACCGCCGAGTTGTGGATCGGGGCACTGGCGCCCCTCGCCGACCGGGCGGAGGCTGAAGGGGTGGTCCTGGCCCGGGAGGCCGACGAGGCGTGGCTTGCCCGGTATCAGCGCAAGGGGGTGAGCGAGGTGGCCCTGAAGGTGCTGGAGAGCGGCCCTTCGGTGTGGTTCGCGTCCGTGCCCGCAGAGTCCGGCGGGACTCCCGCCGCGATCGGGCGGTGCGTCGTGGACGGGCGGTGGGCCGGGTTCGCGGCGGTCGAGGTCGATCCGGCGCAGCGGCGGCGCGGGCTGGCCACCGTCGTGATGGCCGCGCTCGCCCGGCGGGCGCTGGCGGAAGGCGCGTCGGCCGCCTGGCTCCAGGTGGAGGAGGGCAACGCGGGAGCACGGGCGCTGTACGCCGGGATGGGCTTCGCCGCGCATCACGCCTACCACCACTACCGGGAGCTTCCGTGAGCGGGTTCGATGCCGGGGAGGCGCGGCGGCGGTTCGCCGAGGAGGCGCGGGCCGAGCGGCCCGATCTGGCCCTGCTCTGCCTGCTGATCGGAGCGGAGCCGGATCCGGTGCTGGACGAGGCCGCGCTGGACGCCGCGCAGATCGAGCTGGACCGGCTGGCGGGAGAACTGCCCTACCGGCCCGGCGGGCCGCAGGCGTGGGCGCTGGCGCTGCGGGAGCTGCTCGGCGAGCGGTACGGGTTCCGCGGTGCGGCCGCCGACTACGAGCGGCTGGAGTCGTCGCTGCTGCACCGGGTGCTGGTACGGCGGCGGGGCCTGCCGATCCTGTTGTCGGTGGTGTGGGTGGAGGTGGCCCGGCGGGCCGGGGCGCCGGTGTACGGGGTCGCGCTGCCCGGGCACTTCGTGGTGGGGCTGGGGCCGCCCGCGGACCTCGGGCGGCAGGTGCTGGTCGATCCCTTCGACGGGGGCCGGATCCTGTCGGGCGAGGACGCGGAGTCGCTGGTCACCGGGGCGACGGGAGCACGGCTGGAGCCGTCGATGCTGACCCCGGCGGAGCCGCTGGACGTGGTGATGCGGATCCTGAACAACATCCGCTCGTGGGCCGTGGCCCGGCCGGAGCGGTCGGATGTCGCCCTGTGGGCCGTGGAGCTGGCCTTGGCGGTGCCCTCCCATCCGGCCCGGTTGCGCTACGAGAAGGGGCAGTTGCTCGTGCAGCGGGGGGACTTCGTCGGCGGGGCCGAGGAACTGGAGGAGTACGCGGGACTGGTGGAGATCGTGGACGAGGGGATGGCGGAGCGGGTGCGCAAGGAGGCGTTCGCCGCCCGGGCGCTGCTGAACTGAGGCCGGTGGCCTACGGCCCGCTCCTCACCCCGGCGCTGCCGGTCCTGACCGGTCCTGGAAGGCCCGTCGCCGCCGGCAGGCCCCTGGGCGGCTCGTCAGGGCGCCGCGGGCCGGGCCCTCACAGCCAGCCCTTCTCCCTCGCGGTCCGCACCGCCTCGGCCCTGTTGCGCACCGCCAGTTTCTGTATCGCCGTCGAGAGGTAGTTGCGGACCGTGCCCTGGGACAGGTGCAGGGCCGCAGCCAGTTCCGCGTTCGTCGAACCGTCGGCCGCCGCGCGCAGCACCTCCCGCTCCCGGTCGGTCAGGGGGTTGGCGCCGCCCGCCAGGGCCGCCGCCGCCAGCGTGGGGTCGATGACCCGCTCGCCCGCCAGGACCTTGCGGACCGCCTCCGCGAGCTGCGCCGCGGGCGCGTCCTTGACGAGGAAGGCGTCGGCGCCGGCCTCCATGGCACTGCGCAGATAGCCGGGGCGGCCGAAGGTCGTGAGCACGACCAGCTTCAACTTCGGCAGTTCCCTGTGGAGTTGGGCGGCCGCCTCGATACCCGTAGCGCCCGGCATCTCGATGTCCAGAAGCGCCACGTCGACATCGTGGGCGCGGGCCGCCGCCAGGACCTCGTCGCCGCGCGCCACCTGGGCGACCACCTCGATGTCGTCCTCGAGACCGAGCAGGGCCGCCAGGGCCTCGCGGACCATCGACTGGTCCTCGGCCAGCAGGACCTTGATCATGCCACCACTCATGAGCGGGATCCTACGTCCGGCACCGGGCCGGCCGGGACCCGGGCGGCCAGCCGGAAGCCGCGCTTGACGCGGCCCGCCTCCAGCGTGCCACCGGCCTTCTCCAGGCGTTCGGTGAGGCCGGTGAGGCCGTTGCCGGGGCCCTTGCCCGAGCCGCCGGATCCGTCGTCCTCCACGGAGAGTTCGAGGACCGGACCGTCCAGGGTCTGGCGCCGCACCAGGTCCACCGCGCAGCGGGCACCGCCGCTGTGCCGTACGACGTTGGTGATCGCCTCGCGCAGGGTCCAGGCGAGGGCGGACTCGCTCTCCTCGGGAACGCCGTCGAGGTCCGGTTCGGCGGGAATCACGGCGGTCATGCCGGCCGCCGTCAACGCGACCTGTGCGCCCGCGAGTTCGGCGGCGAGGCGGGGGCGGCGGTAGCCGGTGACGGCCTCCCGGACGTCCACCAGGGCCTGGCGGCTGACCTGTTCGATGTCGGCGACCTGCTGGGCGGCCTTGTCGGGGTGGCCGGGGAGCATCCGGCCGGCCAGCTCGCTCTTGAGGGTGATCAGGGAGAGCGAGTGCCCCAGCAGATCGTGCAGGTCCCGGGCCAGGCGAAGCCGTTCCTCGTTGGCGGCGAGCTGGGCGACCGTCGCGCGGGCCTTGCGCAACTCGACCGTCGTGCGGACCAGTTGGCTCACCCCGGTCATCGCGAAGCCGATGAGCAGGACCAGCAGGAGGAGGTTCAGCGCCTCCTCCTCGTCGGTGCGCAGGCCGACCAGGAGCATCACCGCGGCCGTACCCGGGATCGTCCAGAACGCCGCCCGCAGCGGCAGCACCATCCCGCAGGCCACGGAGACATAGCAGTACAGGCCGAGCCAGGCGGAGCCGAGGGTGAGGCAGAGCACGGTGGCGAGCACCGCCATGGAGCCGATCAGGGCGGCGACGAGCCGGTCGGGGTAGGGCGCGGCCCCCATGTCCCGGAAGAGCAGCGAAAGGTAGACGGTGACGAACACCGCCAGGCCCAGCCAGCCGGCCACCGTGCCACCGGTGGTGTGCCGGCCGGAGACGAGATCGTGGACCGGTGAGCTGAGGAACACCAGCCAGATGCCGATCCACAGCAGCTTGCGGCGCCACAGCTCGCGCGTCGTGCGGGCCGGCCGGCCCAGCGCGATCGGCGGTCCGCCAGGGGCCTTCTCCGGCAGCTGGTCGTCCGTCATGACGCTCACGCCTTCAGCGTGTCCTTCCGGTACAGCCAGGCCGCGCCGCCCGTGAACAGGGCGAAGAAGACGGCCAGGATGACGATGTCCTTGGCATGCGGGGCCTGACTCTGTTCGATGGACTGCCCCAGCGCAGCGTACGCGTGCGTCGGCACCCACTCGGCCATGTCCTGCAACCAGGCCGGGAAGGTCGTCGTCGGCATCCACAGGCCGCCGAGGATCGACAGGCCGAAGTAGGTGATCATCGTGACCGGGCGGACCGCGTCCCCGTTCGCGAGGTAGCCGATGGCCACGCCCAGGGCGGCGAAGACGAGGCTGCCGGCCCAGATCGCGCCGGTGAGGGCGCACCACTGCCAGGCGTCCAGCCGTACGTCCTTCACGGCCGCGGCGACGGCGAAGACGACGACGATCGAGGGCAGGCTGACCACGGCCGCGCTCGCCGTCTTCGCGAGGACGTAACCGCGGCCCGGGAGGGCGGTCAGGCGCAACTGCCGCACCCAGCCGCTCTGGCGCTCCTTGGCGATGCGTTCGCTGTTGCCCATCAGGACGGCGGTGAGGGCTCCGAAGGAGGCCATCGAGACCATCATGTAGGTCGGCAGGGTCAGGCCGGTGCCGTCGACCTTCTCCGTGCTGTCGGCGCTGCCCGCGATGAGCAGGAACAGCACCGACGGATAGATCACCGAGAAGAAGAGGAACTTGCGGTTGCGCAGGGCGCGGGTGAGCTCCAGCTTGATCAGTCCGTTCACCGGGACTTCGCCTCCTCGGCGGTGGTGAGGGCGACGAAGGCCTGCTCCAGACCGAGCCCGGCGACTTCGAGATTGCGGGGGTAGAGCCCCAGGCCGTAGACCGCGTGGACGGTGGCGTCGGCGTCGGTGGACTGGATGCGGACGGTCCGGCCCGGCCCCGCGGCGGAGCCGCTGTGCGAGACGGTCAGAACGGTGAGGAACGGCAGGGCGCGCAGGGCTGCCTCGTCGAACCCGTCCGCCAGGTCGAAGGCGATCCTGCGCGCCCCCGCCTTGGCCTTGATCTCGGCCGCCGTGCCGTCGGCCAGGAGCCGGCCCCGGTGCAGGACCAGCACCCGGTCGGCGATCGCGTCGGCCTCTTCGAGGTAGTGGGTGGCGAACAGGACCGTGTGGCCCTGGTCGGCCTGCTCGCGCATGGTGGCCCAGAACGCCTGCCGGGTGGTGACGTCCATGCCGGTGGTGGGCTCGTCCAGCACGATCAGGTCGCTGTCGCCGGCGGTGGCGAGGGCGAACCGGACCCGCTGGGCCTGGCCGCCGGAGAGCTTGTCGACCTTGCGGTCGGCGATCTGGGTGATGCCCGCGCGGGCCAGCACATCGGCGGTCCGGTACGGCTTCGGGTGCAGTCCGCAGGCCAGCCCGACCAGTTCGGCGACCGTGACCTCGTCCATCAGGCCGCCGCTCTGGAGCATCGCGCCGACCCGGCCGGCGACGATCGCCTCGCGCGGGCCGGTGCCGAGGACGCGGACCGTGCCGCTGTCGGGCTGCTTGAGGCCGAGGAGCAGATCGAGGGTGGTCGACTTGCCCGCCCCGTTGGGTCCCAGCAGCGCCACGGTCTCTCCCGGGCGCAGCGCGAGCGTCAGGCCGTCCACGGCCCGCACGTCCCCGAAACTCTTGCTCACCTGGTCGAATTCGACCACCGGTGCTGTCGTCGTCATGACAGCAATCGTCGCCCGGGGGCCGGGAGGGCGGCAGTGTCTGCCGTCCTCAGTGCCGCATGACAGATGTCATGCGGCACTGCCGTCGGTTCAGCTCGGGTCGGTGTCGATGACGCCGGTCCGCTCCGTCTCGCTCTTCAGGGCCGGGCGCAGGGCGCTGATGACGTCCTGGACCGTGACGGCCGTCTTCTGGCCGGTGCCGCGGGTGATCAGCACACCGTTGAAGGTGCCGCCGTAGAGCTCCGTCAGGGCGGCCTGGTCGTAGCTCTCGACGAGCTTGCCGTTGACCGCCTTGACCTGGAGGAACTTCCAGAGGGAGTTCTTCGGGCTGAAGGAGACCGTGTGCGCCGCGTCGGTCATGACGGTGACCTTGCCGGACATCGCCGGTTCGGCGAACTCCTTCATCATCCGGTCGACCTCGGCGTCGGAGATCGTCGGCTTCTTGTCGGTCGTCGGGACCTTCACCGCGGTGGTCGTGCCGGTCTCCACCTGGCCGCGGTAGGCCTCGACGACGGCCTCCTGGGCCTGCGCCGCGTCGATGCCCTTGCCGGCCTTGCCGTAGACGGCGACGGCCTTGCCGGACTCGAACTTGATCGTGCCGTCGGTGGCCGAGCCGGAGCCGCCCGCGGCGGACTCGAGGGCCGCCTGGAGCTTCTCCTCGTCGACCGGCATCGCCGGCTCGACCTCGCGGTGCTGCCCGAACAGCGAACCGATCACGGAAACCGGGTTGTAGTCGCTCTTGGCGGCGTCGTCGACCGTGGCCTGCAGGTCGAACTGGAGGCCTGCCTGATCCGGCTTCAGGGTGACGGTGTCGCCGTCGACGGACAGCTTCAGTACCTGGGTGACCCGCTCGCCGAAGGCGTCGTCGAGCTTCTTGACGGCGTCGTCGCTGGTGCCGCCGCCGATGTCGACGCCGAGCACGGTGGTGCCCTTGGGCACGTCGGAGTGGTTCATCAGCAGCCCGGCGCCGTAGAGACCGACGCCCGCGACGACCGCCAGACCACCCAGCAGGGGCAGCTTGCCGCGACTCTTCTTCTTTTTCTTCTTGGCGTTCCTGGAGTCGCCCGCGGGCGCGCTCTGCGGGGCCGGGTCCGGCCCCCTGGGCGGAGTGTGCGGAAGCGGCCCGTCGGCGCGCGTACCGCCCTGGCCGCCGGGCACGACGGGGATGCCGCTGGTGACGGTGTGCCCGGAGACGTTGTCGACGGGACGGCCGCCATAGCCGCCCGCGCCCGGTTCGGGGGCGGGCTTCTGCGGGGTGAGGATCGCGGTGTCGTCGCTCAGGCCACCGCCCGGGAGACGACCGGTGCCGGGGCCTGCGCCGACGGCACGCGGCCCGCCGGGACCTGCCTGGCCGCCGGGGGCGCCTGGCGGGCGGGTCACGCCGGGAGCGCCGTGCGGTGCGCCGCCCATCGGAGGCGCCATCAGGCCGTCGCCCGTGACCGGACCGCCGGTCGGGCCCGCTGGGCCGCCCTGGGGGCCGCCACGGCCGGCGGGACCGCCGGGGCCCTCCGGACCGTTGAAGTCGTAGGAGCCGCCGGGACCGGCCGGGAGGCCGCCCTGGGGACCCTGCCCGTGCGAGCCGTTCGGCGCGCCGAAGCCGTTCTGACCGGCCTGACCGGCCTGGCCGTTCTGGCCGTTCTGGCCGTTGCCGGAGAAGTACGGCAGGTTGTCGCGCCGCGGCTCGGCACCGCCGGCACCCTGCACCGGCCCCTGTCCCTGCACCGGCGGCTGGCCCGGCTGGCCCGGTCGCGGGCCCGCGGCGAGTGCCTCGGTGACGTCGAAGGAGCCCGTGCCGCCGCCGTGTCCCGGAGCCACGGGACCGCCGGTGGCGCCACCGGGGATGCCGGCGCCGTTGGTGCCGCCGGGACGCGAACCGCCCGGCACGCTCATGGCGCCGACCACACCACCGGGACGTCCGTTGCCCGGCCGCGCGCCGCCCGGCGCGCCTGCGCCGGTTGCCGGGCCCGGTCCCGCCGCGCCGGCGGGGGGACCCGTGGGCGCGCCCGTACCGGCGGCGGAACCGCCCGGCAGACCCGCGCCGTTGGTGGAGCCCCCGCCCTGCCCGCCCTTGCCCGGCCCGGACTTGCGTGGCGCGAACCAGTTGCTCGTCTCCGCGGCGGGCGCGGGATCGGCGGGCAGCTCGAACGAGCCCGTGTCGGACGAGGAGTGGCCGACGGCGGCCGGGGACGGCGCCGACGGCGCGTCGGCACCGGCCTGGCCGTTGCCGTCGGGGCTGTCGGCGCCCCTGCCCTCCGTGTCGGCGACGGGTGTGCGCATCACGACCGGCGGAATGGGCCGCGAACCCGGGATGTTGATGCGGATCCGGGTCGTCAGCGTGGTCTCGGTCTTGCGTTCCTCCGGCTGCGCGGACGAACGGCCCGCGTCCGCACCGGCGTCGGACACCACAGGGGTGCCGTACGGCGGCGTGCCCGAGGGGTATGCGGCTCCGCCGCGCCCGTTGGGCCCGGAGGACGGACTGTCAGTTTCACGACTCAAGGCAGGTTCTCCAGGTTGGCTCCGCCGCCCGCACGGCCTCACGGGCAGCTCGGCGGCGCGCACCACCATACTGGCCACTTCTGGCCCGTACCCCACGACCGCCGGGGAAACCCACACCGGACTCCCACGGCCACGCCACGGTGAAGTGGTACGTCACTTGCCAAGTCGGACGTCGCCGCCGACCGGTTGCCGCCCCGAACCAATGGTGGCGCAGATCACAGCAAGTGCCATGCCGCCGAGCAGGAAGAGGTAGGAGCCGCCACCCGCGCCGAACAGGAAGTCGCCCTCGGGACGGCCCGCAGTGCACAGGATGACGGAGATCATCCAGCCGGCGGCGGGCGCGACGGCCCCGGCGCGGCTGCGCAGGGCCCGCGCCCCGCCGAGGAACAGCCCGGCCGCGCCCACGAGCGCGAGGAGCAGTCCGCCCGGGAACCAGCCGGCCTGGACGAGCGCCCCGGCGAGACCGGTGATCGCGCCGAGCAGCAGGAGTCCCACGCAGGCGACGGCCCGTCCGGCGGGGGGCATCCGCAGCGGCTGGGCGAGCATCGAACCACGGTCGGACATCACGCCACCTCCGCCGCGTCGCCCGTACCGGCGAACAGGTCGGTCTCCCTCTTCCCGGCGGGCTCCCCGCGTACGAGTTCGTAGTACTCGGTCGGGAACAGGGGCTGGGCGAGCTCGTTCGAGAGGGCGAAGTACCGGTCGCCGGGCGCGACTTCGACCTGGGTGGCGTGGGCGCGCATCGCGGCGGCCTTGGCGGCGGTGTACGCGGGGCCGCCGTCGATCTCGGCGGTGACCCGGTCGTCGTCCACCACACCCGGCACGTCGGACACGACGGCGCCCTTCCCGAACGGCAGCCCCGGCAGCTCTGCCTGGAGCCGGGCGAAGGCGGCCTCGGCGACGGAGCGCGGGACGCGGTTCCAGTACACCTTCGGGATGCGCCACCCGGCGTCCTCGGCGAGCTCCGCGGCCCGCATGGCGACGCGGTGGGCCTGGATGTGGTCGGGGTGGCCGTAGCCGCCGTCGTCGTCGTAGGTGACGAGGACCTGGGGGCGCACCTCGAGGACGACCTCGGCGAGGGACGCGGCGGCCTCGTCGAGGTCTGCCCGCCAGAAGCAGCCCGGGTCGTCGTTGTCGGGAAGGCCCATCATCCCGGAGTCGCCGTAGCGGCCGGCGCCGCCGAGCAGGCGGAAGTCGTCGACGCCGAGTTCCGCCATGGCGGCGGCGAGTTCACGACGCCGGTGCTCCCCCAGGGCGGCACCGGTCAGGTGCCGCAGCTCCGGCGGGATGACCTCGCCGCGCTCGCCGAGAGTGCAGGTGACCAGGGTCACCCGGGCACCCTCGGCCGCGTACCTGGCCATGGTCGCGCCGTTGTTGATCGACTCGTCGTCCGGGTGCGCGTGCACCAGCAGCAGACGCCGAGCGGCGCGAGCTGGGGGTCCCCCCGGCCGGAGGTTGGGGGAGGGGAGTTCCGTCATGAGGCCAACCCTACGAGGCAGGACTACATCTCCCGCGCAGGGGCAGACGCAGGGTCGGCACGCGTCAGAACTTGATGCTGCCGATCATGCTCGCCACGCTCGTCGTCAGGTCGCTGATCGTGGGCGCGATCGTCGAGGAGGCCAGATAGAAGCCGAGCAGGATGCAGACGACCGCGTGGCCGCCCTTCAGCCCCGACTTCTTGACCAGCAGGAAGACGATGATCGCCAGCAGCACCACCGCCGAAATCGAGAGTGCCACGGCGGTTCACCTCCAAGGACCCGGGAACATGGGGGCAAAAGCAGACCAAGGGAACGGGTAAATCCATACATCAGCCAGCAGGTTCATACCCACCCTGCGCTAGTGATCATAACTATGTGTGGGTGCGCATCTCGCGGCGCACAGCCGCACAAGGGGGTCGCATGGCCAATATGGTCGGAGGATGACGACCGAGCCGGATTCCTTTCCCCGCAGGCACGCCCGCACCCAGCGTTTCACCCTCGGCGCGCCGCGTTCGTTCACGGTGGCCCCCGACAGCTCCCGGGTCGTGTTCCTGCGTTCCGGCTCCGGCACGGACCGGGCGGGCGCGCTGTGGGTCCTCGACCCGGCGGACGGCTCGGAGCGCCCGGCGGCCGACCCGCGCGTCCTGCTCGGCGGCACCTCGGAGGACCTCTCGCCGGAGGAGCGCGCACGCCGTGAGCGCAGCCGTGAGGGCGGCGCGGGGATCGTCGGCTACGCCACCGACGAGGCCGTCGAGTTGGCGTCTTTCACCTTGTCAGGGCGGCTTTTCACGGCGGAGCTGCGGGCCGGCACGGCCACCGAACTCGCGGTCCCCGGGCCGGTGATCGACCCCCGTCCGTCCCCCGACGGGCGGCTCGTGGCGTACGTCGTCGGGGGCGCCCTGCGGGTGGTGGGCGCCGAGGGCGACGGCGACCGGGCGCTGGCGGAGCCGGAATCGGACACGGTTGCCTATGGATCGGCCGAGTTCATCGCGGCCGAGGAGATGGGCCGCTCGCGGGGGTTCTGGTGGTCTCCGGAGTCGGATCGACTGCTGGTCACGCGGGTGGACGACACGCCGGTGGAGCGGTGGTGGATCTCCGATCCGGCCCAGCCGAAACGTGACCCACAACACGTGCCGTATCCGGCTGCCGGGACGCCCAACGCCGAGGTCCGGCTGTTCGTGTTCGGGCTCGACGGGGTGCGCACCGAGGTCGTCTGGGACCGGGCGCGCTATCCGTATCTGGCGCGAGTGCACTGGTCAGGGGCGGGAGCGCCGCTGCTGCTCGTCCAGGCGCGCGACCAGCGCAGTCAGCTGTTCCTGGCGGTGGACACCGACTCCGGGGCGACCCGGATGGTGCACGCCGACGAAGATCGGATTTGGCTCGATCTTTTCCCTGGGGTGCCGTGCTGGAGCCCGTCGGGGCAGTTGGTCAGGATCGCCGACGAGGGCGGCGCCCGGGTCCTGGCGGTCGGGGAACGTCCGCTGACGGGCGCCCAGTTGCACGTCCGCGCGGTGCTGGACGTCACCTCCGACGACGTACTGGTCGCCGCCTCGGCCGGGGTGGACGCGGCCGCGCCGGAAACCGGTGAGGTGCACGTCTACCGCGTCAACGAACTCGGCGTCGAGCGCCTCTCCCAGGAACCCGGGGTGCACTCGGCGGTGCGCTCGGGGAACGTGACCGTTCTGGTGTCGGCGGTGCTCGACCGGCCGGGCAGCGTGGCGCGGGTGATACGGGACGGGAAGGTCGCGGCGACTGTCCGCTCGTACGCCGAGGATCCTGGTCTGTCCCCCCGCGTACTGCTCACCGAAGGGGGCGCACGGCGCATTCCGTGCGCCGTGCTTATGCCTACGGACTACCACGGTGACACCCCCCTGCCCGTGCTCATGGACCCCTACGGCGGCCCGCACGGGCCCCGGGTGCTCGCCGCGCACCACGCGCATCTGACCTCGCAGTGGTTCGCCGACCAGGGCTTCGCGGTGGTCGTCGCCGACGGGCGGGGCACCCCGGGCCGCTCACCGGGCTGGGAGAAGGCGATCCACCACGACCTCACGGTCAGTCTCGACGACCAGGTCGAGGCGCTGGAGGCACTGGCGAAGAGCCATCCCCTCGACCTCTCCCGGGTGGCGATCCGCGGCTGGTCCTACGGCGGCTGGCTCGCGGCCCTCGCGGTGCTGCGCCGCCCCGACGTCTTCCACGCCGGCATCGCCGGCGCCCCGGTGACCGACTGGCGGCTCTACGACACCCACTACACCGAGCGGTACCTCGGCGACCCGGCCACGACCGCGCAGGCGTACGCGAAGAGCTCGCTCGTCACCGACGAGGGGCTCTCCTCGCCCGCCGAACCGCACCGCCCGCTGATGATCGTCCACGGCCTGGCCGACGACAACGTGGTCGTCGCCCACGCCCTGCGGCTCTCCTCGGCCCTGCTGGCCGCCGGCCGCCCGCACGAGGTGCTCCCCCTGTCGGGCGTCACCCACATGACCCCCCAGGAACAGGTCGCGGAGAACCTGCTCCTGCTCCAGGTGGACTTCCTGAAGCGCTCACTGGGGCTGACGTAGTGCCGTAGGCGCAGAAAAACGGGCCGGGAGACATGGCGCTCCCGGCCCGTTTACGGCACCCGCACGGCCGTACGCTGTACAGAGTGGCCCGTCCGTATATCGGAATCGGGTCGGTCAAGTTGCCTGTATGTTAACGCGGTTGATGTGTGTTTGGGTGCCTATGGCGCCCCGTCGCCGTGATCGGCCCGCGTTTGCCCCGGTGGTTCCTCCGGTGGGACCACCTGCTTCTCCTCGGCGAAGTGACACGCCGACGGGTGGGCCGCCGGGCCGATCGAGAGCCGGAACTCCGCCGGGACCGCCAGCGCCGGCACCTCCAGCGCGCACCGCTCCTCGGCCTTCCAGCAACGGGTACGGAAACGGCAGCCGGAGGGGATGTTCGTCGGGGACGGCACGTCGCCCGCCAGGATGATCCGCTCCCGGCGCTCGCGCGCCTCCGGGTCCGGCACCGGGACCGCGGACAGCAGGGCCTGGGTGTAGGGATGCGTCGGGTGGTCGTAGATCTCGGCGTCCCTGCCGATCTCCACGATCCGGCCCAGGTACATCACCCCCACCCGGTCCGAGATGTGGCGGACGATCGAGAGGTCGTGGGCGATGAACAGGTAGGAGAGCTCGAACTCGCTCTGGAGCCGGTCCAGCAGGTTGATCACCTGCGCCTGGACCGACACGTCCAGCGCGGACACCGGCTCGTCGGCGACGATCACCTCCGGGCGCAGGGCCAGCCCGCGCGCGATGCCGATGCGCTGCCGCTGACCGCCGGAGAACTGGTGCGGGTAGCGGTTGATGTACTCGGGGTTGAGCCCGACGACGTCCAGCAGGTCCTGGACCTTCTTCCGCCGGTCGCCTTTGGGCGCCACCTCGGGGTGGATCTCGTACGGCTCCCCGATGATGTCGCCGACGGTCATGCGCGGGTTGAGCGAGGTGTACGGATCCTGGAAGACCATCTGGATGTTGCGCCGGACCGCCCGCAGCGCCTTGCCCGACAGCCCGGTGACGTCCTCGCCCTTGTAGCGGATCTCCCCGGCCGTCGGCTTCTCCAGGTTGACCAGCATCTTGGCGACCGTGGACTTGCCGCAGCCGGACTCGCCGACGATGCCCAGGGTCTCGCCGCGGTGGAGGGTGAAGTCGACGCCGTCGACGGCCTTGACCGCGCCGACCTGCTTCCTGAACAGGATGCCCTGGGTGAGCGGATAGTGCTTGACCAGCCCACTCACCTCGAGGATCGGCTCGGCCGATGCGGAACTAGCCATGCAGGCACTCCCTCCAGAAGTGGCACGCGCTCGTGCGGTCGGCCGGGGACTCGTCGACCTCGTACAGCGGGGGTACGTCCGTACGGCACACGTCCTGTGCCATCGGGCAGCGCGGGTTGAAGGGGCAGCCGGGCGGGATGTGCAGGAGGTTGGGCGGCAGGCCCTTGATGGCGTAGAGCTCCTGGCCCTTCTGGTCCAGCCGCGGGATGGAGTCGAGCAGGCCGCGGGTGTAGGGGTGGGCCGGGGCCTTGTAGATGTCGTGGACCGGGGCGGACTCGACGATCCGGCCCGCGTACATCACCGCGATCCGGTCGGCCACGTCCGCGACCACGCCCAGGTCGTGGGTGATGAGGATCAGGCCCATGCGGTACTCGCGCTGGAGCTCCGCGAGCAGGTCCATGACCTGGGCCTGGACGGTGACGTCGAGGGCGGTGGTGGGCTCGTCGGCGATGATGAGCGCCGGTTCCAGGGCCATCGCCATCGCGATCATGATGCGCTGGCGCATACCGCCGGAGAACTGGTGCGGGTAGTCCCTGACCCGTTCACGGGCGCCCGGGATGCGGACCCGGTCCATCAGCTCCACGGCCTTGGCCCGCGCGTCCTTCCTCGACATCCCCCGGTGCACGACGAACATCTCGCCGAGCTGGTCGCCCACCGACAGCACGGGGTTCAGGGACGACAGGGCGTCCTGGAAGATCATCGCCATCTCGGCGCCGCGGACCTTGCGGCGCTCCTCCTCCTTGAGTCGCAGCAGGTCCTTGCCGCGGAAGAGGATCTCGCCGCCGGTGATCCGGCCGGGCGGCATGTCGAGGATCCCCATGATCGCCTGGGCGGTGACGGACTTGCCGGAGCCGGACTCGCCGAGCACGGCGAGGGTCTCGCCCGCGTCCACGCCGTAGCTGACGCCGTTGACGGCCCTGGCGATCCCGTCCCGGGTGCGGAACTCCACGTGCAGGTCGCGTACTTCGAGCAGCATCCGGCCGTCACCTCAGCTTCGGGTCGAGGGCGTCGCGCACCGCGTCGCCGAGCATGATGAACGCCAGGACCGTGAGGGCCAGGGCGCCCGAGGGCCACAGCAGGGCGTGCGGGGCGTTGCGGATGTAGGGCGAGGCGGCGGAGATGTCGATGCCCCAGGAGACGGTCGGCGGCTTCAGCCCGACGCCGAGGTAGGACAGGGTCGCCTCCAGGGCGATGAACGTGCCGAGCGCGATGGTCGCCACGACGATCACCGGAGCGACCGCGTTCGGCGCGATGTGCCGCAGCAGCAGCCGGGAGTGGGGGGCGCCCAGGGCCCGGGCCGCTTGGACGTAGTCGTTCTGCTTGACGGTGATCACCGAGCCGCGGGCGATCCGGGAGATCTGGGGCCAGCCGAGCAGCACCATGAACCCGATGACCGGCCAGACCGTATTGCTGGTCACGACGGACAGGAGGACCAGGCCGCCGAGGACGACCGGGATGGCGAAGAAGACGTCGGTGATCCGGGACAGGACCGAGTCGCCCACCCCGCCGAAGAACCCCGCGAGTCCGCCCAGCACGCTGCCGAACAGGGCGACGCCGAGGGTGGCCAGGACGCCGACCGTGACGGACGTACGGGCGCCGTAGACGACGCGCGTGTAGACGTCGCAGCCCTGGCCGTCGAAGCCGAACGGGTGGCCGGGCTGGGAGCCCTCCTGGGCCTTGGCGAGGTCGCACTTGAGGGGGCTCAGCCAGGTGATGGAACCGGGCCACAGGGACACGAAGACCAGGAAGAGGATGACCAGGCCGGAGACCATGAAGACCGGGTTGCGGCGCAGGTCCCGCCAGGCGTCGGACCAGAGGGAACGGGCCTTCTCGGACGGCCCGGTGCCCTGCGGTCCGCCGGGGGTCTTCTCGAGGGTCTCGCCCTCCGCCGTGGCCAGGTCCATCGCGCCGCCCATGCCGGTGTCGGCGATGGCTCCGTCCTCCGGGGTACGGCCGGCGCCCGGCAGGTGGTGCTCCGGCGGCGTCGGCTCAGGCATAGCGGATCCTCGGGTCGAGTACGGCGTACAGGAGGTCGACGAGCAGGTTGGCCACCAGGAAGACCAGGACGAGGACGGTCACGAAGCCGACGACGGTCTGGGTGTTCTGGCGGAGGATCCCCTGGTAGAGCTGGAAGCCGACACCGTGGATGTTGAAGATGCGCTCGGTGACGATCGCACCGCCCATCAGGGCGCCGATGTCGGTGCCGATGAAGGTGACCACGGGGATGAGGGAGTTGCGCAGCAGATGCCGGGTGACGACCCGGCGGCGGGGCAGCCCCTTGGCGACGGCCGTCCGGACGTAGTCGGACCGTCTGTTCTCCGCGATGGAGGTGCGGGTCAGCCGGGTGACGTACGCCAGGGAGACGGAGGCGAGCACCAGGCCCGGCACGATCAGCTCGCCGAAGGTGGCTTCCGAGGAGACCGACGGTTTGATCCAGCCCCATTCGACGCCGAGCAGCAGCTGGAGCAGCAGGCCGGTGACGAAGGTGGGGACGGAGATGACGACGAGGGTGAGCAGCAGGACCCCGGTGTCGACCGGCCGGCCGCGGCGCAGACCCGTCACGACGCCGAGGGTGATGCCGATGACGATCTCGAAGAGGATCGCGACGATCGTCAGCCGGATGGTGACCGGGAAGGCCGTCGCCATCAGCTCGGTGACCGGCTGGCCGTTGAACGCCGTACCGAAGTCTCCGGTGAAGACGTTCCCCATGTAGGTCAGGTACTGCTGCCAGACCGGCTTGTCGAGGCCGAACTCCTTCTTCAGCTGGGTGGCGGTGGCGGGGTCGCACTCCCGGTCGCCGCACAGGCCCGCGACGGGGTCGCCCATCACGTTCACCATCAGGAAGATCAGCAGCGTGGCACCGATGAACACCGGGATCATCTGGAGCAGGCGCCGGATCACATACCGGCCCATGGCGGGTCAGCCGACCTTGATCTCGTTGTAGACCGGGACGGAGAACGGGTTGAGCTTGACGTTCGAGAGCCGCTCCGAGTAGCCGGCGCTGCCGTTCTGGTACCAGAGCGGGATGGCGGCCATGTTGTCGCGGACGACCTCCTCGGCCTGCTGGAAGGTCTGCACGGCCTTGGCCGTGTCGGTCTCGGCGTTGGCCTTGTCGACGAGCGAGTCGAATTCCTTGTCGGACCACTTGCCGTCGTTGGAGGAGGCGTTCGTGTAGTAGAGCGGCTGGAGGAAGTTCTGGATGAGGGGGTAGTCCATCTGCCACCCCCGCCCGGAAGGGGCCGGTCATCTTGCGGTCGCCGATCTGGGTGCGGAAGTCCGCGAAGGTACCGACCGGGTTGCCGACGCAGGCCTTGTCGTTGTCGAGGGCGTTGTTGATCGAGTTGCAGACCGCGTCGACCCACTGTTTGTGAGATCCGGTGTCCGCGTTGTATGTGATCTTCACCTGGCCGCCGGGCAGGCCGCCACCCTCCTGGATGAGCTTCTTCGCCGCGGCGGGGTCGTAGTCGCAGGCGTCCCCGCACAGCCCTTCCTTGAAGCCGCCCTCCTCGCCGAGCACCGGGGAGGTCCAGTCGGTGGCGGGGGTGCGGGTGTTCTGGAAGATCGTCTCGGTGATCTGCTTGCGGTCGATCGCGCGGGAGAGGCCGGTACGGACCTTGTCCGAGCCGGAGGTGTTCCACTTCTTGTCGTAGAAGGGGAAGGCCAGGGTCTGGATGATGCCGGCGGGGGTGTTCAGATAGCGGTCGCCGAGGTCGTTCTTGACGTTCTTGAGCTGGGCCGCGGGCACGTCGTCGACGAGGTCGAGGTTGCCGGCCAGCAGGTCGGTGTAGGCGGTGTTGTTGTCGGTGTAGACCTTCAGGGTCACGCCGCCGTTCTCCGCCTTGTCGTCGCCGGGGTAGCCGTCCCACTTCTTCAGGGCCATCTGGGAGCCCTTGGTGTAGGAGTCGATCGTGTACGGCCCGTTTCCGATCGGTTTCTTCAGCCAGTTCGCGTGGTCGGTGAAGAAGGCCTGGGGCAGCGGGGCGTAGGCGGGGTAGCCCAGGGTGTCGGGGAAGGTGGAGAACTTCTGCTTGAGCTTGACGGTGAAGGTCCGGTCGTTCACGACCTTGAGCCCGGAGAGGACGTCGGTCGTCTGCGAGCCGCTGGCGGGGTGGGCCGCCGTGTAGCCGTCGATGTACTCGAAGAAGTAGGCGTTCTTCTGGTTGTTCTTCAGACTCGCCGCGTAGTTCCAGGCGGTGACGAAGGATTTCGACGTCACTTTTTCGCCATTGCTGAACGTCCAGCCGTCCTTGACGGTGATGGTGAAGTTCTGGGAGTCGGTGGTCTCGATCTTCTCGGCCAGCATGTCCTCGGCCGCGCCGGTCTCGGGGTTGTACTTCTTCAGGCTGCGGAAGATCATGTCGAGGACCTTGCCGCCCTGCACCTCGTTGGTGTTGGCGGGCTCCAGCGGGTTCTGCGGGTCTCCCCAGGACGAGCTGAGCACGGCGCCGCCGTCGCCGCCGCTGTCGCTCCCCCCGCCCCCGCACGCCGTCGCCGCGAGTGCTGCCGCCGCCGCGCATGCGGCCCACTTGGCGTGCGTGGCTCCACGCATGGATGCCTCCTCATTGACCGCGCTTTACCTGAGCGCTCTGCCGTCAGTACCGAAGCACTGATCCATTACGGGTAAATATCAACTTAAAAGGTGCATGACGCACACGGGCCGCGCCCAACGGGAGGCCTTCGGAGGGCTATTCGGGGGACGGCACAAGTGCGCCGGCGGCCGGCAGCAGGATCCTGGCGGGGGGTCGAAAAGGATCTTCTTCGCAGGTCACAATGGATCTTCGATGTAGTGCGCAACGGATCGCCGCGATCCGATGCGGAACCGTTGGATTGTGACCCCGAGATGTACGCATTCCGACACCCCGGGGTCCGAATATCGAACTCCTTGCCCGTTTCGCGTAGTTGGTCCGAATTCAGACACGGAACGATTACGGCGCGCTACACGCGTAGCTACGATATGGTCAAGTCGGGGTAAAGAAAGTAAAGAGAAAACCAAGGCAGACCAGAATTTATTGACCGTGAACGAATTGCGTTGAAAAAGTCCGGCGTAGCCCGTAGGGAGTGCCCTGCGGAGTCATCAGACCCTCCCGTGGGCCAGGAGCACCATGACCCCCCCAACTCCATCAGCGGCTGCCCCGCTCGAGGTGACCGACGAGAGCGTCGAGAAGTCGCCTACGCCCTCCACCTCCAAGGGCGGCGAGGGCCGCTCCCCCGGACGGCTGGCGTGGAACCGCTTCAAGCGGGACCGCACGGGCGTCATATCAGCGTGCACCGTGAGCTTCTTCTTCGTGGTCGCCGTCGCCGCTCCGTTGATAGCCAAGCTGTACGGCAAGGACCCGTACACCACGTACGCCAGCCAGCGCCCCGAACTGCTCAACCCCTTCGCCTACCCGTCAGGCCCGAACGGCGGCATGAGCTCCGAGTTCTGGTTCGGCATCGAACCCCAGTTGGGGCGCGACGTCTTCACCTTCCTGCTCTACGCGATCCGCAACTCGCTGGGCATCGCGCTCGCCGCCACCGTGCTCACCGTGGTCCTCGGAGTGGTCATCGGCACCACCGCCGGCTACCTCGGCGGCAAGACGGACTACCTCGTGGGCCGGGTCATCGACATCCTGCTGTCGTTCCCGTCCACGCTCTTCTTCATCGCCTTCATGCCGGTCGTGTTCGGCCTCTTCGTCGCTCCCGACGAGGAGATCCCGACCTGGCTGCGGGCCACGGCTCTGATCATCGTCCTCTCCGCCTTCGGGTGGGCGTCCATCGCCCGACTGCTGCGCGGCCAGGTACTGGGCCTGCGTGAACGGGAGTTCGTCGAGGCCGCGAAGGTCACGGGTGCATCACCGGGGCGTATCGTCTTCAAGGAGCTGCTGCCCAACCTGTGGACGCCGATCATCATCCAGACGACGCTGATGCTCCCGGCGTACGTCACCGCCGAGGCGGGTCTGGCCTTCCTCGGAGTCGGCATGATCGACCCGACCCCGGACTGGGGCGTCATGATCGCGCGGGGTGCAAGTTTCTACACCGAGGACCTCACGTTCATGCTCTTCCCGGGCCTGTCCATGGTGATCTTCGTCCTCGCGTTCAACCTGCTCGGCGACTCGGTGCGTGACGCACTCGACCCGAAGTCCAAGCGCTAGCTCCAGCCCTCTTCACGACCACGGCAAGGACGCCGGGGGGCCGGCTCTCTCATCACTCCCACTTCAAGGCAGGCAGCATGTCCTTCTCGCGCAGAAACTTCCTCATCGCCACCGGCGTCGCCGCGGCGTCGACGTCGGTGCTGAGCGCCTGCAGCAGCGGCGACGAGGGGGGCTCCTCGCAGGACAAGGCCCCCAAGGTCACCGGGGCCAAGACCGTCGAGATCCCGGTCGGCACCAAGGCCGACTCCACCGGTCCGGCCGCCGAGGTGCCCGGCGCGGTCACGGGCGGGACGATCTACTCGCTCCAGCAGTTCGACATGGACCACATGGACCCGGCGCAGATCTACGTCTCGACCGAGGCCGCCATCACCGTGCCGATCATGCGCGGTCTGACCGGCTACAAGCTGGACGCCAAGGGCAACGCCACCCTCGTCGGCGACGCCGCGACCGACGCCGGCACCATGAAGGACGGCGGCAAGACCTGGACCTTCACGCTGAAGGACGGTCTGAAGTGGGAGGACGGCGTCGAGGTCTCCTCGGCCGACCTCCGCCACACCTTCGAGCGCCTCTTCGCCACCTTCGTCACCGAGGGTCCGCGCTACGTCCAGGACTTCCTGGTGGGCGGCGACAAGTACAAGGGCCCGTACGAGGGCAAGAGCCTCGACTCGATCGAGGTCGACGGCAAGACCATCACCTTCCGTCTCAAGGAAGCCCGCGCCGACTTCAACTTCACGCTCGCGATGCGCGCTTACTCCCTGGTGCCGAAGAAGCACGACACCAAGGAGAAGTACGACAAGCAGCCGATCTCCTGCGGCCCGTACAAGGTCGACAACCGGAACATCGGCAAGTCGATGACCTTCGTGCGCAACGAGCACTGGGACCCGAAGACGGACGCGATCCGCAACGCCTACCCGGACAAGTACATCTTCCAGATGGGCTACGAGCTGGTGGCGTCGACCGACCGCTGGATCGCGGACAAGGGCACCGACCAGTACGCGGTGCCGATCTTCAACGAGGTCGCGCCCGAGCGCATCGCCCAGGTCCTCACCAACGCCGACCTGAAGAAGCGCGTCCTCAACGCGGTCGACACGGTCACCTACTACTGGCCGATCAACATGACCCGGATCAAGGACCTCAAGGTCCGCCAGGCCATCAACTACGCCTGGCCGCACCAGCAGCTGCAGACCATCGGTGGCGGTGCCTACAGCCAGGAGATCGCCACCACGATCTTCGCCCCGGTGACGCCCGGCTACACGAAGTTCGACCTGTACGGCGTGGACAAGAAGCCGGGCGGCGACCCCGCCAAGGCCAAGGCCCTGCTGAAGGAGGCCGGCAAGGTCGGCCAGAAGCTGGTCATCGCCTACCAGCAGTCGGACACCGCGGTGAAGACCGCCGTGGCCATCAAGAACGCTCTGGAAGCGGCCGGCTTCACGGTCGTCAACAAGCAGGTCGACAAGTCGACCTTCTACACCCAGATCGGCAAGATCGACAACGACTTCGACCTGTTCGCGGCCGGCTGGAGCCCGGACTGGCCGAACGGCTACTCGCAGTTCTACCCCTGCTGGAGCGGCAAGAACATCGGCGACGGCCGCAGCAACTACGCCCAGCTGAACGACCCGAGCGTCAACAAGGCGATCGACGCGGCCTCCCAGATCGCGGACGTGGAGGAGGCCAACAAGGCCTGGGGCAACATCGACAAGATGATCATGGAGCTGGCCGCGGTCGTCCCGGACTACCACAAGATCCGCAACTACCTGTACGGCTCCAAGGTCGGCAACGTCCTGTGGGACAACGCCAACACCTGCGTCGCGCTCTGCAAGCTGTACGCCAAGAAGTAAGCGCACGACCCCCGGGGGGTGGCCGTCACCATGGCCACCCCCCTGCGGCCCACCCCCCTCTCCTTACCGCGGCGACGGCGCCCCGTCCGGAAAGTCACGCCTCATGCTCCGCTTCCTTGTCCGCCGAGTCACCGGCGCGCTGGTCATTCTGTTGATCATCAGTGCCATCACCTTCTGGCTCTTCTACGCCGTGCCGCGTGACCCCGCCATGATGTCCTGCGGCAAGAACTGCACGCCTGAGAACCTCGCGCAGATCCGGAAGAACCTGGGCATCGACCACTCCATCCCGGTGCAGTACTGGTACTGGCTGAAGGGCGTCTTCGCCGGTCGCGACTACGCCGGTTACGGGTACTGCGACGCGCCCTGCTTCGGCTACTCCTTCGCCAACAACGTGCCGGTCTTCGAAACGATCATGGACCGCCTGCCGACCACCCTCTCGCTCGCCTTCGGCGCGGCCGCCGTCTTCCTGGTCCTCGGTGTCGGCGCGGGCATGCTCGCGGCTCTCAAGCAGGGCCGGTTCCTGGACAAGTTCGCCAGTTCGGCCTCGCTGCTCGGCTCGTCGCTGCAGATCTACTTCGTCGGCTACATCGCGATGTACTACTTCGTCGCACAGCTGGGATGGCTCGACCAGCCGTCGTGGACCCCGTTCAGCGAGGACCCGGTCGCCTGGTTCTCCGGACTGCTGCTGCCCTGGCTGGTCCTGGCGATCATCTTCACCGCCAACTACACCCGTATGACCCGCTCGCAGCTCGTCGAGCAGCTGAGCGAGGACTACGTCCGTACCGCCCGCGCCAAGGGCCTGTCCCGGGCGAACGTGTTCTTCCGGTTCGCCTGGCGCGGCGCGATGGGCCCCATCGTCACGGTGTTCGGCATCGACCTCGGGACGCTGATCGGCGGCGCCATCATCACCGAGCAGACCTTCAGCCTCCCGGGTATCGGCCGGCTCGCGGTGAAGTCCGTGGACCAGAGCGACCTGCCGATGCTGCTCGGTGTGACCCTCCTGGCGGCCGGCGCGATCGTCTTCTTCAACATCATCGTGGACGCCGTCTACGCCCTCATCGACCCGCGGATCCGGCTCGCCTGACCTCCGCCCCGCCCCCGACCTCTCGCATCACCCCCCAGGAGCGTCCCCGTGACGAGCACCGATCAGCAGCCCTTCCTCTCCGTCAGGGACCTGAAAGTCCATTTCTCCACCGAGGACGGCATCGTCAAGGCCGTCGACGGGCTCTCCTTCGACGTGCTGAAGGGCAAGACGCTCGGCATCGTCGGCGAGTCGGGTTCCGGCAAGTCGGTCACCAACCTGGCCGTCCTGGGTCTGCACGATCGCGATCGCACGGCGATCGAGGGCGAGATCCTGCTGGACGACAAGGAGCTGCTGACCGCCTCCGAGAAGGAGCTGGAGCGGCTGCGCGGCAACAAGATGTCGATGATCTTCCAGGACGCGCTGGCCTCGTTGTCGCCGTACCACACGATCGGCAAGCAGATCGCCGAGACGTACCGCAAGCACACCGGCGCCTCCAAGAGCCAGTCGCGGGTCCGGGCGATCGAGATGCTGAGGCGGGTGGGCATCCCCCAGCCGGAGGTCCGGGTGGACGACTACCCGCACCAGTTCTCCGGCGGTATGCGCCAGCGCGCGATGATCGCCATGGCGCTGGTCTGCGACCCGGAGCTGCTGATCGCCGACGAGCCGACCACGGCCCTCGACGTGACCGTGCAGGCCCAGATCATGGACCTGCTGAAGGACCTCCAGCAGGAGTTCGGCACCGCGATCATCTTCATCACGCACGACCTCGGCGTCATCGCCGACATCGCCGACGACGTCCTGGTGATGTACGGCGGCCGGTGCGTGGAGCGGGGCACCAAGAGGGAGGTGCTGCAGAGCCCGCAGCACCCGTACACGCTGGGCCTGCTGAGCTCGATGCCGAGCCTGGACCACCCGGTGGACGTTCCGCTCAACCCGATCCCCGGTTCGCCGCCCTCTTTGCTGAACCCGCCGACGGGCTGCCGCTTCCACCCCCGGTGCACCTTCGCCGAGAAGGTCGAAGGGGGCCTGTGCTCCCGGGAGCAGCCGCCGCTGGAGGTCACGAACGGCCGGGGCTCGGCCTGCCACCTCACCGCCGGCCAGCGCGCCGAATACTTCTCCGACCTCGCCGGCAGCGCCGCGAACTGACGTACAAGAGACGGGATTTCACCCCCATGAGCAGCACCACTCCCCTCCTGGACGTCTCCGGGCTCACCAAGCACTTCCCCATCAAGGGCGGCTTCCCGATCCGGCGTACGATCGGCGCCGTGCAGGCCGTCGACGGGCTGGACTTCCAGGTCGCCGAGGGCGAGAGCCTGGGCCTGGTCGGCGAGTCCGGCTGCGGCAAGTCGACGACGGGCCGGCTGATCACCCGGCTGCTGGAGCCGACGGGCGGCCGGATCTCGTACCGCGGCGAGGACATCACGCACGCGGGCCGCAGGCAGCTGAAGCCGATCCGCTCCGAGATCCAGATGATCTTCCAGGACCCCTACGCGTCGCTGAACCCGCGCCAGACGGTCGGAAAGATCATCTCCGGGCCGATGGAGATCAACGACATCCACCCGGCCGGCGGGCGCGAGGCGCGCGTGCGTGAGCTGCTGGAGATCGTCGGTCTCAACCCCGAGCACTACAACCGCTTCCCGCACGAGTTCTCCGGCGGCCAGCGCCAGCGCATCGGTGTCGCCCGGGCGCTGGCGCTCGAGCCGAAGCTGATCGTGGCCGACGAGCCGGTCTCCGCGCTCGACGTGTCGATCCAGGCGCAGGTGGTCAACCTGCTCCAGAAGGTCCAGCGGGACCTGGGCATCGCCTTCGTCTTCATCGCCCACGACCTGGCCGTCGTGCGGCACTTCTCGCAGCGCGTGGCGGTCATGTACCTCGGCCGGATCGTCGAGATCGCCGACCGCGACGACCTGTACGGCAACCCGCGCCACCCGTACACCCGGGCGCTGCTGTCCGCCGTGCCCGAGGCCACCGTGCAGGACGAGGGAGTCGCGGGCCGTGAGCGCATCCGCCTCGTCGGTGACGTGCCCTCGCCCATCAACCCGCCCACCGGCTGCCGCTTCCGTACCCGCTGCTGGAAGGCGACGGAGAAGTGCGCGACCGAGGCGCCGCCGCTGGTGCAGGTCGAGGGCAACAAGCCCGGCCACCTGACGGCGTGCCACTACCCCGAGACGGCGGATGTCCCGGCCACCGTGCCGGCTCCCCGTCTCGCCAAGGACCCCGAGACGGCGGCCTGACACACCCCTTTTCGTCAGCCGCCCTCTTTCGGAGCGGACTTTCCAGGCCCATTGACCCGAGCCCACGAACGTCCGGTCCAGGGGACGAAGGCCCGCGCTCACCCGGCGCGGGCCTTCACTCGTCCCTGTTGCCTTCACACGTCCCTGTTGCCCCTGCGGGCCCGCAGCCCACCAGGGCCGCGGGGAACTGCGCGACGAGCCACGACGCACCCGCACCCGCACCCGCACCTGACGAGACGGACCAGAACCACCACCCCTCAGGGGCGCGGGGTACTGCGCAATCGCCACCACGCACTCGCAGCCGACACCACGGGGGCCGAAGCCACCCCCTCAGGGGCGCGGGGAACTGCGCGACCAGCCACCCCGCACCCGCACCCCACGCACCCCCGCGCGCCCGGCACCCCCGGCACCCCCCGGCCGAGCCAAGTCGGCGGCAGCCGTGCAGCATCCATGCGCCAGCCGAACACCTCGCGCGCACAGTGGTGACTCGAGTGGTTCGAGGTACGGGGGGCACATGGAGATCCAGCTGCTGGGGTGCGTCGAGGCACGGGCCCGCTCGGGTGACAAGCTGCCGCTGCCGCACGGCACCAAGCTGCTGCTGGCGGCACTGGCCTGGACCCCCGGCGCGTTCGTCGCCGACGAGACGCTGATCGAGCGGGTGTGGCAGGAACGCCGGCCCCAGCACCCGCGCGACGCCCTGTACATCCAGGCCACCCGGCTGCGGAAGGCGCTGCGGGCCGACGGGCAGCTGACCGAGGGTTTCGAACTGATCCGCAAGCGCGGCGGTTACGTCCTCGCGATCGACGAACGCTGCGTCGACACCGCGCGGTTCCGCGCCCTGGTCCGGGAGGCGCAGCAGGAGGCCCGCGCCGGCGACACCGAGACGGCCCTGGGCCGCTACGCGCGGGCCCTGGAGCTGTGGCGGGGCGAGCCGCTGTCCGACGTGCGCACGGCCTGGGCCGAGTCGACACGGGTGACGCTGCGGCGTGAGCACCGGGAGGCACTGGTCGGCAGCACCGAGCTGTACCTGCGCGTGGGGCGGCACGAGGAGTGCCTGCCGCAGCTGCACTGGCTGGCCGAGATGCATCCCTTCGACGAGAAGGTCACGGGCCTGCTGATGCTCGCCCTGCACCGCGGGGGCCGCCAGGCGGACGCGCTGGACTCCTTCCAGCTGCTGCGCCTGCGGATGATCGACCTCCTGGGCTGCGAACCGGGCCCGGAACTGCGGTCCCTGCACGAACGGATCCTCGCCCGCGACCCGCGGCTGCGGCTCGGCAGCGCGTACGCCACGCCCGTGTGAACCGGCTCAGCCCTCGAAGTGCTCGGTCAGGTAGAGGGTGAGGCGGGACTCGGCGTCCGCAGGGAGTTCCCGGTGGCGATGGTGGGGCGTCGGGCGGTGCGGGGCGGATGCCCCGGGAGGGCGCCGGACACCCAGCGTCGCGTACAGGGCGGTCGCCTCCGTTCCGGCCTCGTGCGCCGGGCCGGCGTCGCCGTGGGCCTCGTGGGCGCGGGCCAGGGCCGCCGTGGCACGGGCGTGCAGGAGCCGCTGACCGGAGTCGCGGGCGAGGTCCGCCGCCAGGGTCGCCGCGTCGCGGGCCCGGGCGGGGGCGTCGGGGGCGGGGGTGGTGCCGGCGTCGGTGCCGGGCTCGGGATCGCTGTCGAGGAGCGTCAGGGCGGTGGTGAGGTGGACACGCGGAAGGGTGAGGGGGTTGCCGTCGGCCGCGAGGCGTTCGGCGCGCTCCAGATGGTCCAGGGCGTCGGCCGGGCGGCCCTGGGCGCGGGCCAGGTCGGCGCGGGCCAGCAGGACCTCGACGAGGCCCGCCCGGTGACCGGTGCGCTCGGCGATCTCGAAGGCGGCGTCGAGGTGTTCGGCGCTCTCCTCGGTGCGGCCCGCGCGCAGCTTCACCGAGGCCAGCCCGACCAGGCTGTCGACCTGGCAGTTGCGGTTCTCCACCCGCCGGGAGACGGCGAGGGCGTCCTCGTAGGCGAGGAGCGCGCGGTCGTCCTGGCCGGCGTCGGCGCGGACCCGGCCCAGCGCCTCCAGGGCCACCGCCTCCGTGTAGGTGGACCCGGAGTCGCGCGAGACCAGGAAACAGCTGCGCAGCGCCGCCGCCGCCTCGTCGAACCGGGCCTGCTTCTGCTGGACCAGGGCCAGGTTGACGAGGGCCATCGCGCGGTTGTGGTGGACCGTGTCGCCGATCAGGTCGAGGGCCGCGCACGCCGCCTCCTCGGCCGCGTCCAGCCGGCCCAGGGCGAGGTTCAGGGACGCCGTGTTGATCAGCATGATCTCCACGTTCCTGACGTTGTCCAGGGTGCGGTAGAGCGCCAGGGCGCGGTCGTAGCAGGGCAGCGCGCGGCGCAGTTCGCCCAGCAGCTTGAGGGTGACGCCCTTGCCCTGGAGGCTGCCGGCCTCGCCGTACGTCCAGCCGGCCCGGCGGGCCAGCCCCTCCGCCTCCTCGTACTCCGTCAGGGCGCCCCGCAGGTCACCGTTGCGCCAGCGGGCGCTGCCCAGGGACAGGCACATGGAGGCCTCGCCGACCTCGTCCCCGCCGCGCGCGGCCACCTCCCGGGCGAGGCTGGCCAGCCGCATCCAGTCGGAGAGCGGCCTGCGGTGGTGGAAGAGGTCCTGGAGCGCGTCCACCAGCCACCACACGTACGGCGCGGGACCGTGCTCGGCGGCGTGTCCGATCGCGGCCGCGATGTCGTCCCACTCGCGGTCGAACCAGGCGTACGCCTCCTCGGCGCCGGCGAACTCCCGCGGCGTGGAGCCCTCGACGGCGGGCGGGCGGGTGCGCATGACGTACAGGCCTGCCGCGGCCGCCGCGTTCACGACGCTCTGCAGGTAGTGGTCGAGGACGCGGGTGACGGCGGCGGTCCGCTCCTCGGAAGAGTCCTCGGCGGCCGTCCGGTCCCGGGCGTACTCGTGCACGAGGTCGTGCCAGGCCGGACGGCCGTGTTCGACGTCGCGCAGCAGATGGACCCGCTGGGCCAGCCGCAGCAGGTCGGCCAGGCGATGTTCGTCGGTCCCGGCGGCAGCGGCGGCCGCCGGGACCGACCGGCCGGTGCCCGGCAGCACGCCGAGCGAGCGGAAGGCCCGCCGGGCCTCCGCGGGCAGCGCCCCGTACGACAGGTCGAGCGCGGCCCGTACGGCGACGGACTCCTCGCCCTCGACATGCAGCCGGGCCAGTCGCCCCCGGTCCGCGAGATCACGGACGTATGCCCGGATACTGCCTGGCCGGTCGCCGATCCAGGAGCCCGCGACGCAGAGGGCGAGCGGCAGGTGGTCGCAGAGCTCGACGAGCCGGGCCGCGGCCTCCGGATCGGCGGCGACGGCCTCCGCGCCGACCGCGCCGCTGATCAGCTCCAGCGCTGCGGCACTGTCGAGGACGTCGCAGGACACCCGGTAGGCGCCGTCCAGGGTGACCAGGCCGCTGAGCTTGTCGCGGCTCGTCACCAGCGTGAGCGAGCCCGCCGACGCGGGCAGCAGCCGCCGTACGTACGACGCCTCGGCCACGTCGTCGAGGACGACCAGCACCCTGCGGTCCGCGAGCAGCGTCCGGTACAGCGCGGTCTGCGCCTCGGCGCCCAGCGGGATGTCGCGCGGGGCGCAGCCCAGGCCCTGGAGGAGCAGCGGCAGCGCCTCGCCGGGGGTCATCGGCTCGGCGTTGTCGAAGCCCCGCATGTCGAGGAAGAGCTGGCCGTCGGGGAAGCGGTCGGCGACCCGGTGGGCCCAGTTCAGCGCCAGTGCGCTCTTGCCGACGCCGGCCGGTCCCACGATCAGGGCGAGCGGCTCCGAGCTGCGCAGACAGGAGTCGAGGCGGTCGAGTTCAGGGTCACGGCCGACGAAACGGCGCGGGGTGGGCGGGAGTTGACGGGGCACGGGGCGCTCGGACGCCGGGGCGGACCGCTGGGGCGGGGCGCCCGCCGAGGTGCTGCCGCCGTCGCGCAGCAGCCGCTGGTGCAGGTCCCTGAGGTCGGCCGAGGGTTCCATGCCGAGTTCGTCCACCATGCGCCGGCGCAGCGCGGTGTACAGCTCCAGGGCCTCGGCGCTGCGGCCGTCCTGGTGCAGGGCACGCATCAGCAGGCCGTGCGGGCGTTCGCGCAGCGGGTGGGCGGCGGTCAGCCGGAGGAGTTCGGCGATCGCCTCGCGGTGCCGGCCGGTCTCGATCCCCGCCTCGGTCACCGCCTCGCGGGCCACGAGGTGCAGTTCGGCGAGGCGTTGGCGCTCGGCCTCGCGCACCGCGACCTCCGGCAGGTCGGTCAGCGGCTCGTCCCGCCACAGCGCGAGGGCCTGTTCACCGCTGCGCCGGGCCGTTCGCCAGTCGCCGTCGGACGCTGCCCGGGATGCCTCCCTGATGAGCCTCTCGAAGACCGGCAGATCGAGTTCGCCCGGGCCCACGTGCAGGACGTAGCCGGGCCGCCGGGTGGTCAGTAGCTCCGTCCCCACCGGGCCGAGGGCGCGCCGCACCTCCGCGACGAGGGCCCGTACCCGGGCCGCTCCCGCGCCGGGCGGCCGGTCGTCCCAAAGGCACTGAACCAGCCGGTCGACGGAGACGACATGGTTGGCGTGCAGCAGGAGCACGGCGCACAGCGCGCGTTGCCGGCCGGTGAGCACGACGGCCCGTCCGTCGATCTCGACGTCCAGCGGTCCGAGCAGGCGGAACCGGGGCCGTGGGGTGAGCATTCACAGAACGTAGTCCAGGGGGGACTGCCGGGCAACGCCGGTCTTCCCGATCGGGAACCGACGGACTCCCGGACGTCGGGATCCGGCCAATCCCAGGGGCCGGGGCCGGGGCGGCGGCCGGATGCCGTACGAGGCAGGGCGGCCGGGACCGGGCCGGGGCGGGCGCCGCGTGTCCCCCGTCGGTCGCCCGCCCCGAACGAAAGTCTCGCCGAGGCGCCTTTCCGAAGCCCTTCGCCGATCTTTCAGCTGCCTTTCGCCCCGGCCGGACCAGCGAGAACCCGCTGCATACGGGGCGCGCGGCTGCGCCGGGCCCGCCCTACACCCCCGTGCGGCCGTCGATCAGTTCGCGCAGGATGTCGAGGTGGCCGTTGTGCCGGGCCGTCTCCTCGATCAGGTGCAGGAGGATCCAGCGCAGGTCCACATGGCGGCCGTCGCGCGTCGCGCGCTGTGCCTTGGTGCCGAGGTCGTGCCCGGCGACCAGTTCGCGGTGCCGCTCGGCGTGCTCGGCGTACTCGTCGAGCACCTGCGCGAGCGGGAGGTCGACGGCGATGCGCATCTCGCGGTCGGGGTCCTCGTCGGTCCACGGGCCCTCGTCCTCCTCGCCGAGGAACACGACCCGGAACCAGTAGTACTCGACCCAGCGCAGATGGTTGACCAGGCCGCTCGGGGTCATCAGGGGCGAACCCGGCAGGGGCGCCCTGCGGGCGTCCTCGGCGGAGAGGTCCTCGCACTTGGCGCGGGCGGTGTCGCGGGCGTAGTCGAGGAAGGTGGTGAGCTGGGTGCGCTCGTCCCACGCGGAAGGCATGTCGTCTGTTCTCGTCATCGCGCCGAGCATGTCCGGCCCCAGGCCCGCTTGTCGAGGGAATTCAGATGTTCTGGATCTTGTCCTGTGTCGTGCCGAGGTGTGGCACACTGCCGCGGTGGTCGATCATTCGTTCGCTGATCTGACACTCGCCGCGCTGTACGACAGCATCAATCCGTGGGGGCCGGACGACGACTTCTATCTGAACCTGGTGAGATCCGCCGACTCGGTGCTCGACGTCGGCTGCGGCACGGGCCGGCTCCTCGCGCGGGCCGCGTCGGACGGCCATCCGGGGCGGCTCACGGGCCTCGACCCCGCGGCCGCGATGCTCGTACAGGCCCGGCGCCGGGCGCCCGGCGTGGAGTGGTTGCTGGGGGACCTCGACACCCGTGTGTGGCAGGGCGACTTCGACCTCGTGATCATGACGGGCCATGCCTTCCAGGTACTTCTCGGCGACGAGGAACTGCGCGGGGCGCTGCGAGCCGTACGGGCAGCCCTGAGCGACGGAGGGCGGTTCGTGTTCGAGACCCGCAACCCGGCCGCGCGGGCCTGGGAGGGCTGGACCCCGGACCGCGTCCGCGAGGTCACCGACGCGGAAGGCCGGGTCGTACGGGTCTGGCACGAGGTGGCGGACGAGCCGTCCGGTGACCGGGTCACGTTCACGGAGACCTTCGACTCCCCCGGCTGGCCCCGCCCCCACACCGGCCGGGCCACCCTCCGCTTCCTCGCCCCGGGGAGCCTGACCGGTTTCCTGGCGGAGGCGGGGCTGCGGGTGGAGGAACAGTACGGGGACTGGAACCGGGGTCCGCTGACCGGGACGAGCCCGGAGATCATCACGGTGGCCACACCGGCCGGGTGACGCCGAGCGCCCCCCACCAGGGGCCCACCCCCGAGGGGCGTTGGGGAACGAGGCGACCGGCCACGCCGCACCCGCACCCGCACCCGCACCCGCACCCGCCGGGACGGCACCTCACCCGGCTCCCTCCTCCAGCGCCGCCAGCGCCGGGTCCAGCACGATGTCCTCCCCGCGCCCCTCGATCGTCGGCTCCTCCGGGAAATGGCAGGCCGTCAGGTGACCCTCGTGGTTCCCGGAGATCCGGACCAGCGGCGGCTCCTCGGCCGCGCACTTGTCCTGCGCCTTCCAGCACCGGGTACGGAAGCGGCAGCCGGTGGGCGGGTTGATGGGCGAGGGCACGTCACCGGCCAGCCGGATACGCTCCCGCGCGGTCGACTCGCCACCGGTCACGTTCACCTCGGGGACGGCGGAGAGCAGCGCGTGGGTGTACGGGTGCCGCGGCCGGGTGTAGATGGAGTCACGGTCACCGACCTCGATGATCTTCCCGAGGTACATGACGGCCACCCGCTGCGAGAAGTGCCGTACGACGGCCAGGTCATGGGCGATGAACAGGAACGCGATGCCGAGCTCCCGCCGGACCTGCTGGAGGAGGTTGACCACCTGCGCCTGGATCGACACGTCGAGCGCGGAGACCGGCTCGTCGGCCACGATCAGCTTCGGCTCCAGAGCCAGCGCCCGGGCGACACCGATGCGCTGGCGCTGGCCGCCGGAGAACTCGTGCGGGAAGCGGTTGTAGTGCTCGGGGCTGAGACCGACGATCTCCAGCAGCTCACGCACGCGCGCCTCGCGCCCGCCCGCGGGCTCGATCCCGTTGACCTCCATCGGCCCGGAGATGATCTTGCCGACGGTCTGCCGGGGGTTGAGGGAGGAGTAGGGGTCCTGGAAGATCATCTGGATCTCGGACCGGACCGGCGCCAGCTGCCGGCGCGAGGCGTGCGAGATGTCCTGGCCGCGGTAGGTGATGGTCCCGGCCGTGGGCTCCAGGAGCCGGGTGATCAGCCGGCCGGTCGTGGACTTGCCGCACCCCGACTCCCCCACCAGGCCGAAGCTCTCGCCGGCCCGCACGCTCAGGTCGATGCCGTCGACGGCCTGAACCTGGCCGACCGTACGCCGGATCGGGAAGCCGCCCTTGACCGGGAAGTGCTTGGTGAGCCCTGACACGACGAGCAGTTGCTCCCCCTCGCCGTCGGCGCCCGCCTCGCGCGGGGCGGGCAGAGCGAGTTCCTCATTCTTCACGTGCTCCTCCTGGCCTTCTTCACGTGCTTGCTCCTCAAGGTCCGGCCCCTACCCCAGGCGGGGCTTGATCTCGTCCACGAAGATGGTCCGCTTCTGTTCCGCGGTGAGGTGACAGGCGGCGGCACGGTCCGGGGCCGACAGGGGGCGTTCGGTGACGCACCGGTTGCCGCCGACCCGGTCCCGGAAGGTGCAGCGGGGGTGGAAACGGCAGCCGGAGGGCGGGTTCAGCAGCGACGGCGGGGCGCCGGGGATCGGGGCGAGCGGAGTGCCCAGGTCCGAGTCCAGTCGGGGCATGGAGTTCAACAGGCCCCATGTGTAGGGGTGTTGCGGTGAACGCAGCACCTGCTCGGTCGTCCCGCGTTCGATCGCGCCGCCCGCGTACATCACCATGATGTCGTCGGCCATGTCGGCGATGACACCGAGGTCGTGCGTGATGAAGATGATCGCGGTCCCGAACTCCCGCTGGAGATCCTTGAGCAGGTCCAGGATCTGCGCCTGGACGGTGACGTCGAGCGCGGTGGTCGGCTCGTCGGCGATCAGCAGGTCCGGGTCGCAGACCAGCGCCATCGCGATCATCGCGCGCTGCCGCATACCGCCGGAGAACTGGTGGGGGTAGTCCTTCGCCCGTTCCCGGGGGTTGGGGATGCCGACCTTGCCGAGCATCTCCACCGTGCGTTCCCAGGCGGCCTTCTTCGAGGCGCCGCGGTGCTTCATGTACGGCTCGGCGATCTGCCGGCCGACGGTGTAGTACGGGGAGAGCGCGGTGAGCGGGTCCTGGAAGATCATCGCGACCTTGTTGCCGCGCAGTCTCTCCAGCTCGGGCTCCCGGGCCGTGGTCAGTTCCTGTCCCTCCAGCAGGATCTCTCCCTCGACGGTGGTGAACATCGGGTTGTGCAGCCCGAGGACGGTCAGATTGGTGACGGACTTCCCGGATCCGGACTCGCCGACGATGCCGAGAGTGCGGCCCCGTTCCAGGTCGAAGGAGAGCCCGTCGACGGCCCGGACGGCACCGTCCTCCGTGCTGAAGCTGACGTGCAGGTCCCGCACCGAGAGGAACGCGCCCGCGCCGGCCGGGACGGGCGCCCCGGCCTCCTTGGTCACAGTGGTCACGACAAAGCTCCTGACGACAGTCCGGGAGACGGCCTAGGACAGCCGTACGCGCGGGTCGATGAAGGCGTAGCAGGCGTCGACGACGATGTTGCACAGCAGGATCACGGCAGCGGCGAAGAGCATCACGCCGAGCAGCAGTGGAAGGTCGCTGAACTGCACTGATTCCACCGCCAGATGCCCGAGGCCGGGCAGTCCGAAGGTGTACTCGGTGATGATCGCGCCGCCGAGCATCGAGGACAGGTCGATGCCGAGGATGGTGACGATCGGGATGAGGGAGCCACGCCAGGCGTACCGGAAGAAGACGTACCGCCGGCTCATGCCCTTGGCGCGGGCGGTGCGGATGTGTTCCTCCTGGAGCTGCTCGATCATCGACGAGCGCGCCATACGGGTGTACTGCGCGGCGAAGATCGTGGACAGCACGACCCAGGGGATCATCAGCCCGGTGAACCAGGCGACGGGATCCTGGGTGAGCTCGGTGTACCGGGGTTCGTCGAAGATGTGGGTCTGGTACACCAGCACGGCGAGGGCCAGCGGGCCCAGGAAGTAGATCTGCATCGAGCTGAGCACCATGGAACCCGCGGTGAACGACTTGTCGATGAGCGTGCCGCGCCGCCAGGCGGCCAGCATTCCGGTGCCGAGTCCGACGAACAGGAAGACGACGGTGGCGCCGAGCGCGAGCGAGACGGTGAGCGGCAGCCGGTCCATCAGCGTCGACCAGACCTGCTCGTTGGTGTGGTACGAGTAGCCGAAGCAGGGGGCGGGGCAGGGCCCCTGGGCGAAGTCGTCCCGGCCCGCGACCAGCCCCTGCAGGAAGATCCAGAACTGCTCGGGGATCGATTTGTCGATGCCGAGCGTGCGGTGGATGTTCGCCAGCGCGTCGGGCGTGCACGTCTTGCCGCACATCAGCAGCGCCGGGTCCCGGGGCATGCCGAAGAACAGCAGGAAGGCGACGACGGTCAGCAGGACCAGGATCACGAGCGAGCCGAGGGTCCGGCGAAGGAGGAAGCGCAGCATCTCAGTGGCAGCTTTCGGGCTCGTGAGGCCGGCTTTCGGAGCCGGCTCAAAGGGCCGTGCGGGCCGGTGCGCCCCGTCGTGGAAGCGGGACGGGACGCACCGGGCGCCGCGCTCGGGAAGGGGTTACTTCACAAACAGCCTGCGCGGGTCGATGCCGCCGATGACGTCGTCGTACACGAGGCCGCCGATCTTCGAGCCGGCGATCTGGGTCTGCTTGTAGTACGCCGTCGGGATGTTGGAGACGACGTCCTTCACGATGTACTCGTTGATCTTGTTCCAGGCCTCCGCGGCCTTGATCGGGTCGGTGATGGTGCTCGCCTTGTCGATGTCGGCGTTCACCTTCGGGTCGTTGACGTGCGAGTAGTTCGCCGCGCCGTCCTGGATCTGGCGTCCGTCGTACAGCGGCGGGATGACGGTCGAGGAGCTCGGCCAGTCGGCGCCCCACGCGGTGTGGTAGATGTCGAAGTTGTTGGTGACCTTGCCGACCTGGTCGTAGTACGTCTCGGCCGGGATCTCCTGGCGCTGGACGTCGAAGCCGGCCTTCTCCAGACCCGCGGCCATGGCGGTGGAGTACTGCTGGCCCTCGGGCGTGTTGATGTAGCCGAAGGTCAGCTTCAGGCCCACCTTGCCGGCCTTCTCCAGGAGCTCCTTGGCCTTGACCGGGTCACCGGCCGGCTTCTTCTTCTTGCCGAACGGGTCGAAGTTCGGGTTGTAGCCGGAGACGGTCGGGCTGATCAGCCCGCCGGCGACCTCGCGGGCCGCGGTACCGCCGTAGGCGCGCACGAACGGGGTGATCGGCAGGGCGTAGGCGATGGCCTCGCGGACCGTCTTGTCCTGCATCTCCTTCTGGGTCAGGTTGATGTCCATCTGACCCACGTACGGCTGGTAGCCGGAGACGGTGCGGGACTTCAGCGTCGCGTCGGCGAGCACCTTGGACAGGTTGCCCGCGTCGACCTCGTTGTTGAAGCTGACCGCGGTCGCGTTGGCCCCGGAGTCGTCGAGGATGGCCTTGGTGGAGTCCTCGTACTGCTTGTTGAACGCGAAGGTGAACCGGTCGATGTACTGGTGCCGGATCGGGTCGGTCTTCGGGTCCCAGTTGGTGTTCTTCACCAGGACCATGGACTTGCCGGACTTGAATTCCTGGATCTTGTACGGGCCCGAGGTCATCGGGGCCTTGTCGTACTTCTCCTTGGTGTCCTTCGCCTTCGAGACGAGCGAGTAGCCGGCCATGGCCAGCGCGTACGGCAGATCCGGCTTCGGCTTCTTGAACTTGAAGACGATCGTCTTCGCGTCCGGCGTCTCCAGGACGGTGTCCGGCAGGTGCTTGCCGCCGTACGGGCCGCCCTTCAGCAGGTCGCGGTACCCGGTGCCCGGCGTGTCGGCGAGCCACTGCTGGATGAAGGTCGGGCCGTTGGCGACGAACGGCGCGAACAGCCGCTCGAAGGTGTGGCGCACGTCCGTGGCGGTGATCGCGGAGCCGTCGGCCCACTTCACCCCGTCCTTCAGCGTGTAGGACCAGGTCTTCCCGCCGTCCGACGTCTTGCCGCTGTCGGTGGCCAGGTCACCGACGACCTCGTGCTTCTTGCCGTCCTCACCGGTCGCCTTGTAGCCGGTCAGACCGCGGTGGATGAGCTGCGACAGCGCCATCTCGTCGGAGACGTAGATCTGCCCGGGGTCGAGGTGCGCGTAGCTGTCTCTCTGGAGAACGGTGACCGCGCCTCCGGGCTTGGCGCCGGGGACCTCGGCGGCCGGACCGGTCGAGGCCTTGGTGTCGCCGAAGTCGATGGAGGACTGCTGGCGTTGGGCGTTCTCCTTGTCGTCCTTGTTGCTGCCTTCCTTGCTGCCGCCCTCGCTGCAACCGGAGAGCACGAGCGCTCCGGCAGCGACCAGCGAGAGCGCGGCGTACGCGCGGCGTCCACCCTTACCCATCACTCGTTTCCCACCCATCTCTGTGAGTCCAGCACTCTGTGAGTCCAAAGAACGTGATGTGCGGGTCAGCGCGCCGTCTTGGGGTCGAAGGCGTCCCTGACCGAGTCCCCGAGCAGGTTGAACGCCACGATGAAGATGATCATCGAGACACCGGGGAAGAACATGTAGGTGATGTCGTTCTGCATCACCAGTTCGGTCGCCGCCTTGGAGAACATCTGGCCCCAGTCCGGCGTCGGTTCGACCAGTCCCACGCCGAGGAAGGACAGACCCGCCTCGGCGGTCACGAAGTTCGGCAGCATGTAGGTGGCCTGCACCAGGATCGGTGTGACCACGTTGGGCAGGATCTCCTTGCGGATGATCCGCCCCGGTGGCGCCCCGCTCACCTTGGCGGCCTCGATGAACTCCCGTTCCCGCAGGGCGAGACTGGTGCCGCGCAGGATGCGGCCGAGGCTCATCCAGCCGAGAACCCACTGCACCGAGATCAGGGCCACGACCCGGACGTAGACCGGCGTCTCGTCGCGCGGGCTGACGAACAGGGAGACCACGACCGGCATGCTCGCGATGAAGAACAGCTGGGCCGGGATGGCGAGCAGGAAGTCGATCACCCGGCTGATCAGGAAGTCCGTCCTGCCGCCGAGATAGCCGGCCGCGACCCCGAGGAGGATGCCGGTCAGCACGGTGGCGACGGTCACCGCGAGGGAGATCCCCAGGGAGTTGCGGATTCCGTAGAGCAGCTTGGTGAAGACGTCGTAGCCGTTGCCCGGTTCGAGGCCGAACCAGAACTCGCCGCTGATCCCGCCGTTGGGCTGCACCGGCACGCCCGCGCTGTCGAACAACTCCGGCCGTTCGTCCGCGTACACGGTGTACGGGTTCTTGCCGTAGAGCTTGGCGATCAACGGAGCGAGCAGGCCGACCAGGAAGAAGCACAGCACGACGTACGCGGAGATCACGCCCGTGCGGTCCCGCTTGAAGCGGAGCCACATGAGCTGACCGGGAGACCGGCCCACGGGCACCTTGGCCTCGGACGCCGCCGCCGGCTCCTGGTCGCCGTCGACCACGACCGACGTACCGCCGCCCTCGATGTCGGTAGGACTTGTCACAGTTCGCCCATTTCACTTCACGGGTGTGGGTGTGCCGAGCCGACGACGCACGCGGACTGCCGCGTGATCGCCGCTCGGTGCATGAAGGGACGCCGGGGCGCGCCGGACGGGCGGTGCCGAAGAAGCCGCAGCCGGACGCGCGTAGCCGAACGGCCGCGGTGGGCGGCCGGACGTCAGGTCAGTGACAGTCGCCGCGGGCGGGGGCGGGCAGACCGGTGATGGACCGCATGGGTCGTTCGACTGGCATGGGGATCCTCCTTGTGACTCCACGTGTTCACCGACAGGAGGGGGCGCTCGTCCGACCTCCGACACCCCTGACGGAGGGTCAGACACCCCCTGGTGCTCGCGAGTCGGCGCTGTCCCCACAGCGCGAGACCCATTGACCCGAGCGTTACGCGGCTAACTATCTGGCATGCGCCATGTGCCGACCACTGTCTTTAAATCTCAATTCAGTCACAGCTGGCGCCTAGATCTTCCAAAATCCGGACAAAGTCTCTGGCGCGAGAAGGCCGCGAAACGGACTTGTTACATGGGTATCGGGCGAGGATCTCCGCATTTCGGACAGACGGCACCGCGAGGGCTCCGAAAAACGGGTTGCGAAAAGCCCGGGCGTCCCCACGATGGGGACACCCGGGCTTCGGAGTGTGCTGCGGCGGTGAACTACCCGCGGATCAGCCGTGCTTGGCGCGGCTGGCGGTACGGGCACGGTCGCGCTGGTCGAGCACGACCTTGCGGATGCGAACCGCCTCCGGGGTCACCTCGACGCACTCGTCGTCGCGGCAGAACTCCAGCGACTGCTCGAGCGACAGCTTGCGCGGCGGCACGATGGCCTCGAACGAGTCGGCCGACGACGACCGCATGTTCGTGAGCTTCTTCTCCTTGGTGATGTTCACGTCCATGTCGTCGGAGCGCGAGTTCTCGCCGACGATCATGCCCTCGTACACCTCGGTGCCGGGGTCGGTGAACAGCACACCGCGCTCCTGGAGGTTCGTCATCGCGAACGCGGTGACGGCACCGGCGCGGTCGGCGACCAGCGAGCCGTTGTTACGGGTCGTCAGCGTGCCGAACCAGGGCTCGTGGCCCTCGTGGATGGAGTGGGCGATACCCGTGCCGCGCGTGCCGGTCAGGAACTCGGTACGGAAGCCGATGAGACCGCGGGAGGGCACGACGAACTCCATGCGGACCCAGCCCGAACCGTGGTTGGACATGTTGTCCATCCGGCCCTTGCGGACGCCCATGAGCTGCGTGACCGCGCCCATGTGCTCCTCGGGCACGTCGATCGTCATGCGCTCGACCGGCTCGTAGACCTTGCCGTCGACGTCCTTCGTGACGACCTGCGGCTTGCCGATGGTCAGCTCGAAGCCCTCGCGACGCATCTGCTCGACCAGGATGGCCAGCGCCAGCTCACCGCGGCCCTGCACCTCCCAGGCGTCGGGACGCTCGGTGTCCAGGACGCGGAGCGAGACGTTACCGACCAGCTCGCGGTCGAGGCGGTCCTTGACCTGGCGGGCGGTGACCTTGCGGTCCTTGACCGCGGCCTTGTTCTCGGCGCCCTTGCCGGTACCGCCCCGGCCGACCAGCGGCGAGGTGTTGGTGCCGATGGTCATCGAGATGGCCGGCTCGTCGACCGTGATGAGCGGCAGCGCGATCGGGTTCTCGGGATCGGCGAGGGTCTCGCCGATCATGATCTCCGGGATACCGGCGACGGCGCAGATGTCACCCGGGCCGGCCTTCTCGGCGGGCCTGCGGGTGAGCGCCTCGGTCATCAGCAGCTCGGTGATGCGCACGTTGGACATGGTGCCGTCGCGCTTGATCCACGTGACGGTCTGACCCTTGCGCAGCTCGCCCTGCTCGACGCGGAGCAGCGCGATACGGCCGAGGAAGTTGTCGGCGTCCAGGTTGGTGACGTGCGCCTGGAGCGGAGCCGCCTCGTCGAACTGCGGGGCCGGGACGTGCGACAGGATCGTGGAGAAGAACGGCTCCAGGCTGTCGCTGTCCTGCGGGACCGTGCCGTCCTCCGGCTTGGTCAGCGAGGCGACACCGTCACGCGCACACGCGTAGACGATGGGGAACTCGATCTGCTCCTCGTCGGCGTCGAGGTCGAGGAAGAGGTCGTAGGCCTCGTTCACGACCTCGTCGATGCGCGAGTCCGGCCGGTCCGTCTTGTTGATGCACAGGATGACGGGCAGGCGGGCCTGGAGGGCCTTGCGCAGCACGAAGCGGGTCTGCGGCAGCGGGCCCTCGGAGGCGTCCACCAGCAGCACGACGGCGTCGACCATCGACAGGCCGCGCTCCACCTCGCCGCCGAAGTCGGCGTGACCGGGGGTGTCGATGATGTTGATGGTGATGACGTCCCCCCCGTCCTTGGGGTGGTACTTCACCGCCGTGTTCTTGGCGAGGATCGTGATGCCCTTCTCACGCTCCAGGTCGTTCGAGTCCATCATGCGGTCGTCGAGCGACTCGGCAGCGTGCGCGGCGAAGGCACCGGCCTGCTTGAGCATGGCATCGACCAGAGTCGTCTTGCCGTGGTCGACGTGGGCGACGATGGCTACGTTGCGAATGTCGTGGCGCGTGGCCATAAAGCGGCGTTCTCCCGGAGTGTGAGGGCGACCCTGCTGCGTACGTCTGTGTTACGCGGGCCCTGCCGGGCTTGAGGACGCCACGGCCTCACCCCATGGTACGTGGCCCGGCGGGGGACGGCCCCCGCAGGGCCACTCGGCTCACTTCGAACTCACCGCGCGCTCACTTTGGGGAGGGGCTCGCGGAGGCCTTGGCGCCCTTCTTCAGAAAGCCCATGTCCTGGTAGACGGGGGTCTGGAAGCCGAAGGCACCCGCGTTGACCAGGGTCTTGCGTACCGCGGTGAGCTGGGGGCGCTGATAGAGAGGAATCGATCCGGCAGCCGCCCAGATGCGGGAGTCGGCCTTGCGGATCAGGGACCGCTGTTCTTCCTCGTCCAGGGTCGAGACCGCCTGCTCGAACAGTTGGTCGACCTGGTCGGTGCCGACCCGTGTGTAGTTCTGTTCGACGCTCAGCGAGCCGTCGGCGGCCGGCACCGGCTTGGCGTAGATCGGCCGGGCGTCGGTGGCGGGGAAGGCGGACCCGGGCCAGGAGTACAGCGCGAGGTCGTACTGCCCGGAGGCGATGTGGTCCTTGAAGTAGCTCTCGTCCGAGACCTTGGTGATGTCCGTGCCGATGCCGACCTTCGCCAGCATCCTCGTGATCCGCTCGGCGACCGCCGCCAGCGGCTCCGACCCGGGGCCGGACGGCAGCACGAACCGCAGGCTGAGCGCCTTGCCGTCCTTGGCCAGCGCCTTGGCCGGGGCGGCGGCCGGCGCGGCGGTGCCCTTCGGGGCGTAGGCGCCGGGGGCGCCGCCCTGGTGCAGCTGCTTGAACTGCTTGCCGTCCTGGGCGAGCTGCCGGCCGCCGTCGTCGCTCCTGCGCGCGCTCTCGCCCTTCGTGACGTGTCGCTTCTCCTCGCGGCCCGTCCTGGCCGGCGCCTTGTCGTCCGCACCGACGATGTACGTGTCGTCGCCGTCCGCGGAGTCGTCCTCGTCCTCGGAGCCCGCCTTCTTCCCCGCCGACCCGGCCGCCTTCTCGCCCTTCTCCTGCTTCTTGACCGGGCCGCCGGGCACCCACCCGGCGTCCGCGAGCAGCGCCTGCGCCTCGGTGGTGTCCTGGCCGCCCAGCGCCCCGCTGTTGTCGGCGTACGCGTCCTGCCCGGCCAGGGCCAGATGGCTGCCGACCGGCTCCGCGGGCAGACCCAGCGGCTTCAGCACGACCTTGGCCAGTGCCCTGCGGTCGAGCGCGCGGGCGACGGCCCGCCGCACCCGCTCGTCCGCCAGCGGTCCGTCCGCGCCGTTCAGCGCCAGCTGGGTGTACGCCGGCTCCAGCGATCTGCGCACCTCGAAGTCGCGCAGCGCCTTCTGCTGCTCCTCCCACTTCGCGATCGCCTTGGTCAGCTTGGTGCGTGCCTCGGTCTCGTCCTCGGCCGTGTCCTCGTCCGAACCGTGGGCGAGCGCCCAGGAACGCAGCGCCTTCGCGGCGGTGCGCCCGGAGCCGGGACCGGCGAGCGGTCCGGCCGTGCCGTTCGCGGCGCCGTCGACGCGCTGCGCGGCGGCCGGGTCGATCTCGGCCAGATCGATCTTCCCGGCGGCCAGCGCGGACGTCCGCTCGTTCCTCGGGACGGCCGTCAGCACGATCTCGGACAGCTTGGCCGGCCGGCCCCACCAGCGGTCGTTGCGGGTGAGCCGCACCTCGTCCTTCTTGCGGTCGACCTTCTTCACCACGAACGGACCGGCGGTCACCTTGAGCTTGCGGCGCGCCCCGTCGTTGAACGCGTCGGGCGTGCCCATGACGTCCTTGGGATACAGCGGGGAGAACAACGAGCGCCAGTCGGCGTAGGTCCGCTTGAAGGTGACCCGGACCTCCAGGTCGTTGTCACCGCGCTCGATCTTCTCGATGCGCTCGTAGCCGGCGTTGCGGGCGGTCCAGTAGGCGCTGTCCTTGCCCGCCAGGGCCCGCCACTGGGCGGCGAAGTCGGCGGCGCCGATCTCCCGGCCGTCGCTCCAGACGGCCTGCTGGTTCAGCTTGTACAGGACGACCTGCTTGGGCTCGGTGTCGACGACCTTCGCCGACTCCAGATAGTCGGAGTCGCGCTGCGGGCGCCCGGCCGCGTCGAGCCGGTACATGGAGGGCAGGACGGCCTGGGCGACCCGGGTGGTCGTGGCGTCCGCGTCCGACTGGAAGGTGTTGAAGGTCTCCGGCACCGCGTCCACCGCCCAGCGCAGGGTGCCGCCCTCAGCGATCCGGGCCCGGCCTGCCGGGGCGATGTCCTGGCGGGCCAGGGGCTTGCCTGCCTCGTCCGCGGATCCGCAGCCGGACAGCAGGGGCACCGCGAGCGCGCCCGCGGTGAGGAAGGCGACCGAGCGCGTGACCGCGCGCGGGCCGACGCCGTCGTGGGACATCTCTGGTACCTCCGGTGAGCCGCTGCCGCCGGTGACCCGGCACCCCAGGACACATGGACGCGAATACGTCGATGCGGGTGCGTTTTGATCACGTTTGGCGGTATTTTGGAGTTGATCAGATCTATGGCTCACTGAAGAGGAAAGGGTTCGCCTGCCGTGGGCGACACGGCGGCAGGGCCTGCCGAGGCCACTCGTGCGGAGCAACGCACCCGCCAATCGCTGCATACGCCTTCACATCCACCGGTGTGACGCGCAACACTCGCAGGCGCATGAACGTTGCCGTCCAGGGCCCAGCCCACACGGAAGCGAGGACTGCTCATGTCCGTGCACGACGATCTGACAATGGCGCAGCGCTGCCTCGACGACCTCTCCCGGTCCGTCGGCCGCCTCGAGCAGCAGCTCGGCAGCACCGACCTGGAAATGCGCCGGGTCCGAGCCGACGCCGACCATCTGAGGGAGAGCGTCGCGCTGCTGCGCGCGGCCGTGTCCCAGCCCGGCTCGTCGCGCAGGCCGGAGCTCGTCACCATCCCCGACACCCCCTACGACGACTCCCTGTGGATCGACACGGACGACGAGGGACTCGGCACCCGGGGCCGGCACGCCCCCTGACCCGACCGGAGTCCTGAGTTGGCCACTGGTACGGAACCCTCACCCACCGACCACCGTCCCCCGAGCGGCGTACGCGGCGCCGGGCGCGCCGCGATCGCCGCTCCTCATCTGCGGAGCGACCGCTGGTGGCTGGCTCCCGCGGCCACCACCGCCGGCCTGCTGGCCTTCGTCGTCTACTCGACCTGGCGGGCCTTCGCGAACGCGGACTACTACGCGGCGCCCTACGTCTCGCCCTTCTTCTCGCCGTGTCTGGCGGAGAACTGCCAGAGCATGCGGTCCGGTCCGAACTGGGACCTGTTCGGCGGCTGGTGGGGCCTCTCCCCCGCGATCCTCATCCTGATCTTCCCGCTCGGCTTCCGCCTGACCTGCTACTACTACCGCAAGGCCTACTACCGCGGCTTCTGGGCGTCGCCGCCCGCCTGCGCGGTGGCCGAGCCCCACCGGAAATACACCGGCGAGACCCGCTTCCCGCTGATCCTGCAGAACATCCACCGGTACTTCTTCTACGCCGCGATCCTCGTCGCCGGGATCCTCACCTACGACACCGTGCTCGCCTTCCGCGACGAGCACTACGCGTGGGGCCACATGGGCCTCGGGACCCTGGTCTTCCTGGTCAACATCGTGCTGATCTGGGCGTACACCATCTCCTGCCATTCCTGCCGGCACATCGTCGGCGGCCAGCTGAAGCATTTCTCCAGACACCCCGTGCGCTACCGGGCCTGGCGGTTCGTGGGGAAGCTCAACGCCCGTCACATGCTGCTGGCATGGGTGTCGCTGGTGAGCGTGGCGCTCGCCGACTTCTACGTGTATCTCGTCGCGTCCGGCGTCTTCGACGATCCGAGGTTCTTCTAGATGAGTGGGGCTCGCTGATGTCCGTGGTCGACCGCCAGGAGTGGGACGTCGTCGTGGTCGGCGCGGGAGGCGCCGGACTGCGTGCCGCCATCGAGGCGCGCGAACGCGGCGCCCGCACCGCCGTCATCTGCAAGTCGCTGTTCGGCAAGGCGCACACGGTGATGGCCGAGGGCGGCATCGCGGCGGCGATGGCCAACGCCAACGAGCACGACAACTGGCAGGTCCACTTCCGCGACACGCTGCGCGGCGGCAAGTTCCTCAACCAGTGGCGGATGGCCGAGCTGCACGCCCAGGAGGCCCCGGACCGGGTGTGGGAGCTGGAGACCTGGGGCGCCCTCTTCGACCGCACCAAGGACGGCCGGATCTCCCAGCGCAACTTCGGCGGCCACGAGTACCCGCGCCTCGCGCACGTCGGCGACCGGACGGGCCTGGAGCTGATCCGCACGCTCCAGCAGAAGATCGTCGCGCTCCAGCAGGAGGACCACCGCGAGAGCGGCGACTACGAGTCCCGGCTGAAGGTCTTCCAGGAGTGCACGGTCACCCGCGTCCTCAAGGACGGCTCACGGGTGAGCGGGGTCTTCGCCTACGAGCGCGAGAGCGGCCGCTTCTTCGTCCTGCGGGCGCCCGCCGTGGTGATCGCGACGGGCGGCATCGGCAAGTCCTTCAAGGTCACGTCGAACTCGTGGGAGTACACGGGCGACGGCCACGCGCTGGCCCTGCTCGCCGGCGCCCCGCTGCTCAACATGGAGTTCGTGCAGTTCCACCCGACGGGCATGGTCTGGCCGCCGTCGGTGAAGGGCATCCTCGTCACCGAGTCGGTGCGCGGCGACGGCGGAGTGCTGAGGAACTCCGAGGGCAAGCGGTTCATGTTCGACTACGTCCCGGACGTCTTCAAGGAGAAGTACGCCGAGTCGGAGGAGGAGGGCGACCGCTGGTACGAGGACCCGGAGCACAACCGGCGGCCGCCGGAACTGCTCCCGCGTGACGAGGTGGCCCGCGCCATCAACTCGGAGGTGAAGGCCGGACGCGGCTCCCCGCACGGCGGGGTCTTCCTGGACGTGTCGACGCGGATGCCCGCCGAGGTCATCAAGCGCCGGCTGCCCTCCATGTACCACCAGTTCAAGGAGCTGGCCGACGTCGACATCACGGCGGAGGCCATGGAGGTCGGACCGACCTGTCACTACGTGATGGGCGGTATCGCGGTCGACTCCGAGACGGCGGCCGCCCGCGGGGTGCCGGGACTGTTCGCGGCCGGCGAGGTGGCCGGCGGCATGCACGGCTCCAACCGGCTCGGCGGCAACTCGCTCTCGGACCTGCTGGTGTTCGGCCGCCGGGCGGGACTGCACGCGGCGCGGTACACCGCGGACCTCGGACCGACACGGCCGGCGGTGGACGACGAGCAGGTCGACGCGGCGGCCGCGGAGGCGCTGCGACCGTTCTCCGCGGAGGGACCCCAGGGCCCCGGGGACCCGGCCGGCCACGCGCCGGAGAACCCGTACACCCTCCATCAGGAACTCCAGCAGACCATGAACGACCTGGTCGGCATCATCCGCCGGGAGGGCGAGATGGAACACGCCCTCGAGAAGCTGGCCGAGCTGCGGGTACGGGCGCAGCGGGCCGGGGTCGAGGGGCACCGGCAGTTCAACCCCGGCTGGCACCTGGCGCTCGACCTGCGGAACATGCTGCTGGTCAGCGAGTGCGTGGCCCGGGCGGCACTGGAACGCACCGAGTCGCGCGGCGGGCACACCCGCGAGGACCATCCGGCGATGGACCGCGCGTGGCGCAACGTCAACCTGCTGTGCGCACCGGCGGACTCCACCGGGGTCCGGGCGGCGACGGACCCCGCCCGCGGCCGGATCGCCCTCACCCGCGAGAACACCGAACCCATCCGCCCCGACCTGCTCGCCCTCTTCGAGAAGGAGGAGCTGGTGAAGTACCTCACCGAAGAGGAGCTGTACGAATGAGCAGCTACCAGGCCCGGTTCCGGGTGTGGCGGGGCGACATCGAGGGCGGCGGCCTCAAGGACTTCGAGGTCGAGGTCCACGACGGCGAGGTGGTCCTGGACATCATCCACCGCCTCCAGTCCACCCAGGTCCCTGATCTCGCCGTCCGCTGGAACTGCAAGGCCGGCAAGTGCGGTTCGTGCTCCGCGGAGATCAACGGGCGGCCCCGGCTGCTGTGCATGACCCGTATGTCGGTGTTCGACCGCGAGGAGACGATCACCGTCACGCCGCTGCGCGCCTTCCCGGTGATCCGGGATCTCGTCACCGACGTCGGCTTCAACTACCGGAAGGCGAGGGAGGTCCCGGCGTTCGTGCCGCCCGAAGGGGTCGGCCCCGGCGAGTACCGGATGTTCCAGGAGGACGTGGACCGTCCGCAGGAGTTCCGCAAGTGCATCGAGTGCTTCCTGTGCCAGGACACCTGCCATGTCGTCCGCGACCACGAGGAGAACAAGACGGCGTTCGCGGGGCCCCGCTTCCTCATGCGCGTCGCCGAACTGGACATGCACCCGCTGGACGCGGCCGGGGAGAGCGGCCTGGACCGTGGGCGCACGGCCCAGGACGAACACGGCCTCGGCTACTGCAACATCACCAAGTGCTGCACGGAGGTCTGCCCAGAGGGCATCAAGATCACGGACAACGCGTTGATCCCCCTCAAGGAACGGGTGATCGACCGCAAGTACGACCCGCTGGTGTGGCTGGGGTCGAAGATCAGGAGGCGCTCGTCGTAGACGCCGGGGGCGGCCGGGGCGCGCGCCGGGTCGTGACGGCCGCGACATGCCCACGGGCTACCGGACCCAGCCGTTCTCGTACGACGTCCAGTCCTGCTCGGTGGCCGCGAAGTCCACGTACGCCGCGACGCCGAAGTTCTGGCGGTCCGCGTCCGTGCGGGACAGCCCCAGCCGCACGCCCCGGACGGCGGCGGCGACGGTCTCGGCGTGATTCCAGTGGCCGAACCGGTTCTCGTGGTAGAAGGGCAGGCCCATCAGGAGGTCGGTGGAGGCCGGGGTGACCTCCAGGGCGAGCGAGGTCTGCTGGGCGACGTAACCGCCGTACGTGCTCTGCAGCGGCTGCATGGTGTCGTACGACATCACGGCGATCTGGTCGACGCGACGGGCGACCTCGCCGAAGAACTTCTGCGACCACCACTTGGGGTGGCCGGTGGTCGTGCCCCAGAAGGAGTGGAAGCCGGGCACCGGATCGATCTGGTGGGCGGCGACGGAGAGTTGGGCGTGCCGCGCCCTGGTGACGGCGCGCAGGTCGTCCAGGAGGCCGAGGTAGTCGCCGTCGCCGGAGTGGAGCGGCTCGAGGTCGAAGTGGGCGCCCTGGAAGCCCGCGGCGAGGATCTCCCGGGTGGACCGCACGACCGCGGCACGGGTCCCCGCCCGCTCCAGCCGCATGCCGTTCGGGCTCTCGGTGGCGAGCACGTCACCGAGCCAGGCCTGGACGCGGAGCTTCGGGGATTCCCGGTGGATCGCGGCTATGAAGCGGCCCGCGCCCGCGTACGCGGACGCGGGGAGCGTGCCGTCGTGCTCCAGGGGGCCGGCGTGGACGTACAGGTCGCGGATGCCGGTGTCTCCGAGACGGCCGGCCAGGGCCTTGACGTCGGCGTCGGTCTTGCGGCCGTCCACCCAGGCGTGGCCCAGCCAGATGGCGTCCTTGCCGCGGGTGTACGTGCCGTCGGCGAGGTCGCCCAGATAGTTCACGCGAAGGGCGGTCTCGGCGGCGAGGACCGGGACGAGGAGGAGCAGGACCAGGGCGAGGCCGGTGCGACGCACCAGCCGTCCGCGACGCCCGCGCCGACGGACCGTCCCGGTGCCGGGATCGCCGCCCGTGCCGTTCCCCTCGGCGCCACCGGCATCCCCCGATCCACCGGCACCACCCCCGGCCCTTTCGCCGCCCGCCGCGACGCCCTCGGCCGACGCCTCCCCCGCCCCCGGTGCTGCCGGTGACTTCCCCTCCGTCTCCCTCTCCCGCTCCCTCTCCCGCTTCTTCTCCGGCTTCGGCTTCGACTCGGTCCCCGCCCCGGTCTCGGTCCCGGTCCCCGTCCCGGTCTCGGTCCCCGTCCCCGTCCCCGTCCCGGTCCCGGTCCCGGTCCCCGACTCCGTCTCGGTCTCCATCCCCGTCCCGGTCCCCGTCTCGGTCGTCCCGGTCCCGGTCCCCGTCTTGTTCTCCGTCCGACCCGGTGGCCGTTCCATCGCGGTTCCCCCCTCGCGTGTTGTTCCTTCCCACCGGCCCCGTGTCGGGTGCATCCCGGTCGCGTTGCCGTAATCGCGGCCATACGCTCCCAAATGTGACCTCTTCCTTGCTCCGGGGCCGGCCGCGGCGTGCCACGTCGCACATATCCGTGCGGGTTGCGCATGCCGTGCTGGGCGGTGCGGTCGGGGTCGTGTGGCTGGTGTTGCCAGGGATGACGTCGGGTGGCGACGCTCCGGTTGCGATCAAGAACCCGGCGCCCGGCGCGAGCGCCGCAGCGGCCGAGGACGACGAGCGGTCGACCGTCGATCTGGTGCTGCCGCTGGTGGCGGTCGGCGCGGCCGGAGCGATCGCCGGGTACGGGTACCTGCGGCGCGTCCGGCGCACCCGTGTTCGGACGACTCCCGGCGGAGTCGGCGGCGCGCCGCAGGCGAAGTCGTCGCCGCCCCTCGCCGCCCTCGACGAACAGGCCTGCGGGGCGCTGGTCGGGGCCGACAACCGGGTCCGGGCGGCGCGTACCGAGCTCGGCTTCGCCGAGGCGCTGTGCCCTGCGGAGGAGGCGGCGGCCTTCCGGCGGGCCGTCCGCGAGGCGGAGACCGAACTCGCCGCCGCCTTCCGGATGCGGCAGCGGTACGACGAGGGGGTGCCGACGGAGGAGGCGGCCCGCGAGCACGCGCTGGCCGGGATCCTCGGACGGTGTGCGGAGGCCGGACGGCGGCTGGACTCCGTGGCCGCGGAGTTCGGGCGGCTGCGGGGACTGGAACAGGGGCTGGGCGAGGCGCTGGGGGCCGCCGAGAGCCGGTTCCGGGAGCTGGCGGGGCGTGCAGGGGCCTCGGAAGCGGTTCTGGCGGAACTCCGGGAGCGTTACGCGCCGACGGCCACCGCCTCGGTCACCGGGAGCGTCGAGCAGGCCAAGGACCGTCTCCTTTTCGCCACCGTCCGGCTGAACCAGGCCCGGCAGTCCGCCGATGCGGGGCGGTCGGAGCGGGCGGCCCGGCATCTGCGCGCCGCCGAGGGCGCCGTCGCCCAGGCCGCCGTGTTCGTCTCGGGCGTCGACCGGCTGGCCGCGGAGCTGCGGTCGGCCGAGCAGACCGTGCCGGCCGCCCTCACGGGGGCGGAGGTGGAGCTGGCGCGGGCCAGACGACAGGAAGACCCGTCCGCACGGCCCCGGCCGGACCCAGGGCCGGCGGCCTCACCCGCGGCCGGACCCCGCCTCGGGCCGCGCGGTGCCGCCGGGACGAGCCCGGGCGCGTTCCAGGCCCGGCTGCTCCACGCCGACGCCGTGCTCGGCTCCATCCGGCAGGAGTTGACCGGCGGTCAGCCCGCGGATCCGGTCGGGATGCTGCGTCGCGTCGTACGGGCCACCGCGCCGGTCGCCTCGGGGCGCGCCGGGGTACTGCCGGCCGCCGCTCTGATCACCGCCCGCACCGCCACCGCCGCCGCGGCCGACTTCGTCGCGACACACCGGGGCGCGGTCGGCGCCACCGCGCGCACCCGGCTGGCGGAGGCGGAACGGCTCCTCGCGACGGGTGACCCGGCGGACCGTCCACCCGCCGACGTCCTCGCGCTGGAGGCCCGGGAGCTGGCCGAACTCGACGTGCGCGCGCACGGCAACCCGTACGTGGGTACCGTCGGCGCCCTGCAGACGGCCGGCACCGGCGGGGCCGTGCTCGGTGGCATCGTCCCGGCCGAGGATCCCGAGGACGGGACGCCCGCGGGCTACGCCGGCCCGGCGCGACCCGCACGGGCGCGGCCGGGCACCGCGTGAAACGTCGGCCGTTCCCGGGAAGGCCACGCAGCGGGCTATGGGCGGGTCGGCGCCCGGAGGGGGTTCAGAAGAGGCTGAGCAATGCCTCCGCCGGGTCCGCCAAGCCCGTCTCGCCGTCCGGCAGCGGAAGCTCGAACCACACCGTCTTGCCGCGCGGAGTGCGACGCGAGCCCCAGGCCGCCGACAGCAGGCCCACGAGCTGGAGGCCCCGGCCGCCCTCGTCGGTGTCCCGGGCACGGCGGCGGCGCGGCTGGACGAGGCCCGCGTCCCAGACTTCGCAGACCAGCGTGCGGTCGAGAAGCAGCCGCAGTCTGATCTCGCCCTCGCCGTACCGCAGGGCGTTGGTGACCAGCTCGCTGACCAGCAGTTCCGTCGTGTCGACGAGGGGTTCGAGATCCCAGGAGAGCAACTGGCCGCGGGCGAACTCCCGGGCCCGGCCCACGCTGCGCGGTTCGCGCGGCAGGGTCCAGTCGCCGACCGAGTCGACGGGCAGGCCCTGTACGCGGGCCATCAGCAGGGCGATGTCGTCCTCGCCGTGGTGTGAGTCGAGGGTGTTCAGGACGTGGTCGCAGACGTCCTCCAGGGGGGCGGAGGGGTCGGTGAGGGCTCCTACGAACGCGTTGAGGCCCTCGTCCAGCGGGTGGTCGCGCGATTCGACCAGTCCGTCCGTGTAGAGCGCCAGCAGGGCGCCTTCGGGGAGCTCGACCTCCACCTCCTCGAAGGGCTCCCCGCCCACGCCGAGCGGCATGCCGGGCGGCACGTCGAGCATCAGCGCCGGCTCACCGGGTTCGACGAGCACCGGGGGCAGATGGCCGGCGTTGGCGAAGGTGCAGCGCCGGGTCACCGAGTCGTAGACCGCGTACACACACGTCGCGAGGTACACCTCGGACAGGTCCGCCTCACGGGGGCGGCGGGCGGCCCGGGTGGCCTGCTGCACGCCTCCCGGGGTACCGAGGCCCCGCGCGATCTCGTCCAGCGCGGAGAGGACCTCGGCCGGTTCCAGGTCCAGCAGCGCCAGCGTGCGGACGGCCGTGCGCAGTTCGCCCATCGCGACCGCCGCCCGCAGACCGCGGCCCATGACGTCGCCCACCACCAGCGCCGTGCGGTGGCCGGGCAGTTCGATGACGTCGAACCAGTCGCCGCCGACCTCGCTGGGGCGCCCCATGGACACGTTGCCGGGGAGGTAGCGGCAGGCGATGTCCAGGCCCGAGGCCACCGGGTCGCCGGGCGGCAGCAGCGACCGCTGCAGCATCAGCGCCCGCTCGTGCTCGCGCCGGTACAGACGCGCGTTGTCGATACAGACCGCCGCCCGCGCCGCCAGTTCCACGGCCAGATCGCGGTCCCGGTCGCCGAACGGCTCGCTGCCCTTCGTCCGGGAGAACTGCGCGAGGCCGACGACGGTGTCGTGGGCGACCATCGGGACGGCGAGGGTGGAGTGCACGAGACCACCCTCCTCGCCGGGCACCGCCCGCGGGCGGGCGGTGCGCAGGGCGTCCGCGCAGGGCGAGTTGAACGGGAAGTGGTGGACCGCGCCGACCGCGACGGGCGCGCCGGTGCCGGCGAAGGGGGCGTCGGAGACGGCCGAGGAGAAGGCCACCCGGCGCAGTTCGGCACTGCCGTCGGCGAGACCGGGCGGGGTCTCGTCGCCGGCCAGGAGGCCCTGGTAGAGGTCCACGGTGGCGAGATCGCAGAAGCCGGGCACGACGACGTCGAGGAGTTCGCGCGCGGTCGTCTCGAGGTCGAGGGAGTTCCCTATGCGGGCGCCCGCCTCGTTCAGCAGGGCGAGATTGCGCCGGGCCGCGGCGGCCTCGCGGGCCGCGGCCCGGCGGGCGGTGATGTCGGTGCCGAGCCAGGCGACGCCGATGGGCCTCCCGGTGCCGCTGTGCACGCGGTAGAGGTTGACCGACCAGTGCCGGCGCTCGTCGGAGCCCGGGACGTAACCGGTGACGTGCATGTCCGTGATGGAGTCGCCGGTCTCGAGGACCCTGCGCAGCGTCGCGCTGACCCGGTCGGCCTCGGGCCGGGGCAGGTAGTCGTGGACGCCCTTGCCGCGGTGGTCGTCGGGGGTGCCGCCGAAGATCGAGGCGAACCGGTGATTGGCGCGGCGCACGCGCAGGTCGGGGTCGATCAGCAGAAAGCCGAACGGGGATTGGCCGAAAATGGCCTGCGAGGCGGCGAGGTCGGTCTCGATGCTGCGGAGCGTGCGGACGTCGACGACGATGCACACGGCGGCCTTCTCGCCGTCCAGGCTGCGCGTCGGCATGACGTAGACCTCGGCGAGGCCCTGCTCACCGCGGTCGCCGCCGGGCGCCGGGTCCGGCATCCGGAACGGGACCACACCGGTCCACTCCCGCCCGTCGAGGATCTCCGCCATCTTGCGCTGGCCGCGTTCGCGCAGGTCGGGGTCGACGAAGGCGTCGATCGGGTCCATGCCGACGGCCCGGTCTGCGGGGATGCCGAAGATCTGCTCGGCGCGCAGGCTCCACTGGTCGACGAGACCGTCGGGGCCGATCGAGAACGAGGCGACCTTGATGTAGTCGTAGATCGAACCGGGCGGACTGCTCTGCCACATGGCGTCACCGGGCGTCGCCGCCTCGCCCGGGGCGTCGGCGAGGCCGTGCGGGGCGTCGGCGGCGAGCGCACCCGCGGCCTTCGCCCTCGCGCCGCCCGACGGGTCCTCGGACTCCGTGGCCTTCGCTGGTATCTCGCTCACGCGAACCGTCCCCTCCAGCTCACCGCGTCCGGTACCGGTCACCGACGGCGGCTGCCCGCAGTATCCAGCACTACGGGTCCGCACGACACGGTGTTCACGATCACAGCACGGTCCAGGTGTTTTTCGGACCGTCCCGCGACAACACTTCCAGTCTTCTAACCAGCGGACACGTCCTCGAACCACCTGTTCCGGGACCGGTCGGAGACCGGAACCGAACGGGCGACGCCGCGGGCCCCGCTGTACACCGGCTCATCCCCGCGGGACGCCCCGTCAACCCGGCACCGCCAGCTCGAACCAGACCGTCTTGCCGGTGTTCCCGGGCCGGGTACCCCAGCGGCGCGCGGAGGAGGCCAGCAGTTGCAGTCCGCGACCACTCTCGTCCTCGGGCCGGGCGACCCGCTCGCGGGGCGGGTCCGGCAGCGGGTCCGAGACCTCGACGAGCAGGACGCCCGCCAGTCCGGCGGGACGGACCAGACGGAGGCCGATGGGGCCGGTCGCGTGCCGCAGGGCATTGGTGACCAGCTCGCTGACCAGCAGCGCCGCGATGTCGCTCAGGGCGTCCAGGCCCCAGCCGTGCAACTGGCCGCGGACGGCACCACGCGCGGTGCGCACCGCACCGGGCTCCGCGGGGAACGTCCACTCGGCGCATTCTCCGTCGGTGTCGATCACGCCGATCACTTCCCGGGCCAGCGAGTACACCCATGTCCGGTTTCGTGGGGTTAATGGCCCCATACCCGATATCCGGGGGGCAGTACCGCACAGCAGGGCGCACGGTGGCACGAACGGCGTACCCCACGCCCCGACCCCCGCCCGAAGCCCCCCGGATCCGCCCGAAGCCCCCGGGTCCGCCCGGATCCGCCCGGATCCGCCCGACGACACTTACCGGGACCCCGGTCCGGCGGGTTCGGTTCGGCGGAGGTTGGATCGGCGGGTTCCGTTCGGCGGACCTGGATCGGCGGACCCCGGTTCGACGGGCGCGGTTCGACGGATCTCAGATTCACCGGCCTCGGGCTCGCTGGACCGGTTATACCGAGCCGGGTTCAGCGGGCCGGGTTCAGCGCGCACGGACTCACCGGACCGGGCCCACCGGACCCGGTATAGCGAGCCAGCTTCAGCGGGTCCGGGTTCAGCTGGTGCCGGGGCTCGCCGGACCCGGGTCTACCGGGCCAGGTTCAGCGGGCCCGGGTTCCTGCGTCGAGCTTCGGGAGGGTTTCACGGACCGCGGGTACGTCCTGGTCCAGCCAGTCGACGTCCCAGATCTCGGCGTGGGTGAGCCAGCGCAGCGCGTCGTGGTCCTGGAGGGGCTCGGGAGCGGCGGAGCCGGGACGCAGCCGGGCGGTCCACACCTGGAGGACGTAAGGAGGCCTCAGCGGCCACTCTCCGGGCACGCGCTCCATGGTCTCGGCGTCGACGCCGAGCTCCTCGCGCAGTTCGCGCACGAGGGCCGCCTCGGGCGCCTCGCCCTGCTCGACCTTGCCGCCTGGCAGCTCCCAGCGCCCGGCGAGTTCCGGGGGTGCGCTGCGGCGCGCGGCGAGCAGGCGGCCGGCGTCGAGCAGGGCGGCTCCCACCACCACGATCCGTTCGGTCATGCGGCGGAGCCTACGGGACCGGACGGGACGTCAGTTCCGGGTGCCGTCGCCGTTCTGCGCCTGCGCTTGGGCCTGCGGCTGTCCGTGCGGCTGCCCCTGGCCGATGCGCTCGACCCAGTAGAGCTGCTTGTGGCCGCGGCTGTCGAGGCTGTCCGCGATCTTCTGGGCCTCGGCCCGGGTGGCGTACCTGCCCACGCGGTAGCGATTGCCGTTGTCGTCCTGCCGTATGACGAGCCAGGGCAGAGAGATGGTGCTGTCGTTCATCGCCCCCCACTCCCCCTTCTCGCCCCGTCCCGCCCGGATCCCGTCCGCGGCGCGCCTCGCGCCCCGCCTGCTGAGGAAACCGCAATCCGCATATGCCCGAGCGTACGCCTTACCTTTACGCACCGAACACGACTTTACACAAAGAGGTACGCAACCAGCCAAGACGCAGGGGGCGCACGGGACCGAACGCGCCGTGCGCGCATCACGATGCCTCCGGTCGGCGGGGTTCCGGGCACCTACGGGACGACCTGCGAGAACAACCGGAAACGACCGGATTCCGACGGCACGCGCGCGGGCCCACGACGGGCGGATACCGGGGGCAACTGCCAAAAGGGTGTGCGCCGCCCGAGCCCATGCGCTACCGCCCCGGGCAGCGCTCCTGTCCCCACCGCTCGCCCACGCCACCGTCGGGGCGGCCCCGGGCGAGGCCCGTGCCGTGCGCCCGCGGACGCTCCCGGCGCGCTCCGGCGGCTACTTCACCGGCAGGTGATAGGCGACCCGGTAACGGTCGGCCGGGATCACCACGTCGGCCGTCTCGACCGGGCGGCCAGAGGCGTAGTACGTGCGCTGGACGACCAGGACGACATGCCCCGGGACACCGCCGAGGGCGAGGAACTCCTCGGCCAGCCCGGGCCGGGCGCCGACCTCCTCCGTGACGTTGTCGACGATCACGTCGATGGCGCGCATCCGCTCGACGACACCCATGCCGCCCAGCGGGCCCTCCTCGGGCAGCATGACGGGGGTGCGACCGGTGACGGCGAGGGGCTCCCAGGATGTGGAGAGCATCATCGCCTCACCGGCCTCCCGGAAGACGTATCTGGTACACATCACGCGGTCGCCGGACGCGATGCCGAGCCGCTCGGCGACGGAGACGCCCGCCTCGACCTGCTCGCTGCTGGACTCCCACGTCCCCCGGGTGTGCGCCTCGGCCTGCTCCTGCCGGAACGGCGTGGCGCCGCTCACCGGGCGGTAGCCGGAGCGGGCGATCCGGCGCGGCTCGGGCCGCTCGCGCACATACGTGCCCGAACCGGAACGGCCCTCGACCAGTCCTTCGGCCATCAGCACCTTGCGCGCCTCGAGGGCGACGGTGTCGGAGACCCCGTACTCCTCCCGGATTCTCGCCTGGGAAGGGAGCCGGGTGTGCGGTGGCAGCGACCCGTCGGCGATCTTCTTGCGGAGATCACCCGCGACACGCAGATACGCCGGCTGCTCACCGAATGTCACTGGCCACTCCCATCAGGTTGTACAGACAGCTACAGCCTGGCAACCGTGGGTTGTACCGTGCAAGTAAAGGCCAAAGAATCACTCGATGTGATGACAAGTGCCTGGGAAACCCTTCACCCAGGCAGTTTCTCCCCGCTGTGTCCGCGATCACACATCCAGGCCGCCGTCGCTGTCGCCCCCGCCCGTCCCGCCGCTTCCGCTCTCGGAGTCCTCGTCATAGGTGGGCGGGGTGGTGGCCAGGCCCAGAGCCTTGCGGGCCGTGACGGTGGTGGCGCCGTCCACGTACGCGTAGGCGGTGTCGTAGTGCTCGTAGAAGGCGTCGGCGTCGGAGGCCTTCGCGGCCGCAGCCCATTCCTTGCTCGCGTTCCGCATGTCCTTCACCAGGGCGGCCAGCGGCGCTTCCCGGGCCGGCGCATCCCAGAGGTGGCTGCCCAGCTGGTCCGCCTGGTTGCCGGTCGCCTCGCCGGTGTCGGCGGCCCAGGCACGATTGCCCGCGAGGTCCTCCTCGGCGTACTCCTCCGGCTCCTCGAAGAGGGCGTCGTCGACTGCGGCCATCGCCTTGAGGAAGGCGAACTGGTCGGCGTCCAGCGTCGACGCGTCGGCGCGCAGCGAGCCGGTCAGGGTGCCCTTCTCGTCCACGTTGGCGAAGACACAGGTGATCTCGCGGTCGCCCCAGTCCCAGCTGTCCGCCGTGGGCGTGAGGTAGTAGATGTCGACCTCGTCGGTGATCGCCCAGGGGTCCATCGCGTAGGCGTCCTGGAGGGTGTAGCACTTGTCGTCGGCCACGTCGGTGACGTGGTCGTCGCCCGGGAAGCTGTCGCCGGACAGCGGGACCGTGGCGAACACCTCGGCGTCGTGCTCACCGGCGCAGGCCACCTCGTCGACGTCGTAGACGTCCTCGTCGAAGGTCTCCCCCGGCACGTCGAAGCAGTCGCCCTTGGCCAGCGCGAAACTGGAGTTGGCGGTCGTGCCCTCCTTGAAGCCCTCCCAGAAGTCGGAGGCGCCGCCCGTGGCCAGCGCGACGACCCACACCGCGAGCCCTATCGAGGACAGGACGGTGCCCACGACCGCCATCGCCTTGCCACGCTCCCCCCGCTTCCTGATCTGCACCAGCGCGATGATCCCGAGGAGCAGCCCGACGCCCGGCAGGAAGCACAGGAGGCTGAGCACCAGGGAGGCGATGGCCACGCCGTTGACCGGCGAGGGCCGGCCGTAGGGGCTGTAGCCCTGCCCCCAGACGGGGTAGGGCACCGCACCGTACGGAGGCTGCGGGTAGGGGGCCTGCGGGTAAGGGGCCTGGGGATAGGCGGGTTGCGGGTACGGGGCCTGCGGGTACGCGCCGGCCGGACCCGGGCCGGCCGCCCCCTGCGGGCCGTACGGCCCCTGGGCGTGGGGGTCCTGCGGGGGCGGCGGCGCGAACGGGTCCTGCGGGTACGGGCTCTGCGGCTGCGGAGGCTGGTACGGGTCCTCGGGCAGGTGCGGCCCGGGAGGCGGGGGTATGGACACGAGTACCGTGCTCCTGGTTCGGACGGTTCAGGCAGTTGTACGACTGCGCGCATCGTAAGCGCGGCACGACCAGGGGCGGAACGGAGATTCGGTTCAGGCGGCGGCGCCCGCCTCCTCGGCGAGCAGCTGCCGGGTGCAGTCCCGGATCAGACCATGGAAGGAGAACCGGGCCGGGGTGTCCTCCCGGATCAGATTGTTCTCGATGAGCGCGTCGAAGTGGTGCTCCACCTCCCCGGCCGGCAGCCCCGTGACGAGGGCCGCGTGCGCGATGTCGTACGAGGCGGACGGCTGGAGGCTGATGAGCCGGCTGAACTGCCTCTCGCGCGCGCTCAGATGGTCGTACGACACCCGCAGCACGGCCATGAGGTCGCGGTCCGCGGTCTGGAGACAGCGGGCCCGTTGCGCCGGGTGCGCGAGGCGCTCCACGAGGCCGGCGACGGCCCACGCCGGACGGTCGCGGAGCCGGGTGGCGGCGATGCGCAGGGCCAGCGGCAGCCTGCCGCACAGCTCGACGGCCTGCGCGACCTGCGCCGGCTCCCGTCGTACGCGAGGTTCTCCGACGATCCGCCGGAACAGCGTCACGGCGTCGGCGGGCGGCAGCACGTCGAGGCAGAGCGGCAGGGCGCCGTCCAGCGCCGTGAGCTTGCGCCGGCTGGTCACCAGCACCAGCGTGCCCCCGGTGCCCGGCAGCAGCGGCGTGACGTGAGCGGTGTCCGCCGCGTCGTCGAGGACCACCAGGCAACGGCGGCCCGCCAGGCGTGAACGCCACAGGGCGCTGCGCTCCTCCAGGCTGGGCGGGATCTCCTGCGCGGCGAGGCCGCTCGTCTGGAGCAGGACGGCGAGCGCCTGTTCGGTCGGCACCGGCGACCGGGTCGCGCTGAAGCCGTGCAGGTTGATGAAGTACTGCCCGTCCGGGTAGAGCTCGGTGACCCGGTGCGCGAGGCGCACCGCGAGGGTCGTCTTGCCGACCCCTCCCATGCCGTCGATCGCCACCATCACGGGTGAGCCGCCCGGCTCCTGCGCGGCGACGGCCGAGAGGGTGGCCAGCTCCGCGGTACGCCCGGTGAAGTCCGTGAGGTCGTGGGGCAGGTAGTGCCTGCCGTCGCCGGAAGGCGCGGCCGGTCCCCTCCTGCGGTCCTCGGGCGGCTCGGCGCCGGCCGCCGCGAGGGCGGGTCCGCCCGGGCCGTGCAGGTCCGGGGAGTCGGCGAGGATCTCCGCGTGCAGGGCGCGCAGCCGGGGGCTCGGCTCCAGGCCGAGCTCGTCCACCAGGAACCGCCGGCCCTCGTCGTAGACCGCCAGGGCGTCGGCCTGCCGGCCGCTGCGGCACAGGGCGATCATCAGACTGCCGCGCAGGGCTTCGCGCAGCGGGTACTCCGCGATCAGCGCGTGCAGTTCGCCGACGAGGGAGCCGGTCTCGCCGAGCTTCAGACGCAGTGCGACGAGGTCCTCCACGGCGGTCAGCCGCTGCTCGGCCAGTTTCACCGCGGCGCCGGAGACCGCCGGGCACTGGATGCCGGCGAAGGCCTCACCGCGCCAGAGGTCCACCGCCGACTGGAGCAGCCGGACGGCCTCGGCGTAGCGGTTCTCCCGCTCAGCCGCCTTGGCCGCGCGCACCCGGTCGGCGAACCGGTGCGCGTCCACGGCGTCCTCGGGTACGACCAGGCGGTAGCCGACGTCCACGGTGACCAGGCTGGTCCCGTCCGACGCGGAGAGGATGCGGCGCAGGTCGCGGATCGCGTTGTGCACCTGCGGACGGGCCGACGGCGGCGGGTCCTCCCACAGCTCGTCCACCAGCGCGTCCATCGGAACGACCCGGTTGGCGTGGAGGAGCAGCAGGGCGAGGAGCCGCTGTTGCCGCATGCCCCGGACGCGGATCGGGATGCCCGACTCACGCAGTTCCAGGGATCCCAGGACCAGGAATTCCATTTCTTCTGTCCCCCGATGTCTTTCAACTCGGTTCAGCACATGCCCCCGTGATGGTTCAGGGGCCCCAGGTGACATCGCCGTCGGTGTGGTCGCCCGCGGTCGTGCGGAGGTCGCTCTCGACGACGTGCGTGATGTTCTTCGGAGAATCCGTGACGGTCACCGTCATCACCATTCCACCGAGAACGATCAGCGCGGCGGCGACGATTTCGGAGACACGGGTGCCCTGCATGGATTTTCTCCTCGAATGTGTGAGTGGATTTCCGGAGCGAATACTTCCGGACCGTTCAGCGGACTCTTCGGTGAACTCTTCGGCGGCTCTCGTTCCGTCGATGGCTCAACTCTGCTCGGCCGGCGGGCCGCAGGGAACAGCAGACGGCTGGACGGAATGTGCAGCGTCCTAACCCGTCCACCCCGACCTGGGGAAACGCGGGGCTCACGCGTCCCACCAGGGGCCCGGCACCAGGACCGCCCCGGAGGTCACGACGCCGTAGCCGAGCAGGTCCGGGTGGTGTTCGACGGCCCGCCGCGTCAGCCGGGCGGCACTGTCCTCGGCCGCGGCGAGAGAGCCGGCGAGGAGGAAGAGGCCCAGCGTGAGGCCCTCTTCGGCGTGCGCGTGCACGGAGACGTGTTCCAGGCCGTCGCTTTCCTCGGCACACGAGGAGATGATCGCCGCCAGATCGGGTAGGGCCGGCGCCTCGGCCGGGGCACGCAGGCGCACGTGAATGAGATACATGACGTCATCTTCGACGCTGTTTCAGCAGCGGCGGACCGGCTCCCGATGGACGCTTTATGCCATGGCATAAAGCGTCACGGGGAAGGAGCCGAACGTCGTCCGTGAAAGGGGCCGGGATACGTCTCGCGCCGGCCGGGACGCGCCGCTGCGCCCACCCTGGCACCACCGATGGTTGAAAGCCGAGCGATTGGCCGGAACCGTCCTCCGTGCCTCCGAGCCGCCATCCGCAGTTCAAGGTCAGTAAGCTCGGGGGGACCAAGTTTCGAACACAGTGTGTGCAGTGTGTGACAGCAACAGGGGGACTGCATCATGTTGGAGGTTCTGGGACTGGATGCCGAGGCAGAAGCCATCTACCGGTGGATGCTGGCCAATCCACTGGAGGGCATCATCGTCCTCGTGTCCCGGCTCGGGCTGCCGGAGGAACGGGTTCGGGCGGGGCTGGACCGGCTCAGCGAACTCGCGCTGATCCAGCCATCGACCCGGCAGGGCATAGGGTTCCGGGCCGTCGGCCCGGAGACCGCCATGGAGGTGCTGCTGGCCCGTCAGCAGGCGGAGTTGGCGGCGCAGCAGATGCGCGTGGAGAAATCCAGAGCCGCGGCGGCGCAGCTGATCGCCGAATGCTCCTCGCTACGGCCACGGGGCATCGACAGCGGTTCCGAACAGCTGGACGGCCTGGACGCCATCAGGGAACGGCTCGCGGAACTGGCCCGGTCGGCCCAGATGGAGGTCGCCACGTTCGCTCCGGGCGGCGCGCACCGGGCCGAGGACCTCGAGGCAAGCCGCGCTCCCAACTCCGCTCTGCTCGACCGCGGGGTGCGGATGCGGACGGTCTATCTCGACAGCGTGCGCAACCATCAGCCCACGCTGGACCACGTGGGCTGGCTGCACTCCCGCGGCGGACAGGTCCGTACCGTGCCCGAGCTGCCGGTCCGTATGATCATTTTCGACCGCTGCAAAGCGGTGCTGCCGGTCGACACGAGCGATGCCCGGGTCGGCGGCGTGGTGCTGAGCGGGGCCGGGACGGTCGCCGCCCTGTGCGCGCTCTTCGAGGGCGTGTGGAACACCGCGACCGCGCTGGGCAGCACGCCGAAGTGCGAGGCGAGGGGCATGCCGCCGCAGGAGCGGGCCGTGCTCAAGATGCTCGCCCAGGGATACACCGACGAGGCCATCGCCAAGCGCCTCGGTGTCTCCCCGCGCACGGCCCGGCGCACCGCCGCCACCCTGATGGAACGCCTGGACGCGCGCAGCCGCTTCGAGGCGGGGGTGCACGCGGTCCAGGACGGCTGGCTGCCCTCCTCGCGCTGAGCGCCGGGCACCGGTCAGCGGCGCGCCATACCGGGCGGTCGCCTCGGGCCCTGTCCTCGCCTTCCCGCCCGCCGCCCCCGGGCGGGGACGGCGGGCGGCGACAGGGCCCCCGTGGTCACGCGGGCACCGCGCCGGCGCGGGCCTCCTTGCGGTCGGCCAGGAGCAGGGCCAGGGCGGGGAGCAGCGTGACGGTGTAGATCGCGAGGACCCAGGTGAAGGAGTGGGCGAAGGCGCCGGGCACCAGTCCGTGGCGCTGCCGGGCGGCCTGCTCCAGGACCACCGTGACCACGGCGAGGGCCACCGTGCCGCCGATCCGCTGGATCAGGTTGAGCTGGGAGGAGGCGTCCGGGATGGACTGCGGACGGATCGACTGGAAGGCCCGGGTCATCGCCGGCACGATCGTCAGTCCCGTGCCCAGACCGCGCACCACCAAGCTCGCGCACAGCAGCACGTACGACGTGTCCGCGGACAGCGTGGTCAGTGGCACGGTCGCCAGCATCGTCAGCGTGATGCCGACGACGACGGTGCCGCCACCGCCCAGGCGCTTCATCAGCACCCGGCACAGCCAGGCCGCGGTGACCACGCCGAGGCCTCCCGTGGACATCAGCAGCCCGGTCGTCACGGCCGTCTCGCCGCGGGCGGTCTCGAAGTAGAGCGGGATGAGCATCATCGGCGAGTAGAGGACGAAGCCGAGGCAGAAGATGTTGATCGCGGCCGTGCGGTACACCCGGTGGGCGAACAGGCGGACGTCGAGCAGCGGGTGGGCCGCACGCAGCTCCCGTACGACGAACACGGCACCGCTCGCCACGGCGAGGGCCAGCGGGACCAGGAAGGCCGCCCGCCCCTCGAGGGCGTGGTCGGAGAACTCGTGCACGGCCAGTACGGTGCACACCGTGCAGGCGGCCGAGGACACCAGGCCGACCACGTCCAGCGGCTTGGCGGCGGCACTCCCCCTCGGCGGATCCTGGGGAACCCGGCGCAGGGTGACGAAGAGCAGGGCGGCGCACAGCGGGACGTTGACGACGTACACCGCCGACCACCCCCCGGCCTCGACCAGCAGGCCGCCGATCGTCGGGCCGAGCAGCGGGCTGATCAGCATGACGCTGCCGTTCAGCGACTGCACCCGGCCCAGGTGTTCGCGGGGCACGCCGCTGGTGAGCAGGATCGTCGACACGGGGGTGAGCACACCGGCGGCGGCGCCGGCGATCCCGCGGGCGGCGATCAGCTCGGGCAGGCTCTGGCTGGCCGCGCAGGCCGCCGAGCCGAGCGCGAACATGAGGGTCGCGGCGGCGAAGACGCGCCGTACCCCGAATCGGGTGGCCAGCCATCCGGTGGCCGGCATGGTGGCGGCCAGCGCCATCAGATAGGTGGTCACCACCCACTGGACCTGGCCGATGGAGCCGAACCGGGCCGTGGTCTCGTGCAGGGACACATTGACGATGGTGGTGTCGAGCAGGGCCAGGAAGCCGCCGGTGACGGCAACGGCCATCGTGACGAGGGCGGGGCCGGAAGCGGCCCGCGGGGGGCTCGGCGCGGCCTCTTCGGTCTGTTCGGTCAGTGCCATGGGTGGGCGTCCTTCGCGGGGCGATGAGGTCAACAGGGCGGTCTATCGAGCCAGTTCAAGCAGCCCGGGCCGGTTCGCACCCGCCGGCGAACACCGGTCGGCGGCGACGGAATCTGCCGGTCGGCGACGCGTCCGTGCCGGGCGGCGACCGGTCCGTGCCGGGCGGCCACGGGTTCGTGCCAGGTGGTGACGTGCAGGTCGTGACAGCCGTCGCCGGGTGGTCGGTGCCAGGCGGCCCATACCGACTGGCCACGGGGTCCGGTGCCGCGCGATGGCGGGCAGGTCGTGACAGCCAATGCGTGCGGTCGGTGCCGGGCAGCCCGTGCCGGGCGGCCACGGGTTGGTGCCAGGTGGTGGCGGGCAGGTCGTGACAGCCGTCGCCGGGTGGTCGGTGGGCGGTGACTCGGGTCCGGTGGTTCGGTGGGTGGGGCCGTCAGTTCTGGGCGGTCAGGGCGTGCTCGATGTCGTCGAGGGCCGCTTCGGCCGCCTCGCGTGCGCCGGGGCGGCTGCGGCAGGACAGGGTCAGTTCGGTCGCGTCGCCGACCTGGCAGGTGCTCAGGAACATCTCGGCGTAGGGCACGAGCATCGGCAGCGTGGAGAAGCCGGTCGGCCGGAACCGGTCGGTGCGCAGTTCGGCGGTGTCGATCCGGCCGTGGTCCGAGATGATCGCCGTGCACGGGAACCGGCTGCCGTCCAGTTCCCGGGCCTCCCGCAGCGAGTTGGCGAAGGGGTTGCTGCGCAGGAAGTCCCCGTCCAGCGCGGCCACCTCGCGCTTGCCGAGCAGGGCCCGGACGACCTGGCCGTGCAGCCGCTTCCAGCTGTCGTCCCGGTGCAGGTCCAGCACCAGCCGGGAGGTGAGGTTGGCGCTGGAGCGGACCGTGCGGTCGTGGCGGCGCAGGTCCACCGGCACGATCAGCCGGCCCCTCTCGCCGCCCAGGCGGCGGGAGAGCGCGGCGGCCACCCGGGCGGTGACCGCCGACGGGGCCGCCGGCACCCGGCGCCGTATCCACAATGGTGTGCCGTCGGCCGGACCGTCGCCGAGGACGGCGGGCAGGCCCTCCAGCCGCGCGGTCGGCTCGGCGGGCGGCACTTTTCCGGCGGCCGACCGGAAGTGGGTGTCGTCCACGACGGACGCGGCCCCGACCGGCTCCTCGCCGCGCAGCACCCGGAACACGTCGGCGATCCACTGCCGGAGCCCACGGCCGTCGGTGACGATGTGACTGGCCCGTACGACCAGCCGGGTCGACGGCCCGTCGGTGAGCCCGACCTCGCAGACCGGGCCCGTGACGACGTCCAGGTCGCGGTGGAAGAAGGGGGCGTCGAAGCTGTCGCCGGCGGGGAGTTCGACGACCGGCGGGAGCGGGCCGTCGGCGCGCCAGCCGGCGCCCCGGCGGCGTACCGCGAGGCCGGGGCTCGCGAGGGTGGCGGACCGTACCGCGTCGCGCAGCGCGTCGGGGTCGATGCGGCCCTCGCCCTCGACGATCATCTGGATCAGCTGCGGGGTGCCCGTCGCCGCGGCGTTGAGATAGCCGCGTTCGATCTGCGAGATACGGCGGGTGTAGGGCCGTACAGCGGCCGCTGTGGCTGTCATGCCGGCTCCGGGGTCGGGGTGTGCATGCGGACGGGGGCGGGGGCGTCGGCCGCGAGGGCCAGGTGCATCGCGGGGGCCACGGTCGCCGAACGCACCTGGTAGGCACCCACGTTGGTGGGCCGCCAGCCCGGCCGCCACGCGGGCAGCCGGACTCCGGCGAAGGTCTCCTTGGTGACGTGCGAGGCCTTGATGAGCGCCTCGCACTCGGCGAAGTCCCGTATCTCGGCGGGCTGTCGGCGGCCGAGCAGGGTGCCGAGCCACCGCATGGCGGCCGGGCGGTCCCGTTCGTCCTGGAGGTCCACCCCGATGTTCACCGCACCGGACGACAGGGCCACGGCGCTGTAGCCGTCGCAGTGCGCGACCGAGGCGGTGAGGTGGTGGGCCGGTATGTGCCAGCGCTTGTGGACGTCCCTCGTGAGGTCCCGCGCCCCGATGTCGAGGCCGTACACCCGGGCGACGGCCTCGATGATCAGGGAGCGGCCGGAGGCGTCGAGACGGTGGCCCATGCGGTCGCGGGGAAGGTGGGGGTGGTGGGTGACCAGGCAGTCGATCGGGGCGGGCCGCTCCGCGAGCCGGCCGCGTACGACCGGATCCATCACCAGCCCCAGCAGCGCCCCCATCACGCCTCCGTGTCGAACACGGCCGCCGCGTAGCTGCCGCCGTAGGCGAAACTGGAGAGCAGGAGCCTGCCCCGCCGGGTCGGCGCGGTCAGCGCCGCCACCAGGCCCAGGGCGCCCGCGCTGCCGTAGGTCTCGCCCAGCAGCGCCTTCGGGGTGATCGTCGGGCGGTCCGCCAGTCCCGCAAGGCGCAGGGCCCGCGACTGGGCGGTGTCCACCAGGCTGTAGCCGGAGGCCGCCGAGACGACCGTGTCGATCCCGTCGGGCGTGACCCCGGCCTCGGCCATCGCCCCGCGCAGGGCCCGGGCCCAGGCCTCGCCGTCGCGGCCGATGCGGCCGATCCCGGCCGGCTCGCCGGAGGCTCCGTAGCCGCGTACCTTCGCCAGGACGTCCGCGCCCCGGGCGGCAGCCGACCGCTCGCTCTCCAGCAGGATCGCCGCCGCGCCCTCGCTGAGCACCATGCCGCTGCGGCCGCCGGGGACCACCGGCCCGGAGCGCGCGTAGCCGGGGAGACCGGCCTGGGTGGCCAGCGCCTGCTCGGGGAACTCGTCGGCGATCACGACCATGATCCGGTCCGCCATGCCGCGCGCGATGACCCGGGCGGCTAGCTGGAGGGCCAGGACGGAGCTGGTGCCGCCGTTGGCGATCGTCGCGGTGTAGCCGCGGTAGCGGTGCAGCATCGCCACATGGCCGGCCGCCGCGTTGACGACCGTGTTGGCGAACAGCGCCGGGTTGGCGCCGCTGATGCCCTGCTGGAGGACGCCCTTGTGGAACTGCAGGACCGAGGTGACCGGCCCGTAGCCGGTGGCGAAGACGATGCCCGTGCCCTCGGCCTCGGCCCGTGACGGCTTGCCGTGCCGGCCGTAGAGGTCGGCGACCGCGGCGGCGGCCAGCAGGCTGAGGGGGTCCATACGGCGGGCCCGGCTCGGGTTGATGCCCCGGGAGGCCGACTTGACGTCCACCCGGCCGACCGGCACCTCGCCCACGCCTTCGACGTGTTCGGCGGCGGTGAAGCAGGCGCGCCCGTCGTCGAGGGCGGCCACCAGGTCGGCGGTGTTGCCCGCGCCGCCCGCGAGACCCGCGACCCCGGTGACGACCACCTCGTGGACCTGCTCGGTACGGCGCGGGGCGGAGCTCGGGCGGCCAGGACGGTTGAGGACGACGGAGGCGTTGTTGCCGCCGAAGGCGAAGGAGTTGGAGATGACCACCTCGGGACGGGCCCCGGCGCGGCCGGTGTCCGGGATGACGTCCAGGCCGAACGGCTGGGCGACGCCCCGGGTGTTGATCGTCGGCGGCAGGGTGCCGCGGTCGATGGCGAGGGTGCTGACGACCGCCTCGACCGCCCCCGCCGCGCCGAGGGTGTGGCCCAGGATCGACTTGGTGGAGCTGGCCGGCGGCACCGAGGAGCCGAACAGCAGCTTCACGGCCTTCGGTTCGGAGGCGTCGTTCGCCGGCGTGCCCGTGCCGTGCAGGTTGAGGTAGTCGACGTCCTGCGGAGTCAGACCCGCCGTGTCCAGGGCCTGGGCCATGGCGGCGCAGGCGCCCTTGCCGCTCGGGTCGGGGGCGGTCTGGTGGTAGCCGTCGCAGGAGAGGCCGTAACCGCCCAGCTCGGCGAGGACCCGGGCGCCCCTGGAGGCGGCGCGGTCCGCCGACTCCAGGACCATGAACCCGGCCCCCTCCCCGAGGGTCAGGCCCGTGGACGCGGACATCGGCGAGCACGGCTCCGGGTCGAGCGCGCCCAGGGCGCTGAACCCGTACGCCGACAGCGAGGCGAGGGGATCGACGCCGCCGCAGATGACGTGGTCGACGTCCCCCTTCCACAGCAGTTCGGCCGCGTAGCCGAGGGCCACGGCGCTGGCCGCACAGGCGTTGGACAGGACCACGCGCGGGCCGCGCAGGTCGAACTCGGCGGCGATGTAGTCGCCGACGCAGGGCAGTTGGACGGCGGCCGCGCGCTCCGCGTCCAGCTTCCCCTCGTGGACGAGGTCGGCGTGCACGCTCTCCAGCGTCGGCATGGCGCCGAGGCTGGAGCCGACCACGACCGCGACCCGGTTCCGGTCGACGGTGTCCAGGTCGAGCCCGCTGCTCTCCAGGGCCTCCCGGATCGCGGTGGCGGCGAGGCCGTAGCAGCGGTCGACGTCGGCCGGCTGTTCGCCGGTGACCATGCCGGCCCACTCGGTCAGCAGCTCGGAGGTGTCCATGAGGGTGTTGGTGCGGATGCCGGAGGTGCCGGCCGCGATGGACGACCAGCCCTTCTCGACGTCGTCACCGGCACCGGTGATCAGTCCCAGGCCCGTCAGGGCGATTCTCGGCGTGGACATCAGGCGATCCGGGTGGTGAGGGAGCGGGCGATGACACGCGGCAGGGTCACGGTGCGCAGCGGGCGCTCGGCGGCCTGCTCGTCCTGGGCGGCCAGTTCGAGGCCGGAGACCCAGAACGGGGCGTCCAGGAGGGCGAGGACGAGCTCTTCCTCCGGGTTGGCGGAGGGAGCCTGCCACAGGACGGTGCCGACCTCCCGGCCGGCCGCGGTCACCTGCGTGCCTGCCGTGAACCGGCTGTCCGCGGGGGCGGCCAGGGCGGTCAGCCTGGCGGTCTCGGCGGTCGGCCTGACCAGGTCGTCGGAGCCGCGGAACTCGCCGACCCGGTTCCAGTCGATCATCCAGGACAGGTCGGCCTCGTCCACCGACAGTCCGGTGAAGCCGGCGGCGTAGACGGCCATGCCGGCCTCGGCCTGGACCCGGGCGAGGCCCTCGGCGCCGACCGGCGCGCCGCCCTCCTCCCGGACCGCGCCGAGCACGGCCCGGTGGGCGGTCTCGGGGGCGTTGCTGAGGAGCAGGTAGCCGTACTCGCCGGTGGTGCCGACGCGGGCCAGGTGGGCGAGGGCGGCCGGGTCGTCGGGCAGCGCGGACTCGGTGACGGCGTGCAGGGTCAGGCCGGAGATGTCGAAGTCGACGAAGCGTGCCGCGACCGACCAGGCCGTCGGGCCCTCGAACGCGGTGGCGCCCCAGCCCTCCGGCTCGATGTCGACCTCGACGCCCTCGGGGACGTCCAGCCCGTCGAGGTAGCCGCGCAGCTCGTCGGCGGTCACCCGGGTGCGGGGCAGCAGCCAGGCGTCCTCGCCGATCTCGAAGTGCAGCAGGATCGCGAAGGGGGAGCCGTCGGCGTTCAGGGCCAGCACCTCGCGGACCGAGTCCGGCTCGACGAAGTCGCCCGACTTGGCCAGGAACAGGTCGAGCAGCGACAGCCGCTCGTCGCCGGAGACGCGGACCAGCGGGGCGTCGATCCGGTAGGCGCCGACGGTGGTGCGCACGGTGGCGTAGTCGTCCGACGCGGTGCGGAGGGCGGAGACGGTGGTGGTGGTCATGACGTGGTGTTCCTCTCGGGCAGAAAGTGGTGGGGGTGGTTCAGGAGCGGGTGGGTCCGCCGTGCACGGCCAGCTGCCAGGCGCTCGGCCGGCGGGCCGGGGAGACGCAGCCGATCAGCAGGCCGGAAGGGGTCGTGCGCAGGACGAGTTCGGCCTCCGCGCAGGCGCCGTCGGCGGGCCGGCAGTCGAGCCAGCTGCCGTCGGCGAGCCGTACGGTGGCCGCGGCGGCCCAGATCTGGCGGAAGCCGGCCGAGCCGAGCTCCCATCGGGTGCCGGCCGAGTCGAGTACCACGGTGGTCTCGCGCGGCGTGTTCGGGGTGAGCCAGAGGACGATCTCCTCCGCGCTGTCCGGGGCCTGGATGTCGGCCAGGACCGGCTCTGCGGTGTCCTCGGGGACGGTCAGCTCCCAGCCGATCCGCTCGCGCGGGGCGAACAGGCCGAGCGGGTGCTTCTCCTCCCAGGCGGTGGGCCGCGCGCCCCAGCCGAGACCGCTCGCGCGGCCGTACCGGCTGCTCTCGGCGGTGACCCACATGCCCGCCGACCAGCGGGGGTTGTAGCCGAAGACCCTGGTGCGCGGATACGGGCTGCGCAGAACCTTGGTGGCGCCCTCCTTCCACGAGGTGACCCCGGCGGCGGAGGCGCTCAGCTCCAGCCGGCGGACGGCGGACGGCTTCGGTGCGGTACGGGCCGGCCGTGCGGCCCCGGCCCGCTCGGCGGTCCTCACGCCGGTGCCCGCGTTCGCCGGGCGGAAGTCGGTCCGCAGCCGGGCCACCCCGTCCGGGCCGGCCGTCAGGCCGCGCTCCAGCAGGGCGCTGTGGATCAGCCGGACGGGTTCGCGGACCGGCAGCCGGATGTCCCATGCCGTGCCCCGCCAGGCGAGTCCGGTGCCCTCCGGGACGACGTGGGAGGCCGCGACGGCTTCCGAGGCGTCACGGACGCCCAGGCCGAGGCCGATCGGGTGGTGCTCGCCGTCCGGGTGGAGGAAGGCGCCCTGCCGCAGGCCGACCATCTGGAAGATCCGGCCGGGGCGGCTGGTGAAGGCGAAGTCCTGCCGCAGGGTCCCCCCGGTGAGGGTGACCGTGCCGACGATCTCGTCCTCGCCGCACCGCTCGGTGACCCGGACCCCGTTCTCGACGGGCACGATGTCCAGGTCGCGGGGCTCGCCCTCGCGCCAGCCCGCCGGGCGGTCGGCCCGGCAGCTGGGCCAGGTGGAGACGAACACCGGGCCGTGGTGTCCTTCGGCCAGTACCGACAGCGTGCCGTCGTCGCCGTCCACCTCGCAGACCAGCCCACCGGAGCCGAACCGGTGCGGTGTCGGCCGTCGTGGTGCGCGCACGTGGTACAGCGGTTCGGTGAGCCGCAGCGCGCGGGCGGTGCCGTCGGGTCCGGTGACCTGTGCCTCGCGTACGACGCCGCGGTCGACGTCGACGCTCGCGGTGATCCCGAACTCGCCCAGCGCCAGGTGGTAGTCGACGGTGCGGACGCCGTCCACCAGCCGGACGTCGGAGCGCAGTTCCTCGTCCCGGGCCTCGGTGACCGTGCCGAAGCTGTTCAGTCGGCCGAGCGCCGACCTGACCTCCGGTCCCAGGTCCGCGAAGACGCTGCGCAGGACCAGCGGGATGTAGTTGTGCAGTTCGACGTTGCCGTCCTCGCCGGGCACGGTCTGGCCCACGGAGACGCAGCCGACGCGCCGGTAGAGCTTGAACGCGACGCTGTTGGCCGGGTTGACGGTGAGCCGGAGCACGAGGCACCCGGACTGCACCATCCACTCGACGGCCTCCGTGAACAGCCGGCCGGTGATGACTCCGTTGCGGTAGGCGGGGGCGACGAAGAACATGTCGGCGATGAGCTCACCGGCGCGGGCGGAACGCCGGCCGGTGTTGTGGAACAGGCCGAAGGTGCCCACCACCCGCCCGCCGTCCACGGCCACGAGGAAGGTTCCCGTGTCCCGTTCGGCCAGCTCGCGCTCCAGCTCGTCACCGGTGATGCCGCCCGCTACCGGGTTGGGGTTGTCACGGTGACGGTTGTACAGGGCCGCGATGTCGTGCGCGTCGCCCTCCTGGTACGGGCGGATCGTGATGGACATGCCTCACCTCCTTTTCTTCGGTGGTTCTTCGGTGGGACTCGCGCGGAAGCGGTCAGGCCTTGCGGCCGGTGGTGACGATCAGGGACCCGGCGGCGGCCGGTTCCGAGCCGACGCTCGCGCGCACCGACACCTGCCTCAGGCCGCCCAGCCGCTGGCCGAGCCTGGCGTCGAGGGTCAGCTGGTCGCCGGGGACGACGAGCCGGGAGAACTTCATCGAGCTGATGGAACCGAGGTAGCCGACGCTCTCGGAGGGGTCGCCGCCCTCGGGCGCCCCGGCCGCCTCGATGATCTCGGCGACGTACACGACGGCCACCAGCTGGGCCATCGCCTCGACGATCATCACGCCCGGCATGATCGAGTGGTCGGGGTAGTGCCCGGCGAAGAAGGGCTCGTTCACCGAGACGCTCTTCACGCCGCGGCCCGAGACACCGGGGACGACGTCGTAGGCACGGTCGATCATCAGCATCGGCCAGCGGTGCGGCAGCATCCGCTTGATGTCGTCGGAGGAGTAGCTGTACTTCTGCTTCGGCCGTGCGGGGGCCTCGGAGGCGATCGTCATGCTCAGACCTCGCGGGCTTCGATGAAGTCGACCAGGGCGTTGATGGATCCGAAGGCCTCGAAGTCGTCGTCGCTGATCAGCACGTCGTACTCGTTGTTGACCATGACGACGATCTCGAGGGTGTCCAGCGAGTCCATCTCCAGACCGCGGCCGAACAGCGGCTGGTTGTCGGAGACGACGGCCGGCTCGACGTCCAGGCCAAGACGGTCGACGATCATCGACTTGACCTTCATGTTCTTCTCCAGGCGGGTCTCGGCCTGGCTGCGGATGTCCTCGAAGGTGGCGACGGACACGGTGGCGTTCCTTTCATGGAGGGGCAAATGCTGAGTGATCACGGGTTGCTGATGGCTAGTTGGGGATCATTCCGCCGTCGACGGTGAGCACCTTGCCGGTGATGTAGGAGGCGGCGGGGGCGGCCAGGAAGACCGCCGCCTGGGCCACCTCGGCCGCGGTGCCCATGCGCCCCATCGGGATGACCTGGAGGGCCTCCTTCATATGGGCGGGCGGCACCTTCTTGACCATGTCGGTGTCGATGAACCCGGGCGCGACGACGTTGACCCGGATGCCGCGCGGGGCGACCTCGTACGACAGCGTCTTGGCCATGGCGATCACCCCGCCCTTGCTGGCGGCGTAGTTGGCCTGACCGGCCCGGCCGGCGATGCCGCTGGTGGAGGCGATGAAGACGATCGCGCCGCCGCTCGCGTACATCTGCTTGGTCGCCTCGCGGGCGGTGTAGAAGGCGCCGGTCAGGTTGGTGCCGACGACCTCCTGCCACTTGGCGGAGCTCATGGCGGCCAGGTGACCGTCGGCGGTGACACCGGAGTTGAGGACGGCGACGTCGAGACGCCCCCAGGCGGCCTTCAGCTGCTTGTACATCGCGGCGACCTGAGCCTCGTCGGAGACGTCCGCCCGGACCGGCAGGGCCTCCCGGCCGAGCTCGCGGATCCGCTCGGCCACCTCCTCGGCCTTCGCCGCGTTGGAGCGGTAGTTGAGGGCCACGTCGCAGCCGTGCTCGGCCAGGGTGAGCGCGATCGCCGCGCCGATGCCGCGCGAGGCTCCGGTGACGAGGGCCTTGGTGCCCTCGGCGAAGAGGGTGCTCATGCGGCCCTCCCCGCCATCGCCGCGGTGACCCGGTGGCTGCCCGGGTCGAATCCGGCGGCCTCGGTGCCGAGGCCGGCCGCGGTGGCGGCCTTGAGGACCGCCTGGGCGACCGCGAGGTCGAGGATGCCGAGCCCGAAGGGCGAGAAGACGATCGTGCCGTCCGTGGCCGGCGGCTCGGAGCAGCCCAGCACGGTGGCGATCTCGGCGTGCACGAACTCCCGGTGCCCGGTCTCCTGCTCGGCCCGGTGCAGGGAGGTCCGCTCCCGGACGGCGTGCTCGACGTCGTCGACCACGTTGTACGCGCCGAGCACCGACTCCGTGCTCAGGTCGCGCAACGACAGGTGCAGGATCACCTGGCGGGACGGGCGGTCGGGGTGGGCGGCCAGGTCGAGCCAGTAGGTCGAGTCGGTGGTCGCGATGCTCACCGTCTCGGCGCCGAGCGCCGCGGCGACGTCACCGGTGCGGAAGACGATCCCCGGGTACTCGCACTCCAGTTCGGCGGCGAAGACCTCGGCGCGGCCCGGGACCACGTCCTGGAGCACCACGGTCTCGAGCTCGGGATGGGTCAGGGTGAGGAAGGCGAGCACCCGCTGGTTGATGGTGCCGCACCCGACCAGGCCCGCCGTGCGCACCGGGCGGGAGCCGTGCAGCGCGCCGCTGGCGAGGGCGGCGCTCGCCGCGGTCCGCGAGGACGAGATCTGGCTGCCTTCCAGCAGTGCCTGCGGATATCCGGTGTCGAGGTCGTTGAGCACCTGCACGGAGGAGGCCCGCTGGAGACCCTGCTCGACGTTGGCCGGGAAGGACGAGATCCATTTCAGGCCCATCACGGGCTCCGGGCCGCCCAGATAGGCGGGCAGGGAGATGATGCGCGAGCCGGCGGGCCGCGGCGGGCGCAGGAAGCTGGAGAAGGGCACCTGCGAGTGGCCCTGGCCGTGCAGCACGTAGGCGCTGCGGACCGCGTCGAGGACGGCGGGTCCGAGGCCCTTCAGGGCCGATGCGACGTCGTCGCGACCGAGGATCCTCATGACTCACTCCTTTCGTGATCGGTGGGGTGGAGAGCGGTGGGGTGGAGAGCGGGGCCGTCGTCACGGGTGGTGCCGGGCAGCGGGAAGTCCTTGAAGTGGTCCTCGACCCAGGAGTCGGAGTAGACGGTGTCGAGGTAGCGGTCGCCACCGTCGGGCAGGACGGCGACGCAGGTCGCGCCCGGTTCGATCCAGGACGCGGCGGCCTGGATCGCTGCCACGACGGCGCCCGAGGAACCGCCGGCGAGGATGGATTCCTGGGCGAGCAGTTGCCGGCAGCCGCGCACACAGTCGAAGTCGGTGACCTTGACGACCCGGTCCGCGAGGCCCGGCCGCAGCAGCGGCGGGACGACCGCCGCCCCGTGCCCGGGGATCGTGCGCCGGTGGGTCAGCTCCCACGGCTCCGGCGGTCCGAAGATCACGCTGCCGACCGCGTCCACCGCCACCACGTTCGTGGCCAGGCCGTGGTCGCTGATGTACTCGGCGCAGCCGCGCAGCGTCCCGGTCGTGCCGGCCGCGAGGAACAGGTGGTCGGGGCCGTCCGGGAGGGCCTCGTGGATCTCCCGCATGGTGTGGTGGTGGGCCCGGGAGTTGTGCTCGTTGGCGTACTGGTTGGGCCAGTACGCGTCCGGCACGCTCGCCAGGAGCGACCGCACCCGCTCGATCCGGGCCGGCAGGTACTCCCCGGTGGCCGGGTCGCGGTCGACGACCTCGACCTTCGCGCCGTACGCCCGCATGATGGCGGCGTTCTGCGCGGTGGTGCGCGGGTCGATCACGCAGATCAGGTTCAGCCGGTAGAAGTTGCACAGCTGGGCGAGGGCGATGCCCAGGTTGCCGGAGGAGGACTCCACTACGGTGGAGACCCCGGGGACGAGCTTCCCCGCCCGGATGGCGTGCTCGATCATCGACTTGGCGGCGCGGTCCTTGATGGAGCCGCCCGGGTTGAAGCGCTCGCACTTGGCGTACACCTGGAACCGCGCGGGCGGGAACAGGCGGTCGAGGGCGACCAGCGGGGTGCCACCGATCGTCGCGACGATGTCGGGGTCCCGGGAGCGGGTGGCACGGACCGCGAGGGCCGCGCCGTCGGAGGCGAGGACGGTCATTCCGGCACCTTTCTGCTGATCTGGAGCCGCAGTTCGCTGACGAAGCGCTCGCCGTCGGCGTCCGGCAGCCAGGAGTCCTCCGGAGCCGGCAGGGGCTCGCTGAGGGTGATGACGGCGTCGGGGTCGAGCCGGCGCGCGGCCCGGACGAGGTTGGCGAAGGACAGCACCAGCGTCGGGCTGGTGAAGTCCACCAGGGACGGCTTGGTCTCCTCGGGGAACTTGACGAAGAGCAGGTCGGGAAGGGCGTGTTCGGCCACCCAGCGGCGGACGGCGAGGTAGTCGCGCTCCCGCTCGGCCTTGTCGGGCAGGTCCGTTCCGGCGGCCGGCAGCCGCCAGGTCTCCCGGAACAGGACCAGGTCGTCGAGGGCCACGCGCGGGGCGTGCGGCCGGTCCAGGCCGATCTTGAAGGCGTCCGCGGCGATGATCGCGACAGGCACCGCGAGCAGTTCGGCGATGCTCCACACACCCCCGTCGGGGGTGGTCGCGGTGACCGTGCCGTCCTTCTCCGTCAGACCGACGGACACCGCCGGGTCGACGCGGGCGCGGTCGTCGTACGGGGCCCGGGTGAAGCCGATCAGCCGGTCGCCCGCGCCGATCGGGGCGGGCACCATGCGGCCGCTGTTGCGCTTCCACTCGACCGGCAGCAGCGGCACCAGCCGCCGGGCGCCGATCGCCGTGTTCACCTTGTCCCGCAGCGAGCCGGCGTCGGTGGTCCAGTCGAGGAACGGCAGGTCGAGCGTGGCCAGACAGGCGTGCAGTTCGCCGAGGACGGTGGTGTAGTCGCCGGCGTTGAAGGCGTCGACGGACCGGGCCACCACCTGGAGGTCGGGGCTGTGCACGGCGAGATGGGCTGAGCGCACCGGGCCGGTCGCGAAGACCTCGCGGGCCCGCTCCTCGATGTCGGACACCGACAGGCGTACCGGGGCCCGCCGTTCCCCTTCGAGGTTCAGCACCTCGCGCCACTTCTCGGCGAGTTCACGGGTCGCGGTCCGCACCGGGGTGGCCCTGTCGCCCCAGAACAGCCCGAGCACCTGTGTCCACACGTCGGCCAGGGTGACGTCCCCGCGGCGGCGGGCCGCGGCCGTGCGGACGAACCCGGCGACCTCCGCCTCCACCAGTTCGGCGAGCCGGTTGCCGAACCAGTCCGCCGCGTCCGCGACCAGGGCCAGCGGACGGGCGATCCCGTCCAGGAAGTCCCGCCCGAGGTCCATCCGGCAGTCCCGGAGGGAGTCCTGGTAGCAGAGCGTGCGGCCGGCGTACGCCTTGCCCTCCTCGCGGGAGGCCGACTGTCCCGTCGTCCGGACGAAGAAGTCGTCCAGCCGGTCGAGCGCCGCCACGAGCTCCTCGGCGCTCGACGCCCGGTCGATGCCGTCGCGCAGCCGGTCCAGTCCGGTGAGGACCGCGTCGAAGCGGACGAACAGCTCCGGGTCGCCGATCCCCGCCACCCTCCGGCGCAGCACCTCCTCGGCGCGGACGTCCACGGGGATGTTGGCGTCCCAGGTCAGCACCCGCTGCCGCAGCAGCCGGGTCAGGATCTTCTCCACCCGCTCCCGCGCCGTCGCGGGGTCCCAGCCGGTCGCCTCGGCGACGGCCTCGCCGCCGCGGTCGCCGTCCACGAGGCGCAGCACCCGGACGTCGTCCTCGCGCAGCCGTACGGTACGGCCGCCCTGCAGGACGAGCCGGTCGCCGTCGAGGTGCACGTCGGGCCGCAGCATCGGCGGGAACCACCAGCGGGCGCCCGGCTGCCCGGCCATCCAGTCGGCCAGCGCGGCGACCGTCCAGCGTTCGAGGAAGGTGCGGCTCCGGGAGGTCAGCGACGGGCCGAGGTCGAGATCGACGGCGCGCTGCCCCTGTCCGACGGAGATCCACGCCCCCGGGCCGAAGAAGCCGATGGTGTCGGCCTTGGCGCAGTACCGCAGCCAGTACATGGCCAGGGTGCGTTCCCGCTGCCGGCGCTTGGACTCCTTGCCCCTGCGCGCGGCGAGGGAGTCGAGGATCTGGTAGACGGTGCGGTTCTGCCAGGCGATGGCGGTGCGCACCTTGTCGTCGGTGGCCAGCCGGGCCAGCCGCCCGGCCTCGGCGTCGGTGTCGGCCCGGTAGGCGGCGCTGAAGGCCTCCTGACCGTCCGTCCGGCCGCCGGTCGCCAGCAGCTCCGCCGCCCGGGCGGCGCGCGGTCCGCCGAGCAGGCCCAGGCCGGAGACCGGGAAGCCCGCGCTGCGGAGCAGTCCGACGCCCCACACCCGCCACTCGCTGTCGCCCAGCCGGTACGACGGTCCGAAGGCCGTCCAGTCGAGCGTGCGGGTCGCCTCGAGCGTGCCGGTCATGCCGCCACCCCTTCCGCCGCCCCGTGACCGAGCGCGACCGCCAGCCGGGAGATCCCCTCGGCGATCCGCTTCTTCGGCACCTGGCTGAAGCACAGCCGGAGCGCGTCGGCGTTCTCTCCGCCGATGCCGAAGTGGGAGCCGGGCACGAAGGAGACCCCGTGTTCGGCCGCCGCGTCCGCGAAGGTGTTCGTGTCCACGCCGTCGCGGTGCCGCAGCCAGATGTAGAAGCCGCCGTCCGGCCGCTGCCACGACCAGGGCCCGTCGGTGCCGAGTTCGGCCTCCAGCGCGTCGGCCATCAGCGCCGACCGCTCCCGGTAGCTCGCCCGGTAGGCGTCGATCAGGTCCGTCCAGCCGGACCGCGTGTGGAACGCGGCGAGCGCGGCCTGGGCGAGCGCCGACGGGGACAGCGCCATGATCTCGGTCGTACGGCGCAGGGTGGCCGCCAGTTCCGCCGGCGCCGCGATCCAGCCGCAGCGCAGGCCCGGTGCGAACACCTTGGAGAAGGTGCCGAGGTAGATCACCCGGTCGGGGTCGAGGCCCTGGAGGGTGGCGGTGGTCCGCCCGTCGAAGCCGAGCAGGCCGTAGGGGTTGTCCTCGACGATCAGCAGGTCCAGCTCGCGGGCGACGGTGAGCAGTTCCTCGCGGCGGGCGACGGAGAGGGTCGCGCCGGTCGGGTTCTGGAAGGTCGGGTTGCAGTACAGGAGGCGGGCGGTGCGGCCGTCGGCGCGCAGCCGGAGCACCGTCTCGCGCAGTCCCTCCGGGTCGAGTCCTTCGGCGTCCTCGGGCACGGCGTGCGGGTGCAGTCCCGCGGTGCGGAAGGCGGCCGCGGCGCCCGGGTAGGCGGGGGTCTGGCACAGGACCGTCTCGCCCGGGGACGCGAGACCGAGGGCCACCGCCATCAGCCCCATCTGCGAGCCGCCGGTGGGAACCAGGTTCCCGGCCGTGGTGCGCCCGCCCTCACGGGCCATCAGGTCGGTGATCGCCGGCACCAGGGCCGCCGCGACATGCGGGGTCGTGTACTGGAGGGCCAGCTTCCCGCCGAGCCGCAGGAGCCGGGAGAGCTGGGCGGAGACGACGTCCATGGGCAGGACGTCCAGGTCGGGCAGGCCCCCGGCGAAGGAGATCAGGTCCCCGCCCCGCTCGAACAGTCGCGGCATCTCCACCGCGGGTCGTGTGTCGGTCCACATGGCGGTCAGCTCCCGGCTCTGGCCGGCAGTTCGGCGGCCAACTGGTCCTGCACGGAACGCAGGAGACCGGCCGAGGAGGTGAGCGCCGGGTCGGCGAGCGCCTCGGGGTCGATCTCGATGCCGTACTGCTCCTCGACGGCCATCACCAGGGCGATGGTCTGGAGGGAGTCCACGCCGAGGTCCACGAGCGGGGTCTGCGGGTCGGTGACCGTGACGGCGCAGATCTCCTCGACGAGCTGGTCAAACTGCGACTGGTTCATGGCTGGTCCTCGTCTGTATGGGCTGTCGTGTCGTCTGTCCGGCGGGGCGGGGTTCGTCGGCGCCGACCAGGAGCTCGGCGGCTCGGCGGTCCGGTTTGCCGTTCGCGGTCAGCGGTACGGCGTCTATGGGGACGATCCGGTCGGGCAGCCGGGCCCGGTCGAGGCGCAGCCGCAGCCGGTCGCGGACCTCTTCGGGCGTGAGGGAGGTCTGCACGGCCAGTCGCAGGGGGGCGTCCTCGGTCTCGGGCCGCAGTGCCACCGCCGAGATCACGCCGGGGATCCGCTCGGCGGCGTCCTCGATCTCGGTCAGCCCGAGGCGGATCCCGCGCCGCTTGATCATGTCGTCGTCGCGGCCGACGAAGTAGAGCCGGCCGTCCTCGTCGAGGTAGCCCTGGTCGCCGGTGTGGAGCTCCAGCGCGCCGTCGGCCCCGCGGACGTAGCGGTTCTGCGCCTCCAGCGGGACGCCCCAGTAGCCGGCCATCACGGTGGCGCCGCCCACGACGATCTCGCCGACCTCGCGGGGGCCGAGCTCCCGCTTGTCACCGTCGACGATCCGGACGCGGTCGCCGGGGATGGGCCACCCGACCGAGTCCGGGTGGGCGGCGTACTCGGCGGGGTCGAGGATCGAGATGCGCTTGCACTCGGTCATGCCGTACATCGAGGCGAACGCCGACCCCGGGAAGACGTCGAGGAGTTCGGCCATGACGGCCCGGCCCGGCCGGGCGCCCGTGTTGGTGAACAGCCGCACGCCGGTGGGCCGCCGGAGTCTGCTCTGGAGCAGGGCCAGTATCTGGGCCAGCGAGGGCACGAGCGGGACGACGGTCACGCCGTGCTCCTCGATCGTCCGCAGCAGACCCCGGTCGCCGCCGCGTTCGGCGAGGACGAGGGTGCCGCCGGTGCGGGCGCACAGCAGGGCCTGGTAGAGGCCGTAGTCGAAGGAGAGCGGCAGCCGGCACAGCACCACGTCGTCGGCGGTGTAACCGAGGCAGGCGCCCACGGCCTCGACGGCCGCGATCATCTGCCGGTGCGGGCAGACCACGCCCTTCGGGCGGCCGGTGGTCCCCGAGGTGTAGATCAGCATCGCCACGCCGTCGTCCGGCACCCGGGCGGTGGAGCCGTCGGCGGGAGCGTCCCGGATCTCCTGCCGGGCCCGCTCGACCGGGACGGTCCGGCCGGCCCGCTCCCCCGCGCCGGGCGAGCAGATCGCCAGGGCGGCCGAGCAGTCCTCGACGATGCCGCCGATCTGCGGGTCGGTCAGGTCGGGGTGGACCGGGACGAAGACGGCGCCGATCCGCAGGGTGGCGTGGAAGAGGGCGAGGAAGGTGCGGTCGTTGCCGCCGGCGTGGACGACCCGCTGTCCCGGGGCGACACCCTGGGCCCGCAGCCAGCCGGCCGCGCGGTCGACGTGCGTGCCGAGCTCGGCGTAGGTGAGGCCGCCGTCGCCGTCGACGACCGCGAGGTGGTCGGGGCGCTCGGCGCGGGCTTGCTCGAAGAGGTCAGACACCAGCATGGGCGGGTTCCTCCTTACGGGCGCTCTCGCCGATGCGCACGAGGGCCTTGCCGATGTCGCGGGCCGTGTTGACGGGGAGGACGTCGAGTTCGCCGTGACGGCGCTTGAGGATGTTGGCGAGGGTGCGGGCGGGCGGCAGGGACACCGTCAGCCCGGGTGCCAGGCGGGCGAGGGTGTGCAGACACAGGTCCCAGCGCACCGGCCGTACCACCTGGTCGACGAGGCGCCGACGGACCTCCTGGGGGTCGGCGACCACCTCGCCGTCGGCGTTGGAGAGCAGGCACCCGCGGGGCGTAGCGAAGTCGGTCGCGGCGGCCGCGGCGGCGAAGGCCTGCCGCGCGGACTCCATGTACGGGGTGTGGAAGGCGCCCGCGACCGGCAGGGGTTTGACGGTCGACTCCGGCGGGGGCGCCGCCGCCAGCCGCCGGAGGTCCTCGGCGAGCCCGGCGGCCACGATCTGGCCGGGGCCGTTGAACGTGGCCGCGTGCAGGCCGAGTTCGGCGAGCCGCTCCAGCACCCGGTCCTCGTCGCCGCCGACCACGGCCGCCATCGACGTGGGTGCCTCGGCGCAGGCCGCGGACATCGCCCGGCCGCGGACCGCGGCCAGCCGTACCGCGTCGACGGGCGTGAGGACTCCGGCGTAGGCGGCGGCGGTGAGTTCGCCGACCGAGTGTCCGGCCGCGATCGCGCTGCCCGCCCCCGCCAGTGCCTCGTGGGCCAGCAGGCCCTGGGCGACCAGCAGCGGCTGGGTGTGCTCGGTGCGGGCGATCTCGGCGGCCGAGGCCCGGGTGCCCAAGTGGACGAGGTCGCAGTCCGCGGCCTCGGACCAGGCCCGTACGCGCTCGGCGTGGACCGGGTCGCGCAGCCAGCCGGCCATCATGCCAGGGGTCTGGGAGCCCTGACCCGGCGCCATGATTGCGAACATGTGTTCTCTCCCCCTTTCGTGTTGAGCCCGTCGCACGGCGCTCTGGCCGGCGGGCGGTGGGAAGCGGACGGGATGCGGTGAGGTGACGTCGCGCGGGAGCTCGGCGAGGTGAGCTACTGGCGGCCGGTGCTCTTCGCGAACCGGCGGACCGCCATGAAGCCGAATCCGGCGAACCAGGCGACGATGTTGAGGACGGCGCCCGCCAGGCCGGAGTGCTCGCCGCTGAAGCTGTAGCCGTCGGTGAGGGTGTAGCGGGCGAGGGTGGAGACGCCGTACATCGGCGTGTACCGGGAGATCTCGAGCATGGTGCCGCTGAGCGGGATGAACAGGTTGCCGAGGAAGGCCAGCGCGGTCATCGTGAGCCCCGGCATGTGCATCACGACGTCGGGCTTGAGGGCCAGACCCAGCGAGATGCCGAGCGCGGCGAAGACCGCGGCCCCGAGCCAGGCGACGACCAGGGACGTCACCCACACCTCGGCATCGGCGCGCGCACCGGTGACAAGACCCAGCACTCCGACGATGGCCACCGGCACCGCGGCCATGACCACCGAGCACAGAACCTTGACGAGCAGGTATCCGGGCGGGGCGAGCGGGCTCAGCGCGATGGTGCGCATCCAGCCGGCCGACTTCTCGACCGAGATGGTGGCCGCGGAACTGGTGGCGGCCATCGCGGCCCCGTACACGGCGAGACCGATCATCATCCAGGCGGCGAAGTTGCCGTGCGGCAGCGTGCCGCGGGCGGGCGCGGTACGGAACAGGGCGAGGTAGAGGACGGCCGGCAGGAGGAGGGTGAAGATCGTGGTCTGACGGTTGAAGCGGCGGGCCAGCTCGTAGCGGACGAAGGTGGGGTTGACTCCGCTGAACGACGAGGCGCGGGGGCGGGCGGGCGGCGCGGTCACGGTGGTCATCGCGGGCCCTCCTGGCCGGTGCGGCCGGCGTGCGTGATGGCCATGAAGGCCTCTTCGAGGCTTCGGGGGGCGACCTCGATCTCGGTGGCGGAGGTCCGGGTGACGAGCAGCCGCAGCAGCGCGTCGGAGTCGGTGGAGTCGAAGTAGTGGCGCTCGCCCCGGACCACGACCGAGCGGACGGACGGGGAGCCTGCCACCGCGGCGGCGTCCGCCGGGCTGATCAGGGCGGAGACCGTACGGCCGCTGATACGGGCGCGGACCGAGGAGGCGGACCCGTCGGCGACGACCCGCCCCCGGTCGACCATCACGACCCGGTCGGCGAACTGATCGGCCTCCTCCATGTAGTGCGTGGCGAACAGGACCGTCATGCCGTGCCGGGCGTCCTCGCGGACGGTGGCCCAGAACTCGCGGCGGGCCGCCACGTCCATCCCGGCGGTCGGCTCGTCCAGCACCAGGAACTCCGGGTTCGACAGCAGGGCGAGCGCGAAGCGCAGCCGCTGCTGCTCACCTCCGGAGCACTCGGCGACCCGGCGGTCCCGCAGCCTGGTGACGCCGGCCCTGCTCATCACGGTCTCCGGGTCGGCGCCGGGGTGCAGTGAGCCCAGCATCCGTACGGTGGCCTCGACGGTCAGGTCGGGCAGCAGGCCGCCGCTCTGGAGGACCGCCGCCACGCGACCGGCGCGCACCGCCTGCTGCGCCGGCTCGCCGAACAGCTCCACCTGCCCCGAGTCGGGCCGGGTGAGGCCCAGGAGCATGTCGATCGTGGTCGTCTTGCCCGCGCCGTTCGGTCCGAGAAACGCCACGACCTCGCCACGCCGGATCCGCAGGTCCAGCCCGTCGACGGCGGTGAACTCCTCGCCCTTGGCGTTGGCGAACCGCTTCACGACCGCGCTGAGCACGGCGGCATCCGGTGACGTCACCTCCCCCGGCGCCGGGCGGAGTTGGGTTTCGGTCATCTTCATGTCCTCGCGATCCGGTGGGGGGTGGCTTGACGAGAAACACTCTTGCGCCCCCCGCTATCCGCCCGAACCGAAGCGGCTATCCCTGCCCTATCGGGCCCCGGGACGACCGGAAAGCGCCATCGCGCCGACCCCGATCACGGCGCGAAAGCCGCCTGGCGGGTCATCAGGATCGCGCCATTGCCGTACCGCCCGACCGGACGCGGTCACCTCACGCGCCGACCGCCCCGCAGACGACCCACGAGCGAGACGGCCCGCACTGCCCACCCGGGTCCCGGGCCCCGGCCCGGCGTGACTCACCGGCCGGCACCGACGCAGTGGCAGTAGCAGTACGGGTACGCAGGAGGGGCCGGGCTCCCTGAGCGCGACCCCTCCTGACCTGTCCGCGCGTCGGATCGCCCGGCGCATGACCTTCCGAACGGCCACACGTGAGGCGGAACTCCACCACAAGCCTCTGACCTGCGGGAATGCGTCCGGCCTGATCGTGCCCACCCACTCCCGCGCGTCGCCTGCAATCCACCACTCACAGCGGCCAGGCAGTGAGCAAATCGCCGGGGCCGTAGGTGGCGTCGAGGCCCGGAGAGTCAACGCCGCTCCGCGAGACCGCCACGACTGGAACGGGTTCGTCGGTGAGAGCGGCTCGGTGTCGATGAAGAGCTGCCAAATCGTGCCGGTCGAAGGGCGACTGCTCCAGCCACTTGATGGAGCCCACGAAGAGCGGTTCCTCGGCAATGGGGGCACGGTCCGCCCCGACGATGTCGATTTCAACGTCGTTGGTGCGGGTCCAGTAGCCGCCCACAGCGGGGCTGCGGGGAGCTGGCCGTCGGGCAGTATCCGGGCAAGCGCCTCGCGGATGAGCGGCTCGATCGCCCGGCCGCGCCAGCTGGTCCAGTTCTCCCGGATGCGCGCCAAGGTCAGATCGCCCCGCCCCCGCTCGATCTCTTCCATGGACGGGCCGAGCAGGTGCAGCCAGAACCTCAGGTAGGGATCTGTCACCCGGTAGCGGCGATCCTTCGACGGACGCAGTGATACAGGCAGCTCCCCAGCGACGATCCGTTTGCCCGTAAGCAGCTCCAGCGCTCGCTGCAGCGGCGTGGCCCCGACCCCGCCGGCTGCACGGGCGATGTTGGTGAAGGTCCGCTCGCCACTGCCGATAGCCGCCAGCACCTTACGCGCCTGGGCCTGCGGGGGAACTCGGCAGCAAGCGAGCGCTCGGCCGACACCAGCAGGGCCGAGACCGGATCACTCAGCGCCTCGCCGAGGAAGTCCCACAGCCCTGCACGGGAAAAAACCAGGGGCCCGACTCCGAAGAGCCGGACCCCTTCTGACCTGAATGTGTGCCAGATCAGCGACGTGGTGACACGTCAACCACTACACATTGAAGCGGAACTCCACGACGTCGCCGTCCTGCATGACGTAGTCCTTGCCTTCCATGCGGGCCTTGCCCTTGGCGCGGGCCTCGGCGACCGAGCCGGTCTCCACCAGGTCGGCGAAGGAGATGACCTCCGCCTTGATGAAGCCCTTCTGGAAGTCGGTGTGGATGACACCGGCGGCCTCGGGTGCGGTGGCGCCCTTCTTGATGGTCCAGGCGCGGGACTCCTTGGGGCCTGCCGTGAGGTACGTCTGGAGGCCGAGGGTGTTGAAGCCGACGCGGGCGAGGGTGGCGAGGCCGGGCTCGTCGGCGCCGACCGACTCCAGCAGCTCCATCGCGTCCTCCTCGTCCAGCTCGGCGAGGTCCTGCTCCAGCTTGGCGTTGAGGAAGATCGCCTCGGCCGGGGCGACCAGCGCGCTCTGTTCGGCCTTGAACTCCTCGTCGACCAGTTCGTCCTCGTCGACGTTGAAGACGTAGAGGAAGGGCTTGGTGGTGAGCAGGTGCAGGTCGTGCAGCAGCTCCTCGCGCCCGGAGCCCTGGACGATCCCCGCGGAGAAGAGGGTGTCGCCCTTCTCCAGGATCTCCTGCGCCGCCTCGACCGCCGCGACCTTCGCCGCGACCTCCTTCTTGATCCGCGACTCCTTCTGGAGACGCGGCAGGACCTTCTCGATCGTCTGGAGGTCCGCGAGGATCAGCTCGGTGTTGATCGTCTCGATGTCGTCCTTGGGCGAGACCTTGCCGTCGACATGGACGACGTTCTCGTCCTTGAAGGCACGGATGACCTGGCAGATCGCGTCGGACTCGCGGATGTTCGCCAGGAACTTGTTGCCCAGGCCCTCACCCTCGCTCGCTCCGCGCACGATGCCCGCGATGTCGACGAAGTCGACGGTCGCCGGGAGGATCCGCTGCGAGGAGAAGATCTCGGCCAGCTTCGTGAGCCGGGCGTCCGGGACGCCGACCACGCCGACGTTCGGCTCGATCGTGGCGAACGGGTAGTTGGCCGCCAGCACGTCGTTCTTGGTCAGGGCGTTGAACAGGGTCGACTTGCCGACATTCGGCAGACCGACGATTCCGATCGTGAGCGACACGTTGCGACTTCCCGTGGTGAGAGGGCCGGAGGGCCAGTTCCCGAGTGAGAGGGCCAGGGGCCAGAGAGCTGACCGGTCCACCAGTTTACGGCGTACCCGGCGCCGCCCCGGCGGACCGGTCGAACGCATGGCCAAGCTCCACCCCACGGCGTGTCCGACACCCGATTCTGCACATAAACCGACCTAAGTTGGTCCAGTGGAGCAACACAGGACACGCCCCCCGGCCCGAGGGGCCCCCCGTGACACGCCACCCCTGCCACCCCTGCCGCCGCAGGCGGGCCGGGAGGCGAGCCGGGAGCCGGGTCGCAGACCGCCGGGCCCCACGGGCGGGACCGCCCGGGCCCGCGTCCCGCGCTCCGGTGCCCCGCGCTCCGGCACCCCCGGCTCCGGCGGCCCCCGTCCCGCTTCCGCCGGGCGCCGGCCCGCGCCGCCCTCGGCGCACACGGTGCCGACGGTGCGCCGGATGCCTGACGCCCGGCTCACCGGGCTCGGCGGCGGGCTGTTCAGCGGGGTGCTGATGTTCGTGATCGGCTGCCTGGACCAGCTGCTGTTCGGCGCCTCACTGACGGTGTACAGCGCGCTGTTCCTGCCGGTGTGCCTGCTGACCGCCCTGTGGGTGGGCGGGGGCGACCTGCTGTCGGCGCCCGTGGTCGTGCCGATCGCCTTCGCCGTGGGACTGCTGCCCGTGGCCGAGGGCGGCAACGGCATCGGGGCGCGGCTGATGGGGCTGGTGACGGCACTGGCCACGCAGGTCGGCTGGCTGTACGCCGGAACGCTCGTGGCGGGAACGGTCGTCCTGGCCCGCGGAGTACGCCGGGCAGCGGCCCGCCGCCACACCGCGAACCGCCGCTAGCCGGCGTCCGCTGACGCCGACGGCAGATCACCGGACACCGCGCCGGAAACCGCCGCCGTGCCGCCGGCCCGGCTACCGGGCTCGGGCTACCAGACCGGGAGGGACGGATGGCCCACCAGAGGGCGGATGGCCGGGAGGGCAGATGGCCGAAGACCGGGGGACGGATGGCCCTCCGGAAGGCCGGAAGGCCCGGAGGGCAGAAGGCCCGGAGGGCAGAAGGCCCGGAGGGCAGAAGGCCCGGAGGGCAGAAGGCCCGGAGGGCAGAAGGCCCGGAGGGCAGAAGGCCCGGAGGGCAGAAGGCCCGGAGGGCAGAAGGCCCGGAGGCCGGAAGGCCCGGAGGGCAGAAGGCCCGGAGGCCGGAAGGCCCGGAGGCCGGAAGGCCCGGAGGCCGGAAGGCCCGGAGGGCAGATGGCCCGGAGGCCGGAAGGCCCGGAGGGCAGTTGGCCCGCCGGACGCCCGGAGGCCCGGAGGCCCGGAGGCCGAGCCGCCGAGCCGCCGAGAAGGCTCACCGCCGGGACGGGTCCGGGCCGCCGGACCGGGCCGGGCGCCGGGCCGGCGCGGGTCAGTCCTGCTTCGCCGCTCGCATCGCCGCTCCCACGATGCCCGCGTTGTTCTGCAGCTCGGCCGGCACGATGTCCGCCCGGATGCCCTCGATGAGGTGCAGGAACTTGTCGGCCTTGCGGCTCACGCCGCCGCCGATGATGAACAGCTCCGGCGAGAAGAGCATCTCGACGTGGGCGAGGTACTTCGTGACCCGGCGGGCCCAGTGCTCCCAGGTCAGCTCGCCGTCCTCCTTGGCCTTGCTGGAGGCGCGCTTCTCGGCGTCGTGCCCGTGCAGCTCCAGGTGGCCGAGCTCGGTGTTGGGGACGAGGACGCCGTCGACGAAGAGGGCGCTGCCGATGCCCGTGCCGAACGTCAGCAGGATCACCGTGCCGCTGCGCTCGCGGCCCGCGCCGAAGGACACCTCCGCGACGCCCGCCGCGTCCGCGTCGTTGACCACCGTCACCGGCAGGCCGCCCAGCCGCTCGCTGAAGAGGGCACGCGCGTCGGTGTCGATCCAGCTCTTGTCGACGTTGGCCGCCGTACGGATCGTGGAGCCGCCGGTGACCACGCCCGGGAAGGTCAGGCCCACCGGCCCCGACCACTCGAAGTGCTCGACGACCTGCCGCACACCGTCGGCCACGCTCTCGGGCGTGGCCGGGTGCGGGGTGAGCACTTTGTGGCGCTCCTGAGCGAGGTCGCCCCTGTCCAAATCCACCGGGGCGCCCTTGATCCCGGAGCCGCCGATGTCCACGCCGAAGATCTGCATGGCCCTACGTTACGACGGTCGACTGACGGTCACTCACCCGGCCGAGGCGTCGGTCAGCTGTCCGCCGGACCGGACACCGCGTCGGAGGCCGCCGCGGACGTCGTACCGCTGCCGCCCCGCCCGGCCGCCAGTGCCGCCGCCTCCTCGCGCAGATCACGCCGGAGTTCCTTGGGCAGCGAGAAGGTGATGTGCTCCTCGGCCGCCTTGACGAGCTCGACGTCCCCGTAGCCGCGCTCGGTGAGCCAGGCCAGGACCTCCTCGACGAGGACCTCCGGGACGGAGGCGCCGGAGGTGACGCCCACCGTGGTCACGCCCTCCAGCCACGCCTCGTCGATCTCGCTCGCGAAGTCGACCAGGTAGGCCTCGCGGGAGCCGGCGAGCTTGGCCACCTCGACGAGCCGCTTGGAGTTGGAGGAGTTGCGGGAGCCGACCACGATCACCAGCTCCGCCTCCGCGCCCATCTGCTTCACCGCGAGCTGACGGTTCTGCGTGGCGTAGCAGATGTCGTCGCTCGGCGGGGAGATGAGCTGCGGGAACTTCTCCTTGAGGGCGTCGACCGTCTCCATGGTCTCGTCGACCGAGAGAGTGGTCTGGGAGAGCCACACGATCTTCGAGGGGTCCCGGACCTCCACCTTGGCGACGTCCTCGGGGCCGTCGACGAGCTGGATGTGTTCGGGGGCCTCGCCGGAGGTGCCGATGACCTCTTCGTGGCCCTCGTGCCCGATCAGGAGGATGTCGTAGTCCTCGCTGGCGAAGCGGACGGCTTCCTTGTGGACCTTGGTGACCAGGGGGCAGGTCGCGTCGATGGTGGCCAGGCGCCCGCGCGCGGCCTCCTCGTGGACGACGGGGGCGACGCCGTGCGCCGAGAACATGACGATGTTGCCCGGCGGAACCTCTTCCGTCCGCTCGACGAAGACGGCGCCCTTCCGCTCAAGGGTCTGCACGACGTACTTGTTGTGGACGATCTCGTGCCGGACGTAGACCGGCGCCCCGTACTGCTCCAGGGCCTTCTCGACGGCGATCACGGCACGGTCGACGCCCGCGCAGTAGCCCCGGGGAGCGGCGAGCAGGACACGGCGGCGGCCAGGCGAAGCAGTCATGCGTCCCATCGTAAGGCCGCGCCCGAGGGGTCGGAGATCACCGCTTCGGGGAAACTGGGAGACCGGCGGAAAGCCGACGGGGGGTGGCCAGGACCCGACGCGCGGAGGCACCGATGTCCGACACCGCCGAGCCCGGTACCGAGGACCGTCCGATCCGGGAGGGACACGGACACCTGCGGCGGAGCCTGCGCTTTCGCGACCTGGTCGTCTACGGACTGCTGTTCATCGCGCCCATGGCGCCGGTCGGCATCTTCGGCACGCTGGACGCGAGGTCCCACGGGGCGGTGGCGCTGGTCTACGTCGTCGCGACGGTCGCCATGGCGTTCACCGCCTTCAGTTACGCGCAGATGGTGCGGGTGGTCCCCCAGGCGGGCTCGGTGTTCGCTTACGCGCGCGTGGCGCTCGGGCAGGGCGCCGGGTTCGTGGCGGGCTGGATGGCGCTGCTGGACTACGTCCTCATCCCGGCCGTGGCGTACCTGTTCTCCGGCATCGCGATGAACGCGCTCGTCCCGGAGGTCTCCCGGTGGGTGTGGACGGCGCTCGCGGTCGTGATCACCACCCTGCTGAACCTGTGGGGCGTACGGGCGGCGGCCCGCGTGGGCTTCCTGGTGCTGGCGCTGGAGATCGTCGTCCTGGTCGTCTTCGTGGTGTCCGCGACGGTGGTCCTCGCGCGCGACGGCGCGGAGCGCGGCTGGCTGTCACCGCTGAGCGGGGACGGCTCGCAGGGGGCGTTCTCGCTGTCCGCGGTGATCGGCGCGGTGTCGGTGGCCGTCCTGTCCTACCTGGGCTTCGACGCGATCGCGAGCTTCGCGGAGGAGGTCACCGGTGGTGCGGGGAAGGTCGCGCGGGCCCTGTTGTTCTGCCTGGCGCTGGCCGGCGTGCTGTTCGTGACGCAGACGTACCTGGGGGCGCTGCTGGAGCCGGTGCCGTCCGCCGAGCTGGCCGCCGATCCCGGTCGGCAGGGGTCGGCGTTCTATGACGCCGTGGACGTGTCCGTCGGTACCTGGCTGCACGATCTGGTGGCGGTCGGCAAGGCGGTCGGGGCCGCGTTCGCCACCCTGGCCGGACAGGCGGCGGCCGGCCGGCTGCTGTTCGCCATGGGACGTGAGCGGCGGCTGCCGCGGGTGCTGGCCCGGACGGACGGGGGCGTGCCGCGGGTCGCTCTGCTGTGTTCGGCCGCCGTCACGCTGGTCGCGGCGGTGTGGGCGGCGCGGCGGGACGACGGGATGGACCACCTGGTGTCGGTGGTCGACATCGGCGCCCTGACGGCGTTCACCTTGCTGCACGCGAGCGTGGTGGGCTGGTTCGCGGTGCGGCGGGCGGGTGGCCCGGTGGTGTGGTGGCGGCATGTGCTGATGCCGGTGACGGGTGCGGCGATCACGATCGCGGTGATCGCGGAGGCGTCGGGCACGGCGCAGTCGGTGGGCCTGATCTGGCTGGCGGTGGGGGCCGTCGTGCTGGTCGCGCAGCGCGGGCGGACGGGGGCCGCCGCCTGAGGGGTTCTCCGCCCCCGGCCTCCCCTCCCCCGGCTCCCGCCCGTGTCCGCCCGGGGACGGGAGCCCCGGATTGTCGGTAGCGGCCGATACGCTCGGGCGCATGGCTGTGAACACGTCCGCGGACGCCCCGCTGCCCGTCGGCGAGATCTCGCGGCTCATCGGAAGCTGGATCGACCGGCTCGGCGCGGTGTGGGTCGAGGGGCAGATCACCCAGCTGTCGCGGCGCCCGGGTGCCGGGGTGGTGTTCCTGACGCTGCGGGACCCGTCGCACGACATCTCGGTGAGCGTGACCTGCTACCGGCAGGTCTTCGACGCGGTGGCGGACGTCGTCGGCGAGGGCGCGCGGGTCGTCGTCCACGCGAAGCCGGAGTGGTACGCGCCGCGTGGCCAGCTGTCGCTGCGGGCCGTCGAGATACGGCCGGTGGGGGTCGGCGAGCTGCTGGCGCGGCTGGAGCAGCTGAAGAAGTCCCTGGCCGCGGAGGGCCTCTTCGCCCCCGCCCGGAAGAAGCCGCTGCCCTTCCTGCCGCAGCTCATCGGGCTGGTGTGCGGGCGGGCCTCCGCCGCCGAGCGGGACGTCCTCGAGAACGCCCGGCACCGCTGGCCCGCCGTCCGCTTCGAGGTGCGCAACGTCGCCGTCCAGGGCGTGCACGCGGTGACGCAGGTCGTCCAGGCGGTGAAGGAGCTGGACGGCCTGGACGACGTGGACGTGATCATCGTCGCGCGCGGCGGGGGAAGCGTGGAGGATCTGCTGCCGTTCTCCGACGAGCAGGTGGTCAGGGCGGTCGCGGCCTGTCGTACGCCGGTCGTCTCGGCGATCGGGCACGAGCCGGACAACCCGCTGCTCGACCATGTGGCCGACCTGCGCGCCTCGACGCCGACCGACGCCGCGAAAAAGGTCGTACCGGACGTCGGCGAGGAACTGGAGCGGGTGCGGATGCTGCGCGGGCGGGCGCGGCGATGCGCGCAGGCCTTCCTGGAGCGGGAGGAGCGCGGCCTCGCCCACGCCCTCGCGCGGCCCGCCATACAGGATCCGCACCGGATGATCGACGAGCGGGCCGATCACGTCTCCTCGCTCGTCGACCGTTCCCGGCGCACGGTCGGGCACCTGCTGGACCGCGCCGACTCCGAGCTGACCCACACGCACGCGCGCGTAGTGGCGCTCTCGCCCGCCGCGACGCTGAAGCGGGGCTACGCGGTGCTCCAGAGGGCCGACGGGCACGTGGTGCGGGACCCGGCCGAGGTGACGGCCGCCGAGACGCTGCGCGCGCGGGTCGCCGAGGGCGAGTTCACCGTTCGCGTCGACGACGTCCCCGACGCCGGAACCACCGGAACCACCGAGAACTAGGCAGCAACGATCACCGGGAATGGGTGCATGACGAGCAAGACGGACGAGGCCCTCGGGTACGAGCAGGCCCGCGACGAGTTGATCGAGGTCGTACGGCGTCTGGAGGCGGGGGGTACGACGCTGGAGGAGTCACTCGCCCTCTGGGAGCGCGGTGAGGAGCTGGCCAAGGTCTGCCGGCGCTGGCTGGAGGGCGCCCGGGCGCGGCTGGACGCGGCGCTGGCCGAGGAGGGGGAAACGGAAGAAGGGGAGTGAGCCGACGGCCCCCGACGCGACGGCCGTCGACCCGACGCCGCCCCTCGACGGGACCGCCCCTCGACGCGGGAGCTCGGCGGATCCGCGAAGCGGGACCCTGAGCGGGCGGGCGAGCGGGCCGGTGAGCGTGGCCTGCGAGCGGGCGTGTGGAGCGAGTTCGCGAACCGGGCCTGTGAAGCGGATCACGCCACTTCGGGCCTTTGTTGAACTTTGAAACTTCTCCGCGTACTGTCGGTCCCGTCAGCCTATCCGGACCGCGGTCCGGTACGGGACCCGGCGCCACCCCACGAGGAAGTCTCCGCATGTCTCTCGTTCTTGACCCCACCGCCCAGGACCTGCTGTTCCGCGAGGCCCGCACCGCGAACACCTTCACCGACGAGCCGGTGACCGACGAGCAGGTCCAGGCGATCTACGACCTGGTCAAGTACGGCCCGACGGCGTTCAACCAGACTCCGCTGCGCATCACCCTGGTCCGCTCCCCCGAGGCCCGCGAGCGCCTGGTGCGGCACATGGCCGAGGGCAACCGGGCCAAGACCGCCACCGCCCCGCTCGTCGCGATCCTCTCCGCGGACAACGAGTTCCACGAGGAACTGCCGACCCTGCTCCCGGCCTTCCCGCAGGCCAAGGACCTCTTCTTCAGCGAGCGCCCGGCCCGCGAAGGCTCCGCCGCGCTGAACGCCGCCCTCCAGGCCGCGTACTTCATCATCGGCGTCCGCGCCGCCGGTCTGGCCGCCGGCCCGATGACCGGTGTCGACTTCGAGGGCGTCCGCAAGGAGTTCCTGGACGACGACCACACCCCGCTGATCGTCGTGAACATCGGCAAGCCGGGCGAGGGCGCCTCCTACCCGCGCTCCCCGCGCCTGGCGTACGACGAGGTCGTCACCACCGTCTGACAGCGACGTAACACGTGAAGCGGCCCCCGGCGAGCTCGCCGGGGGCCGCTTCACGTGTTCACGCCAGCTTCAGCGCGCCGGCCATCGTCGACAGCTGCTCGAAGGACCCCGTGCCCGCCACCACGGTCGTGGAGCCCGCCGCGCCCTGGAGGACGAGCGCGTCGTAGCGGCCGCCCGTGTAGCGGATCCAGGTACGGCCGCCGATCTGCTCGGTGACCTTGGTCGCCTTCGAGCCCTGACTGGCCTCCTGGACGAACTCCGAGCGCTGCCGAGTCGACTGCTCGACCGCCACGTACTCCCCGTCGGGAGCGTGGAAGCCGAGGTGCCAGGCGTCGAACTCGTCGCCCTGGAACCGCACCGAGGTCGCCTTCCAGGTGTCGGGCAGACCCTCGGGCGCCGCCACCGGGTACGTCGCCGCGCGGCGCGCCGTGAGGAGCTCCACGCGGTAGTCGACCTGCTGGACCTCGCGCGGGCGGTCGTCGTGTGGGACAAAGAGGTATATGACCCATGCCGCGATCAAGATCACCCCGAGGGAGATGACCATGTCGCGGGCCGTCTTCTGCTTGCCGTTCGAACCTGCCACGCCCCCTATCGTCGCAGGTGCCCGGTGCGCTCATCCGTGGGGTCCCCTGCTCATCTTGTCGGACTGACGATAGAGTCGGGATCGAACCCTCATCCGGCCGTCGTCGTATCAGAAAGGTGCGCTCCGATGACCGAGCATCATCAATTGCCGTCCGAGCTCGATGTCCCCTCCGAGGCCCCCGACCGCAACCTCGCCCTGGAACTCGTCCGGGTGACCGAAGCCGCCGCCATGGCCGCGGGCCGCTGGGTGGGGCGCGGCGACAAGAACGGCGCCGACGGTGCCGCGGTGCGCGCCATGCGGACCCTCGTCTCCACCGTGTCGATGAACGGCGTGGTCGTCATCGGCGAGGGCGAGAAGGACGAAGCCCCGATGCTCTTCAACGGCGAGCGCGTCGGTGACGGGACCGGGCCCGAGGTCGACATCGCCGTCGACCCGATCGACGGCACCACGCTGACGGCGAAGGGCATGCCGAACGCGATCGCCGTCCTCGCGGCCACCGAGCGGGGCGCGATGTTCGACCCGTCCGCCGTCTTCTACATGGACAAGCTGGTCACCGGCCCCGATGCCGCAGACTTCGTCGACATCGACGCGCCCGTGGCCGTGAACATCCGACGGGTCGCCAAGGCCAAGCGGGCCACGCCCGAGGACGTCACCGTCGTCATCCTGGACCGCCCTCGGCACGAGGGGATCATCGACGAGATCCGGGCGACCGGCGCGCGCATCAAGCTGATCTCCGACGGTGATGTCGCCGGGTCGATCCTGGCCCTGCGCGAGGGCACCGGCGTCGACCTGCTGCTCGGCGTCGGCGGCACCCCCGAGGGCATCATCTCGGCGTGCGCCGTGAAGTGCCTGGGTGGCACCATCCAGGGCAAGCTGTGGCCCAAGGACGCCGAGGAACGGCAGCGGGCGCTCGACGCCGGCCACGACCTCGACCGCGTCCTGACCACCGAGGACCTGGTGACCGGCGAGAACGTGTTCTTCGTCGCCACCGGCATCACCGACGGTGAGCTGCTGCGCGGGGTCAGGTACCGGTCGGAGACCGCGATCACCGACTCGATCGTCATGCGGTCGAAGTCCGGGACGGTCCGGCGGATCGACTCCGAACATCGGCTGAGCAAGCTGCGGGCCTACAGCGCGGTCGACTTCGACCGGGCCAAGTAACCCCCGTAGTGCGTGAGAGGGGCACCCCCGGTGCGGTGGGGGTGCCCCTTTCGCGTACCCCGAGGATCGCTCAGCCCGCGGCGGCTATACGGCCGGAGGACTGGGCCGCCTTCTTCAGTTCCACGTCCCGGCGGCGGCGCCGGGCGAGGGCCACCCGGCGCTCGGCGGCGGTGAGGCCGCCCCAGACGCCGTACGGCTCGGGCTGGAGCAGCGCGTGTTCTCGGCACTCGACCATGACCGGACAGCCCGCGCAGACCCGCTTCGCGGCCTGCTCGCGGGAGAGCCGGGCGGCCGTGGGCTCCTTGGAGGGGGCGAAGAACAGGCCTGCCTCGTCGCGCCGGCACACCGCCTCGGTATGCCAGGGGGCGTCCTGATCCCTGTCGCGCGCTGGTACCCGCTGGGCCGGAACAGCGGCGACCTGCACGGGCGAATGCGGCGGTTGCAGCACGGGTCTACTCCTGACGACGGCTTCGCGAGCGAGAGACGATGCAGCAAGGCCTACCCGCTGTGCGCGCGCCTATGCACTGAGTTCCCGACCACCGTGGCCGCGGAGACCCCCGGCACGACGCCGCCACGGCCGCTCCACCGGGCCCGGCCCGCCACGGCCGCGCCGCGGACTCCACGACCGTCAACGGTTCAGGTGCTTGCGCAGACTCCTGTCGACCTTGTGCTGGACCCGGTCGAGGATGTCCGCGACGAGCTTGCCCCGCTTCGGCCGGCCCTCGATGTTGCCCAGCACCGCCCAGCCGTCGACGTAGACCACCGGGGCGTCCGGCTGCGGCGAATCGAGCGCGTCCACCTCGAAGTTGCCCAGTACCGCGCCGCCGGTGCCGCGCAGCGAGACGTTCTCCGGGACGCGGACCTCGACGTTGCCGAAGACCGAGAGCGCCTTGATCACGACCTGCTGGTACTCGAAGAGCGCCTCGGTGAGGTCGATCTCCACGGTGCCGAAGACCGCGTAGGCGTGGATACGGCGGCCCGCGCGCCAACGGCCCCTGCGGACGGCGCTGCTGAAGACCGCGACCACGTTGTCGTCGGGGTCGGCGGGGATCGCGCCCGCGGTGGGGCGGCTGGGAGCGGAGCTGGGGGCCGCGCGCCGCTCGTGCGCGGCGGGCAGGTCCCGGACGAAGACCTCCAGCTCGCCGACCGTCTTGGCGGCCAGTACCGCCTCGACGCGCTCGGCGTGCTCGTCGGCGGTCAGCCTGCCCTCCGCGAGGGCCTCGCGGAGCATGTCGGCGATACGGTCACGGTCGGCGTCCGAGGCGCGCAACTCCGCGGCCGGCGCGGGGGCTGCGGTCTGCTGGTGAAGGTCCACGAGAGCAGCGTACCCACACACGATAGATCGCGATACCCCTCCCTCCGAGACGGGTGGCCGCCGAACTGAGCCCTACCTCACAAGCTCGTTGTCAGCGGCAGGTTCTACGCTGGTGAGCGCCCGCCGATGGAGGCGGTCGCGTCCGTCGAGTGAGGAATGGGCACCGATGCCTGAGTTCGCGTACACCGATCTGCTCCCCATGGGAGAGGACACCACCCCCTACCGGCTGGTGACCGCCGAGGGTGTCTCCACCTTCGAGGCCGACGGGCGGACATTCCTCAAGGTGGAGCCGGAGGCGCTGCGCAAGCTCGCCGAGGAGGCCATCCACGACATCCAGCACTACCTGCGCCCCGCCCACCTCGCGCAGCTGCGCCGCATCATCGACGACCCGGAGGCCTCCGGCAACGACAAGTTCGTCGCGCTGGACCTGCTGAAGAACGCGAACATCGCGGCCGCCGGCGTGCTCCCCATGTGCCAGGACACCGGCACGGCGATCGTCATGGGCAAGCGCGGGCAGAACGTGCTGACCCGGGGCGGCGACGAGGCGGCCCTCAGCCGCGGCATCTACGACGCCTACCTGAACCTCAATCTGCGCTACTCGCAGATGGCCCCGCTGACCATGTGGGACGAGAAGAACACCGGCTCCAACCTCCCGGCCCAGATCGAGCTGTACGCGGCCGACGGCGGCGCCTACAAGTTCCTGTTCATGGCCAAGGGCGGCGGCTCCGCCAACAAGAGCTTCCTCTACCAGGAGACGAAGGCCGTCCTGAACGAGGCCTCCATGATGAAGTTCCTGGAGGAGAAGATCCGTTCGCTCGGTACGGCCGCCTGCCCGCCGTACCACCTGGCGATCGTCGTCGGCGGCACGAGCGCGGAGTACGCCCTGAAGACCGCGAAGTACGCCTCCGCGCACTACCTGGACGAGATCCCGGCCGAGGGTTCGCCGCTGGGGCACGGCTTCCGGGACAAGGAACTCGAGGAGAAGGTCTTCGAGCTGACGCAGCAGATCGGCATCGGCGCGCAGTTCGGCGGAAAGTACTTCTGCCACGACGTACGGGTGGTCCGCCTTCCCCGGCACGGCGCCTCGTGCCCCGTCGCCATCGCCGTCTCCTGCTCCGCCGACCGGCAGGCCGTAGCGAAGATCACCGCCGAGGGCGTCTTCCTGGAGCAGCTCGAGACCGACCCGGCGCGCTTCCTGCCCGAGACCACGGACGAGCACCTCGACGAGGCGTCGGACGTCGTGCGGATCGACCTCAACCAGCCGATGGAGTCGATCCTCGCCGAGCTGACGAAGTACCCGGTGAAGACCCGCCTCTCCCTCACCGGCCCGCTGGTCGTGGCCCGCGACATCGCGCACGCCAAGATCAAGGAACGGCTCGATGCCGGCGAGGAGATGCCGCAGTACCTGAAGGACCACCCGGTGTACTACGCGGGCCCGGCCAAGACGCCCGAGGGCTACGCGTCCGGCTCCTTCGGCCCGACGACGGCCGGCCGCATGGACTCCTACGTCGAGCAGTTCCAGGCCGCCGGCGGCTCCAGGGTCATGCTCGCCAAGGGCAACCGCAGCAAGCAGGTCACCGACGCGTGCGGCACGCACGGAGGCTTCTACCTCGGCTCCATCGGCGGTCCGGCCGCCCGGCTCGCCCAGGACTGCATCAAGAAGGTCGAGGTCGTCGAGTACGAGGAGCTCGGCATGGAGGCCGTCTGGAAGATCGAGGTCGAGGACTTCCCGGCCTTCGTCGTCGTCGACGACAAGGGCAACGACTTCTTCCAGGACCCCGCGCCCGCACCGACGTTCACGACCATCCCGGTGCGAGGGCCCGGGCTCGTGTAGGGCCTTCGGGGCGGCCGGGGAGTGCCCTCGCCTCCGCCGCCCCTCCCCGTCCCCGGGGGTCGCGCCCCGGGGCGCCTGTCCGACGCCATCCGGACGGCCGAGCGCGCGGAACATTGCGGCCGTCCCGATCGCTGTACCGGACATGAGCGAATACCGGATCGAGCACGACTCCATGGGTGAGGTACGCGTCCCGGCGGAAGCCAAGTGGCGGGCCCAGACACAGCGCGCCGTCGAGAACTTCCCCGTCTCGGGACAGCGCATCGAGCGTGCGCACATCGAGGCGCTGGCGCGGATCAAGGGGGCCGCGGCGAAGGTGAACGCGCGGCTCGGGGTGGTCGACGCGGACATCGCCGACGCCATCCAGGAGGCGGCCGCGGAGGTCGCCGAGGGCCGGTGGGACGAGCACTTCCCGGTGGACGTGTTCCAGACCGGGTCCGGCACCTCGTCCAACATGAACACCAACGAGGTGGTCGCCACGCTCGCCACCGAGCGTCTGGGCCGGCCCGTGCACCCCAACGACCACGTCAACGCCTCCCAGTCCTCCAACGACGTCTTCCCCTCGTCCCTGCACATCGCGGCCACCGCCGCCGTCACCCGCGATCTGATCCCCGCCCTGGAGCATCTGGCGGCGGCCCTGGAGCGCAAGTCCGCGGAGTTCGCCGACGTGGTGAAGGCGGGGCGCACTCATCTGATGGACGCCACGCCCGTGACGCTGGGCCAGGAGTTCGGCGGGTACGCCGCCCAGGTGCGGTACGGCGTGGAGCGGCTCGACTCCTCGCTCCCCCGGCTCGCCGAACTGCCGCTGGGCGGTACCGCGGTCGGCACCGGCATCAACACGCCGCCCGGGTTCTCGGCTGCCGTCATCGAGGAGGTCGCCCGTGCCACCGGGCTGCCGCTGACCGAGGCGCGCGACCACTTCGAGGCGCAGGGCGCGCGGGGACGGGGTCGTGGAGACCAGCGGACAGCTGCGGACCGTCGCCGTGAGCCTCACGAAGATCGCCAACGATCTGCGGTGGATGGCCTCCGGTCCGCGCACCGGCCTCGCGGAGATCTCGCTGCCCGACCTCCAGCCCGGCTCCTCGATCATGCCCGGCAAGGTCAACCCGGTGATCCCGGAGGCCGTGCTGATGGTCGCCGCGCAGGTCGTCGGGAACGACGCGACCGTGGCCACGGCGGGCGCGGCGGGCAACTTCGAGCTCAACGTGATGCTGCCGGTGATCGCCAAGAACGTGCTCGAGTCGATCCGGCTGCTCGCCAACGTGTCCCGGCTGCTCGCGGACCGGACCGTCGACGGGATCGTGGCGCACCGCGAACGCGCCCGGGAGTACGCCGAGTCCTCGCCGTCGGTGGTCACGCCGCTGAACAAGTACATCGGGTACGAGGAGGCCGCGAAGGTGGCCAAGAAGGCGCTGGCGGAGCGGCGGACGATCCGGCAGGTGGTGCTGGACGGCGGGTACGTGGAGCGCGGCGATCTGACGGTCGGGCAGCTCGACGAGGCCCTGGATGTCCTGCGGATGACACGCCCGTGAACGCTCGTCGGCTTTCGCGCCCCGGCGTGAGAACCGTGACGCGCGCCGCAGCGTCGTATGCCCATGGCACCTAATATCTGTGCATGGCAGACGGTGGAGCGGTGAGACGCGTGGGAACTGGCGGTGCGGCGGACTTCTGGGAGCCGGGGAGCCGGATCCTGTGGCGCTACCGGGAGAACGGCGGGGTGAACTTCCACATCGCCCGCCCGGTCACCGTCGTACGGGACGACGAGGAACTGCTCGCCGTGTGGCTGGCCCCGGGCACGGAGTGCGTCAAGCCGGTGCTCGCCGACGGCACCCCGCCGCACCAGGAGCCGCTGCGCACCCGGTACACCAAGCCGCGTACCGTTGCGCGGGGCCACTGGCTCGGCACCGGGGTGCTGAAGGTGGCCCGGCCCGGTGAGCCGTGGTCGGTGTGGCTGTTCTGGGACCCGGGCTGGCAGTTCAAGAACTGGTACGTCAACCTGGAGACGCCTCTGGTCCGTTGGGACGGCGGGGTGGACTCCGAGGACCACTTCCTGGACATCTGCGTCTACCCGGACCGCAGTTGGGGTCTGCGCGACGAGGACGAGTTCGCGCAGGCCCAGCAGGACGGGCTGATGGACCGGGCGGTCGCGGAACAGGTGCGGGAGGCGGGCAGCAGGGCGGTGGAGGTGATCCGCGCATGGGGTCCTCCGTTCAGCGAGGGCTGGCAGAACTGGCGCCCGGATCCCTCCTGGGCCGTACCGTTGCTGCCGGAGGACTGGGACCGTACGCCCGCGCACCTGTCCACATGAGACCCTTGATGCGCCCCCGGGCAACAAACGTAGGATCGTCCTCCGCAAGGCACGCTGGCAGTAACTCCCGGAACGGACACCGGGCCTGACCGAACGTCACCGAGGGGCGGCAGCACGTGAGCGAGGGGTACGAGGGCAACACCGGCGGGATGCCCGACGTCGGCCCCCGGGGCCGCGCGCGGTCCGCCGGCGGCACAGGAACAACCTCTGACCACGCGGGAATTCCGTTCCGGGGGCACGTATTCCGGGTATCGGGTTTCCTGCGGGACCAACTGCGCGCGCGGCGCGCAGCCCCGGACGGACGGATTCGACACGCGTGACGGAGCAGCCCACCTCCTACGAACGCCCCCAGGGCGTCGACCCCACGGACCCCCGTGGGGCACTGCTGCATACCCAGGCGCCGGCTCCGGGCCCGTCCGCCTTACCGCCCGATGCCTCGGGTACGACGACGTCGCGCGGCACGGGCGGAAAGGGTGGCATGGGCGGCCAGGGAGCCACGGGAATGGATGCGACCGGCTCGGAGGCAGGTTCCGGCACCGAGCACTCCCAGCCGTCGGCGTCCGACGAGGCGATGGGGGCGCCTCCCGCGCGGGCCAAGCCCGGCGTGGGGGACCACCGGCCGCGTCCGGCTCCCGAGTCCATCCCTGCGCAGCCGGGCACCGACGCGCGCCCGGAGCGGGGGCCGGACGGGCAGGACCGGCGGGCCGGAGGGGCACTGACGCCGGGCCGGCCCACGCCGATGCGGCGGGACGGCGACCGGCTGCGCTTCGTGGGCGCCGCGACCCGGCGGATCGCCCGCGGGCTGGACCTGGACGAGATCGTGATGGGGCTGTGCCGGGCCACCGTGCCGACCTTCTCCGACGCGATCCTCGTCTATCTGCGCGATCCGCTGCCCGTGGGTGACGAACGGCCCGCGGCGGACCGCATCATGCTGCGGCTGCGGCGCACCGACCGCATTCCGGAGGAACGGGACACCGATACCGGCTTCGCGGCGCTGGCCCTGCCTCCGCCGGAACCGGGCGAGCTGACCGCCGAGCTGTCGGCGGCGGTCGCCGAGCTGTGCGAGGTACGGCCCGGCGGGGCGCTCGCGGAGGTGCTGCGCGGGGTGCGTCCGGTGTTCGCCGACCATCCGGCCGCACGCGCCGCGCTGCCCGAACTGCTGGGCGAGGACAGCACGCTGGCCGTCCCGAGCGGTCAGCGGGCCGTCCTGGCCCCGTTGCGGGGCCGCCGCCGGGTGATCGGCGCCGCGGTGTTCCTGCGCCGCCCGGAACGCATCCCGTTCGAGAACGACGACCTGCTGGTGGCCGCCCAGCTCGCCACCCACAGCGCTCTGGGCATCGACAAGGCGGTGCTGTACGACCGTGAGGCGTACATCGCCGACGAGTTGCAGCGCACGATGCTGCCGGAGACCCTGCCGCGCCCCACGGGCGTGCGGCTGGCCTCGCGGTACCTGCCCGCGGCCGAGACCGCGCGGGTCGGCGGGGACTGGTACGACGCCATCCCGCTGCCGGGCAGCCGGGTGGCGCTGGTGGTGGGCGACGTCATGGGGCACTCCATGACGTCGGCGGCCATCATGGGGCAGCTGCGGACGACGGCCCAGACCCTCGCCGGCCTGGACCTGCCTCCGGAGGAGGTGCTGCACCATCTCGACGAGCAGGCGCAACGGCTGGGCACCGACCGCATGGCGACCTGCCTGTACGCCGTGTACGACCCGGTGTCGCACCGCATCACCATCGCCAACGCGGGTCATCCCCCGCCCATCCTGCTGCACCTGGGCGGCCGGGCCGAGGTGCTGCGGGTGCCGCCGGGCGCGCCGATCGGCGTGGGCGGGGTCGACTTCGAGGCGGTGGAGCTCGACGCCCCGGCCGGGGCGACACTGCTGCTGTACACCGACGGCCTGGTGGAGTCCCGGCTGCGGGACGTGGCGACCGGCATAGAGCAGCTGCGGGAGAAGCTCGCCGCGACCGCCCAGCTGACCGGGCCCGATCATCCGCCGCCGCTCGAGGCCCTGTGCGACGAGGTGCTCGACATGCTCGGCCCGGGCGACCGGGACGACGACATCGCGCTGCTCGCCGCCCGCTTCGACGGGATCGCGCCGAGCGACGTGGCGTACTGGTTCCTCGAGCCGGAGGACGCGGCGCCCGGCCGGGCCCGCCGGCTGGCCCGGCGGGCGCTGTCCCGCTGGGGGATGGAGGACATGACCGACTCCGTCGAGCTGCTGGTCAGTGAGGTCGTCACGAACGCGGTGCGGTACGCCTCGCGGCCGGTGACCCTGCGGTTGCTGCGGACGGACGTGCTGCGGTGCGAGGTCGGCGACGACGTGCCGCAGCTGCCTCGGCTGCGGCAGGCCCGGGCGACCGACGAGGGCGGCCGCGGCCTGTATCTGGTGAACCGGCTGGCGCGGCGGTGGGGGGCCACCCGGCTCAGCACCGGCAAGGTGGTCTGGTTCGAGTTGAACCGGAGCTGAGGGAAGCGAAGGAAGCGCGCGGAGGGGGCGCCCGGAGATCTCCGGGCGCCCCCTCCGCTGTTTCTGCCGGTGGCCTACTGGCCGAAGAGCGGATCCTCAGGATCCGCCGGCTCGGTCGACGGGTCGTCCGTGCTCGGTTCCGTCGACGTGTCGCCCGTCGGGGTGCTGGACGCGGACGTGCTCGGCTTCGACGACGAGGACGGGGACGAACTCGTCGACGGAGAGGAGGACGGTGACGAACTCGTCGACGGGGACGAGGACGGGGAGGAGGACGGTGACGGCGACGTGGAGGGGGAAGGCGACGCGGTCCGGACCGCCGCGCCCTGGTCGGTCTCCAGGTCGAACTTGCTGACCTCGGTGGAGACGCCGAAGGTGTACGCCGCCCAGATCTGCGCCGGGAAGCCACCACCGTTGACCCGGCCCGCGTCCGAGGTCAGGCCGTTCGTCGCGCCGGTCAGCGGGACCTGGGGGTGGGGGGCCTTCGCGGACTCGCCGAAGAGGCCGACCGAGGTGACCAGGTCGGGGGTGTAGCCGGTGAACCAGGCCGACTTGTTGTTGTCGGAGGTGCCCGTCTTGCCCGCGACCTTCTGGCCCTTGCGCAGCGGGTTGTCCCGTACGGACTTCCTCGCCGTGCCGTCGTCGACCACGCCGGTGAGCACCGAGGTGACGGAGTCGGCGGCCTCGCGGCTGATGACCTGTCCCCCGATGGGGTCGGTGTGCTTGAACGTCGGGTGGGCGCTGTTCTCCGCCGACTTGATGAGCGCCGGGGTGACCTGCCTGCCGTGGTTGTCGAGGGTGGCGTAGACCCCGGCCATCTGGAGGGGGCTCGCGCCCATGGTGCCGAGGGTCTGGGCGGGCACGGCCTTGAGGTCCGCGGTGTCCATGCCGAGGTTGGCCGCGACCTTCAGCACCTCGGGCATGCCGACGTCGACGCCCATCTGCGCGAAGACTGAGTTGATGGACTTGTTCAGCGCCGTCTGGACGGTGACGTCGCCGTAGTCCTGGTCGTCCTCGTTCTCCGGGGCGAAGCCGATGTCGCTGCCGACGACCGGCCGCTTGCTGGTGCCGTCGTAGATCGTGTCGGCGGTGATCTGGTCGCCGTCCTGCGTCTTGGCGTCCTCGTCGAAGGCCGCGGCGAGGATGACCGGCTTGAAGGTGGAGGCGGGCTGGTAGTCGGTGCGGGTGGCGTTGTTGAGGTAGTGGTCGGTGTAGCTGGTGCCGCCGTACATCGCCTCGACGGCGCCCGTCTTGGGGTTCACGGACACCGCGCCTGCCTGGACGTCCGCGTCGACCGGGCGCTTCTTCTTGTCGAGCTTGCTGGTCAGCTGTTCCTTGACGGCCGTCTCGAGCGCCTTCTGCTTCTTCTTGTCGATGTTGAGCTCGATGTTCCAGCCGCCTCGCCTGACCAGGGCCATGCCCGACTCGTAGTCGTCGGCGACGCCCTGGGCCACCAGCTGCTTGGCCAGTTCGGTGTTGGCCGCGTCGACGAGGTAGCCGACCTGGCCCTCCTTGCCGGGCGCGGCCTTGGGGTCCTTGGGCTCCGGGAAGGTCATGGCGTCGCGCTTGCTCTTGTCCAGCCAGTCCTTCTCGACCATGTTGTCGAGGACGTAGTTCCAGCGGGCCGTGACCAGCTTCTTGCCGGTGTCGGAGGCGACGGCCCAGTCGTACTGGCTGGGCGCCTGGAGCAGCGCGGCGAGGTAGGCGCCCTGGGGGACGGACAGCTTCTCGGCGTCGACGCGGTAGTAGGCCTGGGCGGCCGCCTGGATGCCGTAGGCGCCGCGGCCGTAGTAGCTGGTGTTGATGTAACCGGCCAGGATGTAGTCCTTGTCCTTCTCCCGGTCCAGCTTCAGGGAGATGACCAGTTCCTTCAGCTTGCGCGTGACGGTCTGTTCCTGGGTCAGGTAGTAGTTCTTGACGTACTGCTGGGTGATCGTCGAACCACCCTGCGCGCCCTTGCCCATCAGGGTGTTGAGGATGCCGCGGGTGGTGCCCTTGAGGTCGACGCCGGCGTCGGTGTAGAAGGACTTGTTCTCGGCGGCGACGAAGGTGTGCTGGACCTCTTTGGGGATCTTCGCGAGTTCGACGTTCTCGCGGTTGACCTCACCGTCGCGGGCCAGGATCGCGCCGTTGTCGTACTCGTAGACGTTGCTCTGGAGGTTGGCGTCGGGGTTGCCCGCGGGGATCGGCGTGCTCATGTACAGCCAGAGGAAGGCGCCGATGACGGCCACGACCAGGCCGAGGAAGGTGCCGAGGATCTTCTTCCAGGTGAAGATCCGGCGTATGAGGCTCTTGTCCTTCTTGCCGGCCTTGCCCTTGGGGCCCTTGCCGCTCTTCTTCGCGCCCCGGCGGGCGGCGGCGCGGCCCCCGGTCGCGGGAGCGGTCTCGCGTTCCGTCTCGGCGGTCGCCACGGACTCCGCCCTGGAGTGGGTCGTCGAGTCCGGCTGCTCCGTCGAGCGGCCCCTGGGCGCCGCGCGGCGCCCACCGCGCTGTCGAGCTCGTCTCTCTTCCGCTCGTCCCATGAGTCCGCTCGCTCCGCTTCCTACTCGGCAGTCACACCAGTGCCCGGGGGCAGGGGCAGGTCAGCTCAGAAAGCTAACACCGCTGTCTATGACGAAAGGGTCTCGGTCCGGTCCGCACCGGGCGTGAGAATCAGCACCCCGCGCGGGGGAACCGCCCGGACGTCCCCGTCGAGTCCGACGTACGAGAGTGGCACAGGGTTGCCGCGAGGCGCTAAAGTGATATCACTTAGCTAGTCCGCCGATCACTGAATCAGGCGGCGTCGAGAAACGGGGACCCACCATGTCCGCTCACGACCCCTCGGCTTCCACCGAAGCCGCCGTCGACACCGTCGACACACCGGAGATGCCCGCCCCGCGCGTGCACGAGTTCCCCGCGCACAGCGTGGCCGGCGGACTCGCGCTGCTGCTCGGACTGGGGGGACTGCTGACCGGCGCCGGGATGGTCGCCGTCGGCTCCCAGGTGGACGCGACCGGCCTCAAGGCGGCGCTGATCACCGTCGGCATCCTGGTCGCCGTCGCCGCGTTCCTCGCGATGTGCGGGCTGAACACGGTGTCGCCGGGCGAGGCCCGCGTGGTGCAGCTCTTCGGCCGCTACCGGGGCACCATCCGCGAGGACGGACTGCGCTGGGTGAACCCCTTCACCTCCCGCGAGAAGATCTCCACCCGGGTCCGCAACCACGAGACGGCCGTACTGAAGGTCAACGACGCGTACGGCAACCCGATCGAACTCGCCGCGGTCGTGGTGTGGAACGTGAGGGACACCGCGCAGGCCAGCTTCGAGGTGGACGACTTCCTGGAGTTCGTCGCCACCCAGACCGAGGCGGCCGTCCGGCACATCGCCATCGAGTACCCCTACGACTCGCACGACGAGGGCGGTCTCTCGCTGCGCGGCAACGCCGAGGAGATCACCGAGAAGCTCGCCATCGAGCTGCACGCGCGCGTGGAGGCGGCCGGCGTCCGGATCATCGAGTCCCGCTTCACCCACCTCGCGTACGCTCCCGAGATCGCCTCGGCGATGCTCCAGCGACAGCAGGCGGGCGCCGTGGTCGCGGCACGCCGGGAGATCGTGGACGGGGCCGTGGGAATGGTCGAGGCGGCACTCCAGCGCATCGCCGAGAAGGGCATCGTGGAGCTGGACGACGAGCGGAAGGCGGCGATGGTGTCCAACCTGATGGTGGTGCTGTGCGGGGACCGGGCGCCCCAGCCGGTACTGAACACCGGGACCCTCTACCAGTGAGTGATCCCGCCGGGGGTCCGGCCCCCCAGCGTCGGCCGCAGCAGCGCAAGCAGGTGCTGCTGCGGCTGGATCCGCTGGTCCACGACGCGCTGGCCCGCTGGGCCTCGGACGAACTGCGGTCGGCGAACGCGCAGATCGAGTTCCTGCTGCGCAAGGCGCTGAAGGAGGCCGGGCGGCTCCCCGGCGACACCGGGCCGATGCCCCGTCGCGGCCGGCCCCCCGGCGGCTCGCACCCCGGCCCGCCGTCGACCTGAACGGCCTCACCCTGCGGGACGGGCCGCCGCGTGGGCGCCGGGCCTGTGGCAGAACAGTGACAATCGGCCCTCACCTGCACACTCCCACTCCCCGCCGCCACCCGTGCACAGCACGTATACACGCCGGGTATACACCGCGTGTACAGTCCTCCCATGTCCATCGGTCACACCCTCCTGGGACTCCTGGAGTCCGGGCCCCGCCACGGTTACGACCTCAAGCGGGCCTTCGACGAGAAGTTCGGTCACGACCGGCCGCTGCACTACGGCCAGGTCTATTCGACGATGTCGCGCCTGCTGAAGCACGGGCTCGTCGAGGTCGACGGCATCGAGGCGGGCGGCGGTCCCGAGCGCAAGCGGTACGCGATCACCGACGCCGGGATCACCGACGTCGCGCAGTGGCTCGCGACGCCCGAGAAGCCCGAGCCGTACCTCCAGTCGACGCTCTACACCAAGGTCGTCCTCGCGCTGCTGACCCAGCGCGACGCGGCCGACATCCTCGACACCCAGCGTGCCGAGCACCTGCGCAGCATGCGCATCCTCACCGACCGCAAGCGCTCCGGCGACTTCGCCGACCAGCTGATCTGCGACCATGCCCTGTTCCATCTCGAGGCCGACCTGCGCTGGCTGGAGCTCGCCGCCGCCCGGCTCGACAAGCTGAAGGCCGCGGTGATCGCGTGAACGCCCCCGGGGGATCCCTGCTCGCCGCCGAGAACCTGCACAAGGCGTACGGGCCGACGATGGCGCTGGCCGGCGCCGAGTTCTCCATCCACCCCGGCGAGGTGGTCGCCGTGATGGGCCCGTCCGGGTCCGGCAAGTCGACGCTGCTGCACTGCCTCGCCGGGATCGTGACGCCCGACTCGGGTTCGATCCTGTACGACGGCCGCGAGCTGGCGACGATGAGCGACGCCCGGCGCAGCGAACTGCGGCGCTCCGAGTTCGGCTTCGTGTTCCAGTTCGGGCAGCTCGTGCCGGAACTGACCTGCGTCGAGAACGTGGCGCTGCCGCTGCGGCTGAACGGCACCCCGCGCAAGCAGGCCGAGCGCACCGCCCTGGGCTGGATGGAGCGGCTGGAGGTGGACGACCTGGCCGGGAAGCGGCCCGGGGAGGTGTCCGGCGGACAGGGGCAGCGGGTGGCCGTGGCGCGCTCGCTCGTCACCGGCCCGCGCGTGGTGTTCGCCGACGAGCCGACCGGCGCGCTGGACTCGCTCAACGGCGAACGCGTGATGGAGCTGCTCACCGAGGCCGCGCGGTCGGCCAGCACGGCCGTCGTGCTCGTCACGCACGAGGCCCGGGTGGCCGCCTACTCCGACCGCGAGATCGTCGTTCGGGACGGGAAGTCGCGGGACATGGAGCGGGTCATATGAGTCTGCGCCAGTGGGTCAGGGATCTGGGCCTGGGAGTCCGGTTCGCGTTCGCCGGCGGCCGGGAGGGCTGGGTACGGGCCGTGCTGACCGCGGTCGGGGTCGGGCTCGGCGTGGCGGTCCTGCTGCTGACGACGGCGGTGCCGAACGCGTTGGCGGTGCGCCACGACCGCGAAGAGGCCCGGCTGGACTGGCCGTTGGGCGCAACGCAGCCGGCCAGGGCCGACGACACCCTGCTGATCGCGCAGGCCGACACGACGTTCCGTGACAAGGACGTGCGCGGTCGCCTGGTGGAGCCGGAAGGAGCGCGCGCCCCCCTGCCGCCCGGCCTGAGCGGCTTCCCGGCCAAGGGCGACATGGTGGTCTCGCCCGCGCTGAAGAAACTGCTGTCCGCCGACGGTTCGGCGCTGCTGCGCGAGCGGCTGCCGTACCGCGTCGTCGGCACCATCGGGGAGGACGGGCTGATCGGCTCACAGGAGCTCGCCTACTACTCGGGCGCCACCGGACTCGCCTCGCACCTCGAGGGCTACGAGGCGACCCGGCTGAAGGAGTTCGGCAACCCGGACCCGTCGGAGGAGCAGACCGACCCGGTCCTGCTCCTGCTGATCCTCGTCGTCATCGTGGTGCTGCTGATGCCGGTGGCCGTGTTCATCGCCGCGGCCGTGCGGTTCGGCGGGGAGCGGCGCGACCGCAGGCTCGCGGCCCTCAGGCTGATCGGTTCGGACGGCCGGATGACCCGGCGCATCGCGGCGGGCGAGGCGATGGCCGGGGCCCTGCTGGGCCTGGTCCTCGGCACCGTCTTCTTCCTGATCGGCCGCCAGGTGGCGGGTTCGGTCGAGGTGATGGGCATCAGCGTGTGGCCCGGTTACCTCGATCCCTCCCCCGCGCTGGCCGTGCTGGTCGCCCTCGCGGTGCCTGCGGCGGCGGTCCTGGTGACCCTCTTCGCCCTGCGCGGTGTGGTGATCGAGCCGCTCGGCGTGGTGCGCACGGCGAAGCCCGCGCGGCGACGGCTGTGGTGGCGGCTGCTGCTGCCCGTGGGCGGCCTCGCGATGCTCTACCCGATGATCGGTCAGGGCCAGGCCAACGGCGACTTCAACCAGTACCTGGTGAGCGGCGGCGTCGTCCTGATCCTCGTCGGCATCACCGCGCTGCTGCCGTGGCTCGTGGAGACGGTCGTCGGCCGGCTCGGTTCCGGCGGTGTGGCCTGGCAACTTGCCGTGCGAAGGCTTCAGTTGAGCAGCGGTACGGCGGCAAGGATGGTCAACGGCATCGCGGTGGCGGTGGCCGGTGCGATCGCGCTCCAGATGCTGTTCGCCGGCGTGGACGGCGCCTACACCGAGCCCACCGGCCAGGACCTCACCCGGGCGCAGATGCAGGTGCGGGTGCCGGACGGCGCCCCGCTGGCCGCGACCGCCCAGAAGTTCGCCGACACCAAGGCCGTCAGCAAGGTCACGGCCCTGTGGGAGGGCTACCTGGGCGACTCCACCTGGAACAGCGAGGACGGCCCGACCCTCTCCACCGAGCTGACCGTGGGCGCCTGCCCGGCCCTGCGCGAGGTGGCGAAGCTGCCCTCGTGCAAGGACGGTGACATGTTCGTCCTCGACGGCAACGAGTACTCCGCGGACGGGCCGAGGATGAACAAGCCCGGCAAGAAGCTGTACCTCGAGCCGTCCTTCTCCGGGGGCACCGAGGACGTCGTCTGGACCGTCCCCGCGGGCATCACCGAGGCCCGGTCGGTCAAGGGTCTCACCGACTGGGAACGCGGCGGCTTCCTGATGACGCCGAGCGCGCTGCCCGAGGCGGCCGAGAAGCTGGTCAGCGGTGAGATCTACCTCTCGATCGACGAGTCCGTGCCCGACGCCTACGAGTTCGCCCGCAACACGGCGTACCACGTCGACCCGCTGGCCGACCCGATGACCTGGTCGTCCACCCGGCAGGACACGAAGTTCACCACCATCCGCACCGGTCTGCTCGTCGGCTCCGCCTGTGTGCTGCTGCTGATCGGGGCGAGCCTGCTGGTCTCCCAGCTGGAGCAGCTGCGCGAGCGGCGCAAGCTGCTGTCGTCGCTGGTCGCCTTCGGCACCCGGCGGCGCACGCTGGGCCTGTCGGTGCTGTGGCAGACGGCGATCCCGATCGCGCTGGGCCTGCTGCTGGCGATGGCGGTGGGGCTCACGCTGGGCGCGATCCTGCTGAAGATGACGGACACCCCGGTGGACGTGGACTGGACGAGCGTGCTGTCGATGACCGGCTTCGGCGCGGCGGTCGTCCTGCTCGTGACGCTGCTCAGCCTGCCCCCGCTGCTGAAGCTGCTGCGGCCGGACGGCCTGCGCACGGAATGAGCGGGCGGTGAGCACGCGCTGAGCGGACGGTCCCTCCCCGCGCGGGGAGGGACCGTCTCGCGTTCAGAGCCGGTACTCCCGCACCACCCTGCGCACCTGGGCGAACAGCATGCCGGCGTTGACGGACTTGCGGCAGACGACCACCGCGACGACGTCCTGCTGCTCGGTCATCCGCACGAACAGGTCTTGTGCGGCGCCCATTTGACCGGTTGGAAGTCGTCCGGTGGTTCCCTCAGGGAGCCTCGTCCTCGGTCGCCGCGGGGGCCGTGGGGGCCGTGGGGGCCGCCGGCGGAGCCGCCGGAGCCGCCACCGGTGCCACGCCCGCCGCCGTCGCGCCCCTCGGCCGTGGCGCGTGCCGCAGGGCCTGTTCGCGGGAGTAGGTGTGCAGGTAGCCCACCACCGTGTTCGTCACGGCCACCAGGGGCACCGCCACGATCGCGCCGCCGATGCCCGCCACCATGCCGCCCGCGGCGACCGACAGGACCACCGCCAGCGGGTGGACGCGTACCGCGCGGCCGAGGATGAACGGCTGGAGGATGTGGCCCTCGATCTGCTGCACGGCCAGCACGACCGCCAGGGTCATCACCGCGGTGAAGACGCCCTGCGTCACCAGCGCGACCACGACCGCCAGCGCGCCGGAGGCGACCGCGCCGACGAGCGGGATGAAGGAGAACAGGAAGATGAAGACGGCCAGCGGGACGGCCATCGGCACATCGAGGAAGTAGATGCCGAGACCGATGAAGATCGCGTCGATCAGCGCGACTATCACCGTGCCGCGCACATACGCCGTGAGCGTCGCCCAGGCGCGCGGGCCCGCGCCGGCCACGCCCGGCCGGGCCGCGGCCGGGACCAGCTTGAGCGTCCACTCCCAGATGCGCTTGCCGTCGTAGAGCAGGAAGAGCGTCGAGAAGAACGCCAGGAGGATGCCGGTCAGCGCCTCGACGACGACGGTGACGCCCTCCAGGCCCGCCGAGGTGATCGAGTCGGTGTTGTCGCCGATGGCGTCCCGCAGGTTCTTGGCGATGCCGTTGATCTGCTTGTCGGTGACGTGGAAGGGGCTGTTGAGCAGCCAGCGGCGCAGGTCGTCGATGCCGTCCTGGACCTGGTCGGAGAGGTTGTCGATGTTCGCCATGACCTGCCAGGTCACGAACCAGCCCATCAGCCCGATGACGACGAACCCGAGGATCGCCGTCAGCGCGGTGGCCGCTCCGCCGGGCACTCCGGCCCGCTTCAGCCGGGCGACGGTGGGCTGCAGAAGGGCGGTCAGGAGCAGCGCGACCACGAACGACATGACGACCAGCTGGATCGCGCTGATGGCCTTCATCAGGACCCAGACGGTCCCGGCGAGCACCAGCAGCCGCCAGCCCGCCTCGGCGGCGACCCGGACGCCCCACGGCACGGCCTGGGCGGGATCGGGACGCGGGGCGGAAGGCACGAACTCCTGCGGGTAGGCCTCGGCGGCCGGTACGGCGGTGTCGGACGGGGTCGGGTCGGGCTCGGCGGCGTCCTCCCGCCTCTCCCGCTCGACCTCGGCACGCCGTTCGTCGAGCCGCTCACCCATCTCGCTCAGTCCGGCACCCAGCCGGCCGAGCCACCCTGGAACTCGCGACATGATCCGTCCTCTTCCCCCGTCTCTCCCCACCACTCCCCCTGGAGTCGTCGGTCCCGGCCGTACCGACCGTACAGGGCGAAAGCCCCTCCCCCTAGGACGGGGAGGGGCTGCGCGGGGTTGAGCGGGCGACGGCGGTCGCGGCTCAGTACGAGCCGTTGGCGAGCCAGTAGTCCCAGGCGTCGCAGGGGCTGCCGTAGCGGTCGTTCATGTAGTTCAGGCCCCACTTGATCTGGGTGGCCGGGTTGGTCCGCCAGTCGGCGCCGGCGGACGACATCTTCGAGCCGGGGTAGGCCTGGACGAGGCCGTAGGCACCCGACGAGGGGTTGACCGCCTGGTAGTTCCAGGTGGACTCGTGGTCCACGATGTTGCTGAAGCACTGGAACTGGCCGCTGGGCACCATCTGGCGGGCGATCGCCTGGACTTCGGCGACGGTGTACGAGGCCTGCTGCGGGAAGCTGCCGGCCGACGAGGTCGAGGCCACCTCGGTGGTGGCCTTGGTCGCCGCGGCCTCGGCCGCCTTGTCCTTGGCCTCCTGGGCGGCTTTCGCCTTCGCCACGGCGGCCTTCTGCTTGGCCACCGCGGCCCTGGCCGCCTGCTTACGGGCCGATTCCTCGGCCGTCTTCTTGGCGGTGGTGTCCGCGGCGATGGCCTGGACGTCCGCCTGCCGGGTCAGCGAGGCCGTCTGTACCTGAACCTGCTGACCTGCGGGTAAGTCCGAGAGGAGGGTCGATTCGCCCGCCGTCGCCTCGGCGTCGTCGTGGGGCTGGGCCACGCTGCCCTGGGCGACTCCCATGACAGCGCCGACAGTGGTGACCGCGGTGGCCGAGGCCACGGCGAATCCCCGGGCCGATATCCGGCTCACGCGGTTCCCTTCTGTTGTGCCGTCGGGTGGAGAACTGCACGACCAGGGCCGCGTGGGCTCAGTACCAGTGGTTGGCCTGCCAGAACGACCAGGCCTCACAGGGACTGCCGTACCGGCTGTCCATGTAGTTCAGACCCCACTTGATCTGGGTGGCCGGGTTCGTCTGCCAGTCGGAGCCGGCGGACGCGTACTTGCCGGCGGGCAGCGCCTGGAAGAGACCGTAGGCACCGGAGGAGGCGTTCACGGCGTGGTAGTTCCAGCTGGACTCGTGGTCCACGATGTTGCTGAAGCACTGGAACTGCCCGCTGGGCACCATCTGGGCCGCCATCGCCTGGATCTGCGCGATGGAGTAGGAGCTCCGGACCGGGAAGTCGCCCGCGCTGCGGCTGGCCTTGGCCTTGGCCTCCGCGCGGTCCTTGGCCGCCTTCTCGGCGGCCTCCTTCTTCGCGATCGCCGACTTGGCGGCGGCCTTGCGGGCCGATTCCTCGGCGTCCTTCTTCGCACCCTCGTCCGCGGCGATGGCCTGTACGTTGGCCTGCTGCGTGAGGGACGCCGTCTGGACCTGGACCTGCTGGCCCGCGGGTATGTCGGCGAGAAGCGTCGCGTCGCTGGCCGTCGTTTCAGCGTCGTTGGACTGCGCGACGCTGCCCGAGGCAACGCCGACGACACTTCCGACAGCGGTGACCGCCGTGGCCGAGGCCACTGCGAATCCCCGGACCGAGATCCGGCTCACACGGTTTTCCTTCCAGCATCGCCCGCTTCGGTGACCCTGGCGGACGCAATCGTGCCCCTTGACGCTGGTCTCCGAACTGCGGGGTCACAGGAGACGCGGACCCGGTGGGCAACTCCCGGTGAAGGAGTGCCACATGGTGCACGGGCGGCATGCGACGGTCGGTATGGAGTTGAAGGTGCTGCTCAAGCGGTGCCGTACTGCTGGGGGCACAGATGTGTCGCATGCGGGGCCTGACAGGACTGAGACTTTGCCGTAACCGGAGTGTGCAAGGCAATTCCGAGTTGCGTGTGAAAGCTCACACCTGTGGGGACCCTGGGGTTTTCGCGAAACCCCCACACATATCGGCGCCGCCCGACTAGGCTCACAGCCTTTGTCGGACGGCGCCAACCACCGCTCGGCCCCGGTCGATCGGGGCAGGTCATTCAGATGTGCCCATCCTCCAGCATTTCGGTCACAAGTGCTGCGATCTGGGACCTCTCGGACCGGTTCAGCGTGACGTGCGCGAAAAGCGGATGCCCCTTCAGTTTCTCGACGACGGCGACCACGCCGTCATAACGCCCGACCCGCAGATTGTCCCTTTGCGCCACATCGTGGGTCAGAACGACCCGGGAATTCGCGCCGATTCGGGACAGAACGGTGAGAAGGACATTCCGTTCGAGCGACTGCGCCTCGTCGACGATCACGAACGCGTCGTGGAGGGAGCGGCCCCGGATATGGGTCAGGGGCAGGACCTCCAGCATCCCTCGCGCGGTGACCTCCTCGATGACCTCGCGGCTGGTGACCGCGGACAGCGTGTCGAACACCGCCTGGGCCCAGGGGCCCATCTTGTCGGCCTCGGAACCGGGCAGATAGCCCAACTCCTGACCGCCCACCGCGTACAGCGGCCGGAAGACCATCACCTTCTTGTGCTGACGGCGCTCCAGGACCGCCTCGAGACCCGCGCAGAGCGCGAGCGCGGACTTGCCGGTGCCGGCCCGGCCGCCCATCGACAGGATCCCGACGTCCGGGTCGAGCAGCAGATCGAGCGCGATGCGCTGCTCGGCGCTGCGGCCCTTGATGCCGAAGGCCTCGCGGTCTCCGCGCACCAGGCGGACGTCGCCGTCGGCGGTGACCCTTCCCAGGGCCTTGCCCCGCTCCGACTGGATGGTCAGACCGGTGTGCACCGGAAGGTCGGCTGCCTCGGGCACATGGATGTGCCCCTCCTCGAAGAGGATGTCCACCTGCTCGCCGGACAGGGTCAGTTCGGACATCCCGGTCCAGCCGGAGCCCGTGATGGCGAGCTCGGCGCGGTACTCCTCCGCGAGGAGGCCGACCGACGACGCCTTGATCCTGAGCGGGAGGTCCTTCGACACGACCGTGACGTCGAAACCCTCGGCCTGGAGATTGCGGGCGACCGCGAGGATGCGGGAGTCGTTGTCACCCAGGCGGTAGCCGGAAGGCAGCACGCTGGGGTCCGAGTGGTTGAGCTCGACACGGACGGTACCGCCGAGTTCCCCGATCGGGATGGGGGCGTCGAGGCGACCGAACTTCACCCGGTAGTCGTCCAGCAGGCGCAGCGCCTGCCGGGCGAAGTAGCCGAGCTCCGGATGGTGCCGCTTGGCCTCCAGTTCCGTGACCACGACGATGGGGAGCACTACCTCGTGCTCGTCGAAGCGGGTCAGGGCGTTCGGGTCGGCCAGCAGGACGCTGGTGTCGAGAACATAGGTGCGCCGGTCTGGCATACGGCGCTTTGTGCTGGTCACCACGGAAGGACGTACCCCCTCGGATGAGGTCGGGGAGCGACGGAGTGGAGCTGGACCGGTTTCCGGCCGCTTCGCACGGGCCGAGAACCGGCCCCCCGCTGCTTCTTCCGTGCCGTGACCGCACGGTCGGGCTGGTGCAAAAGGGCCTCCCGGGCGGACGGCCCCGTGCCGCCCGCTGAGATCCGACACCCGTGGTTCGGGCGTCGACCTGCTTGGCTTATGCCCTCGAACGGGCGCCGCCATGCCACGGCCTATGACGGCGCACCGGTGAACTCCTCGTTACTTCCGCCCCTGGCGGGGTACACGGGACGCCCTTCGAGGGCGTCCGCCGCGTTCCGCCGAGTGGTTTCTCAGCCGCCGTAACGGCGGTGGCGGGCCGCGTAGTCGCGCAGGGCGCGCAGAAAGTCGACCTTGCGGAAGGCCGGCCAGAAGACCTCGCAGAAGTAGTACTCCGCGTGGGCCGTCTGCCACAGCATGAATCCGGACAACCGCTGCTCGCCGCTGGTACGGATCACCAGGTCGGGGTCGGGCTGGGCGCCGGTGTAGAGGTGGCGGCCGATCAGGTCGACGCTGACGGAGTCGGCGAGGTCCTCCATCGAGGTGCCCCGGTCCGCCGCGTCCACGATCATCGAGCGCACGGCGTCGGCGATCTCCTGACGGCCGCCGTAGCCGATGGCCACATTGACCAGTATCCCGTCGACGTGGGAGGTGGACTCCTCGGCGACCTTCAACGCGGTCTGCACATCGGAGGGGAGGATGTCGGGGGTGCCGACGTGGTGGACGCGCCAGCGGCCGTCTGCGGCGAGGGTGCGCACGACGTCCTCGATGATGCCGAGGAGCGGGACGAGTTCGTCTTCGGGGCGGTCGAAGTTGTCCGTCGACAGCAACCAGAGGGTGACGACCTCGACGTCCGTCTCGGTGCACCAGCCGAGGAACTCCTCGATCTTCTCCGCACCGGCGCGGTGTCCGTGCTCGGTGGTGGAACCCGAGGCCTTCGCCCAGCGTCGGTTGCCGTCCATGATGACGCCGATGTGCTTCGGCACCTGAGCGTGGTCCAGGTGACCTTCCACCCGGCGTGCGTACAGCCTGACCAGAAGGCCGCGCAGCTTGTCGCGCAGGTTCACGTGATTGTCAGCCCCTCCGTACGGTGCGGTCCCCGCGGGGCGCAGCCTACCCCCGCGGGGCCTGGGGTGTTGACGGGGGTGGGAGGGCCGGCCCTCGCACGGGCGACTGTGCCGGGGCAAAAAAACGGGCCGGTCCGTGGGGGGGAGACGGACCGGCCCGAGGGGGGGTTTCCACCATAACCCTTCGTAAGTGATGCTGCGTGCATCGGCGCGCCACAACTACTCTCCGGAGTCGGGCGGCGACGCGGCGGTGGTCGCGGAATGCGTGGTTCATGGGTGGGTCATGGCCGGAACACAACTGATTCCCAGGGGAATGGTCCCGATCACCGAGGAAAGCTGAGGTTCTGGAGCACTTTGAGGCTCCGGCGGCCACTCGCCCGGCTGTCCCTCCGACGGGCTACCCCGGCCGCGAACGTCCACTTGACGCGGCCGTCACCGCGCAGCCCCCTCCACTGCGCGGTGACGTCCACGCAGCTTTGCGCACGCGAATTGCCTAGGGGAGAACTTACGCGAGGTCGGCAGGGGCTATGAACCGACCGCGATAACGATGTGGAAACCCCGTGGACACGACGTCCGGGGTCCGGGGGAGGCGGAGGACCGTTCCTGGCCAATCCCGCGCTACGGGCGACGCGCCTCGAAGAGGTGGCGGGTGCTGTGCGCGACGAAGGGGCCGTCGGCGCTGATCCGCTCGTGCAGGGCGCGGAGTTGGGGCCGGTAGGCCTCCACCGTGAAGCCCGGGACCATCCACACCACCTTGCGCAGGAAGTGGACCACGGCGGCGATGTCGTGGAACTCGACACGGAGCCGCTCCGTCCGCAGGCCGACGACCTCGAGCCCCGCCGCCTCCGCCCCGGCGCGCTCGCGCTCGGGATGCCGGACGCCGCTGACGCCCTCCGGCTGCGGCCCGAGGAAGTACTCGACGAGCTCGAAGACACTGCGCGGGCCGACGTGCTGGGCGAAGTAGCTGCCGCCGGGCCTGAGCACCCGGGCGATCTCGTCCCAGAGGGGCCGCACCGGGTGCCTGCTGGCGACCAGGTCGAAGGTGGCGTCCGCGAAGGGCAGCGGGGCGTCCTCCGGGGACGCGACGACCGCGATGCCCCGCGGGCGCAACAGGGCGGTGGCCTTGGCGACGTTGGCGGGCCAGCCCTCGGTCGCGACGGTGAGCACGGGGGCCTTGGGGGCTGCCCGGCCGAGCGCGAAGTCCAGGACCTCCCCTCCCCCGGTCTGCACGTCGAGCGCGGCGCCCGCGCCCGCCAGCCGTCCGGCCAGCGACATCGCGTACCCCCAGGAGGGCCGTGCCTCGGTGGCCCGCCCCTCGAACCAGGAGAAGTCCCACCCCTCGGTGGGGACGGCGGCCCCTTCGGCGAGGAGGGCCTCGAAGACGGGGTCCGCGTGGTCGCTGCCGTGACCGGTGTCCCGGCCCTTGCCGTCGCCCTTGTCGTCCATACGGGGATGGTGGCAGAGGGGCCGCTGGGGTGCCTCCGGTTTTCGGCGGCCCGTCACACGTAGCGCAGCAGCACGACCCCGTTGCCGAAGCGGTGGGTCCCGGTCAGGCGGAGTGTGGTCGGAGTGCTCACGTCGGTGTGCGGGAACAGGGGTTTGCCGCGGCCGACGAGTACCGGGTGGACGTAGACGCGGAACTCGTCGACGAGGTCGTGGCGGAGGAACGCGGCGATGAGGTCGGCGCCGCTGAGCCCCAGGTCGCCGCCCGCCTGCTCCTTGAGCAGCGCGACCTCCTCGGGGACGACCTCCCGGACGATCGTGGTGTTCCAGTCGGCGTGTTCCAGCGTCCGCGAGTAGACGATCTTGGGGATCTCGCGCCAGATCGCGGCGAACTCGGCCAGCGTAGCGGGGACGTCCGGATCGGCGTCGGCGGTCGGCCAGTACGCGGCCATGAGCTCGTACGTGGTCCGGCCGCTGAGCAGGGCGCCCAGCTCTCCGACCATGTCATTGAAGTGCTGGTGCAGTTCGTCGTCGACCTGGTGCCAGGAGATGTCGCGGTCCGGGCCCTCGATGTATCCGTCGAGGGACACCGACATGATCACGACGATCTTCCTCATACGACGGTCCCCTCTTCGTGTCCCGGCTCGCTACGGTGCGAAGGATCCAGAGGGTGAAGAGGGTAGTGACACGACCGAGGGGAGACGGGGATGGCGCGCTGGCGGGACGGGTGGGGAGAACTCGTGGTGGGCGAGGGCGGAGGCGGGGACCGGGAGGGGGCCGCGAACGAGGGCGGCCTTCGGGTGCCCCTGGAGATCGCCGCCTCCTACCGGGCCCGTACCCGGGGGCTGCTCGGCCGGGACTCGGTGGACGGGGCGATGCTGCTGTCGCCCGCCGGCAGCGTGCACACCTTTCGTATGCGCATGCCGATCGACGTCGCGTATCTGGACCGGCGGCTCCGCGTGATCGCCGTCCGCACCATGCGGCCGGGGCGGCTGGGCCTGCCCCGGCTGCGGTCCCGGCATGTGCTGGAGGCGGCGGCCGGCGCGATGGAAGGGTGGGGTCTGCGGGCGGGGGTGCGGGTGGAGGTGACGGTCAGCCCGCCGTACGCGGGAACGTGACCTCCACCCGGCGGTTCTTCTTGCGGCCGGCCTCGGTGGAGTTGTCGGAGATGGGGTACTGCTCGCCGTAGCCGCGGACCTCGAAGGTGATGTCCGGGTCGTTCAGCTCGCCCGCGAGTTCGGCCTGCACGGCGTCCGCCCGCTGCTTCGACAGGACGTCGCCGTGAGCGGAGGAGCCCAGGTTGTCCGTGAAGCCGAAGACCCGGACGACCGTGGGGTTGTTCTGCTTCCTGATCTCCGCGGCGATCGTGCCGATACGGGCCTTCGCCGCCGCGCCGAGCTTCGCGCTGTCCTTGCCGAAGAGGACCTCGGCCTGGAGCGCGAACGTCACGTCCGCGTTGGTGTCCTCCCGGCGTTCGTCACCCGACTCGTCCTCGACGACCTGCTTGATGTCGAGCACCTTGGGCTCGGCCAGGGTGCCGCCATCGGGCAGCTTGAGGTCGGGGTCGTTGGGGTCGACCTCGACGGGCGCGGTGGCGGTGGGTTCGGTGCCGGGGGGAACGCTGGGGGTGGTGTCGGCCTGGGCGGCAGGCACCGTACCGATCATCACGAGGGTGGCCGCGGCCACCACCAGAGTGAGACGTGGGGTCATGATCGCCTCACCCGGAGATCTTGATGACCCCGCTGGGGAACAGCGGGAGTTGGAAGGACACGTCCGTCGAGCTCGCGGGGGGAGCGGGGAACTGGAGGAAGACGTCGATGGACTCCCCGGCCTTGATCGTCGAGAACCCTGTCGTCGTCAGGGGGCGGCCTTCGGTGTCGCGGAGGACGTAGTAGCGCTTCTTGCTCTTGGAGTCGACGAGAGTCGCACCGCCGAGGGATCGTCCGTTGTTCATGATCTCGGTCTCGTTGCCGCTCAGAGCGGACGGGATCGTGACCAACGTGCCGCTGTCGTTCTTGAGTGAGCCGTTCACAGTGACGAAGCCGCCGGAGTCGCGCACGGCCGAGGTGATCTGGAGCAGGAGCCCGCTCGGGCCCTTCAGCTCGGCGATCGGTTCCTCCGACTGCCCCTCCTGCGGGTTCGGCTCCGATCCACCGGTTCGCGAGGCGGATGAGGAGCTCTGAGGCTTCTTGTCGCCCTCGCCTCCGCCGCCGCAGGCGGCCGAGGCGACTGCCAGACCGGTCACGACCGCGAGCGCGACCATCCCCCTGCGGGCCTTAGCAGTGAACCGCATGCTCATCACTCCGCTTCTTTCTGCACTCGTCGATCGCACGTCAGTCGGTGGCCAGGTGGACGTCGAAGAGATCCTCGGGCCCCGGCAGATCGGTGAGATCGTCCGGGTCCAGCTCCCAGTTCTTCCCGTCCTCGCAGGTGAGCTTCGGCAGCACGTCGTCCTCGGCATCCTCGCCCGGCGGCCCCGACGGCTCGCCGGACGGTTCACCGGAGGGTTCGCCCGACGGCTGAACCGGCGGCTCGAACGTGCACAGGGAATCGACCACGGCGGTGGCGAAGGCGTGTGCCCTCGTGGTGCTCGTCACGGGTATCACGGAGTCCCCCGCCGACTTGTTCGCCTGGACCTCGACTGTGGTCCGCAGGCCGTCCCGACAGGCGCCCACACTGGCGTCGTTCTGCGCCGCAAGCTCATAGGCGCGCCAGCACGCGGGAGCCAATCCCACCTCTCCCTCGAAGATGTCCTGCCACTGCGTGGGGTCGAGGACGGCGTCGACCCACTTGCCCGCGAGCTGGTCTCTCGTCTCCTGCGCCGCCGCCAGCGCCGCCGCGTCGGCCGCCGTCTGCGCGCCGTTGCGGTTCACCGCCGCCTGTCCGACCGCGAAGTACGCGAACGCGAGAAAGAGCAGGCCCGCCACCACCACGAGGTAGATGGGGAAGACCTGCCCTGCGTCGCCGTACGTGCGCCTGCGCGGTCGTGTCAGGGGGCCACCTTGCCAATCTGGGTCGTGAGCTTGTCGACGATCGTCTGGCCCAGGTTCGTGTTGGCGATCAGGACCACGATCGCCACCACCACCGCGATGATGCCCAGGTACTCGACGGCGGTCTGTCCCCTGTCGTTGTCGGCGCGGCGCCGTACGGCCCGCACCGTCGTGTTCGTCCAGCCGCTCACCCGGACCCCGGCCGCGACGACGGTCTTCAGCAGCAGGTCGCTCATGGCGTTCCTCTCCATCGGTGGCGTGACCCGCAACGTAAGACCGGGTGTCCGCCTCGGAGAAGGGTCCGTGGGCCCAATCCCGGGCCCATTCTGACCTCGGGCGCGATGTCCGGTCGACCCTCATGAGGTCACCGCCGTGCCCAGCCACTTGGCCGCGGCCTCGGAGCGGCTGGTGCTGTGCAGCTTGGCGAAGATGCGGTTGATGTGGTTCTTGACCGTCTTCTCGCTGATGAAGCAGGTGGCGGCGATCTGCTGGTTGTTCATGCCCGACGCGATGAGGTCCATGATCTCCGCCTCCCTCGCGCTGAGTTGGAACCTCGCCCTGACTACCGACGACGACTGTCTCACGGTTGGTTGCAACTGCGAAAGCGCTTCCGTGGAAGTCGCAGAAAGTAAGGGGTATGGGTCCGCTTTTGCGTGTGCAGTCGCATCGTCTCGCAGGTGCGCCAGCACCGCTGTCGCCGCCGTGGGGGTGAAGTGGGCCCGGCCCCGGGTGACGTCCCGCACCGCCGACGCCAGCTCCTCGACGGTGAACTCGCCGTGGACGAGGTAGCCCCCGGCCCCACCGCGCAGCGCCTCCTGGACGATCTCGGCCTCGTGGCTGTACGTCAGCATCACGACCCGGGCGATCCGCGCCAGGTGCGGAAGGGCCGAGAGGCCGTCCACGCCGGGCATGCGGACGTCCAGGAGGACCACGTCGGGGCGGTGCCGACGGGTGGCCTCGTAGGCCTCGCGGCCGTCCGCCGCCTGTGCGACGACCGTGATGTCCTCCCGGCCGGAGAGCAGGGCGGTCAGGCCCGCGCGGACCACCGGGTTGTCGTCGGCCACGACCACGCGTACGGGGCACGGCCTGGGCGGGGGCGGGAACAGCGGCTGCTCGGCGCCGGGACGGTGGGGCGGTCGGTCCGGCATCAGACGACCTCCTCTGAGAGCGCGGCCACTGGGATGTCCAGACGCACCTCGGTGCCCCGGCAGTCGTGGCCGTGGCCGATGCGGATGCGGGCGCCGACGGAGGCGGCCCGCTCGGTCATCCCGACCAGCCCGAAGTGGCCGGTGCGGCGCAGCTGTTCCAGGGTGGCTCCGGGCGGGAGGCCACGGCCGTCGTCGCACACGCTCAGGGTGAGGAGCTCGCCGTTCACGGCCGCTCGCACCTCCACATGCGTGGGGGCCGCGTGACGGTGGGCGTTCTCCATGGCCTCGGAGGTGATCGTGAGGAGCTGTCGGGCCACGGCGGGCGGGACGGGGAGCGTCGCCCGGTCGCCGGAGGCGTGGTAGCTGACCGGCAGACCCGTCCGGTCCCCGAACTCGTGCGCGTGGGCAGCCAGTTCGGGCAGGAGGTCGACGTCCTGCGCCGGGTCCGACTCCCGGCGGAGGTCGGTGAGGAGTTCGCGGGACTCGGCGGCGGCGCGGCGCGCGGCCCTGGCGACCAGTTCGGCGTGCTGCCGCACGATGACCGGGTCCATCCCCGGCGACCCCGCCGAATGGGCCAGGGCGTCGGCGGCGAGAGCCACCCCGTGCAGCGTCTTGGCCACGGAGTCGTGCATCTCACGGGCCAGTCGGGCGCGTTCGGCCGCGACCGCCTCGGTGCCGGCCAGGCGGGCCTTGACGGTGGTCAGGGCGTGGGTGGCCGCGCCGAAACGGAGCATGAGCTGGCGCAGTGACGAGCCCATCGCGCCGGTGATGACGCAGAGGCCCGGCAGCAGCAGTCTCTCGGCGAGGCCGACGCCGGGCTCTTGCACGAGGGTCGCGTGGACCAGCAGCAGGATCAGCGACTGGAGGGAGGCGAAACAGGCGGCGCCCCGCCAGCCGTAGACGATGCCGGCCAGCAGCGGGGTGCAGACGCTGACGTAGGCGAGCGTGGTGTCCGGCCCCGCCGAGATCAGCAGCAGGGTGCCGAACAGGGTGTCCACGGCCAGCAGGGACGGGTGGCGCAGGAGAAGGGGACCGAAGCGCTCCCAGTCGCGGAAGAGGACGTAGGACCCCATGAAGGTGACGACCACGGAAGCGCCCACCAGGCGGGTGCCCAGGCCGGGGGCGGCGTTGAGGAGGGCCGCGGGGGCGGCGAGCGCGATCATGGCCAGTCGGAAGCCGAACACCTGGCGGCACATCGCCTGCAGCGCGTTGACCTGAAGCGGGACGTTCTCCTGTATCGACACCGAGGTGACGGTCCCGACCGGCCCGGTCTTCTCCGGTGCCGAGTCCACCGGCGCCGCGCCCTCCCGTGCCGTGTTCTCCGGTGCCGCGCTCCACCGCCCAGTGCCCTCCCGCGCCGCGCCCTCCTGTGCAGTGCTCTCCCGTGTCACGGTCGCCGCTGCCGCACCGTCCCGTGCCGCACCGTCCCGTGCCGCACCGTCCGGTGCCGCACTCCCCGGCGCCGCGCCCTCCCGGGCCGCGCTCGGCGCGGTCGTGTTTCTCGGCTGACTCGGGCGGCGGCGCTTCAGTACCGCGCCGCGCACCCTCGCCGTCGCGGTCGCCCGCGCGCTCGTCGCCGCCGTCGTCATGGCCGTCATCCCGTCCGCCTACTCGCCCGTGATCGAGCTGAAGTCCGTGCCGGAGCCGAGCAGCATCCCGGCGCCGAGAAGGAGCATCGTCGCCGGGACCATGAACGTGGTGATCATCAGCGTGGCCTTGGGGACCGCCCGGGCCGCCTTGCGCCGGGCGTTCTGCGCGTCCGTCCGGCGCATGTCCTTGGCGATCGAGACGAGCGTGTCGACGATCGGCGCGCCGAGCTCCTCGCCCTGCTGGAGCGCCGTGACGAACATGGCGACCTGCTCGGAGTCGTTGCGGCGGCGCAGCTCCTGGAAGGCCTCGCGGCGGCTCACGCCGAGGTCCATCTGACGCAGCGTGATGCGGATCTCGTCCGCCCACGGGCCCTCGTAACGGGACGCCACCCGGTCGAGGGCCTGCCGGAAGCCGAGCCCCGCGCTCACCACGACGGCGAGGACGTCGAGGAAGTCCGGCAGGGTCCGTTCGATGGCGTCCTTGCGGACCCGGATCGCGGACCAGATGCCGACCTCGGACCAGAACACGCCGAAGGCGAGCATGAGCAGCGCGACGAAGAAACTGCCCTGGAGCAGGGCGGCGAACGCGCCGAGGGCGCCGATCCCGCCGTAGACCGCACGCCGGGCGGCGAAGCGGTCGATCGTCAGGCCGCCCGGGTTGCCCGCGAGGTCTATCCTGCGCCGGTACCGGGTGACCTGCTTGGGGCCCATCAGACGCAGGACGGCGGGGGCGTACCGCATGCCCATGCGGTCGACGAGCGAGCCGACGACGCCGGTACGTGTCGAGCCGACCTCCAGGGCCAGCGCGAGGTCGCTGGGCAGCTTCACGTCGGCCCGGTACATGCGGATGCCGGCGAACATGCCCCAGACGCTGAGGCCCACGGCGAGTGCGAGCAGCAGTTCCATCCCCTGCGTCACCTCCTGCTCAGACGTCGATTCGGGACATACGGCGGATGAGGACGAAGCCGATCGCGTAGAGGCCGAACGCGATGATCACGCAGGCCTGGCCGACGGCCGAGCCCGTCATGCGGTCCAGCGTTCCGGCCTCGACGCTGTTCATCAGGAACAACGCCCCGACCCCCAGGATCGGCACCGCGTAGGACGTCATGTTGACCTGCGACAGCTGGGTCCTGACCTCGCGCCGGGTCTCCTTGCGTTCCTCCAGCGTCTCCGTCAGGTTCCGCAGGGCGCCGACGACCTGGCCGCCGGCCCGGTTGGAGAGGACCAGGGTGGTGACGAGGACGACCAGTTCACGGGAGGGGAGCCGGTCGGCGAGTTCACCCAGGGCGTCGTCCATCGAGTGGCCCACGGCCAACTGGTTGGCCACCTTGCCGAGTTCCTCGCCGGCCGGCGCCTCCAGCTCCTCCGCCGCCATGCCGATCGCGGTGCGCAGCGCCAGCCCCGCATGGGTGGCGTTGGCCAGGATGCGGGCCAGTTCGGGGAGCTGGTTGATGAACTTCTCGATGCGTTTCTGACGTTGCCAGTTGAGGAACTGCCAGGCGGCCCAGACGCCGAGGAGTCCGGCGATCGGGCCGAAGAAGGGGGCCAGGGTGGCCTGCCCGGCCAGCCACAGGCCGGCCACCGCCGCCACCATGTAGACGAGGAACTCGCCGGGGGTCACGTCCAGGCCGGTCGCCGCCAGTTTCAGCTCCAGCCTGCGGCCCGTCTCCGTACGGCGCAGCCGGCGGTCCAGGGTGCGGAAGCGGCGTCGGCGGCCGGTGCCGGGGAGCCGGCCGGTGGAGGAGAGGCGTTCCACCAGTTCCGCCCGCCGGTCCCGGCCTCGCACGTACGCGTGCAGTCCCGCGACGGCCAGGCCGCAGGTCAGGAGGGTGCCGCCGGTGGTGAGCGTGATCAGGGTCTCGAGGTCCATCAGCGTCACCGGGCTTCCCTTGTCGTCAGTTCGTGTGCCGCGCGCGCCACGCCGAAGGCCTGCGGGATCGGCTGGCTCGCCATGTACAGGCGGTCCGCGGTGCGGCGCGGGAGGGGGAAGTACTCGAAGGCGCCGTGGACGCGGCCGTCGGCGGCCATCGGCCGGGCGTTGAAGCGGGCGATCGTCGCCAGCCGGTAGGGCTCTCCGCCGTGGCTGTCGAGCACGGCTATCTCGGTGATGCGGCGGGCGCCGTCGGCGAAGCGGGTGAGCTGGACGACGACGTCCACCGCGCTGTTGATCTGGTCGTGCAGCGCGACGAAGGGGATCTCGACGTCCGACATCGACGCGAGGGTCTGGAGACGCATCAGGGCGTCCTCCGCGCTGTTGGCGTGGACCGTGGCGAGGGAGCCGTCGTGGCCGGTCGACATCGCCTGGAGCATGTCGAGCGACTCGCCGCCCCGGACCTCGCCGACCACGATCCGGTCCGGGCGCATCCGCAGGGAGTTGCGGACCAGGTCACGGATGGTGATGCGGCCGTTGCCCTCGACGTTCGGGGGCCGGGACTCCAGGCGGATCACATGCGACTGCTGGAGCTGGAGTTCCGCCGAGTCCTCGATGGTGATGATGCGTTCGCCGTCCGGGATCAGGCCCGAGAGCGCGTTCAGCAACGTCGTCTTGCCGGTGCCCGTCGCACCGGAGACGATCACGTTGAACTTGGCCTGTACGAGACCGGCCAGCAGGTACAGCATCTGCTCGTCCAGCGAGCCGAAGCCGATCAGTTCGTGGAGCGTGAAGGACCGCGGGAAGCGGCGGATGGTGAGGGTGGGGCCGGTCAGCGACAGCGGAGGGATGATGACGTTGACCCGTTCGCCCGACGGCAACCGCGCGTCGACCATGGGGTTCGTCTCGTCGACGCGGCGGTTGACGGTGGAGACGATGCGTTCGATCGTCTGCATCAGCTGGTCGTTCGAGGCGAAGCGGAGGGGGAGTTGTTCGACCCTGCCGCCCCGTTCGACGAAGATCGCGTCGGGGCCGTTGACCATGATCTCGGTGATCGACGCGTCCTCCAGGAGGGGCTCCAGGATGCCCAGGCCCAGTGCCTCGTCGACCACCCGGCGGATCAGCTGTGAGCGTTCCACCGTCGACAGGACCGGGCCCTCGCGGCTGATGATGTGCCCCAGCACCCGCTCCAGCCGCGCCCGGCGCTCGGCGGCCGCCAGCGAGCTCATCTCGGCGAGGTCGATCTCCTCCAGCAGCTTGGCGCGGTAGGAGGTCACCAGGTGGCCGTCCTCGCCCCGGCCGCCGTTCTCCTCGGGGGATGTGATGCGTGCCCGCAGGCTCATGTCGGATGCCCTTCCCTCAGTGGTCGACCGGCATGGTGGCCGTCTTGTGGGCCTGGCCGAAGTCCCCGATGCCGGGGATGACGGACGGGATGGTGACGGTGGAGGTGACCCGCACCTCGTCGCCCAGACCGGCCGCGCTGCAACTCACGTCCAGCCAACTGCTGACGGCCTGCGCGCAGTCGGCGCCGTAGTCCTCGTCGAGGGACGCGCTGCGGGCCCCGGTGCGGGCCGCCGTACCCGCCTGCTGTGCCGCGTAGGCGATCAGGCCGAGCTGCACGGCTCCCAGCGCGACCAGCAGCAGGAGGGGCAGGAACCCCAGGTACTCCAGGGCCACTTGGCCCCGGTCGCGGGAGTGCGCGCCTGTTCCCGTCGCTGTTCGCCCGCGGGGGCGGCGTCGGTACGCCATCTCAGTCGCCGTCCTCTTCCTCGACGGCGCCCGCGTGACCGCGCACCGTGAACGGGAAGTCGATGGTGCCGGGGAAGAGCACCGGCACCTTGAGGGAGACGTCCGCCGTGACATAACCGCTGCCGCCGCAATCGACCACGGCGTTCCCCTTCCACGCGTCCCCGAGCTCCCTCAGGCCCGCCTCCCGGCACGCCTCGAGCCGCTCCCCCGGAGGGGCCGCCGTCCCCGCCCGCACGGCCTCGTCGGCAGCATGCCCCGCGAGCGTGAACGTGTACCCCACGAGGACGAACTGCCACACCACCACCAAGGTCACGATGATCAGCGGTGTCATGCCGAGGAACTCGATGGTGACCTGGCCCCGGTCGCGCGCCCGATGTCCCCACATGCCGTTCACTCCCTCCGCCGCCGGAACCCGGCCGCGCCCCGGTCCCCGCCGCGCGCCCGGCCGCCGGCCCTGCGCACGAGGGCGGTCTCCGGGGCCTTGACCAGCCCCAGTTCCGCCGCGAGCGCCCAGAGGGCCTGCCGGACGGTGCCCTTGCCGTCGAGGGCGTGCACCCGGCCGGCGTCGACCGCGGCCTGCAGTTCCCGGAAGTTGGCGGGGATCGTGGTCACGGCGATCCCCGTGCCGGTGATCTTCTGGATGAGCTGGGGCTGGATCTCCGTGGCGCGGGTGTGGCGGTTGACGACGACGGTCGTCTCCTCGGCCTTGCGGATCTGGAGCCGGTCCCACATGCGTACGGTGCGTTTGGCGCCGCGGACGGCGACGACGTCGGGGGTGGTGACGAGCAGCGCCCGTTCGGCCAGTTCGACGGCGGCCGCGCCCGCGCCGCTCAGCTGGGCGCCGCAGTCGACGACGACGACCTCGTAGCGGGAGCGCAGGGCGCCGAGGATCTGGCGGGCTGCGCGGTCGGTGACCTCCTCGCCGCGTTCGCCCTCGGCCGGGGCGAGCAGGAGTGCGACGCCGGTGTCGTGCCGGAAGACGGCCTCGGCGAGGATGCGGGGCGAGATGTCGGTGATGGCGGCCAGGTCGACGACCGAGCGGCGGAACTGGACGTCCAGGTAGGAGGCGACGTCTCCGGACTGGAGGTCGAGGTCGACGAGCGCGGTGGGGCGACCGGACGCCTGGGCGGCGAGGGCGAGCTGGACGGCCGTGAGCGTGGCGCCCACGCCCCCCTTGGCGCCGCTGACCGTGACGACGGTGCCGCCGACGCCGGTGAACACGTCGGCCCCGTGGCCCAGATGGCGCCGTACGCCGACCGCCCACTGGGCGACGGCGTGCACGCGGCTCGCGAGGTCCTCGTAGCTCAGCGGGAGGGTGACCAGGCCGCGGGCGCCGGAGTCCATGGCGGCGGCGAAGAGACCGGGGCCGACGTCGGTGGTGACCAGGATGACGCCGACCGCCGGGAAGCGCAGGGCGACCTCCCGGACCAGCTCCAGGGCCGGCACGGGGCCGATGCGTTCGTGGACGACGACGACCTCGGGCAGTTCGTCGACCGACTCGGCGGCGAGCCGGGCGAGGGTGTCCACGAGCTGGGTGGAGTCGGACACCGGGGCGACCGGTTCGGCGTCCGGGAGCTGGCTGAGCAGGGTGGTGAGGGAACGGACCGCGTCCGCGTCGCCGACGGCCGGGAGGATCCTCGTGGGCATGGGCGGCGGCCTCTCACTTGTCCGTGACGAGTTCGTAGGTGCGGTCCTGGTCGGGGACCGTGGTGTCGCCGCCGGGCGCGACGAGGGCGAGGCGGACGCGCTTGGCGAAGGACTCGGCGTAGGTGATGCGCTGGGCGTCGAGGGTGGACAGCGCGAAGGTGATGGGGACCGCGTCGGTGGGCGACTGGCTGCGGTTGCCCTCGTCCGGCTTCAGAGCGGTCAGCTCCCCCACGTCGAGGACCCGGGCGTTCGTCACGATGATCTTCGACTGGTCGGGGTCGCTCTCGCGGGCGCCCTCGAAGGTGGCGTAGACGTTGACGGACGACCCCGGGGTGATCTTGCCGGCGACTCCGGTGGCCGCGTCGATCATGATGGCGACCTCCTGCTGGCCCGGCTGCAGGGCGGGCTGGTCGACGATCATGTCGCTCTGGAGCAGGGAGCCCTTCTTCAGCGTCGTCACGGCGATCTTGCCGCGGATGGCGGCGAGGTCGGTGACCGCGTTCTCCGACAGCCAGCGCTCCGGCATCTCGATCCTCTTGAACTGGCCCGCGTTCAGGGTGGTGTAGGGCGCCACGTCGGAGCGCAGTTCGTACGCCGTGACCTCGGGGCCGACCTTGGACTTCACGTCGTCGATGACGGAGAGGACGCCGGCGAACGCGCCGAGGGCGCACAGGACCGACAGGAGCAGGAGAATCACGCCGCGGCGCTGACGGGAGTTCATGAACCGTGCAACCTCGTTGGGGGTCGGGTCGAGCGGACGGGAACGGGCGCTCAGGTCGAGCTGGTTCGGTCTAGCCGATTCGGTGCGACTGGTTCGGTCGGGCTGGTTCGGTCCGGTTGGTTCGGTCGCCCGCGGTGAGCGCGCGGGCGGCGGGGCGGGCGGTGAGGTCGGAGGCGGGCGGCGGGGTCGCGGAGCAGAAGACGCAGCGGTCGCCGATGACGTCGATGCCGCACCAGTGGCAGACGCCCTGCCGGACGGAGGTGACCAGCTGGTAGAGGACCGACAGGTCGGGCAGGTAGGCGCAGAACTCGATCGCCTTGCCGGTGCCCCACCAGTCGGCGGACTCGGCGGGCAGGTGCGTCTCGCGCAGTCCCTGGACACTCCAGGCGGGGGCGAGGACCTCGGTGACCCAGTCGGACTGCAACGGCCCGCGGGCGACGAGCAGCCAGGTGCCGAACTCCGGTCCGGGCAGCACCGTCTCGGGGGTGGCCTTGACCAGTTCCGGCTGCGGGTGGGCGAGCACACCGAACTGACTACCCGGAACCCATGACCTGGCATGCGACTTCAGGCCGACCACGGGGACCCGGTCGAGGCGGGCGACCGAGCCGAGCAGCGCGCCCGCGTGGAGGTAGTGGGTGAGCAGCCGGCCCGCGGAGGCGAGGACGCCGGGGCCGAGGTCGCAGGAGGCCAGCTGACGCAGCTGGCGGGCGAGGACGGCCACGGCGAGCGGCGGGAGGTCGGGGCGGAAGAGCGCGATGCGATCGCTCTCCAGGAGGGAGCGGATGGTGTGCAGCCGCTGCTCGACGGCGGCGGGCACGGACCGCGAGTACACGACGACCACGTGTCCGTACTGGTCGACGAGGGCCTGGACGTCGGCGAGGGCACGGTCCAGCGGCAGTCGGTCCAGGTCGGCGAGGACGGTGGCGGGCAGGGTGCGTTCGTCCTGCGGCGGCAGCGCCATGTCGGCTCCGGTCACGGCAATGGCTGTTGGCACGCGCAGCTCCCCGATTCCCGCGGTCCGGCCCACCGGCGTTACTCCGGTGCACCGGGGTGACTTCATTGCGTGACTACCTCAGCACTGTATCCACGCCTCTGTGGCCGGAGAACAGCTTTCCCTGGCTGCCAAGCAACTCTTCTTCGCGCAAGTACCGTCAAACCGGGGCAGGTTACGCATGCGCGGCCTCCACCGGCCCTCCACGGCCGGACCTCTTGACAACAGAATTGGTCTGGACCAACTTACTGTCATGTCCCCACAGAAACGAACGACACGACTCGGGTCGGGAGCCGCGGGCGTCCTCGCCGCCGCCCTCGCCCTGTCCATGACGGGCGCGGCTCAGGCGTCCGCCGCGGACCTGAACAACGCCAGGAACGCCGGCTTCGAGTCCGGCCTGGCCAACTGGACCTGTTCGGCGGGCAGCGGTACGACCGTCTCCTCGCCGGTGCACGCCGGCGCGGCCGCGCTGAAGGCGACCCCGGCCGGGCAGGACAACGCCCGCTGCGCCCAGACGGTGGCCGTGAAGCCCAACGCGACGTACACGCTGAGCGCGTGGGTCCAGGGCGGCTACACCTACCTGGGCGTGACCGGCACCGGCACGACGGACGTCTCGACCTGGACGCCCGACTCGACGGCGTGGAAGCAGCTGTCGACGAGCTTCACCACCGGCGCGTCGACCACCTCGGTGACGGTGTACACGCACGGCTGGTACGGCCAGGCGGCGTACTACGCGGACGACGTGTCGGTGTACGGCCCCGACGGCGGCGGAGGCGGCGACCCGGCCCCGACGGTGCCCGGCGCGCCCGCCGGCCTGGCCGTGTCGGGCACGACCTCGTCGTCCGTGTCCCTCGCCTGGAACGCGGTCTCCGGCGCGACCGGCTACTCCGTCTACCGCGGCGGTACGAAGGTCACGGCGGTGACGGGGACTTCGGCGACCGTGACCGGCCTCGCGGCCGCGACGTCGTACACCTTCCAGGTGACGGCGACCAACGCGGCGGGCGAGTCGGTGAAGTCGACGGCGGTCACCGGCACGACGACCACGGGCGGCACCGGCGGCGGGACCGTGCCCAAGCACGCCGTGACCGGCTACTGGCAGAACTTCAACAACGGTGCGACCGTCCAGAAGATCTCGGCCGTCTCCTCGCAGTACGACATCATCGCCGTGGCCTTCGCGGACGCGACGACGACGCCGGGCGCCGTGATCTTCAACCTGGACTCGGCGGGCCTCGGCGGCTACACGGTCGACCAGTTCAAGGCGGACATCAAGGCGAAGCAGGCGGCCGGCAAGAAGGTCATCGTCTCGGTGGGCGGCCAGAACGGCACCGTCTCGGTGAGCGACCCGACCTCCGCGGCGAACTTCGCGAACTCGGTGTACGCGCTGATGCAGACGTACGGCTTCGACGGCGTCGACATCGACCTGGAGAACGGCCTGAACGCGACGTACATGTCACAGGCGCTGCGGTCGCTGTCGTCGAAGGCGGGGTCCGGCCTGGTCCTGACGATGGCCCCGCAGACGATCGACATGCAGTCGACGTCGAACGGCTACTTCCAGACGGCGCTGAACGTGAAGGACATCCTCACCGTCGTCAACATGCAGTACTACAACAGCGGTTCGATGCTCGGCTGTGACGGCAAGGTCTACAGCCAGGGGTCGGTCGACTTCCTGACGGCGCTGGCCTGCATCCAGCTGGAGGGCGGCCTCGACCCGTCCCAGGTGGGTCTGGGCCTGCCGGCCTCGACGAGCGGCGCGGGCAGCGGTTACGTGTCGCCGACGGTGGTCAACAACGCCCTGGACTGCCTGACCAAGGGCACCGGCTGCGGCTCCTTCAAGCCGTCGAAGACCTATCCCGGCCTGCGGGGCGCGATGACGTGGTCGACGAACTGGGACGCGTCGGCGGGCAACGCGTGGTCGGCGGCCGTGGGTCCGCACGTGCACGCACTGCCGTAGCGGCGGGTCCGTGCGCGGTCACCGGCATCGGGTGGCCGGGTGACGGGCGAGAGGTGACCGGGTGACCGGCCGCAGGTGACGAAGGCGGAGGGTGTCGCTCCACGGGACGACCGTGGAGCGGCACCCTCCCCGCGCGTCCGCCCTCAGTGCCCCGGCGGCCGGTAGTGGCCCAGCACCCAGGCCAGTTGCGCGAACCAGCCCCGCAACCGTTCCCTCGGCTTCGCCGTCACCACGCACTCGTAGACCCGGCCGTCAACGTGGACCACGGCGACCATGAGTGCCTTGCCGTCGGGGCTCGCCCTGTAGTGGACGCTGCGGATCTCCGGCCAGGGGAACTCGACCGTGATGTCGTACATCTCGAAGGCGACGCCCACCGCGTCCACGACGACCGAGTTGCGCTTGTCGACCGCGAGGAACTCCGGACCCGCCGGCGGCGGCGCCTGCGGGGCGTACTGCTGCGGGTACCGGGGGGCGTACTGCGGCGGAGGCGGGCCGAAACCCGGCGGCGGGGACTGCGGTGGCGGGGTCGGCCGCGGCTGGTCTGTCACAACGGAAAAGTACCCCCGTGATCCTGTGCGGCCACTTTCGGTCTCCTCTGAAACATTTCACGCGCTCCACCGCATTAGTGGGGTGAGGACAGCACGGCAGCCGACACAGGGGGAACATTCATGAGGCAGGCCGCCCGCGCGGACGAGTACGCCGAGTTCGCCGCGGCGCGTACCGGCCACCTCTACCGGTCGGCGTGTCTGCTCACCGCCGGGGACACGCACCTCGCCGAGGACCTGGTCCAGGAGACCCTCGGCAGGCTCTACGTGCGCTGGGGGCGGGTGTCCCGGGTCGACAACCCGGCGGGGTACGCGCAGACCGTCCTCACCCGCGCGTTCCTCGCCCACCAGCGGCGCCGCAGCAGCCGCGAGCGGGCCGTGGAGAAGCTCCCGGACGTGGCCGACGGCGACGGCACCGACACACCGTTGCGGCTGACCCTGATGCAGGCGCTCGGGCGGCTGCCCGCCAAGGACCGGGCGGTCGTGGTCCTGCGGTACTGGGAGGACCGCTCGATCGAGGAGACCGCGGGCGCGATGAACGCGAGTTCGGCGGCCGTGCGGACGCGGTGCACACGAGCGCTGGGACGGCTGCGGGAACTGCTGGGCGAGGACATCTCCGAGTACGCCCGCCCCTGAGAACGGCCGCTGAGACCTGAGATCGGCCCCGGACAACGGCCCACGAGAACACCGCCACCCGCCTCCTCACTCCGACTTCACTCCAAGCCCGTAGAAACGGTGGTTCACCATGCCCGCAGACCAGCACGGCGATCCCTTCGAGAACCGTCTCTCCGCCGCCCTGCGCCAGGCGGGCGGGACCTTCGACTCCCCCCGCACCGGCCTCTCCACCGCCGGGGCGGCGCGCGGCCGGCGCATGCAGTTGCAGCGCCGCGCCACGATCGCGGGAAGCACGGCGGCCCTCGCCCTCGTGGGGGTGGGCGGGGCGCTGCTCGTGCCGTGGGACGGTGCGCCCGCCCCACGGCCCTCCTCCGTCGCCGCGACCGGCAGCGGCACGAAACCCGCCTACTCCGCCGACGACGTGGTCCGCACGCTCCAGAAGCTGCTGCCCAAGGGGAAGTTCGGCAGGACGGCGGCGCGCGGCACGGGTGAAGGCCTGCCCCCGCTCGCGGTGGGCGTGTTCGACGACGGCAAGGGCGAGGGGTCCGTCTCGGTGGGGCTCGACCGGATCCCGGCGGACGCGGGCGAGGTCAATCCGTCCGCCGCCGTGATGCCCTGCCCGGACGGTGAGCAGACGGGCCTCGACAGCTGCCGGACCGAGCTGCTGTCCGACGGATCCGCGCTCACCGTCTACCAGGGCTACGAGTATCCCGACCGCCGCGAGGACACCAAGGCGTGGGGCGCGGACCTGGTCACCCCGGCCGGGCACCATGTGAGCGTCGTCGAGTGGAACGCCGCCGCGGAGAAGGGGAAGCCGGTCAGCCGTCCGGAACCGCCGCTGACCACCGCACAGCTGAAGACCCTGGCCACGGCCGCCGAATGGCGGCGGATCATCGCCGCCGTCCCCGAGGAGTCGGTGAAGCCGGCCCCCTCGGCTCCCCGGGCCGAACCGGACGTCCCGTCCCGGCGGATGCTCTCCGTCCTGCGGATGACGCTCCCCGAGAAACTGAAGATCGTCTCGAGCGGCGGCCAGGAGGGCTTCGCCTACGCCGTCGTGGACGACGGCAAGGGGGAGAGCTACCTCCAGGTCAACCTCCAGCTGAACATGTCCGACGCCGCCGGCCGGCTCTACGGCTCCGACGCCGAGACCCTGCCCGACGGCACCCGCGTCGCCACCCGCCAGGGGCCCGGCGAGAAGGGCGGCGAGGGGGTCGTGATGTGGACCGCCGACACGATGCGCAGCGACGGCAGGCGCGTGGTGATCAGCGCCTTCAACGCGAGCAGCCAGTCGACGGCCGCCACCCGCCCGGCGCCCCCGCTCACCGTCGCCCAGCTGCGGAAGATCGCCCTCAGCCCGGACTGGGACGTCCTCGGGGGCTGAGGGCGGGGAACACGAACGGCCCGGCCCCGGGGCCGGGCCCCCGCCGGCACGTCGGGTTCCGAGGGCCCGGACCCGCCGCTCGACCGGCCGCCCGGAGGTGGTCCCGCGCGAACGGGCCGGTCAGAAGAACTCCGACCACGGCTGGTCCCAGATCTGCTTGACGCACAGCACCAGGAACAGCAGTCCCGCCAGCGCCAGCATCGCGTTGCTCAGCGGTCCGTTGCGCCACTCACCGGGCGTTCGGGAGGAGTTGAGCAGCCACAGGAGCGTCCCGGCCAGGAACGGCAGGAAGGCCGCGCCCAGCACGCCGTACAGGATGATCAAGCGGAACGGCTGGCCCTGGAAGAGCAGCACGATCGGCGGGAAGGTCAGCCACAGCAGATAGGCGCGGAAGGGCCAGGAACGCTCCCGCTCGCCGGAGGCGACCTCCGCCCCGCTCGCGTCGCCGCGGCCCCGGTAGCGGGCCACGAAGTCGGCGAACATCAGGCTCACGCCGTGCCAGACGCCGATCAGGGAGGTGAAGGAGGTGGCGAAGAAGCCGATCAGGAAGAACTTGGCGGTCGCCGTGCCGTACTTCGCCTCCAGGATGTCGCTCAGCTGGACGAGCCCCTTGTCGCCGCTCGCGATCGCCACGTTCGCGGAGTGCAGCAGCTCCGCGCCGACGAAGAGCATGGCGACGACGAAGACGCCCGTCGTCACGTACGCGACCCGGTTGTCGAGCCGCATCACCTTCATCCAGCCGGTGTTCGTCCAGCCCTTGGCGTTGACCCAGTAGCCGTACGCCGCGAGGGTGATCGTGCCGCCGACGCCGCCGATCAGGCCGAGGGTGTTGAGGACGGAGTCCTTCTCGTCCGGCAGGACCGGGAGGAGGCCCGCGAAGGCGTCACCGAGGTGGGGGGTGACCCGGACCGCCAGGTACACCGTCACCACGAACATGACACCCACCAGGACCGTCATGACCTTCTCGAAGACGGCGTACTTGTTGAACCAGACGAACACCAGGCCCACGAGGCCGCAGGCGACGGCCCACGCCTCGAGGTCCATCACGTCCGGGAACAGCGCCTGGAGGGGCAGCGCGCTCGACGACATCGCCGCCGCGCCGTAGACGAAGCCCCAGACGATCACGTAGACGACGAAGAACCACGTCGTCCAGCGGCCGAGGCTCGCCCAGCCGTCGAAGAGGGTGCGGCCGGTGGAGAGGTGCCATCGGCCGGCCGCCTCGGCCAGCGAGATCTTGACCAGGCAGCCGACGACCGCCGCCCAGAGCAGGGTGTAGCCGAAGTTGCTGCCGGCGATGAGGGTGGCCACCAGGTCACCGGCGCCGACGCCGGTGGCGGCGACGACGATGCCGGGGCCGATGTACTTCCAACTGGACTTGCGAGGAGACGCGTTGTCGATGCCGGATGGTGCCTCGGTGTGCGTGGAGTTTCCCGTGGGGGGTCCCGTGGTGTCCGCCATGGAGGTCAAGAAAACCGAAAGTCGCCGCTCCGGCAAGGGTGCGTGCGGGATCTCCACCCGATGTGCTCACACTCCGTCAAACCTCGGATACCGGCCCACCGGCGCGGGCGCGGCTAAACTTCGCGGCCGGCCACTGTCGCATTCCGCATGATTTCGGCCATCGGCCTCTTGTCCACTCTTGACCTGCTCATGCCATACCCCGACGATGAGCGGCACCGCACCGCCGCACACAGCAAGCGCACAGCCCCCCACGACCCGGCTCCCCACAAGGAGAGTTCATGCGACTTCGCATTCGCGGCTCAGGCGCCGGCGCCACAAGCGCCCACCGCGGCAGGCGGACCACCGTCCTCGCCGCACTGCTCGCCCTCGCTCTCGCCGCGCCGGTCTCGGCGACGGTCACCGACGCCGCGGCGGGCAGCGCCCCGAAGGCGGCGCCCTCCGCCGACGACATCCGCCAGTACGAGATCCACGTCCACCACAGCACCCCCCACATGCGCACCGCGATCGCCGCCTCCGGGGTGAGCGTCGACGAGGCCGACGAGGAGACCGTCGTGGTCTCCGGCCGCGCGGACCAGGTGAGAAAGCTGCGCGCGCAGGGGTACGAGGTCTCGCCTCTGGGGTCGGCGCCGGACCGGGCCGCCGAGGACGAGGTACGGCTCTTCGACTTCCCGACCGCCGACTCGAAGTACCACAACTACGCCGAGATGACGACGGAGATCGACCAGCGCATCGCCGCCTACCCGGGCATCATGAGCAAGCGGGTCATCGGCAAGTCGTACCAGGGCCGGGACATCGTGGCCGTCAAGATCAGCGACAACGTCGCCACGGACGAGGCCGAGCCGGAGGTGCTGTTCACCCACCACCAGCACGCCCGCGAACACCTCACCGTGGAGATGGCGCTGTACCTGATCCGTGAGCTGGGGGCCGGCTACGGATCCGACTCCCGGGTCACCGGCATGGTCAACGGCCGCGAGATCTGGATCGTCCCCGACCTCAACCCGGACGGCGGCGAGTACGACATCGCCACCGGCTCGTACCGCTCCTGGCGCAAGAACCGGCAGCCCAACTCCGGTTCCTCGTACGTCGGTACGGATCTCAACCGGAACTGGAACTACAAGTTCGGCTGCTGCGGCGGCTCTTCGGGGTCCACGTCCTCCGAGACCTACCGGGGCGCGGCCGCCGAGTCCGCGCCCGAGGTGAAGGTCGTCGCCGACTTCGTGCGCGG